>NZ_CP135990.1:1898220-2530960 GCF_030315915.2 Providencia zhijiangensis | reverse complement strand
TATTAACACCATTTCATGTGATTCAACGTTAAAGCAACGTTGGGAGAGCTATCATCTTGTTCGTGATACTCTGCGTAATGATACAGGCGATGTCATTCATTTTGATATTGCAAGTAAAGTTGCGGCAGCGCTGGAAAATGAAGCGGTGCGAATTAATCCTCAAGCAGTTGTTGAATCACAACCAGAGCCAGCAAGCTGGAGTGGCTTCCCGTTTTGGAACAAAATTCGTCCATGGGCTAGCCAAATTACGCAAATCGGTGTGGCTGCATGTGTATCACTCGCTGTAATTGTGGGTGTTCAACAATACAATCAAAGCAATAGTGTCGATTCTACTGTGGATGATCCTGTATTTAATACCGTTCCAGTCGGACGTGGTGCGCCAGTTAGCTTAAATCTTTCAGATAGCCAATTGTTTGGTACTGAGCAACAATCTCAGCAAATCGAGCAACAAAATCAACGTATCAACGCCATGCTGCAACAGTATGAAATTGAAAGACGTTCAATGCTGAATCAGCCGCATCAAGACAGTGATAAAAATACCGCATCAGCAGGGGTTAAACTGCAATAATGAATAAATGGTTATCCGTCTTCTGCCTGACGGGCAGCCTGATTATGTCTAATCAAGCGTCGGCATCATCTACGGATGCCGATGTTCTTTTCAAAGAAATGGGAACGGCTGCCCAGAACCTGTCCTATGAAATGTCGTTTATGACATTCAATCCGCAAAATATCGTTCCAGTGCGCTATCGCCACGCGATTATTAATGGAGTCCCTATTTCTCAAATGATCCAGATGGATTCATCTCGCCGAGAGATAGTGCAAAATGGTAACCGAATTAGTTATTTTGAACCGGGATTCGATGCGTTTAGCTTAAATGGTGAACATATCATTGATAACTTACCTACGGTACTTTTTGCGGATTACCAAAAAATTCAGCCTTATTATAATTTTATCGATGCTGGTCGTACGCATATTGGTGATAGACCCGCATTAGTCATGCGAATTATTTCAAAAGACAATTCTCGATTTAATTATGTGTTATTAATCGATGAAGAAACTAAATTGCCACTGCGTGTTGATTTACTCGACAACAATAATCAAACACTGGAACAGTTTAGGGTGATTTCGACTGTTTTAGATAGCAAGAATGTACAAAATTCATTGAAATCTCTCAGTAATGTAAATTTACCACCATTATTAGTGTCGCCGAAAAACGAAAATCCATCGTTTAAATGGCGGGTGGGAATGCTGCCTCCAGGCTTTGAGGAAGTGTCTCGCTCTACGCGAAAATTAAGCGATGATGACATCATTGAAACGGCAATGTTCAGCGATGGGCTATTTACCTTTTCGGTTAATGTGACAAAAACATCGAAAGGTCCTTTACTTGATCAGCCACTACAAAATGGTCGCCGCACAATTTACACCATGACTCAAAAGCAAAATGTGATTACGATAATAGGGGAGTTACCGCTATCAACATCCCAGTTAATTGCGAGTAGCATTCAGTTTCGGGAGTAAATCATGGTAAAAGAATGGGCAACGGTGATTAGGTGGCAGAAAGGGCGAGCATTATTGCGTTATGGCTCTTCAGCCGGATGTGGAAGTTGCAGCGCTCGTGCTGCTTGTGGTTCATATGCTTTAAATAAAATTGGGCCTAACACTGAGCACGAATTGGAAATTGAAGTTGAACAGCCTTTGGTTGTTGGACAAAAAATTGAAGTGGGTATTCCTGAAGGGAGCTTACTGCGTTCTGCGATGTTAGTCTATTTAACGCCATTGGTTGGATTGTTTTTATTTGCCGCATTGGCTCAATTAGCTGAATTTGAGCAGGTATGGGTCGCATTAGCAGGAATTTTCGGTGGGTTTGCTGGCTTTTTCACTGCGCGAGAAATGGCTTCACGTTGGCGTAATAAAATCGATTTTCAGCCAATCGTTTTACAAATAGGACTGCCCCCCGGCGAAATCAGCGTTCAAACACATTGTTGAATGCCATTGTCTCACATCATCGCCTGTAGCTAAGCTTTCACGACACAAGCTTTTTACTACAGGCGATTTTGTTTTTAGTCGTTCAAAAATGAAGAAAAACGAAGAAAAATGAAATAAGTAACTCATTCAACTTTGGCAAGTTTACAGTTGTTTTACATTGAATCTTTGTGTTAGTGGGTTCTTGTATGTAAAATGCTGCTAATTAGCAATCTTGTGATAATCATAGCATTTTAGTTTTGTGGCAAAATTTGCTCAAAACTGATTTTGTAAGGCAATTTAAAAGAAGATATTACCTTGAAAATCAAAAACATCAGAAACTTTTCGATCATTGCACATATCGACCACGGAAAATCAACGTTGTCAGATCGTATTATTCAAATCTGTGGTGGCTTAACTGACCGTGAAATGGCGGCTCAGGTTTTAGACTCTATGGATCTGGAACGTGAACGTGGTATCACCATCAAAGCACAGAGCGTAACGCTCGATTATAAAGCGGCGGATGGCGAAACTTACCAACTGAACTTTATCGACACCCCAGGACACGTGGACTTCTCCTATGAAGTTTCTCGTTCATTGGCTGCGTGTGAAGGCGCATTATTAGTTGTGGATGCAGGGCAGGGTGTTGAAGCTCAAACCTTAGCGAACTGCTATACCGCCATTGAAATGGATTTGGAAGTGGTTCCAGTCCTGAACAAGATTGACTTACCAGCCGCTGATCCTGAGCGTGTTGCTGATGAGATTGAAGACATTGTGGGTCTTGATGCCCATGATGCAGTTCGTTGTTCTGCGAAAACCGGTATCGGTGTTCAAGATGTTATCGAACGTTTAGTGAAAGAAATTCCACCACCAGAAGGTGATGGTGATGCACCGTTACAAGCGCTGATTATCGACTCTTGGTTCGATAACTATTTAGGTGTTGTTTCTCTGATCCGTATTAAAAATGGTACGTTGAGAAAAGGCGACAAAGTTAAAGTGATGAGTACGGGCAACGTGTATAACGCGGATCGCCTCGGTATTTTCACACCAAAACAAGTTGATCGTGATGTGCTTAACTGCGGTGAAGTAGGCTGGTTAGTGTGTGCGATTAAAGACATCACTGGCGCCCCAGTTGGGGATACTTTAACAGGTGCTCGTAACCCAGCAGATAAAGCATTACCGGGCTTCAAAAAAGTGAAACCTCAAGTTTATGCGGGTCTGTTCCCTGTTAGCTCTGATGACTATGAAGCTTTCCGCGATGCATTGGGTAAATTAAGCCTGAATGATGCTTCCTTGTTCTATGAACCAGAAACGTCAACAGCATTAGGATTCGGTTTCCGTTGTGGTTTCCTTGGCTTATTGCACATGGAAATCATTCAAGAGCGTTTAGAGCGTGAATACGATCTCGACTTAATCACTACGGCGCCAACGGTAGTTTATGAAGTTCAGCAAACTAATGGCGAGATTGTTTATGTGGATAGTCCGTCGAAATTACCACCGCTGAATAACATCGAAGAGTTAAGAGAGCCTATCGCTGAGTGTCATATGCTGATGCCTAAAGAGTATTTAGGTAACGTTATCACTCTGTGTATTGAAAAACGTGGCGTACAAACCAACATGGTTTATCACGGAAACCAGGTTTCTTTGACCTACGAAATTCCGATGTCAGAAGTGGTGCTGGATTTCTTTGACCGTTTAAAATCAACCTCTCGTGGTTATGCTTCTTTAGATTATTCATTCAAACGTTTCCAAACGTCAGACATGGTGCGTGTGGATGTGTTAATCAACAACGAACGTGTCGACGCATTAGCGCTGATCACTCACCGTGGCAACTCGCAGTACCGCGGACGTGAGCTGGTGGAAAAAATGAAAGAGCTTATTCCACGTCAACAGTTTGATATTGCTATCCAAGCAGCAATTGGTAACCACATTATTGCTCGTTCTACAGTGAAACAGCTGCGCAAAAACGTTCTTGCCAAATGTTATGGCGGTGACGTTAGCCGTAAGAAGAAACTGTTACAGAAGCAAAAGGACGGTAAGAAACGTATGAAGCAAGTGGGTAACGTTGAACTCCCACAAGAAGCGTTCCTTGCTATATTGCACGTTGGTAAAGACAGCTAAGTTTACAAGGAGTCTTAATGGCTAACACATTTGCCCTGATCCTCACACTGGCTACGCTGGTGACAGGGATTATTTGGTGCTTAGATAAATTTAAGTTTGCGCCAGCACGTAAAGCGAAACTTAAAAAATTGCGGGAAGTAACAAACGGCTCAATGAACGAAGATGAACTCGCGAAAGCAGTTCGTCGTCCGTCGTGGCTGGAAACGGGAACCTCAATTTTTCCTGTGTTAGCCATTGTTTTGGTTGTTCGTTCGTTTATTTATGAGCCGTTCCAAATTCCATCAGGTTCGATGATGCCAACACTCTTAGTTGGTGATTTTATGTTGGTTGAGAAGTTTTCTTATGGATTGAAAGATCCTATTACTCAAACCACATTAATCGAAACGGGTAAGCCTAATCGTGGAGATATCGCGGTATTTAAATATCCGAAAGAGCCAAATGTAGACTTCGTGAAACGTGTTATTGGTTTGCCGGGGGATAAAATCATTTATAACCCCGAAGCGAAAGAGCTGACTATTTACCCTAACTGTGCAGACAATAAATGCACAGAAAAATTACCAGTTACTTATGGCCCATTAGAGCCAAGTGAATGGACAATGGTATTTGAAAATAGCTCTGTGGTTGATAATCAATATGGTAATTATCAAATCCCAGTAGACCAAGCGGTACCGAATAACTCACTGCGTCAATATGGTCGAAGTGAGAAATTAGATACCGTTACGCACCAAATTTTGACGATTAATAACTACATTACTCAATCAAAATATGTACAACCAGGTTTACCACTTAATGAGTGGATTGTACCTGAGAAACACTATTTTATGATGGGTGATAATAGAGACAACAGCTCTGATAGCCGTATGTGGGGCTTTGTTCCTGAGCAAAATTTAGTGGGCCGTGCGGTGTTTATCTGGTTAAGTTTAGATAAACAAGAGAACGAATGGCCTACAGGTATTCGCTTTAGCCGAATTGGTCCTCTATAATTCATTTCAGACAATGCGGGTTTTCATGAGAAAACTCGCATTATCATAAGCATTATTATTTTACCCAGTGTACAATAATGTTGTTTTAAACATTATTGACTTCCTAATTATTAACTATCCTCGTTAAATTCCGATAATTCATAAAATTTATTTTTCGAATATCAATTGCTTACGGGTGATGGTCGGAGGAAGTCAGTGCAAACGCAACAGTTTTGTAAAATAGCTGATTTTACAGGTCTGTTGCGTGTGCTTTTTTATTAAACGTAGAATGGTTGGGCGCACATGAACCCCTCTTTGTTAGAAAAATTACAGCGTAAGCTGGGATATACATTCCAGCAAAATGATTTATTAATTCAGGCATTAACTCATCGAAGTGCTAGCAGCAAACATAATGAAAGACTGGAGTTTTTGGGTGATTCAATTCTCAGTTTTGTGATTGCTAACGATCTCTATCATCGTTTCCCTAAAGTGGATGAGGGTGATATGAGCCGTATGCGCGCAACGTTAGTGCGTGGAAATACACTGGCAGAAATTGCCCGTGAATTTGAACTCGGTGAATGTTTACGTTTAGGTCCGGGTGAATTAAAAAGTGGCGGTTTCCGCCGAGAATCGATCTTAGCTGATACCGTTGAAGCCTTAATTGGCGGGATTTTCCTTGATAGTAATATTCAAACTATCGAACAGATCATTCTGGCATGGTACAAAGTAAGATTGGATGAAATTAGTCCGGGTGATAAACAAAAAGACCCGAAAACGCGGCTACAAGAATATCTGCAAGGGCGTCATCTTCCACTACCAAACTATTTAGTGGTACATGTGAAAGGTGAAGCTCATGATCAAGAATTTACGATCCATTGCCAAGTGAGCGGCATTGAAGAGCCGATTAACGGCATAGGCTCAAGCCGTCGTAAAGCGGAGCAAGCCGCAGCAGAACAAGCATTGAAAATCTTGGAGATTGAATGAGTGAATTACAATCCCACTGTGGTTTTGTTGCCATAGTTGGACGACCAAATGTTGGGAAATCAACACTGTTAAATCAGTTACTGGGGCAAAAAGTCTCGATCACATCGAGAAAGCCACAGACAACTCGCCACCGTATTATGGGGATCCATACAGAAGATAATTACCAAATTATCTATGTTGATACCCCAGGTCTTCATATTGAAGAAAAAAGAGCAATTAACCGTTTGATGAACCGCGCAGCATCCAGCTCTATTGGCGATGTTGAATTGGTTATTTTTGTGGTTGAAGGTACCCATTGGACACCTGATGATGAAATGGTGCTGAACAAGCTATCTAGCTTGCGTTGCCCAGTCATTTTGGCGATCAACAAAATTGATAATGTGGTGGATAAAACCAGCTTACTGCCACACATCGGTATGATCAGCCAAAAAATGAATTTCTTGGACGTGGTGCCAATCAGTGCAGAAAAAGGCACTGGCGTTGATACCATCGCGAAGATTGTGAAGCAGCACATCCCTGAAGCTATTCACCACTTCCCTGAAGACTATATTACAGACCGCTCTCAGCGTTTTATGGCCTCTGAAATTATTCGTGAAAAACTGATGCGTTTCTTAGGTGACGAGCTACCATACTCAGTGACTGTTGAAATTGAACAGTTTAAAGAGATGGATAAGGGTGGCTACCATATTAACGGACTGATCTTAGTTGAGCGTGAAGGTCAGAAAAAAATGGTTATCGGTAATAAAGGTAGCAAGCTGAAAACCATTGGTACCGAAGCTCGTATTGATATGGAACGTCTGTTTGAAACTAAAGTTCACTTAGAGCTTTGGGTTAAAGTTAAATCCGGTTGGGCAGATGACGAAAGAGCACTGCGCAGTCTGGGCTATGTTGACGATTTAAAATAATCGGTGACATTGTGAGTGGTTGGCAACGCGCGTTTGTGCTCCATTCCCGTCCTTACAGTGAAACGAGTCTATTGATTGACTTTTTCACGGAAGGGGAAGGAAAAATTCGTTTGCTAGCAAAGGGTGCGAGACGCAACCGCTCACCATTAAGAGGCTGCTTGCAGCCTTTTACACCTTTGTTGATCCGTTGGAGTGGCAAAGGTGAAATCAAAACCCTCATCAATGCTGATCCTGTCTCTCTTGCTCTCCCTCTTAGTGGCACTGTTTTATATAGTGGTTTATACCTTAATGAACTTACCGCTCGGGTTATTGAGTTTGGCACACCGTATTCATCTCTATTTTTTGATTACCTCAATTGCTTGCAAGTTTTAGCCGGAAGTGAACGCACGCCTGAATCTGCTTTACGCCAGTTCGAGCTCGCTTTGCTGTCTTATCTCGGTTACGGCGTAGATTTTTTACATTGTGCGGGCAGTGGTGAGCCAGTTTCAGACACCATGACCTACCGTTACCGTGAAGAAAAAGGGTTTATTGGCAGCCTGATTGTTGACCAACTCACATTCACGGGTAAGCAATTAAGAGCGTTAGCCGAACGCGAATTCCCAGATGCGGACACCTTAAAAGCCGCTAAACGGTTTACCCGCATGGCACTGAAACCTTACCTTGGCGGTAAACCCCTTAAAAGCCGTGAACTCTTCAGGCAATTTATTATCCCTTCTCAGAATATGGCGAAGTCATAACAATTAATTGATTTTGTTTTATGACGCTATTTTTTCTATTTGTTATTACTGCGAGCATTTCCAACTATATACCTTTCCAGCTGCGGACTGTTGTAACCGCAAAACTACAGGCAATCTAGACAAAGTTTTCGTCCTATCCATTTTCTTCGAGGCGCTTCCCAAAATATGAATGTAATTGATGAAATATTATTATTGCTTTGGAATCCGGGAGGAAGAACGAGATATTTTTTCCCCCAATACGATAAATTGCAGTAGGATATGGCAGACAAGAAATAAGTGACTGTTTATTCATAGGGAGTTAAACATGGCTGAGCTGTTATTGGGTGTTAACATTGACCACATTGCAACTGTTAGAAATGCAAGAGGAACACAATATCCTGACCCTGTTCAAGCGGCATTTGTTGCTGAGCAAGCTGGAGCCGACGGGATCACTATTCACTTACGTGAAGATCGCCGCCATATTACCGATAGAGACGTTGAACTGCTCAACCAAACCATTCAAACGCGCATGAACCTTGAAATGGCAGTCACGGAAGAGATGATTGACATTGCTTGTCGTATTAAGCCGACTTATTGCTGCTTAGTTCCAGAAAAGCGTGAAGAGGTGACTACTGAAGGTGGGCTTGATGTTGCAGGGCAAAAACAAAAAGTCGCATCCGCAGTAAAACGACTGACCGAAGCCGGTATTTTAGTCTCTTTATTTATCGATGCGGATCATGAACAAATTGATGCTGCTCAAGAGTGTGGTGCACCATTTATTGAAATTCACACAGGCGCATACGCGGATGCTAAAACTGAACAAGAGCAAGATCTTGAATTTCGTCGTATTCGTGATGGCGTAAGCTATGCAGCGGGTAAAGGCATTAAAGTGAATGCGGGACATGGATTGACTTACCATAATGTTCAACGTATCGCAGCACTGCCTGAAATTTATGAACTGAATATCGGGCACGCGATTATTGGCCGAGCTCTGTTTAGTGGTCTAGCTCAAGCTGTATCCGACATGAAAAGCTTACTCACAGAAGCGCGTAAATAATGGCTATTGTAGGTTTAGGTACAGATATTGTTGAGATTACGCGTATTGAATCTGTCATTGAGCGCTCCGCTGATAGCTTAGCGAAGCGTATTTTAACAGAACATGAATATGCACAATATCAGCAACAAGCTAAGCCTGCGCGTTTTCTTGCTAAGCGATTTGCAGTGAAAGAAGCGGCGGCTAAGGCATTAGGTACGGGGATCCGTAATGGTTTGGCTTTTAATCAGTTTGAAATCACAAACGATGAGCTAGGTAAACCGTTACTTTCACTGAGCGGTGAGGCGCTAAAACTAGCCAATAATTTAAAAGCCACGCATTTTCATGTTTCGATTACTGATGAGCGGCACTATGCGGCTGCAACAGTGATTATTGAAAGTCTGTAGGCATTACTCATTGCCGACTTGTTTTTGGTCGGCAATGTTTCAATGAAATAGTACTTTAATGAAAATAGTACTTTAATGAAAATAGTACTTTAATGAAAGTGTGCTTCAACGGATGGATGTTTTTAGTAAAACAAAAAATTGAATATCGCAGAGCTGAGCCATCGTCACGTTAACAAATGTATTCAGCGTATTTGCGAAATTAGATTTTATCGGCGTGATGGATCATGACAAATTTATCCCAGAGTTGTTCTTGGGATTCAACATGCTCAGGGTCTGTAATAATCGTATTAGTTATGGGGCAAACTGACTGGCAAGTGGGTTTATCATAGTGCCCAACGCATTCAGTACACAAGTTAGAATCTATTTCATAGATTTCCGACCCCATGAAAATTGCATCATTTGGGCATTCGGGTTCACACATATCGCAGTTAATGCATTTTTTAGTAATTAATAGTGCCATTTCAATTAGTTATATCAGATTCAAAGCAGTAGTATACGTTTTCGGACGCCATTTTACACTGAAGTAAATCAATTAGACACTGAATTATGTGTGAGTGAACGAATATACTTAACGAAAAAATAGTAATAAACAAGCAGAAAAATCAAGAGTTTTAAGTGTGATTCAATGTGGATGGTCTATAAGTAAAGCGGAATTAATAATATAAAGATGATTTTATTTATAAAAATAAAATAAGAGCTTAAATTTAAGCTCTTATTGGATAAGACAATTAGAAATTAATAGAAAATATTAAATTAATAATTAATTAAGTTGTAGATATACCAGTTCTTAGTTTTATCAGATTGCGTATAGAAGCACAGCACGCCATTAATGATGAAGAAAGTTGCTGACTTTATAGAATCTTCAACGGTGAACTCCTCAGAATACATCAGCGCGATACTGGCATTATCAGCGATTTGATAGACATCGATAACTTTCTCATCGAGATTATAACCGTATAAATATTGCTTGTTTTGAGTCGTGTCGTAGAAGGCTTGAATATTTTGCAGGTACGTTTTTAATTTCCCTTTTTGTACAACGACAGTGGGTTCGATTTTCCCTGCGTCTGTCATGTTGTAGATCATGTAGGACTTGTCTTTTGAGTGCCCTAAGAAATAGTTTTTCTTACCAGCATTGAATGCGAGTGTCGTTGGGTAAAACTCTTCAAAGATATTTGTTTGCACGGTTCTTCTAATAAAAGCCATGTTTATTCCTCTTATTTAAATTATGAAAACTTAAGTGCGGGTTAATCATATTTAATGAAAGAGACTTTAAAAATAATGTTATTTATTAGTTTGTTTTATATATTCAAATGATTTAAAAATTAATAAAAGTAGAATATTCACAATGGATCTTAACTGTGATAGTAATAAGAAAAAACAATTAGGAATTGGTCATGTTTGAAAATCTAGGGGTATTGAATTTCTGGACTTACTTAGCGGGATTGGTGCTTATCATCATTGTACCTGGTCCAAACTCACTGTATGTATTAAAATCAAGTACTTCACATGGGACTAAAGCGGGATATCGTGCTGCAATCGGTGTTTTCACTGGTGATGCAATACTGATTTTTCTTTCATTCATTGGTGTTGCCTCGGTCATCAAAGCCTCTCCAACACTGTTTACTATCGTAAGATACTTAGGGGCTGCTTATCTTTTGTACTTAGGATGCAAAATCCTATATGCAACCTTTTGGCAAAAAAAATCGTTATCAGCAGGGGTAGAGCAGATTGAAGTAAGAAAAGAAAATTACTTTACTCGAGCTTTGGTACTTAGCTTAACGAACCCGAAAGCGATTTTGTTCTATATCTCGTTCTTTATTCAATTTATTGACTTCAATTATAGCCATGCTTGGGTTCCGTACATGGTATTAGCGGTTATCTTAGAAACGGTTAGCTTCTTGTATCTAAGCTTATTGATATTCAGTGGCTACTTGATAGCCCGCTTTTTACGGGAAAAGCAGATTTTGGCGAAACTGGGAAATTGTACTGTAGGTGCATTCTTTATGGGGTTCGCTGCGAAACTTGCCATTTTTAGTAATTAGTTATTGATTAATATCAGATTCAATTTGCAGTCACTTTAACATTTCGTAATAATCAACTTTTCGAGTGTGGATGGATGAGAGGCTAGAGTGACGCAATTAGAAATCGACGAGTATTGGATGGCTCAAGCCCTTGAGCTAGCAATAAAAGCTCAAGATGCCGGGGAGATCCCTGTGGGTGCGTTATTGGTCAAAGATAACCAACTCGTGGCAGAAGGCTGGAACCATTCCATTGAAAACCACGACCCTACCGCCCATGCTGAAATTGTTACCTTACAAAAAGCGGGCACCGCGCTACAGAATTACCGCTTATTAGACACAACACTGTATGTCACTTTAGAACCTTGCATTATGTGTGCAGGAGCGATGATCCATAGCCGCATCGGTCGGGTCGTATATGGTGCGAAAGATTTTAAAACGGGAGCATGTGGCTCCTTCATGAATATCATGTCGCAGCCAGGTTTAAATCACTATGTTGAAGTGACGAGTGGTGTACTTGAAGAAACTTGCTCATCCATGCTCAGCGAATTTTTTAGAATGCGCAGAGCACAAATTAAAGAGCAGAGACGTCAAGAAAAACAGGCTCAAAACCCCGAGAACTAGTCTTCAATTGACGTTTCCTTTTGTAGGGCTACGTTATTATCGATAGAACTCGAGCGTGTTGGTTTTGCCAGAATATATTTCCCTAGGGAGTGATTTCGTGCACTACTATTTTCACTGGCATAAAACACACCTAAATTCGCTGACGCTTTTGGCGCGACCTCCAATTTTGCTGGCACCATATCAGGCATCACATAAGATGAGAGCTGAGTATTCTCATTGGGTACCACGACATAAACGTGAGATTTCTTCGCAATCTCTAAGGTTTTCTGTTTTTTCTCCTGACTCTGCAAATAACCCACTAAGCTTTGATGATAGCGGCGAATATTTTCCACATAACGATAAGCCTCGTGTCCTCGGGCATAGCCATACGTGAGCTGAGAATAATATTTTGGTTGTGTTAACAGGGGCAAATTCGCTTTAACATCAAGCCAACGGTCAGGATTGCCACCCAGCTTTTGCGTTAATTTACGCACATCCAGCATATGCCCATAGCCCATATTATAGGCTGCAAGGGTAAACCAAATACGGTCATCTTCAGCGATAGAGTCGGGTAAGCGTTTCATGATGTACGACAAATATGCAGCCCCACCTTTGATGCTTCCTTCTGGGTCTAATCTATCTTCAATTCCCATCGTTGCCGCAGTTGGTTTGGTAAGCATCATGATCCCACGAACACCAGTAGGGGAGGTTGCAAGGGGATTCCAGTGGGACTCTTGCCAAGCGATAGCTGCTAATAATTTCCAATCGACGGTCTCGACAGTATCCGCATACTTCTCAAATAAATGCTGATAATCAGGTAATTTATTGTTAATGGCACTTATAAATGTAATCGTATCAAAATAATCAAAGGATTCGACGTGACTAAAATGTTTCTCGGTCAAGCGGGCGAGTGAGTCATTTTGATTACTGATATTAAAAAAGTCGAGCAGGGCGGCATCTAGGCTATAGTCATGTTTGCGGCTCATATACCATGTGATGGCATGTTCATCACGTAAGTCAAATGCGACAGCGACTTTCGGGTGAATTCGTTGCTGCAAAGAGACGGCAATAGAGTCTTCAAGGGTGTAGTCAATCTCACCTTCGGCCACCATTTCTAATAACTGGCTCGGTGTATAGTCGCTGCTTTCTTCCCACTTAAGATTAGGGTATTGCGTTGAAAGCGCTTTTAGTGTGCTTGCATGGGTACTCCCCGCGATAACCACTAATTTCCCTTTCAAGTCATTAAAGGTTTTTGGGCGCGTGGTGCCTTTACGGTAAACCAATTGCTGAGTCACATTCAAATAGCTAGGACCCGTTTTCATAGTATCCAAACGGTCTTTATTATACAGCAGCCCTGCCACAGCGATGTCGGCATCGTCGTTATCGAGATCTTCAAAAATTTGCTCGATAGTTGGACGAATAATAATTTTGAGTTTAATTCCTAGGTACGTAGCAAAGCCTTGAGCCAGTTCGTAGTCGAAGCCACGTAGCTGATGTTGCTCATCAATATAAATAAGTGGTGAACTTACTGCGCTGATACGTAACTCACCCTGAGAGATAATTTTGTCTATTTGGGTATTTTGCGTATTCGACCATCGGACATTAGAACCAATGATCATGGTGGCAAGTAAGGCGATGACCACGATAATAAAATAGTTAACTTTTAGGTTATTCAAATAATTATTTCTCGTGCAAGAACTGGTGTTGTGCGCTTAATAAAAACTGTTTAATCATGGTTATAAATCCAGTGGTTTCGTATTTTGCTCTAACAGTGATGGTCGGTGCAACTAATATTATCGTATTTAGCACATATTAATATTTAACTAATCGCTCTATTTTTAGTCACGCAAACGGTTTCGTATTGATGAACATTGCTCTATAATGGACTCCGGTTTCCCTGCTTTCATGTTCAGGGCTGGCGTTTAAAAGAGAGAATTTAAGACTATGGAAATTTTGCGTGGCTCACCGGCACTATCAGCATTTCGTATTACCCGCCTTTTGGCGCTGTTTGCTGAAAAACAGCTCCCTGTAACGGATATCTATGCTGAATATATGCATTTTGCTGAGCTATCAGCCCCATTAAGTGGCAGTGAGCAAGGTAAACTGAGTAGTTTGTTAAAATATGGTCCTTCTCTGGCAGAGCATGAGCCATTTGGAAAACTGATTTTAGTCACCCCACGCCCAGGAACTATCTCTCCTTGGTCTTCTAAAGCAACGGATATCGCGCATAACTGTGGCTTAACACAGGTTAAACGTATTGAACGCGGCGTTGCCTATTATATTCAAGCCGACTCACTGACAAGCGAGCAGTGGGATCTGGTCATCAGTCTGTTACATGACCGCATGATGGAAACGGTTTTTGCCTCTTTTGAACAAGCCGAAGCGCTATTTGTTCAGCAGCAGCCTGCCCCAATGAAAGTGATTGATATTATCGCAGGCGGACGCCAAGCACTCGATACTGCTAACAAAGAGATGGGCTTAGCGTTAGCTGACGATGAAATTGATTATCTATTAGAGGCATTCACAGGGTTAAAACGTAACCCAACGGATGTTGAGCTGTATATGTTTGCGCAAGCAAACTCAGAGCATTGCCGCCATAAAATTTTCAATGCGGATTGGATTATTGATGGGGAAACACAGCCAAAATCCCTGTTTAAAATGATCAAAAATACTTTCGAAAAAACGCCAGATCACGTTCTGTCTGCCTATAAAGATAATGCGGCAGTAATGGAAGGCTCTTCAGTGGGTCGTTTCTTCCCTGAGCCAGATGGACGTACTTATCGTTACCATCAAGAAGATGCACATATTTTGATGAAAGTGGAAACCCACAACCACCCAACGGCAATTTCTCCATGGCCGGGAGCTGCAACTGGTTCTGGCGGTGAAATTCGTGATGAAGGCGCGACAGGTCGCGGTGCAAAACCAAAAGCAGGTTTAGTCGGCTTCTCCGTTTCCAACTTACGTATTCCGGGTTTTGAGCAACCTTGGGAAGAAGATTTTGGCAAGCCAGAGCGTATTGTGACCGCACTCGATATTATGACGGAAGGTCCTTTAGGCGGTGCGGCATTTAACAACGAATTTGGGCGTCCCGCTTTATTAGGTTATTTCCGTACCTATGAAGAGAAAGTTAATAGCCATAATGGTGAAGAATTACGCGGTTACCATAAGCCAATTATGTTAGCAGGCGGTATTGGTAACATCCGTGCAGATCACGTTCAAAAAGGCGAAATTACTGTTGGCGCTAAGCTAATCGTTCTCGGTGGCCCTTCGATGAATATCGGTCTAGGGGGCGGGGCAGCATCATCCATGACATCCGGTCAATCTGCGGCGGATCTTGATTTTGCTTCTGTTCAACGTGACAACGCCGAAATGGAGCGTCGTTGCCAAGAAGTGATCGACAAATGTTGGCAGCTAGGCGATAAAAACCCAATTCTGTTTATTCATGATGTTGGCGCGGGTGGTTTATCCAACGCAATGCCTGAATTGGTGAGCGATGGCGGTCGTGGTGGTCGCTTTGAACTGCGTAAAATTCTGAATGATGAGCCGGGGATGAGCCCATTGGAAGTGTGGTGCAACGAATCCCAAGAGCGCTATGTGATGGCGGTTGCGCCAGAGCAACTCGCCTTATTCACAGAGATTTGTGAGCGTGAACGTGCGCCATTTGCTGTGATCGGTGAAGCAACGGAAGAGCGTCATTTAACCCTTAATGATGAGCACTTTGACAACCAGCCTATCGACATGCCACTGGATGTATTGCTGGGCAAAACGCCGAAGATGCTGCGTGATGTGACGACACTGAAAGCCGAGCCTGAATCACTGGATAGAACCGCTATCGATTTAACTGAAGCTGTTAAGCGTGTTCTGCATTTACCGGCTGTGGCAGAAAAAACCTTCTTAATCACTATCGGTGACCGTACTGTGACGGGTATGGTTGCACGTGACCAAATGGTTGGTCCATGGCAGATCCCAGTCGCTGACTGCGCGGTGACAACCGCAAGTTTGGATAGCTATTATGGTGAATCAATGTCTATTGGCGAAAGAACGCCAGTGGCACTGTTGGATTTTGCCGCTTCTGCGCGTATGGCTGTGGGTGAAGCTCTGACCAACTTAGCTTGTTCTTATGTGCAAGACCTTAAGCGCGTGAAGCTGTCTGCTAACTGGATGTCTGCAGCGGGTCACCCAGGGGAAGACGCGGGCTTGTACGAAGCGGTTAAAGCGGTTGGTGAGGAGCTGTGTCCAGCGTTAGGTTTGACAATCCCAGTGGGTAAAGACTCAATGTCAATGAAGACTCGCTGGCAGCAAAATGGTGAAGAGCGTGAAATGACGTCGCCATTATCATTGATTATCAGTGCATTTGGCCGTGTTGAAGATGTTCGTCTAACGGTCACGCCAGAACTGAAAACTACGACAGATAACGGCTTGTTATTAATCGACCTTGGTCAAGGTCACAATGCGCTTGGTGGTTCTGCACTGGCACAAGTTTACCGTCAGTTAGGTAATAAAGCGCCAGATGTCCGTGATCCAGCGTTGTTGTTAGGTTTCTTTAATACCATCCAAAAACTGTTATCTGAGCAGAAATTACTGGCTTACCATGACCGTTCTGATGGCGGGCTGTTTGTCACATTAGTGGAAATGGCATTTGCGGGTCACTGCGGTATTAACGTGGATATCAGTTCATTTGATGAAGACACTTTAGCGGCGTTGTTCAATGAAGAGCTGGGCGCGGTGATCCAAATCCAAGGTGCGGATCGTCAATATGTAGAGCAATGTTTTACCGATGCGGGCTTAGCAGGCTGCGTTCACTATCTTGGTTCTGCAACTCATGACGATGCGGTGATCATTAATAGCCGTGATACGGTCGTTTACAATGGTTCCCGTAGTGCTCTGCGTGAGTGCTGGGCTGAAACCACATGGCAGATGCAGCGCCTGCGTGATAACGAAGAGTGCGCAGATCAAGAGCATGAAGCGAAGAAAGACAATCAAGACCCGGGTCTGAATGTGAAGCTGACTTACGATATCGCAGAGGATATTGCTGCTCCGTATATCGCGTCTGGCGTTCGTCCTAAAGTGGCTGTGCTGCGTGAGCAAGGGGTTAACTCCCATGTTGAAATGGCAGCGGCATGGGATCGTGCAGGCTTTGATGCTATCGACGTCCACATGAGTGATTTACTGGCGGGTAACTTGTCTCTTGAACAGTTCCAAGCGCTAGTGGCATGCGGTGGTTTCTCATACGGTGACGTATTAGGCGCGGGTGAAGGTTGGGCGAAGTCCATTCTGTTCAATAACCGTGTTCGTGATGAGTTTGCCTCCTTCTTCAACCGCCCAGACACTTTATCATTAGGTGTATGTAATGGTTGCCAGATGATGTCTAATTTGCATGACCTGATCCCTGGTGCTGAGTATTGGCCTCGCTTTGTACGTAACCGTTCAGAGCGCTTTGAAGCGCGCTTCAGCTTAGTGGAAATTGCAAACAGCCCATCATTACTGCTGCAAGATATGGCGGGTTCGCGTATGCCGATTGCTGTTTCTCACGGTGAAGGTCAAGTAGAAACTCGTGCACCAGCTCACTTAACTCAGTTAGAAAATAACGCGCTGGTGGCAATGCGTTTTGTGAATAACTACGGTCAAGTGACGGAGCAATACCCAGCGAACCCGAACGGTTCTGTGAATGGGATTACGGCAGTAACATCAATGGATGGTCGCGCGACTATTATGATGCCGCACCCTGAGCGTGTATTCCGTACGGTAAGCAACTCTTGGCACCCAGAAAACTGGGGTGAAGATAGCCCATGGATGCGCATTTTCCGTAATGCACGTAAGCAATTAGGCTGAGATTAAAACACCTGTTTTAATTTAAAGCTAAAAACTAAACACCCTATAGATCACCTGATTTGTAGGGTGTTTTTTGTTTCATCAAAAATGGTAAAGATTCAAATTTGAGGGTCAATGATATCAATAATATTACTGAGAACTTCTTCGAAAATATCTTCATTTAGGGTTGCTGAGTAGGTGGCTTTTCTGGCGATTAAATCCAACGAGCGAAGTTGATAACATAAGATACAGCCAGTAATGTTCCCCGTGTCTGTACTTGAACCATCTAAGTAAACAGTGACATTTTGAGTTCTGGCACGGCTCCCCCCACTTGTAATAGGAACGCAAATTGACGTACCAAGTGCGGTGTTGATTTGTGAATCTGTAATCACTAAATAGTAGTGGGGCCCCTTGAATTCCTTACCTGCGACTGGATCGCCATTAATGTGCCAAATCTGGCCTTTGTGGGGCTTTTTCACTTTTACCATTAAATAACCTCATTTCCCTCTGGGTCAGAATCATCGATTTCACTGTTTAATAATGTAATTTCTTCTTTATCAATACCGGATAGTAGCTCGTTGATAGATTTTCTTCCTCTAGCCACACGTTTAACCGGTTTTATGCAAATGGATTCTCCAACTGCATCAATATTTAATTTCATACCGACAACCCATCCTGCCATATTGGCGACTTCAATTGGGATAGTTAAAACAACGGCTCCGCCTTGCTGCCTTAATTTGGTTGTTGACATATAAACCTCGCATATCTATTAGGTGTAACTTAGTCACACTATAGCAAAGGGTGATACAAAGTCACACTAAATCGTCGTTTTTTTATTCTGTGTTAGTGACGAAAATAGCAAGTATCGCCATTTTTTATCATACATGTGAGCAATTAGGCTGAGATTAAAACACCTGTTTTAATTTAGAGCTAAAAACAAAACACCCTATAAGCCGCTTGATTTATAGGGTGTTTTTTTATCTGTTATCCATAAAAAACCGCCCAATCGGGCGGTTAAGATATACCTAAAACAGAAAATCTTTATTCTAAAATAAACATCCCGTATGGGTGGATTTGCAAATAAAGATCTTCGCCGACAGACGGTTGCAGCTGCGTTGCGTTGATCTGTAATAGCATCGATTGACCATGCCAATCTACCGTGACTTCATATTGCGGGCCCATATATGCCACATGAGTGATGGTACAGCGTTGGCTATCTTCACCTTGCTTGCTTAATGTGATGGCTTCAGGGCGAACACCGACAGTGACTTGGGTTTTATCTGTCATAAACTGCGCAGGGCGCGGTAAACGATAATTAAAGATATCCACGGAATCGCTGCTGAGTGTGGCTGGGAAAATGTTCGCATCACCCATAAAGCTCGCCATAAACTTGGAAGCAGGCTGGCGGTACAATCCTTGTGGTGAACCTAACTGCATGATCTTACCTTTGTTCATCACCAGAACCATGTCTGAAACTGCAAAAGCTTCGCTCTGGTCGTGGGTCACGTACAGTGAGGTAATATTAAATTGCTGTTGCAGTTCACGGATTTTTTCACGCATGCTGCGGCGTAAGTTAGCATCCAAGTTACTTAAGGGCTCATCAAATAGCAGCACCTTCGGCTTTAAAATCAGAGCACGTGCCAGTGCCACACGCTGCTGTTGCCCACCGGAAATTTGGTCAACGAAACGGTCTGCAAAACCTGCTAAGTCCACGAGCTCCAGCGCTTCGTCTACACGTTTTTTGATTTCAGCCTTCGGCAAGCCGAGCATTTTCAAACCATATCCCACGTTATCCCCTAACGACATATGCGGGAAGAGGGCATAGGATTGGAAAACCATACAAATATCGCGCTGTTGAATAGAGCGGTCGGTGACATCTTCGCCATCGATAAACATGCGTCCTTCCGTTGGTTTTTCTAAACCGGCGACTAAGCGCAGCACGGTGGTTTTACCACAGCCAGACGGCCCTAGCAGAGTGACCATGCTCCCTTGTGGGATGGAAAGGCTTAAATCGTCAATGACCGTATTGTCGCCAAAGCGCTTAGTTATATTTTTTAATTCAACGAAACTTTTCTGTGTCATGTCAGTGACTCCATGATTACTGTGCATTTTTGGCTTTGGAACGTGAAACACGGGCTTCGCCAATTAAATAGTCAAATAAGAAGATAATCGCGAGCATGACCACGATCAGAATAGAGCCGTAAGCAATTGCCACACCGTATTCACCATCTTCAACGCGGTTCAAGATATACGCCGTCGCAACGCGGGTGTCTGGTGTTACCAAGAACACAATGGCGCTCACGGTGGTGATAGCACGGACAAAGCTATAGATCAGTGCCGACAAAATCGCTGGGCGTAATAATGGCAGTAGGATGTGGAAAATTGTCCTCATTGAACCTGCACGTAAGCTGAGGGAAGCCTCATCTAACGATTTGTCAATTTGGCCTAATCCCGCGATACCTGCACGAATACCGACAGGTACGTTACGCATGGTCATGGAGATAATCACAATCGCCGCCGTTCCGGTTAAATAGAACGGTGTATCGTTAAAGGCGAGGATGTAAGAAACCCCAGCCACCGTACCCGGTACGGCAAAGCACAACATGGTGGTAAATTCGATGGTTTTCTTACCACGGAAATCTTGTCGAACCACAATATACGCGATAAGCAGACCCAAAATCGCGGTGATTGGTGCAGCGATACCCGCATATAACAAGGTATCTAACAGTGACGGCCATGCGCCATCATCAAAACCTTGGCCAAACAGTTTGATAAAGTTGTCCAGTGTTAAGGTGTAGTCCACGCCCCAGTTCACCGTGAAGCTTCCGTAGAAGATGCTACCGTACAGTAAGACGTTAAACGCCACCCAAATACCCAGAATAGTGGTTACTGTAGCGACTAATGAAACTGGCAGCGGCTGAACATCACCACGGTAAGATTTACCGGAAACGGTGACGTAAGAGCGTTTACCAATCCACATGTATTGCACACAGAAAACCAGCAATGAGAAGACAAGTAAGGAAGCACCTAACGTACTGGCCGCTTGGTAATCAAGCTGGGAACCGGTGATATAGAAATAGATTTGCGTCGCCAGAACGTCGAAGTTACCCCCTAATACTAACGGGTTACTGAAGTCGGCAAGGGATTGCACAATCACAATTAAGAAGGCGTTAGCCAGTGCAGGTTTCAACAGTGGCATAAACACGTTGAAGAATGTCTGGTAGCGGTTAGCGCGTAAGGTGTATGACGCTTCTTCCAGTGATGGATGGATAGTTTTAATCGCACCATCAAGGATCATAAAGGACATCGGGGTGAATGCGAGAACCTGTGCTAACCAAATACCAGTAAAGCCGTATAGCCAGTTAGTATTTTCTAGCCCCATATAGGTAGCTAAAAATTCAGTAATATAGCCTGAACGACCCATCATTAAGGTGACGCCTAAACCGACAACAAACGGCGGGGTCACAATCGGTAAAATCGAGAATACGCGACCAATAATCGCGGAGCGCTTAGCAATTCGGGTGGTGTAAATCGCCAGGATTAAACCAAAGAAGGTACATCCAACACCCACGGCTAATGAGAGGAATATGGAGTTGATGATGACCTGAACAATATGTGACTGAGTTAAAATAGCCACAAATGCAAATGGTGCAAAATCTCCGTTCCCATCA
Source organism: Providencia zhijiangensis (assembly GCF_030315915.2). Classification (NCBI taxonomy): domain Bacteria; kingdom Pseudomonadati; phylum Pseudomonadota; class Gammaproteobacteria; order Enterobacterales; family Morganellaceae; genus Providencia; species Providencia zhijiangensis. Next base: position 2,509,767 of record NZ_CP135990.1, on the reverse strand, counting down.
GTAAACATCGGAATAAAAATTGCCACACTGGGAAAGACGATAAATAGCGCAATCAGTGCGACGACGGTGATAAGGGAGCCAATAACAAATTGGTCGCCACCCAGCCACTCTAAACGAGTCAGGGCGTGGGTCATTATCATACCAAGGGCGATAAATAAGGTGATGGCGGAATAGCCTAATCCCTTACCCTCTAAATAAGCAGTAATAATCACGAGAACTGCCGTGATAGCGGCAACCGCGATATCAAGATAGTGACGAGATTTTTGATTACGATCGGCCGGTGTAATAGGTCTTAACAGTAAGATAGAAGGCAATAAATACCATAGCCAACTAATATTGACACTGCTCCAGCCATACGCAGCTAAGATCTCATCTTGGGTTGAGTCGAATAAGCCGTAGTCGAGGCTCCATGAGGGTAGCAGAGCGAAGCCCAGCCAAGCTATCAGAATCCAAAGGAAGATACTGTCCTTTTTCTTCGAGGCTGTTAGGGTTAAGGTCTGAGGCATTGTTTTTCCCCTAAGTTTATTATTATTGAGTTAATCATTAATTTAATGTCATGATTTATAACGAAAATAATTTTAAACTTAATTAATATTATCGTTCTAATGAGTGAGCCAAGCTGGAGCCGTCTGCGTGGTGCAGACACTCTTTGATTTGGCATCATTTTTTATAGTAAGTAGCTAATACACTAAATCGCGAAGCTCGCGAGTCGTACGTGAGTCAATCAGGTAAAGTGCGGCGACAGGCACCGCACCCAACATCTTATTTACTCATTTTAACTTCAGTAACCCACTTGTTGATCAGATTCTTACGGACTTCAGCATCGCCGTATTTATCCATATCGTAGTTGATTAAGTTTAAGTCTTTGAGTTTCAGAGACAGTGGAGAAGACTCTGCGGTGGTATTAGTCAGGATTTGGTAGGATTGACCTTGTTTCCAGCTCAGTTCTTGGGCTTCTTTAGACAGAACGAAATCCACGAACAATTTTGCGTTGTCCATGTTACGTGCGTTTTTCAGAATACTGATCCCGCCGATTTCATAGCCTGTACCTTCGCATGGCGCGATTAACTCTAATGGTGCACCATTTTCAACTTCTAAAGAGTAGTCATGCAGGAAGCCGATACCGATAGCAGATTCGCCACGAGCCGCGTTACGTGCAGGGGCAATACCTGATTTGGTGTATTGGGAGATGTTCGCGTTCAGTTTTTTCAGGTAATCAAAGGCTTGCTCGTTACCCCATAGTTGGTCAAAAGTTGCCAATGCAGTGTAGGCAGTCCCTGAACTTTGTGGATCCGCGATTTGAATTTCACCTTTATATTCAGGCTTAGTCAGGTCTTTCCAGCAAGTAGGAACTGGTAACCCTTTCTCTTTTAAGCGATCTTTATTCACACCAAAACCTAAGATACCGATGTAAACCGCAGAAGAGTAGTTACCTTTGCGTTTAGCTGGATCTTGGAATTGCGGCATGATTTGAGACAGGTTAGGGGATTTGTACGGCTCAAGCAGATCCATTTCACCTGCTTGTGAATGTGGATCTAAGGTTCCGCCATACCAAACGTCTGCTTGTGGGTTACGTTTTTCAGCTTCGATTTTCGCTAAAGTACTGCCTGAACCGTTGCGAACGAACGTGGTTTTAACGTCGTATTTCTTGGCGAATGCTTGCGTTTCCGCTTCGCACATCGCGTTGGTCGCACTACAGTAAACCACTAAACGACCCGCTGCGTTTGCAGTGGTTGTAATAGCGGCAAGAGATAAGCCTGCTGCAACGAGTGTAGAGAGAGTCTTAAGTTTCATTGTCAGTCCTTTATTCACGTTTTCGGATTAACTATTATTATGTGTCGGTGAAACTGCACCGGCTAAATGCTCTCTTTTGCTGACATTGGCAATCAAAAGAGGCATCAGTAGTAGCCCCATCAAAGCAGCTGCACTGGCGAGTAAGGTAAACATCCCTGACCAACCATAATTGGCAATCACCTGAGAGAGCGGCCATCCTGCGATTGCCGCCCCTAGATAAGCGTACAATCCAAGATAACCCGTTACCGTTCCAGCCGCCTTTTTATGACAATATTCTGTAGCAGCTAGACCGACTAACATCTGTGGTCCAAATACAAAGAAACCGTTGGCTAAGAAGCATGCAGCTAATAGCCCGTAGTGATGAATTGGTATTAACCATAAGGCATTCACAGAAACGAATAGACCTAAGGAAAACAGCAAAATCATCGGTGCGCGTTGTCCTCGAAACAGGAGGTCGGAACCCCAACCCGCGCACAGTGCGCCCAATAAACCACCTAATTCAAACAGCGCTAACGTGGCATTGGCACTTAATAAATTGCTTCCGTGTGTTTCGGTTAACCATAAATTTCCCCAATCGTTTATCCCAATACGGATGAGATAAACCAAAATGTAGGTGAAACCGAGCAGCCAAATCATTGGGTTAAACACAATGGTTTGTTTTAAAATCACCCACATGGATTGTGGGGGAGAAAGCTGCTCTTGGCGTAACTCTAATGCATCATGTCGCCACTGTCCTACCGTGGGTAAATGTTCTTCTTTGGGCGTCCCTCGGAGCTGGCGGCATAGCCATAATCCTAAAATAACCCCAATAATTCCCGGTACGATCAGCGCCATCTGCCAACTGTAATGGGTCGCCAACAATGCCGCTAACAGCGGTAGCGCCATTCCTCCAAGATTGATGGAGATATTCCACAGTCCCCACCAAAAGCCCCGTTCATTACGTGAGTACCAATGAGTGAGAATGCGAGCACAGGGCGGCCAACCCCAGCCTTGGAAAAATCCGTTTAACGTCCAAACGACTAACAGTGCAGGGAACGATAAACAGTAGGCAAAAATGATATTGAGGATCCCTGTCATTACGAGACCAACCCCCATAAACCAACGGTAGCCTGTAATGTCATGGAAAATACCGGATATAAACTTGGATAGACCATACGCAAGGTAAAATGCTGAGGCGATCCAACCAATATCACTTTTGTCTAAAAACAGTTCTGCCTGCATAACGGGCATCACAAAATTAAAGCTTTTACGGGTAAGGTAAAAAGCGGCATAACCGATGATCATGGAAAACATCAGGCGGCGACGCCAGAAACGGTAATTGTTATCCAGATCCAGTTTGCTTGTACCCGTCATGATTGTGTTTCTCCCGTTTGGCAGAATGTAATGAAGTTTTTAAATAAAAGGATGAGATAAGGTATTAGGAGACTAAGAATAATTCCTAGTTTTTCATTATTTCATTTCAAAATGTGGGCAAGTTAACAATTATTTTGGTACCACTTTGGGTCGTTAGCGTCCAGTCGCCACCTAAGGCTCTGACTCGCTCCTCAATTCCACGCAAACCAAAGCCTGATGTGCGTTTGCTAAAGGGGATGCCCACACCATTATCATCAACAATTAGCTGTATCGAGTCACCATGTTGATTTAGTGAGATGTGGATTTTTGTGGCTTTGGCGTGCTTACTGATATTGTTCAGTAGCTCTTGAACTAAACGGTAAAGGGTGAATAACACTGTTTCATTGGCTGGGGTTTCAGTTAATCCGTAATGAAAGTCACATTGAATATTGTTTTCTTTGAAAGCAAATTCACCGATTAAATGGGTGAGTGCGTTTTCGAGGGACATTTCATCGAGCACGGGTGGGCGTAATTGGCGTAACAGATGGCGGGTGGCTTGGTGGATCTGTAGTGCCAGCTCGTTAATTTGACTAGCAGCGTTATAGCTTAAATCGTTAGCCGCGGTTTTTTTCACCAACATAGATTGGATTTGGATCGCGGTAATGTTTTGTCCAATCTCATCATGGAGTTCACGGGCGATATCTTTCTTCACATCTTCTTCGGTGTGCACGAGTTGGCGCATCAAGTCTCGGCGGGCGTGAAGTTCTTCTTCTAATCGCTGGCGGTAGCGTTGTAAGTTACTTGAGAGTTGCTTTTGGCGGCTGATTGCAATACCTAATCCAATACCAATCAGGGCTTGAGAGCTTAAAAAGAGTTGTAGCTCTTGGAGATCATCAAAAGCACCTTGGAACTGTCTTGCAAAGGTGATGATTAAGCTTCCCAGTAATGCGGATAACACACCACCTTGCCAGCCATAGCGATACGCCATAAAAATATTGGGAATAAAGACCAATAAAACAATCAGTTGCTCAATCTCAGGGGCAAAGAAAATTTGGGCACTTAAGCCGACGAGGCAGAAAAGAAAACACCAAATAATCAATGAAGTACGTAATTGCTTATCCGTTGTTCCGTAGTCGAGCAGCATATGATAGTGCTGCTCATGCAAGTATTCATAGATAAGATAAACAAAGGGGGAGAGGAGAATTCCACCTGTGAATGTGGTTAAGAATAATTGGCTAATGGAATATTGAGATAAAAGCCCAAACAGCAAGGCATTGAGTATGCTATTGGCCGCGACGCCAGCCAGTAATAAAATCAGTCGTTGCCAATAAAGTGTATATCGCCACCAAATATTTTGGATAACCATCGCAACCAGCAGGCTCAATATTGGGGATAACAGCAAAATAGGTTGAGTGAGTAATTGTTCTTCTGCAAGCCAGTAGGTCAGCAGCCCTTCAGCGAGTAAAACGGTTGGCCAGTAGCGTCGCCATAAGAGGATCATTAAGGTGAGGCGTAAGGCTTGCGGTAGAAATAGGGTGGCTTGGAAGCTATTTTGGCTGAGATAAAAGCCGATGATCCATAATCCCACCCAAATCAGTGAGTAGGTAAATAATAGGAATAGAGACTGTAATCCTAAACGAGCCGCTTTGTTCATTACTATTTACCTTGTTAGGGCGTTGCCTTACTGGAAAGAAAGTCTGTCTATCGAGAAATGATGTTGTGTTCTAAGGCGTAGTGCACTAAATCAATGGTGTTTTCGCATTGTAATTTCCCGAGAACATTCGCGCGATGTACATGCACTGTTTTATGGCTGAGGTTTAATTGTTCGGCTATGACTTTCACACTGAGACCTGCCACCAGTAAATCAAAGACTTCGCGCTCACGGTTAGTGAGCTCTTGAACACCTTGTTTTTGTTGCGGTGTTTGGCGCAAGGCTCGCATTGCATCAGCACACAGGTAGCATCCACCTTGGTGAACAGAGCGTACCGCCTGGACTAATTCTTCAGGTCCGCAGCATTTGGTGAGATAGGCACTGGCGCCAGCATCAAGTGCACTTTGCACAAAAGCAGGGGTGTCATAGATGCTTAAAATAATGGTACGAAACTCGGGCTTTTTTTTACGTAAACGGTTTAGCAGTTGTAAACCGCTCTCATCTGGCATTGATATATCCATAATTGCCACATCAATATCGAGGCTAATTAGGTGTGGCCATGCTTCTTGCGCACTCGCATATTGCCCCACAATACTAATGTCAGGTTCTAACGTCAGTAATTGGGCAAAACCGGAGCGAACAACAATATGGTCATCAATAAGGGCTATTTTTATCATTGTAATGTTAAGAGTAAGTAGGAGACCATTTGCCAGTCTTATATCAATATAGGGATGGATAAGCTAGCGGAATAACATAAAATTCTGACGTACATCAGAAATGAAACGCGCAGGATCATAGCGATAATAAATAGGATGGCAATATTTTATTTGGGGATGAAGTGAGTTTGCCATCAAATAAAATAGGTTTTGGTGAATGACTATACACTCGCTGCTAAAATACCGTGAAAGCGAGTGTGAGAAAGGAATTAGCTTATTTGGGCTTCAAGAATTGATAAATCACAGTCAGTTTTAATAAAGTTGGTGACTTTTAAGTCTGCTTGATGCAATAGCAGCTCAAAATCTTCTTTAGAACGTTCATCAGCACCCACGTTGATGTTGGTGCATAAAAGTCCCATTAATTTTCCAACATGAAGGTGGTTACTGTGTGGGAAATGGTAATCAATCAGTAGGATTTTTGAGTCATCTTTCATGGCGTTACGGATGACGTTGAATATTTTCACTAGTTGTTGATCGTTCCAGTCATGGGCTATCATTTTTAAGATATAAAAGTCCGCAGTAGGAACTTTTTCAAAGAAAGAGCCATTTTCAATGGTCCAGCGTGTATCTTCGTTTAAATCATGCAGAATGTGTTTGTCAACCACGGCTTTCAGATCAAAGAGAATGCCTTGTGTTTTGGGGTTGTTCTTCAATATTTCGAGGAGTAACCCTCCAGTTCCACCACCAATATCGGCGATTACGCTATTTTCCGGGAACGCATATTGGGCGATGATCGATGGAATTTCAATTCGTGAGAGTGATGCCATGCCATCATGAAAATTATCGGCGGCGTTAGCTTGTTTTTCCCAGTAATCAAAAAAGGACTTGCCGAAGATATGTTCAAAAACGGGTTCTCCTCGAGCCATCTCTGAGAAATATAATGAAGGTAGCCAAAATGTTTGGTCAGTAAGCATTAAGATGGCTCCTCGCATCGAATAAGGATGTTCGGCTAGCAGAAATTCAGCATCCGGAGTTAGCGTGAATTGGCAATCATCAATAGCGGAGAAAATATTTTGCGTGGCAAGTAGGCGTAGAATCTGATGGATCATCGTGGCATTTGCATCAATTTTTTGTGCGATTTGCTCAGCGGTTTGAGGGCCGTTTTGCAGATGTTCAGCCAACTCTAATTTTACTGCCGCACGTAAGGCTGCCTGAAAAATAAAACCAACGGATTTGTGAATTAATCGAACGCCAGGTTCCAGATGAGAAAAAGAGTGAGATAACGACAAGCTCATAGAGTCTCCGTATATAAATGATAGGGTATTTTTATTAGGAACTTGAAGTATCGTAGGGAAGGGAGAAACCATCAAAACTATAAATTAACTATGCCAATATAAAAAACAATAAGATCACTAGGTCACACTAGCTTTCATTGTTATCTGAATGTGATTTAACCTAAATGTCTAATATTGGCGACAAACATGGATCTTTAGTGTCTCTAAAAGGAGACATTTATCTTATTGATAAATAAGATATTTAAAAATGAAGGGATTCACTGTCTTAAATTGGAGACAGATTTGTGGTGGGTAAGTGGTGTTTTTCTGTATTCAGAGCAATTCAGAAATGATGTAAATGAGTAAGAAAATAAATTCATATAAAAATCAATGGAATAAAAATTCCATTGAAAAGTTGGCATGGGTTGTGCATAATGTTTGTTAGTTGCTCATTCAATTGCTTATGTAGGTCCAAGCTTGGGGAAACCTAGCAAATGGGAACATACCACATAAAACCCGAATGATGCCAAAGTAAGGTGCCTACCGTCCGATATCATCGATACTCGCTTTCGAGCTTTATCAAACACAGGGCGACACGTGGAGTGAGGCACCACCTATATGATTATCTTTAATGAAAGACATAATCATATGCAAAAAATCGACATTCAAGTGTAATGCCGAGTATCGCTGGCGGAGGTGAGAAGCAATTCTTCCCTCCGCCTTCCCATTTCTGGGGCATCAATATTCCTTCCTAATAAGTTTATCCTTTTTATCGAATTAATCCCTCCGTTCAATCATGGTATATTTAATCTATTTATCTGAAATCATTCACGTTTCAGTTACTTTTTTGGCATGTTCATTGCTATCTATTTGTCTATTGGTTTCTCTATCATCAATGTAAACAGCACTTTTCGCATTAACGGGAGTTCTGCTACCATTGAATTACATATAAATAGGCAAGAGATGAATGCGTTGAGTAAATTGCGTCTTTTTCCGCGCTCATTGCGGCAGTTAGTGGTCATGGCTTTTTGGTTAGTCCTTTTACCATTATTGGTATTGGCTTATCAGGCTTATCAAAGTCTAGAACAATTGAGTAACCAGGCTGCGGATATCAATAAAACTACGCTGCTTGATGCTCGACGCAGTGAAGCGATGAGTAGCCTCGCGCTGGAAATGGAGCGCAGCTATCGCCAGTATTGTGTATTGCAAGATAAAGCCTTACAGACGCAGTATGAAAAGCAGTTTGCTGATTATGAACAGATGCTGGAACGCCAAAAAACTATTTTGCCAGAGACACCTGAAGTGCTAGGGCTCTTTACTGGGCTGCAAAAGCTGAAAGCGATTAGTTGTGAAAATAATGAACCGATGGAAGCTACGACTAAAGTGTTAGAGCAATTCTCAGCGCAAAATACGGCTGTCGTTCAGCAAACTCGAGAGGTTATTTTTAGCCGCGGTGAACAGCTTCAAAAAGCCATTGCGAATAAAGGACAATTATTTGGTTGGCAAACACTGATCCTCTTCTTGCTAAGCGCACTGTTGGTGACCTTATTTACTCGTATGATTATCGGCCCGGTTAAAATCATTGAGCGAATGATTAACCGTTTAGGAACAGGATTGACTCTGGAAAATGATACTGACCGCTTTAAAGGCCCAAGAGAGCTGCGGATCATTGCTCAGCGAATTATTTGGTTAAGTGAGCGATTGGCTTGGTTAGAATCCCAGCGCCATGAGTTTTTACGTCATATTTCCCATGAGCTGAAAACGCCATTAGCCAGTATGCGAGAAGGGACGGAGTTGTTGGCGGATGAGGTTGCAGGTCCGTTAACCAGCTCGCAAAAAGAGGTCGTTGATATTCTTGACCAGAGCAGTAAGCATCTTCAGCAACTTATTGAACAGCTTCTTGACTATAATCGGAAATTAGTCGATGAGCCGCCCGTTGCCCAGCAAGTCGATTTGAAAAAGCTTATTGAAGATATTGTTAATGCACATAATTTACCCGCAAGAGCGAAAGATATTACCACTGATGTTCGCTTAAAGGTGGACAGTTGCCTTGCAGAACCGACCTTACTCGGAAGGGTTATTGATAATATCTACTCCAATGCGGTGCACTATGGTGGCGAATCAGGTAATATTTGGATCTCAAGTCGCAGGACAGGGAATAAATTACTCATTGAGGTTGCCAATACGGGCACGCCTATCCCTGAGTCTGAGCAAAATATGATTTTTGAACCTTTCTATCAAGGCAGCCTCCAAAGAAAAGGCGCCGTCAAAGGAAGTGGGTTAGGGCTTAGCATCGCGCAAGATTGTATTAAGCAGATGGGTGGTGAATTATCATTAGTGCCACATAAATCCGCGGATGTTTGCTTCCGAATTGAATTGCCTTTAACCGCAGAGAACGAATAATAATGCAAAACAGGTCTACAAATTTTTTGATGGTATTGTGTAACGCAATATTGTTGAAGACAAAAGCGAGATTGTTAAAGACAAAAACAATCTCAATTCGCCGTGGGACAAGTATTAAGTCTTCCCGCGTAGGTACTCCTTTGGGAATGATTTTATTCTCGCTCATTTTAACGGGGTGTGTGGCGAAGAACGGTCAATCACCATTAGAAACTCTCGCCAAAGTCGTTATCCCAGAAGTGAAAACCACAGATTACCGTTACGCTTCTTGTGAATCAATCTGGGAAAATCAAGAACCTGTTTCACAGGAAAATGCCCTCTATTGGTTACGTATGATGGGCTGTGTGGACAGAATGGATGCTGACAAAGCCCGTGCTGAAGCGAAAAAGATTGAAGTGAATGATTGGTCTACTTCATTTACTAAAAACATTCTATTAGGTTCAGCGGAGCCGACAATCGCTGAACGTCGCCAAATGCTCGATAGCATCAACACCTATAGTTTGAGCTTCCCAACGCCAATTCGCCCATTATTGCAATTGTGGCGCGAGCAGCAGGTTCAAGTGATCAATCTTGCAGATGCAAATGCCCGTTATAAACGTATGCAGCAAGAGATGGATGCAAAGCTTGACCGTCTAAAAGAAGATAATGCCAAGTTGCGTTTTGAGCTTAATAGTACTTCCCGCAAGTTAGAGAACTTAACGGATATTGAACGCCAGCTCTCTTCTCGTAAGAAAAATGCGAATGAAGTTGAAAAAGAAGATGAAGCCGCTGTCGCTGAGCCAACAGAAACGAAGCCAGCCCCAGCCGAACAAAATTCCTCGGAGAATAAAGCACAATGACCGGCCGTAAGTCAGCTAACTTACTTTTGGTGGATGATGATCCTAGCCTGCTAAAATTACTTGGTATGCGTTTGAGCAGTGAAGGTTTTAAAGTCTCAACAGCGGAAAGTGGGCCTGAAGCACTAAAATTACTCCAGAAAGAAAAAATCGACCTCGTTATTAGCGATTTACGCATGGATGAAATGGACGGCATGGCGCTGTTTGATGAAGTGCAAAAAGCCCATCCTAATCTTCCGGTGATTATTCTCACTGCTCATGGTTCGATCCCTGATGCGGTTGCGGCAACGCAGCGCGGGGTGTTTAGTTTCTTAACCAAACCCGTTGATAAAGATGCGCTTTATAAAGCCATTGATGAAGCGTTAGCATTATCTTCCTCACCGATGAGTGATGAAGAGTGGAGCGCTGGCATTGTCACCCGTAGCCCGCTGATGATCCGCTTGCTTGAGCAGGCGCATATGGTGGCACAATCGGATGTGAGTGTACTGATTAATGGGCAAAGTGGTACGGGGAAAGAAGTATTAGCGCAGGCTATCCATAAAGTTAGCCCGCGTGCTCATAAACCGTTTATCGCAATCAACTGTGGCGCATTACCGGAACAATTACTGGAATCTGAACTGTTTGGACATGCTAAAGGTGCGTTTACGGGAGCTGTCAGTAGCCGTGAAGGGCTATTTTTTGCTGCCAGCGGTGGGACGCTCTTTTTAGACGAAATTGGTGACATGCCGATGCCGCTGCAAGTCAAATTGCTGCGTGTTCTACAAGAACGTAAAGTTCGCCCGCTAGGAAGTAATCGCGATTTAGATATTGATGTACGCATTATTTCTGCGACCCACCGTAACTTACCGAAAGCGATGGAAAAAAACGAGTTCCGTGAAGATCTCTATTATCGTTTGAATGTGGTGAACTTGCGGATCCCTGCGTTGAATGAACGCTCGGAAGATATTCCATTATTAGCTAATCATTTATTACGTGAAGCAGCGAGCCGCCATAAACCCTTTGTGCGCAGTTTTTCTAGCGATGCAATGAAGTGCTTGATGACCGCAAGTTGGCCTGGAAACGTGCGCCAGTTAGTGAACGTGATTGAGCAGTGTGTCGCATTGACGACATCTCCAGTGATCAGCGAAGCCCTCGTTAGCCAAGCTCTGGAAGGCGAAAATACGGCGCTACCGACCTTTGTGGAGGCGCGTAACCAATTCGAATTAAATTATCTGCGTAAATTATTGCAGATGACCAAAGGCAACGTGACCCAAGCTGCACGCATGGCGGGACGCAACCGTACAGAGTTTTATAAATTACTTGGGCGTCACGATTTAGAAGCGAATGATTTTAAAGAATAAAACCTTTATAGCCTAAAGGATTAAGGGAGAACAAACACGTTATGAGCCGTAAGCTTAATATCTCACTGGCACAACTTAACTGGCTGGTTGGCGACATCGAAGGCAACTGCGATCGTATGTTGCAAACTGTTGAAGAACAGGCTGAAAATACTGATATTGTCATGTTTTCTGAGTTGGCTCTAACAGGGTACTCCCCTGAAGATTTACTCTTCCGCCACGATTTTGAAGAGCGTTGCACCGCGCAATTAAAACGTTTACAACAAGCTAGCGGTCAATGCGGGATCATCGTGGGTCACCCGTGGTACGAAGATAATGAAATTTATAACGCATTATCATTTTTCTACCAAGGCAAGCTATTAGCCCGTTACTTTAAGCAAGAGCTGCCTAATTATGGTGTTTTTGATGAGCCTCGTTATTTCACTGCAGCGGAAAAAAACTGCGTGGTGGAATTCAAAGGTTATCAGCTCGGTTTACTGATTTGCGAAGATATTTGGTATGACGAGCCAATTGATGCTGTGAAAGGGGCGGGGGCTGAGTTGGTTCTCACCATTAATGCTTCACCGTATGATTTAAACAAAGAGCACATTCGCAGTGATCTGCTGGTGGAACATGCTCAGCGTACCGGTTTGCCGATTGTTTATCTTAACCAAGTGGGTGGACAAGACGAACTCGTGTTTGATGGCGGCTCGAAAGTGCTAGCAAACAAAGGCAAGCAAGTCTACCAAATGGCTGAGTTTGCGGAACAAGTGGCGACAGTCACCTTTGAAGATGTGAAATTAGTGACTGAGCAGCCGAAGCAGCCTGAAGCGTCTCAAATTGCGCAGGTGTATCAAGCATTAGTGTTAGCAACCCGCGATTACATCAACAAAAATGGCTTTAATGGGGCGATTTTAGGGTTATCCGGTGGGATTGATTCAGGATTAACTGTGGCGATTGCGGCGGATGCTATCGGTAAAGATCGGGTTCAAGCCGTTATGATGCCGTTCCGTTACACCTCTGAAATGAGCATCCATGATGCTAAAGAGCAAGCGGAATTACTGGGTGTTGAGTTTGATATCGTCTCCATCGAACCAATGTTTGATGCTTTTATGACACAATTGCAACCAATGTTTGAAGGCACTCAACCGGATACCACGGAAGAGAACTTACAAGCTCGTTGTCGCGCCGTGATCTTAATGGCGATGTCCAATAAGCGTCGCCGTTTAGTATTGACGACCAGCAATAAAAGCGAATCCGCAGTTGGGTATTCAACGTTGTATGGTGATATGGCGGGGGGCTTCGATGTCCTTAAAGATGTGCCAAAAACGCTGGTCTTTGAACTGGCTAAATATCGTAATACAATATCGCCAGCAATTCCGCAGCGCGTGATTGATAGACCACCTTCAGCGGAACTGGCTCCAGGGCAATTAGACCAAGATAGTTTACCGCCTTACGATGTGTTAGATGCCATTTTAGACGGTTATGTAGAAAAAGATTTATCTGTGGCTGACCTTATCAAGCTCGGATTTGATAGAGAAATTGTTCGCAAAGTTGTGCGTCTTGTCGATATTAACGAATATAAGCGCCGTCAGGCTCCTGTTGGACCGCGGATCACAATGCGTAATTTCGGTAAAGATCGTCGTTATCCGATTACCTCAGGTTTTGGCCGTAAAAACTGGTCATAACAGGAACTGAAAATGAAAAAAATTGATGCAATTATAAAGCCATTCAAACTTGATGATGTGCGCGAAGCGTTAGCCGAAGTGGGGATCACGGGTATGACGGTGACTGAAGTGAAAGGCTTTGGTCGCCAAAAAGGTCACACTGAACTGTATCGTGGCGCGGAATATATGGTGGATTTTTTACCAAAGGTAAAAATTGAAATCGTCGTGCCAGATGATATTGTTGAAAGCTGTGTAGAAACCATTATGCAAACGGCGCAAACCGGTAAAATCGGTGATGGAAAAATCTTTGTGTATGATGTCGCTCGCGTCATTCGTATTCGTACGGGTGAGCAGGATGAAGAAGCGATTTAACTAGAATGAAAAATGCGGTAACGGGATAAATATATCCTACATGGGATGATAATATATTTATATGCGAGTCCGTTACCGCAAAAATTAAAAAATATTTATAACTAAAGTTTTAAAAGCAATTCACTATAATGAATAACTGCGATTAATTTAACGGTAATACTTTATGAGGGCCAAAACACTCATAATGAATGTTATCGGCAGCAATACCCATTTCAATTAACTGCTTTCCAACATGTTGCATAAAGCCGACAGGTCCACAGAAATAGAATTGCATATTTGGCTGAAGCACTTTCTCTTTAACTTGTGTTAAATCCAGTAATCCACGGTATTGGTAATCTTCACCCAGTTGATCTTGTGGCGCTGGTTGATTAAACCAAACTGCTGAATGACCTTGGGTATGTTGTGATATCAACTGGCTAACTTCTTGATTAAAAGCGTGTACATCCCCATTTTCAGCAGCATGTAGCCAATTCACAGGTGCTTGATGTTGGTGCATGGTGAGGTGGTTAAGCATGCTGAGCATTGGTGTTAAGCCGACGCCAGCAGAAATTAAAGTCACTGGCGTTTTCGGTTCGACATCAAGGTAAAAATCACCGCATGGTGGCGCTAAACGAACAATATCGCCTTCATTGAGATTTTGATGTAAGAAGCCAGAAACGGTGCCTTGCTCTTCACGTTTCACCGCAATACGGTAGGTTTTCCCATTTGGCGCAGTAGTGAGTGAATACTGGCGAATTTCTTGATTTTCAAAACTATTTTCATTCAGGTACACAGTAATATATTGCCCTGGACGATAATCCGCCACCGCTTTACCATCTACCGGAGTGAGTTCAAAACTGGTGATAACAGCACTTTGAGGTTGTTTTTTAGTGACTTTGAATTCACGTAAACCTTCCCATCCGCCGGACTTTACCGCATTTTCACGGTAAATCGTGCTTTCACGGTTAATGAAAATATCCGCCAGCACGCCATAAGCTCTTCCCCATGCGTCTAACACTTCTTGGCCTGGGCTAAGCAGCTCATCAATCGCAGCGAGCAGGTTTTCCCCAACAATTGGGTAGTGCTCAGGTTTGATATTTAAACTGGCATGTTTCTGGGCAATTTTCTCCACTGCGCCAATTAACGCTTCAGGGGTTTCAATATGGACTGCATAAGCGCAAATAGCGTTGAATAGGGCTTCACGCTGATCGCCATTCGTTTGATTTCTCATATTGAAAATATCTTTCAGCTCAGGATGTTGTTTAAACATTCTGTCATAAAAGTGAGCGGTTAATTTAGGGCCAGTTGCTGCGATGGCAGGGATGGTGGATTTAATTGTGGCGATAGTTTGTTGGTCAAGCATACAGGTACTCCTGAATTATTTTCATAATATTATGAATTTATAAACATGTATTTTGTATGCAACTTATAATATTTAGCGGGAAATGTAAATAATTAACGCATCAAAAAGTGGGGGAATTCACCGCAAAATTAGAGGTAGCTAGCAAAGTTAGATATTCGTCTCGGTATTATTGAAATGTGCGCTATTATATTTTGTGTTGTTTAAAGGTATCTGAAAGCAAAAAAATTAATGCAATCGTTTGCGTATATTTTTTCTTAGGGACTATCTCAACGACGAAAAAGAGTTTACACTGTCAGTCATTAAGTTGAATTGATTGTTACCTTATTGAATTGCTGAGGCAGGAGAAGCGAATGTTAAAGCGTGAAATGAATATTGCAGATTACGACCCACAACTGTGGGAAGCAATGGAAAAAGAAGTACAACGTCAAGAAGAACACATTGAATTAATTGCTTCTGAAAACTATACCAGCCCACGAGTTATGCAGGCTCAAGGCTCTCAGCTGACCAATAAGTATGCGGAAGGTTATCCAACTAAACGTTATTATGGTGGTTGTGAATTCGTTGATGTGGTTGAGCAATTAGCTATCGACCGCGCGAAAGAGTTATTTGGTGCTGACTACGCAAACGTACAGCCACACTCCGGTTCACAAGCTAACGCTGCGGTCTATATGGCGCTGCTGCAACCAGGTGACACTGTATTAGGTATGAACCTGGCGCACGGCGGTCACTTAACTCACGGTTCTCCAGTAAACTTCTCCGGTAAACTGTATAACATCGTTCCTTACGGTATCGATGAAAGCGGTAAAATCGATTACGACGATATCGCGGCTCAAGCGAAAAAACATCAACCAAAAATGATCATCGGCGGCTTCTCCGCATATTCTGGTGTGGTTGATTGGGCTAAAATGCGTGAAATCGCTGACAGCATCGGTGCCTACCTGTTCGTTGATATGGCACACGTTGCGGGTCTGGTGGCGGCGGGTGTTTACCCTAACCCTGTTCCACATGCTCACGTCGTTACGACAACAACACACAAAACTTTAGCGGGCCCACGTGGTGGTCTGATTTTAGCTAAAGGCGGCGACGAAGACCTGTATAAGCGTTTGAACTCTGCGGTATTCCCAGGTTCACAAGGCGGCCCTCTGATGCACGTTATCGCAGGTAAAGCGGTAGCACTGAAAGAAGCGATGGAGCCTGCGTTCAAAACTTACCAACAGCAAGTTGCAAAAAATGCGAAAGCAATGGTAGAAGTTTTCCAAAAACGTGGCTTTAAAGTGGTGTCTGGCGGTACTGAAAACCACCTGTTCTTAGTTGACTTAGTTGACAAAGATATCACAGGTAAAGACGCTGATGCTGCACTGGGTCGCGCAAACATTACAGTAAACAAAAACAGCGTACCTAACGATCCGAAGAGCCCGTTTGTCACTTCTGGTGTGCGTATCGGTTCTCCTGCAATTACACGTCGTGGCTTCAATGAAGCAGATGCACGCGAGCTAGCTGGCTGGATGTGTGATATTCTGGACAACCTCAATGACGAAGCAACCATTGAAGCTGTTAAACAGAAAGTATTAGCTATCTGCAAAAAATACCCAGTTTACGCATAATGGTAATTAACCAATAGCGTGCAGTGAATTAGCACGATAAACCCGCTTCTACATTTGGTAAAAGCGGGTTTTTTGTTGTCCGTTTTAAACCCCTCAATAGTAGGGGAAGATGAAAATAAGGGAGGAGTGATGGTTATTCCATCAACGCGTTGGCTAGCGATTGATTATTTTACCTACTTTTTTGCCTACAGTATTTTCTTACCATTTTGGTCCGTGTGGCTACAAGGTGAGGGAATAGATGCAGAAATGATAGGGCTTTTGTTAGGTATTGGACTTGCGGCGCGTTTTCTCGGTGCGATGTTTATCACTCCCCAGGTTAAAGAGCCTTCCAAACTGATCAATGCATTACGATTACTGGCAGCGCTTTCCCTTATTTTCTCCATTGGATTTTCGTTCGGCTCCCATTGGGCGTGGCTGATGTTTGTCATGATTGGATTTAACCTATTTTTTGCTCCTATGGTGCCATTAGGGGACTCATTAGCAGGAACATGGCAGAAACAATTTACGTTTGATTACGGCAAAATCCGCGTTTGGGGCTCAATTGCCTTTATTATTGGCTCGTCATCAATGGGGTATTTTGCTGGGGTGTGGGGACATACCTCGATAATGGTCGCATTAGTGATCAGCTGCGCAGCCCTATTATTGGGAGCCATGTTGAAACCTGCGATTATGCCGGCGGGAGTAGCAAAAGCGGAAGGTACAAATAAAGTCTCATTCAAGCAACTGATCGCAGATAAAAATATACTGATGTTTTTAATCTGTGTGACTTTATTGCAAGGTGCGCACGCCGCTTATTACGGGTTTGCTTCGTTGTTCTGGAAAGAAGCGGGTTATTCTGATTTAGTGATCGGTAATTTATGGTCGCTGGGTGTGGTGGCCGAAGTGATAGTCTTTATGCTGAGCCATCGATTATTCCGCCGCTGGAGTGCCCGTAACTTACTTTTATTATCCGCAGTGTGTGGGATTATCCGCTGGGGAATGATGGGGGCATTTACTGCATTGCCTGTGTTAATTATTGTGCAAATATTACACAGTGGAACCTTCACCGTTTGCCACTTAGCTGCGATGCGATTTATTAGTGCGCGTAAAGAAAATGAAATTATACCGTTGCAAGGGGCTTATTCTGCCTTAGCGACTGGAGGCGGGCTTGCGGTAGTTACTATTATGGTGGGGTATATTTATGAGCGTATGCCTGACCAACATGGCGTCGTGTTTTATTTGATGGCGCTCTTGGCTGTGCCTGCGCTGTTTATTCGACCAAGAGTGACGGCTCAGTCTTAGACTGGAGTTACCGTAACGCAAAATAAAAAGGGCGCTTAGTTTTCACTAGCGCCCTTTTTAGCAAATTTAACGAGGATTAAATTAACGTTTTAATGCTTCAGATAATTCATCTTTCATTGCAGCCAGAATATCGCGAACAACGCGTGGGCTACCTGCGACTAAGTTACCTGATGCTAAATAGTTATGACCACCTACGAAGTCAGTCATGATCCCGCCCGCTTCACGCATGATCAGTTCGCCACCTAAGAAATCCCATGGTTTTAAACCGATTTCGAAGTAAGCGTCAACGCGACCCGCAGCCACATAGCATAAATCCAGAGCTGCTGAACCCGTGCGACGGAAATCGGCACATTGGTCAAACATTTTGCCCATGATGTTCATGTAGATAGGAGCGTGTTGCTTGTGTTTGAATGGGAAGCCAGTTGCGACAACTGCGCCTTCAAGGTCGCGTTTCTCAGCCATACGTAAACGGTAACCGTTCATTTGAGCGCCTTGACCACGTACCGCAGTAAATAATTCGTTACGCATTGGGTCATAGACAGCAGCAACTTCTGTACGGCCTTTAATGCGTACAGCGATAGAAACTGAGAAGTGAGGGAAACGTTTTGTGAAGTTGGTGGTGCCATCCAGTGGATCGATTACCCATTGAATATCTTCATCTTTGCCTAATAACTCGCCACTTTCTTCAGTGATGATAGTGTGGTCTGGGTAAGATTTACGAATAATATCAACGATGATTTGTTCAGCGTCACGGTCAACGTTAGTGACGAAATCGTTAGCACCCTTTTGGGTTACTGTTACGTTCTGAGGATCTTCATAGTTTTTAGCTATGTAATTACCGGCCTTACGTGCAGCACGTATGGCGATGTTAAGCATCGGATGCATGGGTATTTTCCACTGGGATGTTAAAGAACGAAAATCAAGAGACGCAAAGTATATAGATGTTCGTCACAATAAGCAATTTTGTGTTAGACTCTTGCGATTAATTTTTCATGACAACGTATAAACCATGCTAGAAAATATTCGTATCGTTCTTGTTGAAACCTCACACACTGGCAATATGGGCTCAACTGCTCGTGCAATGAAAACCATGGGGCTTTCAAACCTCTATTTAGTTAACCCACTCGTTGAACCTGATTCTCATGCTATCGCGTTATCCGCGGGTGCAAGTGATGTGATTGGTAATGCAAAAATCGTAAAATCTCTCGATGAAGCATTAGAAGGGTGCAAATTAGTCATTGGTACCAGCGCACGTTCTCGTACACTTTCTTGGCCAATGGTCGAGCCTCGTGAATGTGGCGTGAAATCTGTTGAACAGTCAAAAGAGTCGCCCGTCGCGATTGTTTTTGGCCGTGAGCGTGTCGGTTTAACCAACGAAGAATTGCAAAAATGTAATTACCATTTGTATATTCCGACCAACCCAGAATATGGTTCGCTGAATTTGGCAATGGCGGTTCAATTAGTTAGCTACGAGATCCGCATGGCGTATTTGGCAATTGCTGAAAAAAATACGCAAACATCGACCGATGATGAGGTAGAATACCCACCGGCTGAAGATTTAGAACGTTTCTATGTTCATCTTGAAAGCGTATTGAATGAATCGGGCTTTATTCGCAAGGCGCATCCGGGATTAATTATGAATAAACTACGACGTTTATTTACCCGTGCCCATGTAGAAACCCAAGAGTTGCATATTCTTCGCGGCATTTTGACATCAATGGAAAAATGGGCGAAAAAATGAGGTTAATGCCGTGGTGAAGTGAGCATAATACTTGAGTAAATTAGTCAGGTAAATAGTTGACCAAATTACTCAGGTATGTCACAATTGCTGCATATTTTACCACGGAGTATTTATGTTATGAGACTCACTTCCAAAGGGCGTTACGCAGTAACTGCGATGCTAGATGTCGCGTTACACTCTCAGACTGGTCCAGTACCTTTAGCTGATATTTCTGAACGTCAGGGAATCTCCCTCTCTTATCTTGAGCAACTCTTCTCTCGTTTACGTAAAAACGATTTAGTTTCTAGTGTTCGCGGTCCCGGTGGCGGTTATCTGCTTGGGCGTGATGCAGACCAAATCTTTGTTGCTGAAGTAATTGCTGCGGTCGATGAATCCGTAGATGCAACCCGTTGTCAGGGTAATAAAGAAGGTTGTCAAAATGGCGACCGCTGCTTAACTCACGCATTATGGCGTGACCTAAGCGACAGAATCACCAGTTTCCTTAGCAGCATCAGCCTTGATGAGCTGGTTAAGAACCAAGAAGTTCTG
Organism: Providencia zhijiangensis; assembly: GCF_030315915.2. Classification (NCBI taxonomy): domain Bacteria; kingdom Pseudomonadati; phylum Pseudomonadota; class Gammaproteobacteria; order Enterobacterales; family Morganellaceae; genus Providencia; species Providencia zhijiangensis. Next base: position 2,489,973 of record NZ_CP135990.1, on the reverse strand, counting down.
GATGTTGCTGATAGGCAAGATAATGAAAAGCGTAAAACAATGCCGAACGGCATTACGCCAGAATCCATTATCAATGTTCGTGCCTAATATAAAATAGATTATAAATTGCAGTCGATCACCAAATGATGAAAAAGCCCAACCTATAGCGGCTTGCACCATTGGGGTCATTAAAAAATTAAAGGCAAAGTTGTCTTGTCCTTTGGAGTATGTGAGCAATGAAATTACCGATTTATCTAGATTATTCAGCAACTACGCCTGTCGACCCGCGCGTTGCTGAAAAAATGATGCAATGTCTAACAATGGATGGGAATTTTGGTAACCCAGCATCTCGTTCACACCGTTTCGGCTGGCAAGCTGAAGAGGCGGTAGATATCGCTCGTAATCAAATCGCTGAATTAGTGAATGCGGATCCTCGTGAAATCGTCTTCACATCAGGTGCAACAGAATCTGATAACTTAGCTATCAAAGGTGCTGCCCAGTTCTATCAGAAAAAAGGCAAGCACGTCATCACTTGTAAAACAGAACATAAAGCGGTACTGGATACATGCCGTCAATTAGAGCGTGAAGGTTTTGAAGTGACTTACTTAGCACCTCAAAGCAACGGTTTAATTGACCTGAAAGAGTTAGAGGCGGCAATGCGCGAAGACACCATTTTAGTGTCAATCATGCACGTGAATAACGAAATCGGTATTGTTCAGGACATCGCTACAATCGGCGAATTATGCCGTAGCCGTGGTATCGTATTCCACGTTGATGCCACCCAAAGCGTCGGTAAATTGCCTATCGACCTGTCAGCGTTAAAAGTTGACCTGATGTCATTCTCTGCACACAAACTGTACGGACCAATGGGTATCGGCGCACTGTATGTTCGTCGTAAACCACGTATCCGTTTGGAAGCGCAACAACACGGTGGCGGCCATGAACGTGGTATGCGTTCAGGAACTTTACCTGTTCACCAAATCGTGGGCATGGGCGAAGCTTACCGTATCGCTAAAGAAGAAATGGCTCAAGAATCGGAACGTCTGCGCGGTTTACGCTTACGTTTATGGAACGGTATTAAAGATATCGAAGAAGTTTACCTTAACGGTGACTTAGAAAATGGTGCGCCGCACATTCTGAACGTCAGCTTCAACTATGTTGAAGGTGAATCATTAATGATGTCGCTGAAAGATTTAGCAGTTTCTTCGGGTTCTGCATGTACTTCTGCAAGCTTAGAACCTTCATACGTGCTGCGTGCATTAGGTATGAATGACGAACTGGCTCATAGCTCAATTCGCTTCTCTTTCGGTCGCTTTACGACTGAAGAAGAAATTGACTATGCAATTAAACAAATTCATGGTGCGATCGGCCACTTACGTGAGCTGTCTCCTTTATGGGATATGTTTAAAGCAGGCGTAGATCTCAACAGCATCGAATGGTCTCACCATTAATCAGACAGTTTCAGGAGTTTAAAAATGGCTTACAGCGAAAAAGTTATCGATCATTATGAAAATCCACGTAACGTCGGTTCATTTGATAACAATGATCCAAGCGTGGGTAGCGGTATGGTAGGTGCACCTGCTTGCGGTGACGTTATGAAGTTACAAATCAAGGTAAATGATGACGGTATCATCGAAGATGCACGTTTTAAAACCTATGGTTGCGGCTCTGCAATTGCATCAAGTTCACTGGTAACTGAGTGGATGAAGGGCAAAAGCTTAGACGAAGCTGAGTCAATCAAAAATACAGCGATCGCGGAAGAGTTAGAATTACCGCCAGTGAAAATTCACTGCTCAATTCTGGCTGAAGATGCAATCAAAGCTGCTATTGCTGATTATAAAAGCAAACGCCAAGGCAAATAATAGATAAATATCAGTAAGTAAGGGCTGTACCTTAGAGCATATAAACAACAAAAATAGACAGCCCACGACTGATAGTTAAACTCAAATTAATTAAAGATGTATTTATTATGCAACTTTAAATATAATGAGTTGTACCGATGATTTGAAGGCGGATGCTAATAGTTTCTAGCATCTGCCTTGTTTGTTTCTAAAGTGAGGTTTGCAATGTCGATTTCTCTTACTGAAAGTGCAGCGCAACGAATTCAATCTTTTTTGAATAATCGTGGTAAAGGCGAAGGCTTGCGTTTGGGTGTAAGAACTTCAGGTTGCTCGGGAATGGCATACGTGCTTGAATTCGCTGATGTAATTAATGAAGAGGACACCGTTTTTGAAGACAAAGGTGTTAAAGTCATCGTCGATGGCAAAAGCATGGTTTATTTAGACGGCACTGAGCTGGATTTTGTAAAAGAAGGCTTAAACGAAGGGTTTAAATTTAATAACCCTAACGTTAACAGTGAATGCGGATGCGGTGAAAGTTTTCACGTATAATGTCTTTAAATGAGCATGACTTTGACCAATGTAACTAACGTGGCGTTAATGACCACATGATCTTTAGCTAAGCTTAGCTACATTGGTACCCGGTTCGAGAAACTGAGCACTTATGGATTACTTTACTCTTTTTGGGCTAACCCCTAATTACGCGATTGACAGTGAGCAACTCACACATCGCTTTCAAGAATTACAGCGACAATATCATCCCGATCGCTTTGCAACCTGTTCAGAACAGGAAAAAATGCAAGCACTCCAACATGCTGCAACTATCAATGCGGCATATCAATCCCTTCGTCATCCGCTGAAACGCGCGGAATATATGCTGTTATTACATGGTTTTGATATAAATAATGAACAACATACCATGCATGACACCGCATTCTTGATGGAGCAACTCGAATTACGCGAAGAGTTAGATAACATCGAAAATAGCCCGCAAGCCCTTGAACGGGTGTCTGCCTTTATGAAAAATGTCAAACAAATGCAGCAGACGCGCAGCGCCTTGATGGTTTCAGAACTCGATGCGATGCAGTGGGAAAAAGCCGCTGATACCGTCCGAAAATTGCGTTTTCTCGATAAGTTACAGCAACAAGCTGAGCAACTCGAAGAACGGTTACTAGACGACTTTTAAGAGAAAACGATTATGTCTTTATTACAGATTAGCGAACCAGGAATGACCGCCGCGCCGCACCAACGTAAATTGGCGGCTGGGATCGATCTTGGTACAACACACTCTTTGATTGCCACTGTTCGTAGTGGTGAAGCGGCGGCATTACCCGATGAACAAGGGCGCTATTTGCTTCCTTCTGTGGTGAATTATCAAGCAGATAACCGGATTGTGGGTTGGGAAGCGAAACAATTATCCGAACAAGATCCTGTCAATACCGTGATTTCAGTGAAACGCATGATGGGGCGTTCATTAGCGGATATTCAAAAACGTTACCCGGATTTACCTTATCAGTTAACAGCTAGCGAAAATGGTCTGCCATTTATTCAAACGGCGGCAGGGCAAGTGGATCCTATTCAAGTTTCTGCTGATATTTTAAAAACGTTGGCAAAACGTGCAGAGCAAACTCTCGGTGGTGAAATGGATGGCGTGGTGATCACGGTTCCAGCTTACTTCGACGATGCCCAGCGCCAAGGCACCAAAGATGCGGCTCGTTTGGCGGGTCTGCATGTTTTACGTTTACTGAATGAACCTACTGCGGCTGCGATTGCTTATGGTTTAGATTCCGGTCAAGAAGGGGTGATCGCCGTTTATGATTTAGGTGGCGGTACGTTTGACGTTTCGATTTTACGCCTGAGCCGAGGTGTCTTTGAAGTGTTGGCAACAGGTGGTGATACGGCGTTAGGTGGCGATGATTTCGACCACGTATTAGCGCAGTGGATTGCACAGCAAGCGGGGCTTTCCATTCAAGGGGATCACCATTTAACGCGCCAATTATTGAACATTGCCACTGAAACAAAAATCGCATTAAGTGACGCTGATTCTGCGACAATCACTCTACCTAATTGGCAAGGTACGGTTAGCCGTGAAACCTTTGAATCACTCATTGAAACCCATATCAAACGTACACTGATGGCATGCCGTCGTGCCTTAAAAGATGCCGGCGTAGAAAATGACGATGTCTTAAATGTAGTGATGGTTGGCGGTTCGACTCGCGTACCATTAGTTCGTGAAAAAGTGGGCGAGTTTTTTGGTCGAACGCCATTAACCTCCATCGATCCAGATAAAGTCGTGGCTATCGGCGCTGCAATTCAAGCGGATATTTTAGTGGGGAATAAACCAGACAGCGACATGCTGCTCTTGGATGTGATCCCGCTATCATTAGGTTTGGAAACTATGGGCGGCTTGGTAGAAAAAGTCATTCCACGAAATACCACCATTCCTGTGGCTCGCGCACAAGAATTCACGACATTCAAAGATGGGCAAACCGCCATGAGCGTTCATGTTGTACAAGGTGAGCGTGAAATGGTTTCGGATTGTCGTTCATTAGCCCGCTTTACGCTGCGTGACATCCCGCCAATGGCGGCAGGTGGCGCACATATTCGTGTCACATTCCAAGTGGATGCCGATGGTTTGCTCAGCGTGAGCGCCATGGAAAAGTCCACGGGTGTTGCCGCATCGATTCAAGTTAAGCCATCTTACGGTTTAACTGACACCGAAATTTCAACCATGATTAAAGATTCAATGACTAACGCGCAAGATGATTTAAATGCGCGCCGCCTAGCGGAGCAAAAAGTTGAAGCAGCAAGAGTGCTTGAAAGTTTAACGAGCGCATTAGAGCAAGATGCACATTTACTGACTCCAACCGAAGAGACAGAAATTGATAATGCGGTCAATGAGTTAATCCAAGCAGTAGAAGGCACAGACCCTACTGTTATTGAAAATGCAATTAAACAACTGGATAAGAAATCCCAAGAATTTGCCGCTCGCCGAATGGATGCATCTATTCGTCAGGCGCTGTCAGGCCATTCTGTGGATGAGATATAATTATGCCTAAAATCGTTTTTTTACCTCATAGTACGTTATGTCCGGAAGGTGCCGTAGTCGAAGCACAAGAGGGCGAATCTATTTTAGACGTAGCACTGCGCAATGGAATTGAAATCGACCATGCCTGCGAAAAATCCTGCGCATGTACAACCTGCCACTGCATCGTTCGTGAAGGCTTTGACTCTCTCGAAGAAAGCAGCGAACTCGAAGATGACATGCTGGATAAAGCATGGGGCCTCGAGCCAGAAAGCCGTCTAAGCTGTCAGGCACGTGTTACGGATGAGGATTTAGTCGTAGATATTCCGAAGTATACGATTAACCACGCTCGCGAACACTGATGCTCGTCATAGTTCGCACTGTAACATTGTTGGCTACAGTGCGAACTATTTAGAACGTCAAATTTTTATATTTCGAAAGTATGATTTAAATCTTTTCCTGTCTATTTATCAAATTTAATTAATTAAAATATTAATTTTTATATTTTGATTTTCAATATAAATCCATTCTTTTTATTTTTCCCTTACGATGATATAAATAAAAATCCATTGTTCAATGGAAATTTATAAATTACTTATTATTTAAATTAGTGATTTTTATATTATATAAAAAGGATTTTATTATGAAATGGAAATATCGATTTGGTGCCGTAGCAGGAAATACACTGGAATATTACGATATTGCTATTTTTGCTGCAATATCAGGTTATTTAAGTGCGGAATTAGAGCGTCTGGGTTACAACCAAGCGACTGAAATGGTATGGGGAATATTTGCATTACGCTTTATTATTCGTCCCATCGGCGCTTATGTAATAGGGCGCTATGCAGATAGGAAAGGTAAAAAATCGGCTTTAGTGCTAACTAGTTTTATTACAGGAACCGCAACACTCTGTATGGCTTTATTGCCTATTAATTTATTAGGTAATTATACGCCTATTGCTATTTTAATTTTACAGATGGCACTCTCATTTAGTTTTGCCGGTGAGTTTCCTTCATTAATAACCTATCTCTTTAGTCATTCAAAAGAAAATGAAAACTCCAGGCTTTCCGCAATTATAAATGGCAGTACAGCATTTGGGATTATTATTTCTTTGGGGGTTGTTTTCCTTTTAGAGTATTTATTAGAACCTAATGTCATGCAAAGCATCGGTTGGCGTATTCCTTTATGTGTTGGCGTGTTGAACATAGCGATTAGTTTTTGGTTTAGAATGAAATTACCCAATAGCATCAACCAAAATGCAAACAAAATTCCTGTTCATTATAGTGATTTGATTTCGGTTCTTTTATTGACAATTCCAGGGAATGTCCTTTTTTTTGTTCAGCATATATCGACTGCTATGTTTTTCGAGAAAATGCAGCTTATTGAAGATAAAACTGTTTGGGCACTGTTACTATCGATTTTACTATTATCATTTATGTTAATTTGCGGGTGGTTAACAGATAAATACAATGCATTGGAGAGAGTTTTTAATTTAGGGGTAATGGGAATGGTGTTTCTATCGATTCCTCTCTATATATTAATAAGTAGCCATTCAATAACCTTAATTATTATAGCGCAACTAATTATCAATATTTATGCAGCAATGATACTGGCCACGACACCGTTTATGTTATTTAAAGCAGCTAAAGGAAGAGTGGTTACTCTCGCGCTAGGTTTTAGTTTTGCGTCTATGCTATTAGGCGGAGTTACACCGCTGATCACAACTTACTTAGCCAACATTAATGTTGCTTATATTGGATTGTTTTTAACGCTATGTGGGTCATTACGTTTTCTTATGTATAGAAAATCATTTAGTGAAATAAAGATTGAAAACAAAATTTGAAATTATTAAGGGGCTGAAAATGAATGCTGAAAGTTTAGGCTTTGAAAAGGTTTGTGAAAACTTCAAAAATGAATTTGTAAAAGTTTTTGATTGGAATGATGTTGATGTTACCTACTTCTGTATAGATATAAAAAATAAAAATATGCATATAGCCTCCAATAATTATGAGTGGCAACTTACCGGACTTAATAATGGGTTAGATAAACTAGTAGAAGAGAGATTAAAATCAAGCCTGCAATATTGGAATAACTATTCAGATTCGCTACAAAAAATTCTTGCTAAAGCGAAAAAGAACAAGTTTAAAGTAGACTTTTGTAATCGATATGAAAATACCTTTGAAATCACAACGGTAAATTCAAATAAGCAACTGACATTTTCAGATATGTTGTCCATCTATAGACATCGACCGATTATTTCAGAATATGCATATCAGTTGTGGAAAAAAAGCCCCGAAGTTGCTTTGCCAATGAGAGCCAATATATCTTTAGATACCAAGTTATTAGGGAAAACAAAAAACGCAGCGCCAGAATTATTAAACCCTCACAAATATATGCGTTTTGGTAATGTTCGTTTTACGCGCAAAGAAATGATCACTATTCGCCTACTTTTATCTCACTGTAAAGTCAAAGAAATTAGCTACATTCAAGGGTGTGCGGAAGCAAATGAGCATAAAAGAATTCAACATATTAAAGACAAGCTCGGTTGTCCTCATGTTTCGTCTAATGGGTTATTCACTGCATTAAGGGAGCATGGTATCACGCTCGCCTGTTTGGAAACGTTGATAGACTTGCCTCTCCAAACTGGATGTCGTTAGTGAACTAAAAGTATTAGGCAATATTATTTATGACGGTATAATTCAAAGAGGTATTGGCCTTAGATAATTTGGAAAAAATATGAGCCTAAAATGGACAAACAGTCGTGAAATCGGTGAAGCGCTCTATGATGCTTACCCAGATACAGACCCAAAAACCGTGCGTTTCACGGATATGCACCAATGGATCTGTGACTTAGAAGACTTTGATGATGACCCACAAAAATCAAACGAGAAAATCCTCGAAGCTATTCTGTTAGTCTGGCTGGACGAGTACGAATAATTTTCGTGGATAAAAACCGGATAGCGCTGAATAGGTTGCATCCGGTTTTTTTTCGCCTGTAACAAACCGCATAAGAAAATAAAATGGTTCAAAAGAACCTATTAGTCTGATAGAAACTAAACTCAATAATATTGCTGTTTTTAGGGTATAGTTGGCGAATTAGCAAAGATTGATAGCAGAAACTGATAAGCTAAATTCAAGATCCCGCAATAATCAACTTAGTGGATAAAGTGAGAAAAATAATGACCAAACAAATTATGCCAGTCATGATTACATGCGAACCTGCAGCACCATGCTGGGGTGAAGGCGCTCTATTAAGTTCAAACGATAAAGGCATGACTATCCACCTTAAGCACCCGGGTAAACTGTGTGCTGTACAAAGTGCTGGTCGTAAGTTAGATAGCCAAGGTATTCGCAATGTTTCATTAACGGGTGAAGGTTGGGACTTAGAAAAAAGTTGGGCATTTTGGCAAGGTTTCCGTGCACCAAAAGGGGCGAGAACCATCGAATGGCCAGCACTGCAAGAAGCGGATCGCAAAGAATTAGAACAACGCATCAATACCATTGATTGGGTTCGCGATATTATCAATGCGCCAGCAGAAGAATTAGGCCCAGAGCAATTGGCTCAGCGTTCAATTGATTTACTGTGCAAAGTGGGCGCTCAAGATATCAGTTACCGCATTGTGAAAGGCGATGACTTATTAGAACAAGGTTATGCAGGTATCCATACTGTGGGTCGTGGGTCTAGCCGTCCTCCAGTATTGCTGGCATTGGATTACAACCCAGGTAAAGATGAGAAAGCCCCTGTGTTCGGCTGTTTAGTGGGTAAAGGTATTACCTTCGATTCAGGGGGTTATAGCATTAAGCCATCTGCTTCTATGAACTCAATGAAAGCAGATATGGGCGGTGCAGCAACATTAGTGGGTTCTTTAGCGCTGGCGATCACTCGTGGTTTAAACAAACGCGTCAAATTATTCCTGTGCATCGCAGACAACATGGTTAGCGGTAATGCCTTTAAATTAGGGGATATTATCCGTTATCGTAATGGTAAATCTGTTGAAATCATGAACACAGATGCGGAAGGGCGTTTAGTCTTAGCGGATGGTTTAATCGATGCAAGCAAAGAGAAACCAACGTTATTAATCGATGCGGCAACCTTAACTGGGGCTGCGAAAACAGCCGTGGGTAATGACTACCACTCCGTACTGAGCTTCGATGACAAACTCGTGGCAGAATTAATGTCAGCCTCAGATGAAGAGTTCGAATTATTCTGGCGCTTACCATTAGCGGAATTCCACCGTCAACAACTGCCTTCTGGCTTTGCTGATCTGAACAATATTGCAGCGCCTTCGCATACTGCGGGTGCAAGTACAGCGGCAGCCTTCCTGTCTCACTTTGTTGAAAACTACCGTCAAAACTGGGTACATATCGATTGTTCAGCAACTTACCGTAAATCGCCAGTGAGTTTATGGGCAGAAGGGGCAACCGGTATTGGTGTGAGAACATTAGCCAACTTACTTCTCAAAAAATCAAAATAATTCGCGTTATAATGAAATCGCAGTGGTGCAGTCAATGCAGCCTGCGATTTTTTCTTTAACATGAATGGTTTTTGAATTTAGACGATATTATTTTTGGTTGTAGAGGATATTGAATGACGCAACAATCCCAAAACCTAACAACAGACTCGCAATCCGATGTGCAGTTTACTGAACTCACGGTGCCGGAAGGTTCTTCATTAAAATTAAGTGTTCTCGAACAAGAACCGGAAGAATTGACAGCGGCGCTCAGTGAGTTTTTTAAACAACATAAAGTCGTACGACGCGCGTTTATTGTTTCGGTCCAAGAAGTGGAAGATGAACAATTTGATGATATTTTGATGATAGCGTTGGAATTTGTCCCAGGCGCAGAAAATATCGATGAAATTATTCAAGAAGCGGGTGCAACGGCGTGCGAATATATCGATGAGGATGAATCCATTGATTTTTGCATCGTTAATGAAGACGAAAAAGGGTTAAGCCACTTTATTACCCAGCACGTTGCGCCATTTTATCAACGCCGATTAGGCAGCTTCTTGCGCGACAGTATTCCCATCAAAAATACCTAATTCTCTCCTTATTCAAAATAAAGACCGGACTTCTCCGTGTCTTTATTTTTTCATGCTGTTTTTTCCGTTTTGTCTGATAGGTGTTGGTGTTACATTCTGTTAAATTATGTATTCAATTAATGCGCATACTTATTATTGCGGATTACACACTAAGCTCAATCATCGCAACGTATTTAAGTTCAAGGGTTTTCTTGGGCTTCATGAACATAATAAATTAACTTAATAAGGGATGGGGCGGTAATGAAACAACAATCAAGTTGGACTTCATTGGCGGGTCTAAAAACGAAAAAGCGTTATGTAGCATTAGCCTTAGCGTCCGTTATGGCATTAGCGGGCTGCGATAATACTGACGATACCACGAAAAAAGAGAGTAATGTCTCCACCTCGGCGGCAGAAACGAGTACTAAAACGGCACCCGTTGCAGAACAAAAACAGGCTGCACCTAAGCTTTCCAATGAAGAGTTAGTGAAGAAATATGCCGGGAAAGATCTGGAAATTTTGGATGCCTCAGAATTGCAGCTAGATGGTGCGAGCGCCATGGTCGTGACGTTCTCGGTGCCTTTACAACCGAATCAAAATTTTGGTCAGTATCTGAATCTGGTGGATGTGAAATCAGGCAAGCTGGATGGAGATTGGGAACTATCTGATAATCAGATGGAATTACGTTTCCGCCATTTACCGCCATCAAAAGAATTAAACCTTTCGGTTAATCCGGGAGTGAAAGCGGTCAACGAACGCACCATTAACAACAGCTTTGAGAAGAAATTCCAAACGGCACAAATTATTCCAACCGTTGGCTTCGCAAGTAAAGGCTCTTTGCTACCAAGCAAAGTTGCACAAGGCTTGCCAGTGATTGCGCTGAACGTGGATAAAATCGACGTGAATTTTTTCCGCGTCGATGAAAAGCAATTACCGCAATTCCTCGCGATGTGGCAATACCGCAGTAACTATGAATATTGGTATTCCGATGAATTCCTCGACAAAGTCGAATTAGCCTACACAGGGCGTTTCGATTTAAACCCAGATAAAAATACCCGCCAATCCATTCTGTTGCCATTAAAAGATATTAAAGAGCTGCAGCAAGATGGCGTTTATTTAGCGATCATGCAAAAAGCGGGTAGCTACAGTTATCAATTCCCTGCGACTGTATTCACACTCAGTGATATCGGCGTGTCATTACATAGCTACCATGATCGTGTGGATATTTTCACTCAATCATTAGCCAAAGGTTCGGCGATTAAAGGCGTTGAGCTGCGTATTTTGGATGAGAAAGGCCAATTAGTCACCAAAGGCACCACGGATGGTGACGGTCATGCCCAGTTAGACAAACTGGCTGGCGGCAAATTATTACTGGCAACCCACGAAGGGCAAACCAGTATGATTGACCTAACTCAGCCAGCATTAGACCTGTCTGAGTTTGATATTTCAGGCCCTTCAGGCTATGCAAAACAGTTCTTTGTATTCGGCCCTCGTGATTTATATCGTCCGGGCGAATTACTGCTAGTGAATGGTTTATTGCGTGATGGCGATGGCCAGCCAGTGAAATCTCAGCCGGTCAAAGTGGATGTCTTAAAGACCGATGGTCAAGTCTACAAGAGCTTTGTATGGCAAGGGGATGAGAAACAAGATGGCCTGTACCAGTATCAGCTAGAGATCCCGAAAAATGCTGAAACGGGTGGCTGGTCACTGCGTTTTGATTTAGGTGATGGTTCACCACAACGTTATTACAAATTTAATGTTGAAGATTTTATGCCAGAGCGCATGGCGCTGGATATTACAGGCAGTGAGAAGCCGGTATTAAGTTCGCAGCCCGTTGACTTTGACATTAAAGGTCGTTATCTCTACGGCGCCCCTGCAGCGGATAATCAGTTGCAAGGGCAAGTGTTGCTGAAAGCTAATCGTGAAGCGGTTGCGAAATTGCCGGGCTTTGAATTCGGTGCGACGAATGAAGAAGGCTTACCGCGTAAACTGGATGAGTTTGATTTAACCTTAGATGGTAGCGGTGAAACCGTGATCTCCTTGCCGCAAAGCAACTGGGAATCAACGCGCTCTCCGATTACGGCAGTTCTGCAAGCTAGCTTATTAGAGGCAGGTGGTCGCCCAGTGACTCGCCGTGCTGAGCAAGCGATTTGGCCAGCGAAAAAACTGGTGGGTATTCGTCCTCTCTTTGAGAAAAAAGAGATCTACGATTACCGTACAGACCGCTACGCGAAGCGTTATAACGTCGATGAAAATTCATTAGCTGAGTTTGAAATTGTCATGTCAGATATGGCAGGGCATAAACTGGCCGCAGAAAACCTGACGGCGCGTTTAGTGTACGAACGTCGCGATTACTACTGGAGCTGGTCAGAAAGCGGTGGTTGGGTTTCTAACTACGATCAGAAAGATTTAGTGGTGGCGAATGAAAATATTTCTATCGCCAAAGATGGCACCGCGAAGATCTCGTTCCCAGTGGATTGGGGTTCATTCCGTTTAGAAATTACCAACCCTGAAAATGAGTTAGTCAGTAGCATTCAATTCTGGGCAGGCTTCTCTTGGCAAGATAATACCGGAGGCAGCGGTTCCGTTCGCCCTGACCAAGTGAAATTAAGCTTGAACAAGCCAGCATACTTACCGGGTGAAAAAGCTAAAGTCCGCATCGAAGCGCCAAAAGCAGGTAAAGGTTACATTCTGCTTGAATCGAGCAGTGCACCATTATGGTGGCAGGAAATTGATGTCCCAGCGGGTGGGTTAGATGTGGAAGTGCCAGTGAATAAAGAGTGGGCGCGCCATGATTTATATATCTCTGCGGTGGTTGTTCGCCCAGGAGATGATTCCAAAGAGGCGACTGTCAAACGCGCCGTTGGGGTATTACACCTGCCGCTAGCCGATGAAAATCGTAAGATTGCATTGGCGCTGAACGCACCGACAAAAATGCGTCCAAATGAAGATCTGAAAGTGAAGATCAAAGCCACTGCTCAAGATGGCAAGCCACTGCCAGAAAAAGTGAACGTATTGCTGTCTGCGGTCGATACGGGCGTCCTGAATATCACTGATTTCAAAACACCAGATCCATACGATGCTTTCTTTGGGCGTAAACGCTACAGCGTTGACCAATATGATGTGTATGGTCACTTAATTGAAGGTCAAGGTAAGTTAGCCAACCTGCGCTTTGGTGGTGATGGTGAAGATGCTGCTCTGGAACGTGGTGGTATGAAGCCTCTGACTGAGGTGCAAATCATTGCGGAACAAGCGCAACCAGTCATCTTAGACAAAAATGGCGAAGGCGAAATTACGCTGGCAATCCCTGATTTTAATGGGGAATTACGCTTAATGGCGCAGGCATGGAACCAAAAAGATTTTGGTCATGCAGACAGTAAGGTCGTTGTTGCGGCACCATTAGTAACGCAAATGTCGATGCCTCGCTTTATGGCGAGTGGCGATAAATCTTACTTCGCATTAGATCTTACCAACATGACCGACAACACGCAGAATGTGACAGTCACATTTAAAGCGTCGGGCATGGTGAAATTAGACGGCGCACCAACTCGTGATATCGAACTGACCAAAGGCAAACGTACTACAGTGACGCTGCCAGTCAGTGCCGATTATGGCTTTGGTGAAGGTGAAGTCTCCATGACCATCAACGGCGTAAAAGTCGAAGGGGAAGCGGAGAAAGAGTACAAAAACAGTTGGAAAGTGGGTGTACGCCCAGCACAACCGGCTGAAACTGTGGCATTTGCTACCGCGATTGAGCCGGGTGAAATTTGGTCATTACCAACCAATGATTTTGCTTATTTACAGCAAGACACTCTGGAAGGGCAAGTGCTGTTAACGAGCCGTCCACCACTGCAAATTTCACGTTATATTCGTGAACTGTTTGCGTATCCATACGGCTGTTTAGAGCAAACCGTGAGCGGGCTGTATCCGTCACTGTTCTCTACACAAGCTGAACTGCAAAAGCTGGGTATTAATTCACAAACTGACGCAGACCGCCATAAAGCGATTGAGTTAGGGATCCCACACTTACTGAGTATGCAGCGTGATGACGGTAGCTTCTCTCTATGGGATAAAATGGGGCGTGAAGAGTATTGGTTAACCGCGTATGCGACGGATTTCTTAAACAAAGCGAATCAGCGTGGTTTCTCCGTACCGCAAAGCGCATTGAATAACGCTAACGCACGCCTGTTAAGTTATCTGCAAGATGGTAGCCAAGTGAGTTATCCGTACACGGATCAGCCAGACGCATCCCGTTTTGCGATCCAAGCCTATGCGGGCTTAGTGTTAGCAACTCAGCAAAAAGCGCCATTAGGAGCACTGCGTCAAATCTACGGTCAAGCTAACAATGCGACCAGCGGTTTAGCGTTAGTTCAACTGGGTGTGGCATTAAACCTGATGGGTGATAAAGCGCGTGGTGAAAGTGCCATTATTGATGGCATGAAGAAACAGAGCGCACGTTACAGCAGCATTGGTGACTATGGTTCAGCTATTCGTGATGATGCGATGATCGTGGCATTACTGAATGAATATAACTTGATGCCAAAATCCCGTGACCAAAAACTGCAAACGCTATCTAACAACCTGACTTCGCAGAAGTATTTCTCAACTCAAGAGAGCAATGCCCTGTACTTAGCCGGTCGTTTCTATGCCAATGAAACAGAAACACCATGGAAAGCGCTAGTCAATGGTCAAGAGCCACCATTGGTTTCAGATAAACCAGTGAGTGAGTTCTTAACTAAACAACAGCTAGTAAATGGTTATAGTGTTGAAAACAGCGGTACCAGCACACTGTATACTCGCTTGAATGTTGTCGGTTATCCGATGCGTTCACCGAAGCCATACTCAAATGTGCTGGATATCAAACGCAGTTACTACGATATGAAAGGCAACCGTATTTCAATCGATAGATTAAGAAGCGGCGAAATGGTGGTGGTGAAGTTGGAAGTGAATGCCAACCAAACTGTCCCTGATGCACTGGTGGTGGATTTATTACCTGCGGGCTTAGAGTTGGAAAACCAAAACTTAGCCAATAGCAGCGCGAACCTCAGTGAATCTGCGCCAAATCTGCAAGAGATGATTGATGATATGCAGCAGTCGCAAATTCGTCACATGGAATACCGTGATGACCGTTTTGTTGCGGCAGTAGAAGTTCAACAATATCGTCCAACTACACTGGTTTACTTAGCTCGCGCGGTAACGCCGGGTGTATATAACAAACCAGTACCACAGGTGGAATCCATGTATGTGCCAGAGTGGCGTGCAACGGGTTACTCCGATGGTCAGTTGGAAGTGGTTCGTTAATTAATATTAAATTAGAGAATCATTGAACTAGATGAAGATAAAGAGGGAAGCGTGTGTTTCCCTCTTTTTTTAGTATCATAAAAACAAATAATAACTCTCGGTATATTGACGAATGAAGAGATGGCTACGTCGCATTGGGTGGACGCTACTGGTTTTGGTCGTGGTATTGCCACTGGCCTTTTTAGCCGCAGATAAAATTTGGCCGCTGCCAATCAAGCAAATTGAGATGGCACGCACGGTCGTCGCGGGAGATGGGACTCCGTTATGGCGCTTTGCCGATAAAGAAGGAATTTGGCGTTTCCCCGTTAAATTGGATGAGGTCTCGCCAGAATATATTGACGCGTTATTAACCTATGAAGATCGCCATTTTTACCAGCATCCGGGGGTTAACCCATTTTCATTAATGCGTGCTGCTGGGCAGTTAGTGAGCTCTGGGCGCATTGTCTCTGGGGGCAGCACCATCTCAATGCAGGTGGCAAGGCTGATTGACCCACATGAGCGTACGTTTGGAGGAAAACTCAAACAGTTATGGCGTACCGCACAGCTGGAATATCACTATTCCAAAGATGAAATCCTCGAAATGTATCTTAACCGTGCGCCTTATGGGGGCACGATTGAGGGTATTGGGGCGGCTAGCTGGGTTTATTTGAATAAATCTCCTGCAAAATTGACGGCAAGTGAAGCGGCATTGTTTGCGGTTTTACCCCAAGCGCCAAGTCGTTTAAGACCTGATAGATACCCAGAACGGGCGCAAGCAGCACGAGATAAGGTACTCGACAGATTGGCTGAATACCAAGTTTGGAGTACTGAAAAAGTCAATGAAATTAAGCAAGAGCAAATCTGGCTTGCACCACGTAAAAATCCGCATTTAGCGCCATTACTGGCTCGCCGGATGATCAAAGATTCTCAAGAATCCATCGTGGAAACCACCATTGATGCTAGCCTGCAAAAGCAGCTCGAAGATATGGCGATGAACTGGAAAAACCAATTACCCAAGCAGACTTCTTTAGGATTGCTGGTGGTTGATCATACAGATATGAGCGTGAAAGCCTATATCGGATCGATTGATTTTCAGGATGATAGTCGCTTTGGTCACGTGGATATGATCAGTGCATGGCGCTCGCCCGGCTCAACACTCAAGCCATTTTTATATGCGCTGGCCATGGATGACGGCTTGATCCACGCCGAGTCACTGTTACAAGATGTGCCTCGTCGGTTTAATGATTATCGCCCCGGTAACTTTGATAGCGGCTTTAATGGCCCTGTTAGTGTAAGTGATGCGTTAGTGCGCTCATTAAACTTGCCTGTTGTGCAACTGCTGGATGTCTATGGCAGTAAGCGTTTTGCCGCTCAATTACGTAATGTGGGCACAGAACTGCGTTTCCCAGTTGGCGGAGAACCTAACTTGTCGTTGATCCTCGGGGGAACGGCGGCACGAATGGAAGACTTAGTATCAGCTTACAGTGCATTTGCTCGCCAAGGTGAAGTTTCTCCACTGCGTTATAGACCGACAGATGTGATCCGCGACCGCAAGTTGATGTCGCCGGGTGCCGCGTGGATTGTTCGCCGTATTATGGCAGGAGAAGCCCGTCCAGTCCCTGATGCTAACTTATCGGGACAGCCAAATCTTGCATGGAAAACAGGTACCAGCTACGGCTACCGCGATGCTTGGGCGATTGGTGTAAACCCTCGTTATACTATCGGCGTTTGGGTTGGTCGCCCTGATGCGACACCTGTTGCAGGGCAGCTCGGCTATGCCACAGCGATCCCCATTATGAACCAAGTGAATAACATGCTGCTGACGCGAATTTATCAATCTCGCGAAGTGCTTCCTAAAGATTCAAGGCCAGCAAGTGTTAGCCAAGCCGTGATCTGCTGGCCGGGGGGAACCTCATTACTGAAAGAAGATAGTAATTGTCGCCAGCGCCGTTTGAGCTGGATTTTAGACAATACGATCCCACCAACACTCATGGCTCGGGATCAAGAATCCTCTCTTGGACTCAGGCAAAAAGTATGGGTGAATGAGCAGGGGCTACAAGTTGCGCCAGATTGCCCAAATGCCCAAGAAAAAGAGCTCCATTTATGGCCGATTACCGTAGAGTCATGGCTGCCTGCAAGTGAAAAACGGGTAAATCGACTGCCTAAGCCGGATGCCGTTTGTCCGCCGTTAAATCTTGAAATGCCGCCACTCTTAATTTCAGGGATCCGCGAAGGGGAGGTTCTCCAGCGCTTACCTGGAAAAACCAGTTTAGACCTGCGTTTACTCACGCAAGGTGGACAAGGGCAAAAATGGTGGTTTTTAAACGGTGAGCAAGTGAACAATACAGAGCAAAATGGGGCAATTTTGCTGACGCTCGAAAAAAGTGGAAACTACCAAATATCGGTCTTAGATATGAGCGGACAGGTTACAGCTATCAACTTTAAGGTGAAGTAATAGCATAAAACGATGACTTAATTAAAAATCTAGAATTTTTTGCTATAAAAAGATTAACAAAATGTTGATGTGACTGTAGGAAATTGTAATCCAAGCCCCTATAATCAACGCCCTATTTTTCTGCTTCCTAACATCAGGAATAGAAACAATATAAAAAACTACAACAGGCACATATTCTTGGTTCTTCATATGCCACTCTTGAAATCCTAGTGGAAACATTGGGTTAAATAAGAGAAACAAAGCAGAGAATAAAGAGTAAAAGTCAAGTCAATCGCTAAGAGGTTATTTATGGCTGTTCAACGTACATTTTCTATCATCAAACCAAACGCAGTTAAGAAAAACGTCATCGGTGCAATTTACAACCGTTTTGAAAGCGCAGGCTTCAAAATCGTTGCGGCTAAAATGATGCACCTGACTCGTGAACAAGCTGAAGGCTTTTACGCTGAGCACAAAGGTCGTCCTTTCTTTGATGGTCTGGTTGAATTCATGACTTCTGGTCCAATCATGTTACAAGTGTTAGAAGGCGAAAACGCAATCCAACGTCACCGTGACCTGATGGGCGCAACTAACCCAGACAACGCATTAGCGGGTACTTTACGTGCTGATTACGCAGACAGCTTCACTGAAAACGCAACTCACGGTTCAGATTCAGAAGAGTCTGCTGCACGTGAAATCGCATATTTCTTCGCTGCTGACGAAATCTGCCCACGCTAAGGCGTTCTCAATAATGCATTAGCATTATTGTTATAATATTTGTACAATATGTCGCCCTGTTAATCATTGCGTTAACAGGGTGATTTATTTTTTAGTCGTCCCGACTAATCGCAATCCCAATTTACGTCGTGCTTTTCGCACTGCCGAAAGTGTAATAACGAGGCAAACTCAATGTCTGATATGACTACCAATGCACAATGTGCAACTCCTTCTGCTGTATCTGCTATGCCAGAAAAAAATGGGCAGCTAGAAAAAAGCGGTCAAAAAATTAACCTGCTAGATTTAAACCGCAAGCAGATGCGCGAATTTTTTGCTGAGCTCGGCGAAAAACCGTTCCGTGCAGACCAAGTGATGAAGTGGATTTACCACTATTGCTACGATGATTTCGAGCTAATGACCGATATCAACAAGGTGCTACGCGCGAAATTAACAGAAGTCGCTGAGATCCGAGCACCTGAAGTTGCTGATGAACAACGTTCATCCGATGGCACGATTAAGTGGGCTATCAAAGTTGGCGATCAACTGGTTGAAACGGTGTATATCCCTGAAGCTGATCGCGCAACACTGTGTGTCTCTTCTCAAGTTGGCTGTGCACTGGAATGTAAATTCTGTTCTACCGCGCAGCAAGGTTTTAACCGTAACTTACGTGTTTCCGAAATCATCGGGCAAGTTTGGCGTGCGGCTAAAATCATCGGTTCGCTGAAATCTAGCGGTCGCCGTCCTATCACCAACGTGGTGATGATGGGGATGGGAGAGCCGTTATTGAACTTAAATAACGTGGTTCCTGCGATGGAGATCATGTTAGATGATTTTGGTTTCGGTCTGTCAAAACGCCGCGTGACCATTTCCACTTCAGGTGTTGTTCCTGCACTGGATAAGTTAGGCGATATGATTGATGTCGCACTGGCCATTTCTCTGCATGCGCCAACGGACGATGTGCGTGATGACATCGTACCAATCAATAAGAAATATAATATCGAAACATTCTTAGCTAGCGTAAATCGTTATTTAACGAAATCCAATGCCAATGCGGGACGTGTCACGGTTGAATATGTGATGCTTGATCATATTAACGATAGCGTTGAGCAAGCTCACCAACTTGCGGAATGTTTGAAAAACACACCAAGCAAAATCAACTTGATCCCATGGAACCCGTTCCCAGGAGCGCCATATGGTCGTAGCTCCAACAGCCGTATTGATCGTTTCTCTAAGGTATTGATGGAGTACGGTTTTACGACTATAGTTCGCAAGACTCGTGGTGATGATATTGATGCTGCATGTGGGCAACTGGCAGGGGATGTTATTGATAGAACGAAACGTACCTTGAAAAAACGCCTTGCTGGGGAACCTATCCAGGTAAAATCAGTCTGATATATAGATAATATCTAATCAGTGAGTTAGGTTATAATTCGGGGCGTTTTATGGTTAGGCAAAACGCCCTGGTTCGCCTACAATAGTTAAAGCGGCATATAATATCTATCGTTGTTAAAAACAATGTTATTGGAAACTATGTTGTTGAAAACTATAACGTGCTCAGACGGGTAAAGTGGCATGAAGTCTGCTTTATATTTATTAAACTTGGAAACAGTGTTGCCAGCTAATGACTATCGAAAATAATACCGAACAAACTTCTATCACTGTAGGACAATTATTATCCCGAGCGCGTGAGCGTATGGGACTAACGCAAGAAACGGTTGCGGAGCGACTGTGTCTTAAAGTGAGTACGGTAAAGGAAATAGAACAAGATATTCATCCTACAGGCGTAGAGCCGACATTTTTACGTGGTTATATTCGTCTGTATGCACGAATGGTCGGAATTACTGAAAACGATATTGCCCCATTCTTAAAAAGTGATGTTCCCGCACAGTCTCCCAATGTTTCCCCAATGCAAAGCTACTCATTAGGCAAAAAGCGTAAAAAACGCGAAGGTTGGCTAATGAAATTGACGTGGCTGATCGTCATTGTGCTTATCGCGATGGTGGGTATTTGGTGGTGGCAAGACCATAATGCTCAACAGAAAGACCTATTAACCATGGCGAACCAAAATGAAGCGTTGGTTCAACAAAGTAATAGCGAACCCGTAAATAATATTGCAGTTGATATGCCACTTGTCACTGACAATAGCGCTGCGCAAACCGATCCGCTGGTTGATCCTGCACCTGTATTGGCCGACACTCAACCAGCAACGAATACCGACGCAGAAGGTGTGAGAACGATCCCGCTGCCAAATGCGCCGCAAACAACGCCTTCCGTAGACAGAGCCCAAGCAGATGCTTCTCAAACAACGGATATGCCAGCCGCAACAGGTAATGGTTTAACGTTAAGTTTCTCGGGTCAATGTTGGTTAGAAATTCGTGACGCAAACAATAAAGTTTTATTTAGCGGCATGAAGAATGGCGGCGATAAATTAGAGCTTGATGGTGCACAACCTTATCGTTTAAACATTGGTGCACCAGCCAATGTGACTGTGCAATTCCAAGGTAAAGACGTTGATTTAAGCCGTTTCATCAAAGCAAAACGTTCTGCTAAATTTAAGTTGCCAGAAGCATAAAAAGATTACGAAATTAAAGAAGCAAACTATATCCTAAAACACTCTTTGTGATAGTTTATAGTTTGCTTTCTTGTGTATAGTGAGGCGCGTTAAAGCAATGACCATACACTATGCCATGATATTAAAGAGCGCCATGGTATTAAAATGAGCACATGGATGTTCGGAGAATTAAACAAAAATGCATAACGAATCACCAATCAAAAGACGCAAATCCACCCGTATTTATGTCGGTAATGTTCCTGTTGGCGACGGCGCACCAATCGCTGTTCAATCAATGACCAATACCCGTACAACCGATGTCGAAGCAACTGTTCGCCAAATTAAAGCCCTTGAACGTGTTGGGGTGGATATTGTGCGCGTATCAGTACCTACGATGGATGCCGCAGAAGCCTTTAAATTAATCAAACAGCAAGTTGATGTCCCTCTGGTCGCTGATATTCACTTTGACTACCGTATTGCCCTAAAAGTGGCGGAATACGGTGTTGATTGCCTGCGTATCAACCCGGGAAATATTGGTAGCGAAGAGCGAATTCGCCAAGTAGTTGATTGCGCTCGTCATTACAATATCCCTATTCGTATTGGTGTGAACGGCGGCTCGCTGGAAAAAGATATTCAAGAAAAATACGGTGAACCGACACCTGAAGCATTGGTTGAATCAGCCATGCGCCATGTGGATATTTTGGATAGATTGAACTTTGATCAATTTAAAGTCAGTGTGAAAGCCTCTGATGTATTCCTTGCAGTGGGCTCTTATCGTCTGCTGGCTCAAAAAATTGACCAACCACTTCATCTAGGTATTACTGAAGCGGGCGGTGCGCGCTCAGGTTCCGTGAAATCAGCTATCGGTTTAGGTATGCTGCTCTCTGAAGGTATCGGGGATACATTGCGTATTTCGCTTGCCGCGGATCCAGTCGAAGAAGTGAAAGTGGGCTTCGATATTCTGAAATCACTGCGTATTCGTTCCCGCGGTATTAACTTTATTGCTTGCCCAACATGCTCACGCCAAGAATTTGACGTGATTGGCACGGTGAACGCGTTAGAGCAACGACTTGAAGACATTATCACGCCAATGGATGTGTCTATCATCGGTTGTGTTGTGAATGGTCCTGGTGAAGCTGAAGTGTCTACATTGGGTGTCGCGGGTGCGAAAACCAAGAGTGGATTCTACGAAGATGGTATTCGTCAAAAAGAGCGCTTTGATAATGAGAATATCATTGATCAGCTAGAAGCTAAAATTCGAGCCAAAGCGGCAATGCTAGACGAAAGCATGCGAATAAATGTTAATCAGATAGATAAATAATATTTAGAAACTGGCTCATCATGAGTCAGTTTTTTATTTATCACCGTGATTAGCAGTGTTAATCGCGGTCATTTTTTCTTAAAATTACGCCATAGCGACCAAAATCAACAGATAATTCCCGATTCCACTGTGGATTTGTAGTTTGTTGATTGAACCTGATGACATTTCGCTCTTATAATCGACCTTATGTAATTCTGAAAATAGAGAAATAAAGTGGGAAAAAATATCCAAGCCATCCGAGGCATGAATGACTACTTGCCAGCAGATACTCGAGTGTGGCAAAAAATCGAAGCAACATTGAAAAATATTTTACAGGGTTATGGTTTTAGCGAAATTCGTACCCCGATTGTAGAGCAGACCCCGTTATTTAAACGGGCGATTGGTGAAGTGACTGACGTTGTTGAAAAAGAGATGTATACCTTCAACGACCGTAATGAAGAGAGCCTCACACTGCGCCCAGAAAATACCGCAGGTTGCGTCCGTGCCGGTATTGAGCATGGTTTGCTGTACAATCAGGAACAGCGCTTATGGTATTTAGGGCCAATGTTCCGTTATGAGCGCCCACAGAAAGGCCGTTATCGCCAATTCCATCAGCTAGGTGCTGAAGTTTTTGGTCTGGCTGGCCCTGACATTGATGCGGAAGTGATCTTAATGACCGCGCGCTGGTGGCGTGCGCTTGGGATCAGCGAGCATGTCACGCTGGAGCTCAACTCAATTGGTTCACTAGACGCGCGTGCAAATTATCGTGATGCGCTGGTCGCTTTCCTTGAGCAGCACAAAGATAAGCTGGATGAAGATTGCAAACGTCGTATGTATAGCAATCCTCTGCGCGTACTGGATTCTAAAAACCAAGATGTTCAAGCATTATTAAATGATGCGCCAGCGCTGTTTGACTATCTGGATGCGGAATCTCGCGAACACTTTGATGGTCTGTGCACATTATTAGATAACGCGGGCATTAAGTACCGCGTTAACCAACGCTTAGTGCGTGGTTTAGACTATTATAACCGCACTGTATTTGAGTGGGTGACAACTGCGCTAGGTTCTCAAGGTACGGTCTGTGCGGGTGGTCGTTATGATGGTCTGGTAGAACAATTGGGCGGTCGTGCAACACCTGCAGTTGGCTTTGCAATGGGTATGGAGCGTATGGTTCTGCTGGTTCAAGAAGTGAACCCAGAGTTCACCGCAAATACCTCCGTTGCTGATGTGTATCTGGCTTCTTTTGGTGAAAACAGCCAACAAGCTGCATTGTTAGTTGCAGAAAAAGTGCGTGATGAACTGCCAACTCTGCGTTTAATGACTAACCACGGCGGCGGTAACTTTAAGAAACAGCTCGCGCGTGCCGATAAGCAAGGGGCAAAAATTGCTCTGATCTTAGGCGAGGACGAAATCAATAATAGCCAAGTGACGTTGAAAGATTTACGTACTGGTGAGCAAGAAACTATTTCACAGCAACTAATGGCATCGCGTATCGCCACGCTGTTAGGTTAAGGAGAGACAAGTGGAAGTCTATACAAACGAACAAGATCAAGTTGAAGCGATCAAACGTTTTTTCGCTAACAACGGCGTTGCTTTAGTGGTTGGACTGGTTATTGGTGTCGGTGGTGTGTTTGGTTGGAACTATTGGCAATCACACAAGTCGAATGTGTTGCAAGAAAGTGCAGCAAAATACGAAGCCGTCAATACTCAGTTACGCTCAGGTTCAGCGGAAGGTATTCAAGCTGCACAAAAATTTGCAGCAGAAACTAACGACGTTTACAGTTCAATGACTGGGCTGGAACTGGCGCAAGTTTTTGCTGATAAAGGCGATTTAGCAGGTGCTGAGAAAGCACTGACTGACGCATTAGCGAAAGCAAAAACCGTTGATTTGCAAGATGTGATTAACCTGCGTTTAGCGCGTATCCAACTTGCACTCGGTAATGCGGATGCGGCAATCGCCTCTGTTGCTAAGATCCAAGGTAAGTCATGGCAAGCTACGGCACAGGATGTCCGTGGGGATGCTTTACTCCATAAGGGTGATAAATCCGGCGCTAAAGCTGCATACACTCAGGGGTTAGAAAGTGAAGGTTCTCAATCACTCAGAGGTATTTTGACTCTGAAATTGAACAACGTATCTAATTCATAAGAAGAAAGGAAACGACACACTATGCAGTTGCGCAAAACTCTTTTGGTAGGCCTGGTTGCTTCAGCTTTACTTGCCGGTTGTTCCAGCGAAACTGATTCTATTGTGATGGCGCCATTACCACAGGTTGAGAATCAATTTACACCTTCTATTGTTTGGGATAAATCCGTCGGTAATGGTGTTGAGCAGTTCTATTCTGAACTTTCTCCTGTGTGGGATGGTTCAGCAATTTACGCTGCAGATCGTAAAGGCTTAGTTAAAGCGCTAGAACTTGATAGCGGTAAAGAACTGTGGTCTGTCGATTTATCAAAACGTACTGGTTTTCTTTCTGCCAATTTATCTGCGTTACTGTCTGGTGGCTTGACCATTTCTGATGACAAAATTTTCATCGGTACTGAGCGTGGTACAGTTATTGCGCTAAATAAAGAAAATGGTGAAGTATTGTGGGATGTGGAAGTGGCAGGCGAAGCCTTGTCCAAGCCTGTCGTGAGTGGCGACATGGTGGTTATCCACACGAGCAATGGTCAATTACAAGCACTAGATACAGCGACAGGCGCGATTAAGTGGACAGTGAATATGGATACGCCATCACTGTCATTACGCGGTGAGTCTGCGCCTGCGGTTGCATTCGGAGCGGCTATCGTTGGTGGTGATAACGGTCGAGTGAGTGCAGTCCTGCTATCTCAAGGTCAATTGATTTGGCAACAACGCATCTCTTTAGTCACCAGTTCAACAGAAATTGGTCGTCTGAACGATGTGGATATGACGCCTGTGATTGATGATGGCAAAGTGTACGCGATTGCGTATAACGGCACATTAGCGGCGCTGGACATGCGTTCTGGTCAAATGTTATGGAAGCGTGATTTAGGCTCCATCAATGATATGGTGCTATCGGGCGATACCCTGTATTTAGTTGACCAAACGGACCGTGTGCTAGCTGTTCGTAAGAGTGACGGAGTGACATTATGGACTCAAGATCAGTTACTGAACCGTGGATTATCTGCACCAGAAGTCTATAACGGCTATATTGTTGTAGGTGACAAAGAAGGTTATCTGCACTGGTTAGATACCAGCACAGGTGGCTTTGTGGCTCAAAATAAATTGAACAGTTCAGGGATCCACAGTCGCCCAGTGATTGCGAGTGATAAACTGATGGTTCAGACAAGAAACGGAACAGTTTACCTGTTAACACGTTAATTTTCTGACAAGCAGACAATTTATCGATAAAATAAACGGTTCCTGAATACAGGGGCCGTTTCGTTTTTTTGTTTTCTGAGTTTAGCCTCAGAATTCTATTAGTTAATTAAAGTTGTGAGGCACTGAAGAATGATACCCGTCGTAGCGCTGGTTGGGCGTCCAAACGTAGGAAAATCCACGTTATTTAACCGATTAACCCGTACCCGTGACGCACTTGTAGCGGACTTTCCCGGTCTGACCCGTGATCGTAAATATGGTCGTGCAGAAGTTGAAGGGCACGAATTTATTATTATCGACACTGGTGGTATCGATGGTACAGAAGAGGGCGTAGAAACCCATATGGCGGCTCAGTCGCTTCAAGCGATTGAGGAAGCGGACGTTGTTCTCTTCATGGTAGATGCAAGAGCAGGTTTAATGCCCGCTGATGAAGGCATCGCTAAGCACTTACGTAGCCGCAAGAAAAAAACGTATTTAGTTGCCAACAAAACTGATGGTATTGATGCCAATATTGTTGTTGGTGATTTCTATTCACTGGGTCTTGGGGAAATTTATCCTATTGCTGCTTCTCATGGTCGCGGTGTCACTCAGTTAATTGAGCACTCTTTAAAACCTTTTATTGAGGTTGAAGACGAAGAAGTCGAGCTCACTGATGAAGAGGCTAACGCGGCCTACTGGGCTGAGATGGAAGCGGAAGGTGAGTTCTCAGAAGACGAAGAAGATGATTTCGACCCAAGCACGTTACCTATCAAACTGGCTATCGTAGGGCGCCCAAATGTGGGCAAATCCACCCTGACTAACCGTATTCTCGGTGAAGACCGCGTGGTCGTCTTTGATATGCCGGGCACCACCCGTGACAGTATTTATATCCCAATGGAGCGTGATGAGCGTGAATATATTCTCATCGATACCGCTGGGGTGCGTAAGCGCGGTAAAGTGACTGAAACTGTAGAAAAATTCTCAGTGATCAAAACTCTACAAGCAATCGAAGATGCTAACGTCGTCTTACTGGTTATCGATGCTCGCGAAGGTATCTCTGACCAAGATTTATCGTTACTAGGATTCATTTTGAACGCAGGCCGTTCATTAGTTATTGCAGTGAATAAATGGGATGGCATGAAGCCGGAAGATCGCGAGCATGTCAAAGATATGCTGGAACTGCGTCTTGGCTTTGTAGATTTTGCCCGTATTCACTTTATCTCTGCGCTACATGGTAGCGGAGTGGGTAACTTGTTTGAATCTGTGCAAGAAGCGTATGAATCAGCGACTCGTCGTGTTGGTACTGCACTGTTAACACGTATTATGAAAATGGCGGAAGATGAACATCAGCCACCATTGATCCGTGGTCGCCGTGTGAAGATGAAATATGCACACGCGGGGGGGCATAACCCACCAATCGTTGTGATCCACGGTAACCAAGTTTCTGATTTACCAGATAGCTATAAACGTTATTTAATGAACTATTTCCGTCGTTCATTAAATGTAATGGGAACGCCAATTCGTATTCTGTTTAAAGAGGGTGAAAACCCATATGCAGATAAGAAAAATAAACTGACGCCAACCCAGTTACGTAAACGTAAACGTCTGATGCAGCACTTGAAAAAACGTTAATCGCCAACTGTTAGCGCGATAAACAGACTAAAGCCGTAACCCGATTAGGTTGTTACGGCTTTTTACTATTATTTGTTAGCTCGCCACAGCCCTAAAATTTAAGTTGTTTTAATGACTGAGGAAAACCATGGAAATCAATTCAACCACACGCCTGAATAAATACATTAGTGAGAGCGGTATCTGCTCTAGACGTGAGGCTGATCGTTATATCGAGCAAGGCAATGTGTTCATTAACGGTAAACGCGCAGGCATTGGCGACCAAGTTTCTGCTGGAGACGTGGTGAAGGTCAATGGGCAGTTAATTGAGCCACGCAACGAAGAAGATTTAGTCTTGATAGCGTTGAACAAACCTGTTGGGATTGTCAGTACCACCGAAAGTGGCGAAAAAGATAATATTGTGGACTATGTGAATCACAGTACCCGTATTTTCCCAATCGGTCGTTTAGATAAAGATTCCCAAGGTTTGATCTTCCTGACGAACCACGGCGACTTAGTGAATAAAATCTTACGTGCAGGTAATGATCACGAAAAAGAGTATATCGTCACAGTCAATAAGCCAGTGACCGATGAATTCA
This sequence comes from Providencia zhijiangensis, assembly GCF_030315915.2. Taxonomy (NCBI): domain Bacteria; kingdom Pseudomonadati; phylum Pseudomonadota; class Gammaproteobacteria; order Enterobacterales; family Morganellaceae; genus Providencia; species Providencia zhijiangensis. The sequence continues at coordinate 2,462,309 of NZ_CP135990.1, read as the reverse complement.
TTCGTGGCATGGGCGCGGGAGTGCCAATTCTCGGTACCATGACGAAGAAATGTAAAGTCAAAAAAGAGGCGCCGTTTGTTTTCCGTATTACACTGGTTCAAGGTTTAAACCGTCAAATTCGTCGTATGACTGAACATTTTGGTTACGAAGTCACGAAATTAGAACGCGTGCGGATCATGAATGTGAGGCTCACGGGCATTCCTGTGGGCGAGTGGCGCGACTTAACCGATGATGAGCTTATCGAGCTGTTTAATTTGATTGAAAAATCAGAGTCCGATGTTAAACCTAAAAAAGCGGCGAAGCCTCAAGCACGTAGCGGTAGCGGGAAAACAACGGGAAAACAAGGCGCGGGCAGACAAAAGCCGAAAGCAAATGCGGAACCGCCGAAAAAGAAATTTACCCAGCCAGGACGTAAAAAGAAAAAACGTTAATTGGGTAAATGACGAAATAAAAGATATTGAAGTGAGAAAAGGCTGAGGATGAGTTACCAAAAACTCGAGTGTACTTGGCCTTTTTTATTATGATTTTAGATCAACGGGTTAGATAAAAGTCAGCCTCTCTGTGGGCCGACAATGGTGTAAAAATCACAAATTGCACTTCATTTTTATTGAACTTGTAGCCCAACATCTAGCCAGCTTTGGCGTGTTGCCAATTCAATTTGATCACCAAACAGTTTTTTCGCTGAACGAATTGTTGCTTGTGCAAATTCAATAAATGTCGCAGTATTCGAGACGCTTGGATCCGATACCGCTGCAACCCAGATTTTCCCTGCTATTTCCCACGAATAGCCACCTAATTTTGTTGCCAGCAAATAGAAGGCTTTGTTTGGAATACCTGAGTTAATATGCACACCACCATTATCAACATAGCGAGGTAAATCGCGATATTGGTCCATATGTCCCACTTGTGGGTCATTATTTGATTTAGTGAAATAGTAAGCGGTACCAGGCTCTTTCATTGAGCGTAATGCGGGCCCCTTTCTCTTATCAATGAATAAATTCTCACCCAGCAACCAGTTAGATTGTGTCGCAGTTTGTTTTAGAACATATTGTTTCGCCATGATGCCTAAAACGTCAGCCACCGATTCATTTAACGCACCAGATTGATCGACATAGTCAAAATCAGCTTGTGAACTAATGTATCCATGAGCAAGTTCATGAGCGATTATGTCAATATCGTTGTAGAACGGGCCAAAAACAGTTCCATCACCATCCCCAAAGAAAATAGCTTGAGAATTCCAAAATGCATTGGAGTAGTTTTTGTCATAATGGATAACCGCATTGATATCAGCATCACAACCAAACATTTGGTCAATATTGAGTTTCTCCTTGAGGAATGAACGGATCAGTCCAATAGCTGCGAACACGCGATGTGCCGGTACAGTCGGCGCCACCTTATCCTCTTCTCGCATAATAACGGCGAAATCATTATGTGCCATATGCTCATCAGCAGGCATTTCTTCGCGACGGCAAATAGGTAAGCTGGAGTGGTTGTGAGTGTAATTTTCTACACGTTGTTGAGCATCACGGATCACTCGGTTGTAGGTACCACCAGTGATATTACAAGCGTTAGCCAATAATTGACGTTGATAGCTCGCATCTTCCTCAGTGTAAGTGCGGCTCATAATATCATTGATATGAAATAGGGTTGATTTCAAATCATTGCATTGGCTTTCTTGATAGAAGTGAGAGATTAAGCTAGGTGATAATAGTGAACGACCAAGTATCTGATTCATTTATAACTCCATTTTGTTTGACGAAATGGAATCATAAACGGTTGTGATTTTATTGTAACTACATGATAATTAAGCAATTAAATCAATATCTGCTAATTTTTATTATGAAAATCAGCAGATAGAAATCTGATTAATTACAAAAGTTTGTATTATTTATTGTGTGTGAGCCAATCTTTACCGGTGATCAAAAAATCGGTATACAGCTTAGCTTCTGGGCTACCCGCTTCTGGGTGATAGTCATATTCCCAACGTACTAATGGTGGCATAGACATCAAGATGGACTCTGTGCGCCCACCACTTTGCAAGCCAAATAGTGTGCCTCTATCCCAGACAAGGTTAAATTCCACATAGCGTCCACGACGATAAAGCTGGAATTGGCGTTCTCGTTCACCCCATGGGATCTCTCGACGTTTTTCGACAATCGGTACATAGGCTTGTAAAAAGCCATTGCCGACATCTTGAGTGAATGCAAAGCAAGACTCAAAGTCCCATTGGTTGAGGTCATCGTAGAATAATCCGCCGATGCCACGGGGCTCATTGCGATGTTTTAAGAAGAAATAGTCATCGCACCACTGCTTGAATTTAGGGTAAACCTCTGTTCCATAAGGGGTGCAAAGTTCATTGGCGACGGTATGCCAATGGACTGCATCCTCTTCAAATCCATAATAGGGGGTTAAATCGAAACCACCACCAAACCACCATACAGGATCGGCACCTTCTTTTTCAGCAATGAAAAAGCGCACATTGGCATGTGTAGTCGGTATATAAGGGTTGAGAGGGTGGATAACTAATGAAACGCCCATGGCTTGGTAGCTACGTCCTGCTAATTCCGGGCGATGTGCTGTCGCTGAAGCGGGCATTTTTTCACCTTTAATATGTGAAAAATTCACGCCGGCTTGTTCAAAAAGTGCGCCTTGGGTTAAGACTCGGCTGCGTCCACCGCCACCTTCAGTGCGTTCCCAAGTTTGTTCAAGGAAGGTTTCTTTGCCATCTAATTCTGTGATTTTTTGGCAGATGGTATCTTGCAAGCTTTGCAAATAGGCTTTTACGCGTTCAATATCTGGGTAATTCATTGTTTTTTAATAAAACCGTCGGGAGAAATAAATTGGGTAAAGTATACCCCGTTGAGGTAAAAAAGGCATATTGATTATTGATTGTGTATCAAAAGCAGTGATAATGGCAGACAGTTTAGCTCAAACGGACAAGATGATGGAAATACGCATATTTCGCCAAAATGATTATGAAGAAGTGCTTACATTGTGGGAACGTTGCCAATTGAATGAAATTTCAGGTGATCCTGAATTAGATATTGAACGTAAACTACAATGCGGCGCCGATCTTTTCCTTGTCGCCGAGGTATCGGGTGAAGTGGTCGGAACCATTATGGGGGGCTACGATGGAATTCGTGGTACCGCTGTGTATTTAGCCGTTCATCCTGAATTTCGCGGGCGCGGTATTGCTAATGCGTTAGTGAGTCGTTTAGAGAAAAAATTGATAGCCCGTGGTTGTGGCAGAATTGAATTGTTGGTCAGCGAAGAGTCTGACTCGGCAATCTGCATGTTTGAAAAAATGTTATATGAAGAAGAGCAAGCTGAGCGTTTGATCTATTCGAAAAGATTGACTCACGAAGTGGATTTCTAAACTGCCAGTGATTATTTTCTTGAAGGTTTAGCAAATAGCGTGAATCTTTTATGAAATGAACGGTCTCAGTATGCATTATATGACCCGCTAAAGAGGATGATATGTCCCAAAACGCATTCGTAACCTTATTTAAAGTTTCTCTACTCGGTGGCGCGGTGATGCTATCGGGTTGTGCTGGTAAAAGCCTATTCTCACCATCCACATGGTTTCATAGCCCTCTGATGATTTCAGAAGCCGGCGTGGGGGCAATCACAAGTTTGACCCCAATGGATCGTGATGTGATTAACAATCAACTGGATGACCGCTATGTAGTACGTGGTGGTATGCAGCTTGAAAATGGTGAAATGGTTTCTGTGTTTCAAGCTATGAAAGATTTAGACGTTGAAGTCGAAGTCTTTGGCCCTGAAAAAGGCACGGTATCTCGTATTGTCGTGAATGATCCTGATATGCTCACTGAATGGGATACCCAAATTGGTACTGAGTTTAGTGACATTTACCAGAAGGCTTACGGCTCATGCTCCTTAGGGGAAGCGGTTGATAATGTGCCGACGGTACTGTGTGTTGCACCGCAAAGTAGCAAAGTGGTTTATAAATTTAGCGGGAAATGGCAAGGTCCAGAGAATTTAATGCCTGCGGATGAAGTGTTGAAAACATGGAAAGTGTCGCAAATTATTTGGCATAAATAAGTTCTTAGCTAAGATTTTGGACGAAAGGCCGTAAGTTATTCGATTTAATAGGCAATAACTTACGGTTCTAATCTACTGATAATATTCCTATTTATCCTTTTCTCTCGTCAGACCCTTCTGATATTGTCTAGACTGACCAACTCTTGCGTTAAAACAAGGTGAAAATCATTATTAATGCGATAAACTAATTTAAAGTATAGGTTTGTGTAATTTATTCATTCTAAGGGGTTTATGCATGTCTCATTCCCAAAGTGGTATTTTGAAGGAACATAGTCGTTTTGGTATTTTTATTGAAGCCATGGTGACCGGATCGCTCGAAGAGGTGAAATCAGGGTGCAAGATTTTTGTTGATGAATTAACCAAACTACAAGCAAAATTCCCTGATGATCGTCTTGGTGCCGTGATTGCATTTGGTTCAGATGTTTGGAAGCAGCTCGGACACTCCGCCGTTTCACCAGAATTAAAGCCATTTCGTACGCTCGGCAAAGGGCTAGCGCCGGCAACTCAGCGCGATATGTTTATTCATATTCAGTCATTACGTCATGACATTAACTTTTCTCTGGCGCAAGCCGCGCTAAAAGCATTTGGTTCATCCATTGAAGTGGTTGAAGAAATTCATGGTTTCCGTTGGGTTGAAGATAGAGATTTAAGCGGTTTCATTGATGGTACAGAAAACCCTCAAGGCGAAGAAATTGCTGAAGTGACGTTGATTAATCAAGGCGATGACATTGGTGGCAGCTATGTCATGGTACAGCGCTATGAGCATGACCTAAAAAAATGGTCTCGTTTCTCTGAACATGAACAAGAGAAAATGATTGGTCGTACTAAACACGATAGCGTTGAATTAGACGAAGATGCACGTAATAAAACTTCTCACGTTTCTCGCGTAGTGATTGAAGAAGAAGGGGAAGAACTCTCTGTTATGCGCCATAGCTTGCCATACGGCACGGCAAGCGGTAAACACGGTTTGTTCTTTATTGCCTACTGCGCAACGATCCATAATATTGAACAGCAATTACTGAGCATGTTTGGTGAAACTGATGGTAAATATGATGACCTGCTGCGCATGACTAAAGCCGTTTCTGGCAGCTATTACTACGCGCCATCAATTGAAAGATTATTATCCCTATAATCTTATCGTGACAATTCAAGCTGTCGCGGATAGCGGCAGCTTGAATGAACCTTCCTCATTGTATTAACTTCTTCAATTTCCTCTGAATTTTATGGCTTATTGCTATAACCTCTTTGTTATTCCAACTTGATATATCAAAAGATGATTGATAACTACAAAGTTATAACCAAAACATATACATTGTTTTTTAGATTATGTTTGGGTTTAGTCACAAGTAGGGATCATATGAAAAAATCAATTTTTAAAAATACAGGCTTAGCGAGTTTGGCGATGTTCTCGTTAATGAGTAGCGCATCCCTATCCGCGACGGAATTACTGAATAGTTCCTATGATATTTCAAGAGAGCTATTTGCGGCATTAAACCCTGAATTTGAAAAACAGTGGGCGCAGGAAAATCCTAATGATCCACTGACCATCAAGCAATCTCACGCGGGATCATCAAAGCAAGCGCTGGCCATTTTGCAAGGATTAAAAGCGGATGTGGTGACGTTTAACCAAGTGACCGATGTGCAAATTCTTCATGATAAAGGGCAACTAATCCCGGCGGATTGGCAAGCGCGTTTGCCGAATAACAGCTCACCTTATTATTCGACAATGGCGTTTTTAGTTCGTAAGGGCAATCCGAAAGGCATTAAAACGTGGGATGACCTCGCGCGTAGTGATGTGAAACTGGTATTCCCAAACCCCAAAACGTCGGGAAATGGTCGCTATACTTATCTAGCAGCATGGGGAGCGTTTAACCAAGAAAATGGGAAAGATAGTCCCAAAACGCGCGAGAAAATGCAGCAATTCCTGAAAAACGTTGAAGTGTTTGATACGGGCGGTCGTGGTGCAACAACCTCATTTATCGAGCGAGGGTTAGGGGATGTTTTAATTAGCTTTGAGTCTGAAGTGAATAACATCCGTAGCCAATACGGCGAATCAGACTACGAAGTGATCGTGCCTCCAATCGATATTTTGGCGGAATTCCCAGTCGCGTGGATTGACAAAAATGTGCAAAAAAATGGCACAGAAAAAGCGGCAAAAGCCTACTTGAATTACCTCTATACCCCAGAGGCGCAAAATATTATTACTCGCTTTAATTACCGTGTGAATGACAAGCAGGTAATGGAAGCGAATAAAAGCAAATTCCCGTCAACTCAGCTATTTACAGTGGAATCACAATTTGGCAATTGGAACAATGTGATGAATAACCACTTTTCGACGGGAGGGGAATTTGATCAACTTATGGAACAAGGTCGTCGTTAATGCGTAAATCAGGAAAGCGGTTTTTACCCGGTTTCGGACTGACGTTAGGCAGCAGCTTGTTTTTCGTCTGTTTGATTTTGTTATTGCCTTTAAGCGCTCTTGTGGTGCAGCTTTCCGATATGACATGGCAGCAGTATTGGGCTGTGATCAGTTACCCTCAAGTGGTTGCTGCCTATAAAGTAACCTTATTGGCGGCTCTGGTCGCAAGCCTGTTTAATGCGGTTTTTGGTATGTTGCTGGCATGGATTTTAACGCGCTATCGCTTTCCTGGACGTTTGTTCTTAGATGGGTTGGTGGATTTACCTTTTGCACTTCCTACCGCGGTAGCGGGACTGACACTCGCGACCTTATTTGCCACATCAGGCTGGTATGGGCAGTATCTGCATCAGTTCGATATCAAAGTGGTGAATACATGGTTAGGTATCGCCGTCGCGATGGCCTTTACCAGCATTCCGTTTGTGGTCAGAACGGTTCAGCCTGTACTGGAGGAGTTAGGGCCTGAATACGAAGAAGCGGCACAAACACTAGGCGCAACACGCTGGCAAACGTTCCGCCGCGTTGTGTTACCTGAAGTTTCTCCTGCGCTGATTGCAGGAACCGTTTTATCTTTTACACGCAGTCTTGGTGAATTTGGGGCGATTATTTTTATCGCCGGAAACATTGCGTGGCAAACAGAGGTGGTCTCCTTAATGATTTTCAGCCAATTGCAGCAGTTTGATTATCCTGCTGCCAGTGCGATTGCATCGGTAATTTTGGCGGTGTCATTGCTTCTTTTATTCACAGTGAATGTGATCCAAAGCCGCTTTGGTAAACGCTTAGGAGGGCATTAATGGGACAAGTCACACCATTTCCAGTCACTCAACGCAGAAATATCAATTGGGGAAAATGGGCTCTTATTGGAATTGGGCTGTTTTTCTCAGTATTGCTGCTGGTGGTGCCAATTATCTGGATTTTTATTACTGCATTTGAGAAGGGGTTGGGTGAAGTCCTTGTCAACTTAAGTAACCCAGATATGCTCCATGCTATCGGGTTAACAATTCTTATCGCCTTGATCACAGTACCTGTTAACTTGGTTTTTGGCGTGATGCTGGCATGGCTGGTGACACGTTTTCAGTTTCCGGGGCGCCAACTGTTATTGACCTTAGTTGATATTCCTTTTGCGGTTTCGCCTGTCGTGGCGGGGTTACTCTATTTACTCTTTTACGGTTCAAATAGCTGGTTTGGCGGTTGGTTAGAAGGCTTTGATATTCAGGTGATGTTTTCATGGCCGGGTATGGCGTTAGTGACTATTTTTGTGACATGCCCATTTGTCGTTAGAGAGTTAGTGCCATTGATGTTAAGTCAGGGAAGCCAAGAGGACGAAGCTGCAACATTATTGGGTGCATCGGGTTGGAAAATGTTTTGGCGAGTGACACTGCCTAACATTCGCTGGGCGTTGCTTTATGGCGTGGTATTAACCAATGCGCGTGCGATTGGTGAGTTCGGCGCGGTGTCTGTGGTATCTGGCGCTATTCGTGGTGAAACTTATACATTGCCTCTGCAAGTTGAGTTGCTTCATCAAGATTACAATACGGTAGGCGCGTTCACGGCTGCGGCTATCTTAGCGTTATTAGCGATTATTACCTTAATTGTGAAAAGTGCTTTGCAATGGCATTTAAGCCGGCAGCAAACTGAGTCAGGAGTCCATTAATTATGAGTATTGAAATTAATCATGTTGGCAAATTGTTTGGTAAAACGTCAGTGCTGAACAATATCTCATTGGATATCGGCTCAGGGGAAATGGTGGCATTATTGGGGCCATCTGGCTCTGGGAAAACTACCTTGTTGCGTATCATTGCGGGGCTAGAGCAGCAAAGCCACGGTTCGTTACGTTTCCATGGTCAGGATGTGAGCCAAGTACATGCAAAAGATAGGCATGTTGGTTTCGTGTTCCAGCATTATGCGCTGTTTCGCCATATGACGGTGTTTGAGAATGTGGCATTTGGTTTGACCGTCTTACCTCGAAAACAGCGACCCTCAAAAGCGGTGATTAAGCAAAAAGCGATGGAGCTGCTTGAGATGGTGCAATTAGCCCATTTGGCTGAGCGTTTTCCTTCTCAGCTTTCTGGTGGACAAAAACAGCGGGTAGCATTGGCAAGAGCGTTAGCGGTAGAGCCACAAATTTTGCTGTTAGACGAACCGTTTGGCGCGCTAGATGCACAGGTGCGTATTGAGTTACGTCGTTGGTTGCGTCAACTTCATGAAGAGTTGAAATTTACCAGTGTCTTTGTGACTCACGACCAAGAGGAAGCGATGGAAGTCGCAGATCGCATTGTCGTGATGAGCCAAGGACATATCGAACAAGTTGGCACCCCTAATGAAATTTGGCAATCACCGGAAACCCGTTTTGTGCTTGAATTCATGGGGGAGGTTAACAAAATCCCTGGACAGATCCGTGGTTCACAGCTGCAGATAGCGAATTTTACTTTCCCACTCGCTCAGGTGAGCGCTCAGCAAGGGGAGGTTGATGTATTTATTCGTCCTTGGGATATTCGCTTGCAGAAAGAAATGGATGAACAACACCAATTGCCAGTAAGGATCATTGAATCAGGCCCCCGAGGGCACTTTTGGCAATTAACGGTGCAACCTTTAGGTTGGGGTGAGGAAACCTTGTCCGTGGTATGGCAGGATGCGCGTACTGTTCCTACAAGGGGAGAAAATTACTATCTTGGCAGCCAACAAACACAAATTTATCAGGGTAAAGACCCATTATTTTTCCCCTCTCTCGCTAAAAGCGCGTAGATTAATAAGGGATGATTGATTTTAGAATTAATTGTTAATTATATTATCAATCAATAAAAAATTATTATAAGGAAAAACACAGTGTCAACGTTGGAACAGTTTATTGGTCATACGCCGTTGGTTCGCTTGCAAAGGCTAACGGAAGGTCTAGAGGCGGAAATCTGGGTAAAACTTGAAGGAAATAACCCTGCCGGCTCAGTAAAAGATAGAGCGGCATTTTCGATGATTAACGAAGCGGAAAAACGCGGGGAGATCAAACCGGGAGATACGCTTATTGAAGCCACCAGTGGCAATACAGGGATCGCGTTAGCGATGATTGCCGCGGTGAAAGGCTACAAATTGAAGCTGTTAATGCCAGATAACATGAGCCAAGAGCGTAAAGCGTCTATGCAAGCTTATGGCGCAGAACTTATTTTAGTGAGTACGACAGTAGGAATGGAAGGGGCGAGAGACTTAGCTCAAGAGATGGCTAAGCGAGGCGAAGGGAAGGTTTTAGACCAATTTAATAACCCTGATAATCCGTTAGCCCATTTTAAAACCACAGGGCCCGAGATCTGGCAACAAACTGCCGAGCGAATTACCCATTTTGTGTCCAGTATGGGGACGACAGGCACCATCACTGGCGTGAGTCGTTACTTAAAGAGCCAATCACAAGATGTGGAAATTGTGGGCTTACAACCCGCTGAAAAGAGCCAAATCCCAGGTATTCGTCGTTGGTCTCCTGAATATTTACCAGGGATTTTTGACAGCAAATTAGTGGATACTGTGCTCGATATTAATCAGCAAGAAGCCGAAGACACGATGCGCTCCTTAGCAAAACGTGAAGGTATTTTTTGTGGTGTGAGTTCAGGCGGTGCAGTTGCAGGTGCGCTGCGTGTGGCCAAAGAGAACCCTAATGCGGTAATTGTGGCGATTATTTGTGACCGTGGTGACCGCTATCTGTCGACAGGCGTTTTTGATAAGTAAACGTTTTTTGATAAATAACCGTTTAGAAAAGATAACCCAACAAAAAACCACCAGGGCAAAAATGTCGCTGGTGGTTTGTTATTAAGCGGTTTTTGAAGGTTTAGCGCAATTATTTCTTAATACGCATAATGACTGTTTCACCGACAGTCACGGTACCGCTTAATTTATTCAGTTCTTTAATTTCATCCATATTGGAAATAACAACCGGTGTTAAGGTTGATTTGGCTTTTTCTTCTAACAGGGCTAAGTCAAACTCAATGACAACGTCGCCTTTTTTCACTGATTGGCCTTCTTCAGCGATACGTTTAAAACCTTCGCCTTTGAGTTCAACAGTATCAATACCGAAGTGAACAAACAGTTCGATACCATCATCAGATTCAATAGAAAATGCATGGTTAGTTTCAAAAATTTTACCGATAGTACCATCAACAGGGGAGACAATTTTGTTTCCGGTAGGTTTGATAGCAATACCATCACCAACAATTTTTTCTGCGAACACAACGTCTGGTACATCTTCAATATTGACTATTTCGCCTGATAATGGCGCGATAATTTCAATATTGCCACTGCTACTCTTGTCTTCCGAAACTAGTGATTTCAGTTTGTCAAACAGACCCATGGACCTTCTCCTAATCGTTTTATATGGGACCGAACTAATGTGCTGCTGTTAGCATAACGTTTTTTCTTGGATAAAGGTATCGACAAGTTTCATCAATTCATCGGCTGTTGGTTGAGCAAGTGCTTGTTCCGCTAGCGCTTGAGTATCTGCAAAATTCGCATTACGAATGAGCTTTTTGATACGAGGAATTGAGATTGCGCTCATACTAAATTCGTCCAGCCCCATGCCTAACAGCAATAAGGTCGCACGTTCATCACCTGCTAATTCACCACACATACCCGTCCATTTTCCTTCTGCGTGAGAAGCGTCAATCACTTGTTTAATCAAGTTCAAGACGGCTGGAGACATCGGATTATAAAGGTGTGAAATCAGCTCATTACCACGGTCAACCGCTAAAGTGTATTGAGTGAGATCATTCGTCCCAATACTAAAGAAATCAACTTCCTTCGCCAAATGATGTGCAATGACTGCGGCAGCTGGTGTTTCCACCATAATACCGACTTCAATCCCCTCATCAAAGGCTTTGCCTTCTTCTCGTAGCTGCTCTTTAAGCATCTCAAGTTCTGCTTTCAGTTCTCGAACTTCTTCGACAGAAATAACCATCGGGAACATGATACGCAGTTTACCAAATTTAGACGCCCTTAAAATAGCTCTTAATTGAGAGTGTAGAATTTCTTTGCGGTCAAGACAAATACGAATTGCACGCCAGCCAAGGAATGGGTTCTCTTCCTTAGGTAAGTTCATGTATGGTAAGTCTTTATCGCCACCAATATCCATTGTGCGTACAATCACGGCTTGGCTGCCCATGGCTTCTGCTACAGCTTTATACGCTTGGAATTGCTCTTCTTCTGTTGGCAGTGCGTCTCTGTCCATAAATAAGAATTCAGTGCGGTATAGACCTACGCCCTCTGCACCATTACGCTCAGCACCCGCGACATCACGCACAGTACCGATGTTTGCACAGACTTCAACTTGATGACCGTCTAAGGTCATTGCCGGTAAATCTTTTAATTTCGCCAGCTCTTCTTTTTCTTGCAGGTATTCATTTCTGAAGGCTTTCAGCTTATCAATTTCGCTTTCAGATGGGTTGAGGTAAATGGTGTTGTTCACGCCATCTAACACAATAAAATCACCGCTTTTCACTTTGCTGGTCGCGTCGGTGGTACCGACAATCGCAGGAATTTCCAGTGAACGAGCCATGATAGAGGTATGGGAAGTACGACCACCGAGGTCAGTGATAAAACCTAATACTTTGTCTAAGTTTAACTGAGCGGTTTCGGATGGGGTCAAATCTGGGGCAACCAGAATAACTTCTTCGGTGATTGCGCTTAAATCCACAATCGGCATATTCAGAATATTTCTGAGTAGGCGTTTACCAATGTCGCGTACGTCAGCGGCACGCTCTTTCAGGTATTCGTCATCTAATGCTTCTAATGCTTGAGCTTGGTCTTCAATGACTGAATAAACCGCCGCATCTGCGGTTTTTTTATCGCCTTTGATGAGAGAGACAATTTCTTGCTCTAATTCTTCATCTTCCAGCAGCATGATATGACCTTCAAAAATCTCAGCTTTTTCCGCACCAAGATTTTTTTCTGCTTTATCTTTGATAAGGCTAAGCTGCTCAGCTGATTTGTTACGTCCATCAATGAAGTTTTGGATCTCTTTATCAACTTGCTCGTCAGTGATTTTACGGGTGCTGACAACAATAGGATCTTCTTTGAGGATGAGAGCCTGACCAAAAGCAAAACCTGGGGATACTAAAATTCCTGAAATCATAATATTACCTTACTACTGATAGGAGATTTGATGTTGCAGAGACAACAGTAGATATAAGTGATTAAGCAGGTGTCCCCGAATAATCTATTCAGGGACAGGGAATTATTACGTTAAAACAAGATGGCAAAGTGAAGATTTATTCTAATTCGCCCATCAGTTTAACTAAAAATTCAACTGCTTGTTGCTCATCTTCACCTTCAGCAGAAATGGTGACTACGGTGCCTTGGGTTAAACCTAATGTTTGTAGTTTGAACAGGCTTTTTGCGCTAGCTGATTTGCCGCCTGAACTCAGAGTAATATCTGAAGTAAATGCTTTTGCTTCTTTAACAAATTGAGCCGCAGGACGAGTATGTAAACCGTTAGGTGCTGTAATAGTAACTTCTTGCTGGAACATAATATTTCCTCAGTGATTTTAAGTTTTTTATGATGACACAGCCTATTGTAGATGAAATATGCTGAGCATGCGTATAATTTAGATTATCAACGATTCATTTGGTTTTCTACTTTGTTTGGTATCAACCAAATTATCATTTATTTAGCTTAAATTTCACACGACGCTTTTAGTGGGTATTTCGCCATTCAATCAGTGAGTGGCTAAAAAATGATTAATTTCGAGGTGTGAAATAATTACTATGTTTAATACTAAATGCCGGATAATAAATCATCCCAATCCGTGCTAATCTATGATCTCACCCACAAAAAAAGCACCTAATTGGTGCTTTTTTAACGTAATGTTAACCTAACTATCATTATTCGGCATTAATATCCGCAAACAGTGCTGTGGATAAGTAACGCTCACCTGAAGACGGTAAAATGACCACAATATTTTTGTCTTTATATTCAGGTAGTGCCGCAAGTTTAGCGGCTGCTGCAATGGCTGCTCCGGATGAAATACCTGCTAAAATGCCTTCTTTTTCCATTAGCTCACGAGCGGTTGAAATCGCTTCGTCATCGGTAATTTGCAGGACTTTGTCAATAATAGAAAGGTCTAAGTTGCCAGGGATAAATCCAGCACCGATACCTTGGATTTTATGGGGACCTGGCTTAATTTCTTCCCCTGCAAGGGCTTGAGTGATCACTGGCGAAGTTGCGGGTTCAACGGCAACCATCACCACGTCTTTTTTCCCTTTTGTCTGCTTTAAATAGCGGCCAATACCTGTGATTGTCCCGCCAGTTCCAACGCCAGAAACAACGGCATCTACGTTGCCATCGGTATCATTCCAAATCTCAGGCCCAGTCGTTTTCTCGTGAATAGCTGGGTTGGCTGGGTTACTAAATTGCTGTAATAGCAGATATTTACCTGGGTTGCTGTTGACGATTTCTTCCGCTTTAGCAATGGCGCCTTTCATACCTTTGGCGCCTTCAGTCAGGATTAAATTAGCACCAAGGGCTTTTAAAAGTTTACGGCGTTCTATGCTCATGGTTTCTGGCATGGTTAGCGTTAGTTTATAACCGCGAGCCGCAGCCACGTAGGCGAGGGCAATACCTGTATTTCCGCTTGTTGGTTCAACCAGTTCTTTATCTTTTGTCAGGATGCCTTTTTTCTCAGCATCCCAAATCATGTTCGCGCCCACACGGCATTTCACACTGAAGCTTGGGTTACGAGATTCCACTTTTGCCAAAATATTACCGTTGCCAAAATGCTGTAAACGCACTAATGGGGTATTTCCAATGGTCAACGAATTATCTTCATAAATTTTGCTCATGGGACATCCTTAAAATTAACGGTTAGCCAAGAATTAGGTGTGTTTTCAAAATTGAATATGAATTCAACATACTCGAACATCTGATTATTGCAAATATGATTTAACGCTAGAATATAACCGTGGGTTATTTAAAGTCACGTTATTATAACTAAGAAGAAAAGTCTGGTATTGGGCTGGATTGAGAGCAGAAGCCATAGAGAAGGATATGCAGATAGGTACCTGCATATCCCTAGAAAGTGTTAATTTCGAGAAGGACTAATAGCGCGCGTAACGAGCGCGATAACGATCAACCCACATTAAGGTTGCGCCACAAACCGCAACGGGCATGATGACTAAGTTTAAAATTGGGATCATCATTAATAAGCTGACTGCACCACCAAATTGAATATTATTCACTCGATCTTTTGAGAGTGCTTGTTTCATGTCGTTGAACCCAACGCGATGGTTATCAAATGGGTAATCGCAATATTGAATGGACATCATCCAAGCGCCGAATAGGAACCATAAAACGGGCGCGACAGTTTGCCCAATACCTGGAATGAAGAACAGCACCAATAACACGATGGCTCGCGGTAAATAGTAAGCAATTCGCACAAATTCCCGTTTAATCATGCGTGGTACATCTTTTAGTAATTCTGCCATACCCGTATCTGGAGCGGGCTTACCAGTTAGTTCTGCTTCTAAATGCTCTGATAGCCAGCCGTTAAACGGTGCAGCGATGATATTGGCAATCGTGCTAAAAAAATAGCTAAAAACCAGTAAGATAGAAATGACGGCGACCGGCCAAATCAGATAGTCAAGCCATTGTAGCCAGCTGGGAATGTAGCTCATAACCTGATCAATCCATCCACCAAGCTTACTGTATAACCACCAAAAAGCGCCTCCAAGAAGCAGAATGTTTGCTAATAGGGGTAAAAGAACAAAGCGCTTAATGCCAGGACGAGTGATTAGTCGCCACCCTTGTGAAAAGTAATAAAAACCAGAGTGATTTTTTTGTGGCGAAAATGTCGATTGGGTCATACTTCTTATTATCTCCTTTGCGGGTGAGCATGTATCATATAGGTATGAAATTACACTGACTAGTGATAATTTTGTATAAAAAAGCAGCAAACGAAGGCGGAATATTCTCTTTCTTGTAAGAAAATCGTTCTGAGGGTTGCACTTAGAGCAATTGAGAAATAATCTTAAGGTAGTTTCCGCCGTGATGGCATCATTATTCATCAACTAGAGATAGCAGCGATGCAGGATTTGCGTCTAATATTAGTGGTCGTAGGTGCGATAGCCATTGTCGCTTTATTACTGCATGGTTTATGGACCAGCCGTAAAGAGCGCTCTAAGTTATTTCGCGACCGACCTGTAAAACGTAGAAAGAATGACACGCAGGAAAATTCATCAGAATATGATGATTCTGCTCTGTTTACTGAAAATCAACCGGTACAAAAAGCCGCTGTTGAAGATCAGCCTATCTATATGGTGAAAGAGGAGCCGCGCGCTGAGCCTGTCTCTCAACCCCATACAATTCAACGTGACGCTGAGCCTGAGTTTAATTTAACTGCGGAGCACTCACCACAACCTGCTTCAAAGCCAGTTAAACCAACAGCTTCTGAGCCTGTGTTTGCTCCACATGTTGATAATCGCCATGCTCCTGAGCAATTGACGATTAATATGGTGGATGAAGCTGATTTACAAGAACATGTTTCAGAACCTGTACGCATTCATACAGAGCCAAAGATTCATGTTTCTGCACAGCCAGAGTCTGTACCACAAGTCTCTGCTCATCAAGAAGCAGTACAACCTGTGGCTCAGCCTCATACCGAGGTAGAGCACGAAGCACCTAGTGCACCGGCAGAAAAAGCGGCAGTTGCAAGCGAAAAGGAAATTGTTCTGGTACTGCATGTTGCAGCGCATCATGGGCAGGTTCTTGAAGGTGAAGCATTACTGCAAAGTATTCTTCAGGCTGGCTTCCAATTCGGTGCCATGAATATCTTCCACCGTCACGTTCATCCAGCGGGATCGGGGCCAGTATTGTTTAGTTTGGCAAATATGGTGAAACCGGGGTCATTTGACCCAGAAGCCATGTCTGATTTCACCACGCCGGGTGTCTCTATCTTTATGATGGTGCCGTCTTATGGTGAAGCTAGCCAGAACTTTAAATTAATGCTCCAAGCGGCACAACGTATTGCATCAGATGCAGGTGGTGTTGTGTTGGATGATGAACGAAAAATACTGACACCTCAAAAAATAGAGGTGTATCATGCTAGAATTCGAAATACATTAAGTTAATTAAAACCCCCGATTCAGGGGGTTTTTTATATCTATTGGTGAAACATGACGACGAAACAAACCCCAGACGCACTCACGCAAAAAATAGACGCGTTAAAACAACAATTGCGCCATCACGAATACCTCTATCATGTTATGGATGCACCAGAAATTCCTGATGTGGAATATGACAAGCTGATGCAAGAACTTAAAAGCCTCGAAGCGCAGCATCCAGAACTGATCACCACAGACTCCCCAACTCAGCGCGTGGGTGCAGCACCATTAGCTGCATTCGATACGGTTC
The DNA here is from genome assembly GCF_030315915.2 of Providencia zhijiangensis. Lineage (NCBI taxonomy): Bacteria > Pseudomonadati > Pseudomonadota > Gammaproteobacteria > Enterobacterales > Morganellaceae > Providencia > Providencia zhijiangensis. Next base: position 2,445,453 of record NZ_CP135990.1, on the reverse strand, counting down.
GCCATGAAATTCCCATGCTCTCTTTAGATAATGTATTTGATGAAGAAAGCTATCTCGCATTTGATAAACGCGTGAAAGACCGACTGCATAACCACACTGAATTAACATTTTGCTGCGAACTCAAATTAGATGGTCTAGCCGTCAGTTTGCTGTATGAAAATGGCGAGTTAGTTCAAGCGGCCACCCGTGGTGATGGCACTGTTGGCGAAAATATCACGGCCAACGTACGCACGATCAAAGCAATTCCGCTACGTTTACGCGGGGATAATATTCCTGCCCGTGTTGAAATTCGTGGTGAAGTTTTTATGCCTCAAAAAGGCTTTGAGGCGATGAACGAAGAAGCACGTAAAACGGATGGTAAGATTTTCGCTAACCCACGTAATGCGGCAGCGGGTTCCCTTCGCCAGTTAGATCCACGTATTACGGCTAAACGTCCATTAACCTTCTATTGCTATGGTGTAGGGCTAGTGGAAGGTAAAACATTGCCAGATACCCATTATGAGCGCTTGATGCAATTCAAAGCGTGGGGGCTGCCAGTGAGTGAGCATGTGCAATTACGTGTTGGTTGCCAACAAGTCCTCGATTTCTATCACCATGTTGAAAAAATTCGCCCGACACTCGGTTTTGATATCGATGGTGTCGTGATTAAAGTGAATGATATTGCTACTCAAGAAGAATTAGGTTTTGTTTCCCGGGCACCACGCTGGGCAACCGCGTTTAAATTTCCTGCTCAAGAGCAAATCACGTTACTGAAAGATGTTGAATTCCAAGTGGGGCGTACTGGGGCGATTACACCAGTGGCTCGCTTAGAGCCAGTGCAAGTTGCGGGAGTTGTGGTGAGTAATGCCACGCTCCATAACGCGGATGAAATCGACCGTTTGGGCGTTCGCATTGGGGATACCGTCGTGATCCGCCGTGCAGGGGATGTTATTCCTCAAATCGTGAGTGTCGTACTGGATAAACGCCCTGCAGATAGTCGTGAAATCCTATTCCCGACCCATTGCCCTGTATGTAATTCAGATATTGAACGTATCGAAGGGGAAGCGGTGGCTCGCTGCACTGGTGGATTAACTTGTGGTGCCCAATTAAAAGAATCGCTTAAACACTTTGTTTCTCGCCGTGCGATGGATGTCGACGGGATGGGCGATAAAATTATTGAGCAGTTGGTCGATGCGGAATATGTGAAAAACGCGGCGCAGCTCTACCAATTATCAGCGGGTAAATTAACTGGCCTAGAAAGAATGGGACCAAAATCCGCACAAAAACTCATTGATGCGCTCGAAAAATCCAAACAAACGACACTGGCTCGCTTTATCTATGCATTAGGGATCCGTGAAGTGGGTGAGGCGACAGCGGCAAACCTTGCGGCACATTATGCATCATTAGACGCGGTGATGGCAGCGGATGAAGAATCACTGAAAACCGTTCAAGATATTGGTGAAGTGGTGGCGAAGCATGTGGTGCATTTCTTCCGTGAAGAGCACAACCGCCAAGTTATTCATGATTTATTGACCATTGCGAACATCCATTGGCCTGAAGTGAAAGTGATTAACAGTGCTGACATTGATAGTCCATTCGCTGGAAAAACGGTCGTACTGACTGGGTCGATGTCAACGCTTTCCCGCGATGAAGCTAAAGATAGACTGGTCGCCTTAGGCGCAAAAGTCGCAGGCAGTGTATCGAAGAAAACTGACCTGGTGATTGCCGGTGAAGCGGCGGGTTCAAAGTTAGCGAAAGCGACAGAATTGGGTATAAAAGTCATTGATGAAGAAGAGTTAATTCGTTTGCTGAATATCTAATCGTGACCTATATTTAATGCGCAATGCCATTATCGACCACGTGATAATGGCATTTCTTATTTTCTGGCTAACATTTTTACAGTTGTTATTAATGTGTTACTCGTGAAACGTGATCTGGTCGTGACTTTTGAAAGATAGGCTGAGTCAGTTTTCATATTAATGTGACGTTAATCTCATTTAAATGTTGTCTATTACATAGAATATGCGCATAGACTGATTCGTAACTTTGTTGGAGTCAAATATGACCTCGATCCTGCACTTTATTTTATCCATCGTCATCATCGGCGCTCTCGCGATTCTAGCGAGTAGTAACCGTAGAGGGATCCGCCCTCGCTATGTTATTCAATTACTTGTGATCCAAATTGCACTCGCTTACCTGTTCTTAAAATCAGGTATCGGTGAGTCTTTCGTTCTTGGTGTTGCTGGCGTATTTACCCATTTATTGGGTTATGCGGCAGAAGGGACCAAATTTATTTTTGGCGGAATGATTGAAGGCAATTTAGCATTCTTCTTCCTGCAAGTGTTATGTCCAATTATCTTTATCTCTGCACTGATTGGTATTTTACAACATATTAAAGTTCTGCCTTTTGTTATCCGCATCATCGGTACGGTGCTGTCGAAAGTAAACGGTATGGGTAAACTTGAGTCATTCAACGCAGTAAGTTCATTATTACTGGGTCAGTCCGAAAACTTTATTGCCTATAAAGACCAATTAGGCAGTATGTCAGAAAGAAGAATGTACACCATGGCGGCAACGGCGATGTCTACCGTTTCAATGTCCATCGTGGGTGCCTACATGACCATGTTAGATCCAAAATATGTTGTTGCCGCTCTGGTCTTAAACATGTTTGGTACATTCGTGGTGTTATCGCTGATCAACCCATACCCACCTGAAGGGGAAAAAGAGATCCAAATGCGCAGCCTGCATGAAGGTCAAAGCTTCTTCGAAATGCTGGGTGAATACATTCTTGCTGGGTTTAAAGTTGCGATTATCGTTTCTGCGATGCTGATTGGTTTTATCGCCCTGATTGCGATGGTTAACGGAATCTGTTCTGCTATTTTCAATGTTAGCTTCCAAACTATGCTGGGCTATGTGTTCTATCCATTTGCTTGGATGTTAGGCATCCCTGCGAATGAAGCGCTACAAGTTGGTGGCATCATGGCAGTGAAAATGGTGACTAACGAATTCGTAGCAATGGATGGTTTAAAAGCGGTAGCATCGGGTTTATCTGACCGTTCTGTGGGCATCTTATCGGTATTCTTAGTGTCATTCGCTAACTTCTCTTCCATCGGTATTATTGCTGGTGCAATTAAAGGGTTAGATGAAAAACAAGGTAATACCGTTGCACGTTTTGGTCTGAAATTACTGTACGGTTCAACGCTGGTAAGCTTCTTATCTGCTGCGGTGGTTGGATTAATCCTGTAGTCATCACGATAAAAAGTGTTACAGTGAGAAACGGCATTCAGTGAATGCCGTAAGGTTGATGGCAAAGAGGGATAAAAGCGTGGTTTTTCCCTCTTTGTGTTATCAGGCGAAAATCAATAAATTGATTTTCCTTGTTAATTTTACAACCCAAAAGAGCCATTTCCAAACCTGATGGTTTTGTCAATGGTCTAACGGCATTCAGTGAATGCCGTTTTTTTTATATCTAAAACAAGAGCGGATAAATGGAAAAACAAGACTTACTCGATATCGCGAATACATCCATGCCATTTGGTAAATATAAAGGTTGTGTCCTGATTGATCTTCCTGAGGAATACCTACTGTGGTTTTATAAAAAAGGGGAGTTTCCGGCAGGGCGATTAGGGGAATTGATGGAGATGACTCTCGGGCTGAAGATAGAAGGGCTAGATAGCATTGTTAAGCCTCTAAAACGAAAATAAGGGTTAGAGGCTTAATCGATAATTATTGCGCGTTAAGCAGGCTGTTGGCCGCCTCTATACCCGATAGGTAAGCACCATGTACGGTACCGGCTCCTAATAGCGCCAAATGTTCTCCAGCAAAGAAAATTTTGTTATTAATAGGCTGTTTTAATTGGGCTATTTGATCAGCCGAATAGTTAGGGGCGGGGTAGCTAAACGAACCATAAGCGTAAATATCTTTCTCCCACTCGGTTTTTATCAGCTGTATAGGCGCGGGTACATTATCAAATACCTTACTGAGCGATTCTTGCAGTTCATGCCATGCGGTGTGTTCATCACACTCTTCAAGCCATTTAGCGGACAACCCACCAAATAAAAACAGCAATGTTGGTTTTTGATAAATCGCGCTCACATCCATAAAATTCAACCAATAATCAGACTCATGAATGTACATACTATTGACGTTATTGAGTGAATTTTTGCGCCAGAAAGCTTGTTCAAAGGTGACAAATAATTTGTTGAATACACCGAAACCTAACTGATTAATAGCTTCCTGCGTTTTTTCAGGCAAGGCAGGCGTGAAATGAATTTTATCTTTCTTCAACACCCCAAGTGGTACAGTCACAACGACCTTATGAGCATTGAACTGTTGTCCATCAAGCGTGGTGACAGTGACATAATTATCTAAGTAATGAACATGTTCAACAGGGTGGTTAAGGCGAATATCCAGCCCTTTCGATAGCGTTTCGATAATTTGGGAATATCCACGCGGGAAGATCACTTCATCGCCTTCACAAAAGCCTTCGAGTTGTAAAAAATAGGGGGATAATGTCTCTAATGTGCAAGCACAGGGATCTTCAGCGATAGCTTCAAAAAATTCATGTAACCCTGTTTGTAGCTGTTCAAACAAGGACTGACTTGCATGGTGATCGACAGTCAATAAATGGTGGAATTCAGGGCTTTGCAACCAGCTATTTAATGCTTCAGCTGCATTGTTAAATTGGCAAGGTGATGAAATGTTCTCAAACTGTTCCATTAAATAATCAAGGCCCGCTTCAAAAGCCTCTTTTTCGTTCTCACATAAAACCAAGCCATTTTTTTTATAGAAAATAGCGTCTTGGTAATTGAAAACAACAGTTTGAATATGGTGCTGTTGTGCGATTGCACTGATTGGATTGTCGGTAATACCGTGGATCCAAGAAGCGCCTAAATCATAAAATTGGTTATCAATTTCCTGCGTATGAATGCGCCCACCAAGACGGTCGCGTGCTTCTAAGATAAGGACTGTTTTATGTTGGGGGTTTTGGGGTTGTAACTGTAATTGATTTGCGACTGATAAACCTGAAACGCCTGCTCCTATCACAATGATATCGGCATCTATGTGTGGCATAACTCACCTAGTTGAAATGGAATACGGACGATGTGCGATGACACATCTGAATAATTCTATTTAAATAAAATTACAAGCTAATTATATATGAGTAAATCAAATGTGAATAGAAGGTAAAGTAGGGGAAAGTGAGTTAGGCTAAATTATTAAGATAAATTGCAAATAGGATTTGGAAAAGAAAAGAGTGAATTAAAGGGAGATAAGAAAGAGTTTGGTGGAGCTAAGCGGGATCGAACCGCTGACCTCTTGCATGCCATGCAAGCGCTCTCCCAGCTGAGCTATAGCCCCAAACAAAATCTTTTGGACGGGAGGCATCATATTCAAGCTCGGTTGGAGTGTCAATATATTAATATGTTTTTCGGGTTTAACTGCTGAAATATAGAACATTTTGCAATCAATTCCCATTTAATGCGGGAGCTGAAAAGAAAACTGCCCCTTAACTTAAGAGGCAGTTTATAGAGAGGCATCTTGTCTAGAAACTTCTTGTTCAGAGGTTTCTATTTAGAAAATTATTGTGCGGATGCTTCGCGTTCTGCGATAAACGCTAATGCTTTTTCGATACGAGCGACAGAGCGAGCCTGACCGATAGCATGAACGGTAACATCTAACCCAGGAGATTGACCTGCACCAGTTACGGCTACACGCAGAGGCATACCCACTTTACCCATACCTACTTCTAACTCAGCCGCAGTCGCTTCAATGGCTTGATGAACATTTTCAGCCGTCCAATCTGAAATAGCGATTAATTTGTCTTTCACGACTTCTAATGGCTGGCGAGCAACTGGACGTAAGTGTTTTTTCGCTGCATCAGCATCAAATTCTTCAAAGTCCTGATAGAAGTAGTGGCAAGATTCCGCCATTTCTTTCAGTGTCTTACAGCGCTCACCCAGTAATTTGATTAACTCAACTAACTGTGGGCCAGTGCTAGTATCGATATTTTGCTGTTCGATATGCCATGCAAGGTAGGTAGCCACTTCTTCAGCTGGTAAGGTATTGATATAGTGATGGTTCAGCCACTGTAATTTTTCAGTGTTGAATGCACTCGCTGATTTGCTGATAGCATCAAGAGAAAAATATTCTTTCATTTCTTCAATTGAGAAAATCTCTTGGTCGCCGTGTGACCAGCCTAAGCGCACTAAATAGTTTAATAGCGCTTGTGGCAGGTAGCCGTCATCGCGGTATTGCATAACGCTAACAGCACCATGGCGTTTAGACAGTTTTTTACCATCATCACCTAAAATCATAGAAACGTGAGCATATTCAGGAACTGGCGCGCCTAATGCTTTGAGAATGTTGATTTGGCGAGGGGTGTTATTGATATGGTCTTCACCACGAATGACGTGGGTAATTTCCATATCCCAGTCATCAATCACCACACAGAAGTTATACGTTGGAGAACCATCGGTACGACGAATGATTAAGTCATCTAGCTCTTGGTTGCTAAATTCAATTGGACCACGGATGGTGTCATTGAAAATAACGGAACCTTCTTGCGGGTTACGGAAGCGAACAACATGCGGTTCTGCCGCAGTGTGGTTATGTTCATGGTCACGGCAACAACCGTCATAGCGAGGTTTTTCGCCTTTTGCCATTTGTTCTTCGCGTAAAGCTTCTAAACGCTCTTTAGAGCAGTAGCAGCGGTAAGCGGTACCTGCTTCTAACATGGTATCGATTACGGCATTGTAGCGATCGAAACGCTTAGTTTGATAGTAAGGACCTTCATCCCAATTTAAATTCAACCAGTTCATACCGTCCATAATGGCGTCGATAGCTTCCTGAGTTGAACGTTCTAAGTCGGTGTCTTCAATACGCAGGACAAATTCGCCCTGATTGTGGCGACTATATAACCAGGAATACAGGGCGGTACGAGCACCACCAACGTGCAAGTAGCCAGTTGGGCTTGGTGCAAAACGGGTTTTGATTTTACTCATCGAGATTGCCTTAATTGCGAAACGTTGTTTCTTAATGCGCTTATGATCATCGTAAGCATTGCTAAAAGTTCCTCTATTCTATCACCCTGTAGTGAATCCTCAATCTGCTTATCTCTATACAGATAAAGAAAATCATCAAATTGGGAAAATAACCGCTAAAATTTTTAGTCTGGTGAGCTTTGAGTGATTTTTTTCTAATAAAATTTAGTAGGATAATGTAGTTAATTGATTAAAAAGGGTACTTCTTAGGTGATAATTAAAACATCTTGATTATTTTTGCAACGAACAGAAAAAATCTATTCAAAAACCGTTGACTCAGAACTCAGTATCCCTATAATGCACCTCCATCGACGACGGGGCGATTAGCTCAGTTGGTAGAGCACCTCCCTTACAAGGAGGGGGTCAGTGGTTCGAGCCCGCTATCGCCCACCACCGTTGACGATGAAAACATAAATAATTGGGCGATTAGCTCAGTTGGTAGAGCACCTCCCTTACAAGGAGGGGGTCAGTGGTTCGAGCCCGCTATCGCCCACCAATTATTTATGACAATGTGATTATTATGAAGTGGGCGATTAGCTCAGTTGGTAGAGCACCTCCCTTACAAGGAGGGGGTCAGTGGTTCGAGCCCGCTATCGCCCACCACTTCATCTTTTCTTGCATTAAAATAATTCAGAAATATAGATGGGTCGTTAGCTCAGTTGGTAGAGCAGTTGACTTTTAATCAATTGGTCGCAGGTTCGAATCCTGCACGACCCACCATCTAAATGAAGTAAATCATTCAAGCAGTACAGATACTTGAATATGGGTCGTTAGCTCAGTTGGTAGAGCAGTTGACTTTTAATCAATTGGTCGCAGGTTCGAATCCTGCACGACCCACCATCAAAAATAGCGTCATGAAGTGGGCGATTAGCTCAGTTGGTAGAGCACCTCCCTTACAAGGAGGGGGTCAGTGGTTCGAGCCCGCTATCGCCCACCACTTCATTTTTATCAAAAATCACGTCATAAATCCTCAATGCAAAGCTTAACATACTGATTTTAATTAGTTTATGCATAGCTGTGCCCAGTAAGATTTTACTATCCTTCTCTCAGCCATTCTTCGTTTATTTTGCTTAAATATTCATATTACTTATAAGGTATTATTCCTATTAAGATTGTACATATCGTTATATTGGCCATTATATTGTTAATATAAACTTTTGAATTTTTAATGAATCAAAATATTGAATGAAACGATAACGAGACTTTTCCTTGTATTGTAGAGCTCTTGGTTTTTTTGAAACCAAAATTTAGTTAATAAAAATAAAGCATATCAACGCTATAAGTAAAATCACTTAAATGATAATGTTAAAGGATTAATCCATTTATAGTTTTATCTAAAATGAATTTTTATTAAAAAATATGATGGCGATGAAATTATGCTAGAAATTAAATTATGCCATACCACATGAACAGCCTTATGTTGGTTTGGATTAAATAGACCATTAAGAATATTCTTAGTTGATATTAAAAAAACAGCAAATAAAACTTTCATTGATATTACAACAAAAGAACATCTGTAAAGTAGTATATTGGTGAATAATTCTAGTTATTCTCGTTTTGATAATCTTAAAGTTCAATAATTTTCGAGTGTTTATGTATTCATAATATTAAAATAAGATTATCGATAATCAGTAATGTTCATATTTTTGTGATATTCATCAAGTAAAGTGAATGTTCGACTTCCTTAACGTTAATGTTTTGTTATGTTGAATGTGTAGGTGCATTAAATTCACTAGGTTACTTTAAAAATATAGCGTTTAATTAATTTGTAGCATACAGTTCAAAAATGTAAGTTATTGATGTTTTATGTTGCGAAATAGTTATATATGTAAAACATATATTTTTTACTTTCTTTTACAGAAAATGCTCACTTAATGTGGTTTTTGACTCAAAAAAACACCAATGTTATCGTGAAACGATTAACTTTGTTACAGTGTTAAATTATTCTGTTTATTTCCTTTATTTTTGGATTTATTGGCGGGAAAGTGATTGGTTTTTAGTGAATTGTCTTGCTATGTGCTATTTCACCTGAGTTTACTAGGTGATATTCACTGGCTGTTAATTTGTATAAGCCATTGATAATAAATAACTAATTTACTAACTCGTCTTGTTTGTATAGAGAAAAATATTTTGTTACATAGTTGCAATGTCATTTTTGGACTAGTTGAAACTAATTAGAAGGCTAGTATATCATTCTCTTAGTGATGTTGGATGTATCACCGTGTTTTTATCAATGAACTATGTAGAGCGGCGAAATGATTTGCACTAATTGGCGGACAATTTCGCATAAAAGGAAAGATATAAAAAGATGGATTTTGCACTGTGCGGAATTGATAGAAATAATTTACATGGAAAATTTGGCAAGCCTTACAGCTTGCCTTAGATATTATGGTTTTTGAGGGTATTTAATATCTGGCGCTAATGATGTATCGATATCAGCAACTTTGACGCTATAGATTTCCCACGCTGTCAGCAGTGCTTTTTCTTCGTCTGTCGCCATGTTTAGACGTACTTTGCGCTCAAGCATTGCGATATACTGCTCTGCCTCCTCTAAGCGCTGTGCTTTTTCACTCTCAGCCTGAGCAATAAATGCCGCTTTTTGTGCTTGCGTATCAGTCACCCATTTTTGACCATCCCATTTATCAAACTCAGTTTTTGGCTCTAATAGAGTGAGTGTTGTTGGTAAATCACCAATAAAATCAATAACAATCGGTTGGCGATTTTCTGTGTTGTATGCGGTTTTATTTCTGTTATCAGCGACGATTTCCCACTTAGAACCATCTTTACTACGTATCACCGCGAAGCCCGCTTTTGTTGGTAATTCAGGCGCATCAATATAAGCACCAGCGGATACGCTGACATCAAAATAAATATTCTCCATGCTCGCGTTCAAATATTCACGCGTGTGTGGGTCTGCAATATAAACTTTAATCCAACCTGCTTTTGTTGCTAAACCATTTTCGCTAATTTCGGCTTGTTCAATCTCTAAATTATAGTTTTTCATTATGCTACTCTCACTATATATAAAAATGCAATGTTACGAGGACGATTTTCATTTGCGGTTGGCACGGAATCTGAAGCTTTAAATACTGCTTTAGCGTATAACTTAACGCTACCTGTAGAGTCAGACGCAGCACCAGTGGTTCCATTTGTTGATGATGAAAATGCCCCCTCCCCATTCGTATTGCTTTTAGCTGTTTCAATACTGCCAGTGATATTCCTAATCGCATCACTTTGAGCCGATAAAACGGCACGGCCATTATCAATATTGCGCCCAGCGTCAAGGCCGCGAATAAACTCACCACGCAGGTCGGGTAATATCCCTGATGGGTAAGCTTGTGCCAGAAGAGGGTAAGTGTTTTTATTGAATGTTTGTCCGTTACAAACTAAATAACCCGCTGGTGCGGTTGATTGAGGCCAAGGTATAGGCGCACCCACGGGAAAGTCAGTTAATGCATCAGAAGAACCAGAAGCTTTTAAGTTACCATTTCGGTCTATTTTTGTATTCCCAGTTGAGTAAAACTCGACAAAACCTGACATTTTCCCTGATGTATTATCTATTGCTGATGACAAATATAAGCGAGTAGTCCAATCAGGAGAGTACAAAATTGATGCCGATAATTTAGGATCGCGACCAAATACTATACCTCCGCCAAAATTGGATGGGGCGCCAATGGCATCAGAGTTATTGTAAATAAAACCAAAAGTCCTACCCACAGAATTTGTATAATCATTCTCTTTTATCAATTCAGTTGTTTTTGTTGCCCCTAAACCAAAATCTCCAGGCTTCATGAATGCTTTTGTTGCTGCATCTTGACTCATAACCTGTGTTGTTGATGAACCCGTAATTTGTACTATCGATGTTTTATCAAACTTCGCATTTAGTCCGTTGTTTAGCGCGGTGTTGGTTGCATAGTCACCCGCAGGGGCGTAGTCCCCTTTAGGTTGATATCTGCCGTCTGATTCAGTTTTTGAAAAGCTGTATCCAATTGATGCTAATTTTCCAATCTCAGTAGTAAACAAATTCAGGCTAGGCACTTTGTCATTATCGTTGCCCTTTACGCCTGAAATGTTCGCTTTATCAATTTTCTTATTGAGACCGTTATCAACATAAGCGGTGGTAGCATAATTTCCGCTAGTCACTATTTGGCTAATTGCATCCGCAAGCTGATTCGTCTTTTTTGGGTCTGGTGTCATACCCGCTTTCGCAAGTACGTTTTTGATTTCAGCCTGTACGTCGCGCGTGGCTGCTTGCACGTTGTTAAGCCATAATGCAGCGACGATTGTACCTAACTGCCCAGTGGTAGGGTCACCATCATGAAAGATACTGTCTTGCGTGTTAATTGGGGGCATTAAGTCCTGCATATCAAGACTCCTGATAAGTAAAATAACAGAATGTATGAGCGGGCTTGAGGTCATTAAATACGGTTTCAATGACGGTATCAGCCCAAAATGACAAGCGTTCACCAGCAACTGAGCCACCGGATCTAAATCGATAAACTAGTGATTTCGCACCAAAGATATTAACGACCCAAACCCATAAAATACCCGGATGAGTGAGTCGGTCTCCCGCTCGACTGACGCCAACCTGAAAGGGGTCTAGCTCATCAATCGTAATGTCGTAGCCCAGTTTTTTAGCGAGCTGAACAAAGTAAGGGATAGATAAACCGCCTGTTTCAGCCAGTTTGACTAAAACCAGCTCTAGGCGTTGTTGGTAGCTTAAATTGGCATCCGGCGTTAAATCTAAAACGCGCTCCCAATCAGGCAGCAAGCTATTAGAGAAAAAAGGCGTAATGCTATTTCTAACAAGGTCAGCGCTATCTTGAATGAGCGTGAAACGGTTTGCTTCGGCTTGCAGTTCGACGTCTAAACGTGGCGCATCCAAAGCATAACTAACAGGGGGCAAGAGCTGCTTAAGCAAGGTCTTCATTTTGGCAACCTCACCACAATGTTACCTGGTCGCAACCATTCAAGATTTTTATCATCGACCAGGGCGATCACATTACCCGCAGGCTTAATAATAAGGCGGTCAGTAATGCCAGGGATTAATGAAATAGCTGTTTCGACTTCACTGCGAATTAACTTTTGACCGGGAGCGATACGCCCCATAACCGCATTAATTTCAGTTTCAACTTGGTTCTTGGCGGATTCTAAGCTAATGCCCTCAAGCGTGACTTCAACCTCAAAATCAACGTAACGTTCAGTTGGTGCGAGAACGTAAGAATTCTTCGCGGTGACAGGTCGAACATCATCAATGTGAGCCTGCGCAGCCTCAATGATATCGCGAGAAGGAAGCCCATCAGCGGATATAATCGCGATATCAACCGTTCCCAACCCACGGCGCAAAGGGTAAACAAAGGCATTCGTGACGCCAGGTACTTCTAGCGCCCAGCGGCGATAATCGTACTTATTACCACCTGCAGGAGGGCGACGAATAACATCTAACAATCGCGCGAGTAAGCTGGCATCGGTTTCAATATCTGTCCCGCCAGAAAGCTGATTAATGGCAACCAACGAGTTGATCCCCATAGGGGCATTGACTAATTCTGCTGTGGTCGGCTTGGATAAGTTACTACTTGTACCGGACTGGTTAGCCTGAATGGGCACGGAAACTTTACCATCAGCGGGTAATGTCACCTCAGCCGTGGTAAAGCAGGAGGTGTTTTCACCCCGCAATTGGCTTCCCGCAGGCAATACCGTATCTTTTGTACCGGTAATGACCGCAATACCTTTCGCGGTAGTTGCAGGTTTACGAATTAAACTACGTGTACGAGCATGTAGCTCTAAATAATCACTGTCTGCAGTATCGGGGAATATTTGGCGCACAATCCAGCTTTGATGCTGGTAAATCCCTAATGCAACACTGGCGACTGAGGACGCACGCACAAAGTAATCGCTATCAGTACCAATATCCGCATCTGGTAGCTGATTTTTCAAGTCATTTAAGAGCGTGTCGCGGATTTGGTCAAAGGTTGGCGTAATAAACATCAGGCAATCCTCACATTGTGCTTGAACGTTTGGGGTTCGTTGCCTGCATCGATGATCTCAATCCACAATACCGCCCGTTTTAAGCCATCGCGATGTACCGTAACGCTAATCGATAAAGCGCGACCATCATCCAATAATGGCTGTAAGGCTTGCTCTGCGTATTGACGCGCCAATAAATAGACGCGTGAAACATCTTTTTCGCGTGTTAATTCGTGCAATCGAGAGCCGAGCAACGGGTCAGCCCAATAACTGCCGAGCGGCGTCATTAGACGTAAATACACGGCATTTGAGAGGTTGTTGGTTTGAGTTCCGGTGTAGTCACCGGTTGAAGTATCGAGTGCTCTGTCCATGCTGCGCAGTATCGCAGCATGGGTAAAGCGTTAGTGTGTGAAGAGGTTCAGCACTTTATGAGAGGGTGTTAAGCTTTAGAAGAGCCTGTATCCGCACCATTATTACCATTTGGGTGCTTATGGCGTTGCAGTGAAATATCACCGGCTTGAACATCACCGTCGGTTTTATAGCTACCCGAGGTCTGCGTGATATTACCCTCAAAGTTAGCCCCTTTACCACCTTTAATTGCCATCCCGCCATTGCCTGTGATTTGTTTCATGGCGGTGAGCTGCTCACTGGTGGTGACCATAGGTGTGTTAAAATCCGCTTTATCTTCGGCATTCACTTCATATTGCTTGCAGTTAACCCGATAAACATCACATTCAACATCAATGATACGACCCCGCTTTAACACAATTTTAGCGCCTTCATCGGTATACAAAGCGACTTCGCCAGTCTCCAGCCCCGCAAGGCGATAAGCACCATGCTCGGTAGCAATCACAATACCATGAGAGGAATGCCCGCCCAGCGGCAAAACTATGGCTTCTGTGCCGGGTAAAGGGCGAGAGGTAAAGCCATAGTGCTGAAAAATCTCTTGTCCCTGCAGTGGCTCACCCGATAGACCTTCACCTTGCATCGTTTGGACTTTGCCTTCGCTATCCGTGGCATTTAACTCAGCCCTAAATGCCATTCTAATGCTGTTTAAAGCTTGATTAATGCGTTGATTAATATGGCTCCACATGATTAATTGCCTCCACTAACATCCACCGCTCTAATTTGGTCTTTCCCTTTCTTTTTACTGCCTTTTTTCCCTTTTTTCTGTTTCGGAAATGCATCCGGTATCCAAACGGCATCTTCTTTAAAGCGTAACTGTGTGGTCGCACCACCAGGACGCCCCCCAATGAACGTACGCCCCATTAAAAAGAAAATATCATCAATGCCATGTAATTCGCTTTGGATGCGCACACGTTGCCCTGGCGTCCACAGTTTTCCGTCTGGCGTTCGGTGACCATAGACCTCGGCAACAATGTCTAGCCCTGATAGGCGGGCATCTGCCATTGCTTTTTTGGCGCGGTACTGGAGCTGCTCCTGATTATCAACATCACCCGAGGTCAGAATTTGCGGGCGATAGTACGGCACCGTTGGGTCGGTCACTTTGATTTTCATATTATGTTGACCTGATGCGCTGGATATTGCAGCCGGTTCGTCATCATCTTCTATGGCATTAAATGTCACTGCATATGCTTTTGGTGATGAGTTATTAGGGACATCCACATCGACAGGTTTAGTCGGTAATTTTTTATTGCTGGTCGATGTGGCGTGACTTTGCCCGAGGATCATCAACTCAGAAAAACACCCTTGAATACTGCGGCTATCGGAAAGTGAAATTAAATTATTGCCTTGCCCATCGCGTCGCATAATGAGATTAGCCACGGGTGGCTGGTTATAATCGGGGCCACCTATTACCAATGTCCCATCTGGATCAAACCACGGATGCAAACCACGTCCCGCTGCCGCTTTCATCAATGAATCCCACGCACGCTCACCAGGCTCAATATGCACGCGGTCATTACGAGTCACACCCTCAGCCTGTATACGGATTTTTTTAATCCCAAGTGGGCGCACAATGCTGGCAATCACTTCATCCAAACGGAGTTGACGGGCGCTGAATATCGGGGCGGCGCAATCGACTAAAATCGCAGAATCATCACGCCCCGAAAGGCTCAATGTGACACCACGGCGGGACACGTCACGCGCAACCGTATCGATTCGCCCAGACAAAATCACATCATCATTCATTTTGACTTTTACGGCAGCCCCACGAACGGCATCAACTGGAAAGATACCCTCGGGCAAGCCTAACGAAAGTTGCCAGGCATCAGCCGCTTTTAAAAAGTCACTGTCAATGCGATAGGTTTGCCAATCACTGTGAGCCTGACCACCAATTAACAAAGTGATTTTATCTTGAGAGGGAGCGTTATCTTGCGTAGGCATTGATGATATCTCCTGCTTGCAAGTGATTCGGGTTACGCGTGCGCGGATTTAAGCGCTGTAATTCACTGGCTCGGCGATAATCGCCATACCAGGCATGGGCTAATAAATGAAAGTTAGTCTCAGTAGTCAGTGTTCGGCGAGTTAATGGCGGACGTTTCTCAATGACCCGCAAACCGAGCGTTTGCACACCTAATGCTACCGATTTTAAGGACGTCACCACGCCATGCCACAGTAAGCCTATCGGCTCTGCATCTGAGCTGATGGATTGAGTGCGCGGCTCATAGTCCTGGCGAAGGGTATTAATCGCCTGTAACGTGAGTTCTCTCACCGTATTGACCATCAACTCAATATCATCTAACGACATTTGTTCAGGCTGAACAGGGTCAGATAACACTTGTACTGTGATAGCTGCGATTTCAGATACCGCAAGCACCTGATACAACGCAATTAAATCTTGGACGTCGGATAATTGTGCATTACCTGGCATCGGCACCGTGGCGATAAGTTCATCTTGCACGAGCAATGCAGGCAGATTGACCAACTCATTAACCACCGCAACACTATCACCCCACGCAGAGAGTAAAGTCGTTGCATTGACGCCTTTTTCGACATTGATTGATGTCGAGGCACTCGGTAAATAGCCGTTTTGTGGCGTCGTCGAGGTCATGACGGGCGAGGTGTAGCCTTTGTAACCATTGCTCTGATTAGTATTAATCACACCCGGGAATTTTAAATTTAATAAATCACCCACAGCACTGGTGCGGACATCTAAAACCGACTGCAAATCATTAATAAAAGCACGCGGATAACTGAGGTAATTCACGCCATCACTGAATGCACCATTAAAATCACCACGCATGATAATTAAGGTGTTCATCATGCCTGAAAGTGCCGCTTTACCTTTGGCAAGATAACGTAACCCCTTATTCACTGGTGCCATGACTTGCTCAAATAAATCACTCATGCGCTCTGAGAGCTGATTTATCTTGTCAAAGATATCATCACCGAGCTGCTCTGGGTGCGCTTCTGCCAGTTGTGTGCCTGTTGTACCTTCGAGAAACACCAATTCTAACGTGCAACTATCAATGTTATCGGCTTCATGACCGATACTGTATTCAATGCACTGTGCGTTGGGGATGGAGCCAAAAACAGGGTGAATTAATTCACCTTTACCAGGCTCATCGAGCACCGCAATCAGGTTATCCATATCCCGCTTGTAGTTGTCACCCCATAGCACGGCGCTGATGCGAAAATTACGCGGCTTACGCCCCAAATCCATCACATCGCCACCGTCCACAAACGGGTATTCATGAGTGGCAACGTCACGCGATATGCTGTCTTTGGCGTTATACACATCGAAACGCGCTCCACGAAATGAGGCATTTTGTAAGTCAGATTGCCAACTCATGGGAACATTCCTCCAGTAGAACGACCGGCATCTTGTCCATTAACTCGATTGACCGACTCAGCCACTTGCTGACCGTCGAGTTCGACAACGCTACGAACCTCAATGACAGGTTGCGGTGGCGGGTTTTTAAGGGCTTGAGTCAAATCAAGTAAAGGTTGAAGAACACCAGATTTTTCAAGAGTATCAAAGGTGATTACATCTTTATCAATGGCTCGCTCATTGTTAAGAAAAGGCGATGTAGACTCACCCTTTAAATAAGGGCTAACACTGATGGGATTATCTTCTAGTCGCTGGTCGCGTTTTTGCAACCAGGCATCGAGACCTGCAGGTAAATAATCATATTTTGAACCTTCCAATCCTTCATCTTTAAACTTTTGTAATCGGTCATCACTTAATTTTTTTAGGTTCTCTTTAGCAATATCACTATTTTCAATGTCGATAATTGTCGATGCATACGCACCGAACTTAGCTAATAAGCCTTTATCCTGATCATTAAATCCACTCTCGTGCCAATTCGTGACGTGAACAGGAAGCCCACCTGTTCCAGCACCACCGATAGGGTTGAACATGCCCGGCTTAGGTGCGCCTTTACCACCTAGAATGCTGCTTAATCCAGACCCACCACCAAATAGAAACTTCAATGCAGCAAAGGCAACAGCCGCTTGTGTCATCGCCTCAATCGCGGTTTTTGCCCCCATAGCGGCAGTGGTTAGCATCGGAAACTCTTTGCTAAAATCAGTGAATTTGTCCGCTAATGTACCAAGTGCATCTGATACTGGTTTTGCTGAGTCCATTTCTGCAAACTGTTTAGCGTTACCAGCTTGATCGGCTTTAAACTGATTACCCGCAGAGATTACAGCAAATTGAATATCACCTTCACCTTGACCATCGGCTTTATTTTTTTGTTCTAATACTTTTTTCTTTACTTCATTTCTATATTCAGCTTGACCTTTCAAGCCAATGACAGCCATTAGTGTGCCTTGGTCTCCAATTAATTGACCAATAGCGGAACCTTCCGCTATTTTAGCCATTGCAGCTAACGTCCTTTGGTGTTCAGGGTCATTTTTATCTGTTTTATTTAACTTATCTTGCAATGCTTTATATTTGGGGTTATTAGCGGCTATCTTGTCAGTAAGACCAATAAAAGCATCAATCGGATCAATCCCTTTTTCTCTAGCATTAATAAGTGTCCCAGACAGGTCAATACCATAACCATCTACTTTAATTCTCTCAGCTGCAGTGCCTAACTCGCGGCTATTTAATTTAAGAAGAAAGTTCATTAAGTTATTACCGGCTTGGTCATTTGTACCTGCAGTGGAGACTACCGCTTGGTTAGCAGCAACAATTGATGCAAAGTCATCCAGTCCATTCATACCCACACTATTTGCTGCTGATAATTGTTGTGCTAACCATTTAGCCATATCAGGTAATTCAAAAGCACCTTCTTGCCCACCTTTTAGCGCCATATCTAAAGCGGTTTTAATATCCTTTGGATCGCTAATCCCAAAGTTCTTTTTTAATGCCGCAGAAACGGCTGCTAAATCTAAACTTTGAACACCTGACGCAGTGCTATATCTTTGAATTAATGGAAGAAGCCCATTAATTTCCTTATCAGTGAAAATCCCTTCTGAGAGTAATTTACTTAATACCTCAGCAGCCTCATCAATTGAACCTCCACCTTCAGCGACAGATTTTCGGATAAGCGTATCAAGGTTTTTCATTCCTTCTTGTCTACCTGCTGCATCACGATCACTGAAAGCGGTATTACTCATATATGCTAATCGTTGCTCATAGCTCATCTGCTTTTTAACTGGCTCTGCATAAGCCATACCGCCTGCGACCATCGCACCGCCAATCTGCGCTAAGCTTCCGCCAATATCCGATAAGCGGGCTAACTTACTCATGCCTTGCATCTCGGTTTTGAGTTGGCTCACACGTTGGCGCATACGCTCATAAGCGCGGGATTGTTCATCAACTGACAATGTTCCGCTACGGGCTAACCGGTTATACGCTGCCATGGTTTGCTGAATTTCACGCTGAATGGCACGCTCAGCACGAATACCAAGGGTTTCCCTGGCACGGTTTTGGCGTTTGATTTCTTCGCCTAATGCACGATTCTGGCGAATACCTTCTTCTGACGTGGTACGTTGGCGCTTACCGAGTTTCTCTTGGGCTTTTTCGGCGTTCTGACTCTCTTTAGTGCTATCCCGCATCGCTTTGGTGATCGCCTTTGAGGCATCATCACGCGCGGAAATGACCATCGATAGTTTAAATTCTTTCGCCATGATTAACCTCGTTTAGATTTCTGCTTGCGTTGACGGCGGGATTTGACGCGTGTTGTTTGTGATTTCGACGATGTTGACTTACCGCCATGCAGGCGGTTTAACGCATCGAGATAGCCGTCCAAGGCTGGACGGCTCATTGATAGGCACTGCTGCTCAGTAAATCCGTACTTACCAAGGGCTAAGACGACGGTTCGGAAGCTGTCGCGTCTTTGTTCGCTTCGCGCCGCTTTTTTTTTGCGTCATCAATAGCGCTGTCAATCACGTCATAATCCAAGCTGGTGAGGTTATCCAGCAAGAAGTCCGTCGTGATATCCTCTTGCGGAATGTCACCTAGCTGCGTGAGAGAGCGCTTAGTCAACGCCATGCGATAGTAGAGGTCAGCGCCTTTGCTTTCAGTTGAACCGCAAGCCTCTTCGGTCTCATCGAGAGCGTCATACACATCACGCATCACCGGCACTTTGACCGCAAACTCAAGGTGACGCTTACCGCCATGGTCGATGCCATCGAGTAGCATCAGGGGTTTTACATCAGCCATTACTCAACCACCTTACGCAGCGCATTCATTTTAAGGTCACGTTGGGCTTCGCCATCCACTTGGTATTTCTCACCAACTTCGGTGACAAAGCAGTCAAGGTACGAAATGCGCTTACCACCCGTTCCACTAATTGGGTATTGCGTCAGTTTCGCGCCTTCAATTGCCGCCCAATCCATATCACCATTTAAAGGGATCACCACTGAAATCGATAACTCAATGGTTTCAATGCCACGCATAAACCCTTTGGCACGCCCGGTTTTGTTCATGGTTTTAACCAGCTTGCGCCCCGTGACTTGTTGAACATCCATGCTCGTGACTTCCACTTCACGACCATCGATTTCGAGGACAATCGCACCTGCATATTCTTCTAGCATTCGTGTTCTCCTTAGACGAGCAAGTCAATACGACCCGCAAACACATGCAAGCCATTAACAACATCGGCAGGGATAGCCGCGTTTAGTCGGTTCGGGTCTTTACCGTCGCGCTCAACCAACAGCATCCCTTTGTTTTCTTCCACGTTTTCGAGGATTTCTTCCTCTTCCAGCTTAATCAGCACATCCAGCAATTCTGAACGCACTTTCGCACGAGTACGCTCATTGAGCTTTTCACGCGGAAAACGCTGGGAGAGACGCTCACGGCACGCTTTACGGGTATAATCCAAGGTGCGAATGGTGGTTAAGTCCAACAGCGCTGTATCTTCCACACCTTCCACATTGCGGGTGTAGGTGGTGACAGCTCGCACAATTTGCACGCGGTTGCCTGCGCCCACCTCAAGCGGCGTTAAGCCATTGTGTAAGGCGTTTTCTTGCTCATTGCGTCCCGCACGCTTAGTCACTGGCGCAATATCTAAGCCTTTAAGCTCAAGGGTGTTCAGAGGACGCGCAGGGTCTTCTTCAAACGCAATGACTGCACCGTATGCAGCGGAAATTTGACACGGTAATTTCACCGAGCCGGGATACCATGCGATAGATGTCCGACCATCATTAATATCACTGGCTAAGGTGGTGCCCGTGCTCAATGTGCCAGTCCATCCTGCAGCACCAATTGCGCCACGTTGCTCTAATGCACCACTGACTTTTTCAAGGTGGGTGCGCAGTTTTAAGAGCGAATCTTTATCGCTAAACGGCTGCGCAATGATGTTATGACCCGCAGCAAAAACCGCATCCAAAGCGGGCTGAATATCCGCATTGTTTTCACCGCCTTGCATAGCGGTCACTGTTGCAGTGACCCCTTTAGCCGTGGATTGAACCTCAAGGGCAATATCATTACCCCAAGCCCCGGACTGTTTAGCGGTGAGTGTCAGAACGGTACTTTCTTCACCTTCTAAGCTCGCAACAACAGGTAAATCACCGCGAGCATTAACCGCCTCTAAAACGGCTTGATTCAGCGCTGCAGCAGTATCGGCAGTTTCAACAGGAATATCTAAACGCTCACCACATACTGACAATGAGAGCGTACCGCTACGAGTGGCTGGCGCGGTAATGGTCACGGTTGCCGTGGCTTTTTTACCGGCAACGGCCTCCTCAATCCCAATCACTTGAAGCTGCAAATAATTATTCGCACTGATAGCGGATTTCGCCATGAGATGCGCCAGTGAACCCTCACCAAACGCAGTCCCAGCCACACTGTCATCATAGATATCAATGGGGGTTAATGGGGCAACTTGCGCCGATGAGAGCATGGGCGCAATGATTAATAAGGTTTGCGGGTTACCGGGCAACGTTCGGGTTGCCATCCGCGTATTGAACTCAAGATATTTCCCTGGCTTGCGGATGCTGCCTGGAATGGTATCAAAGGTTACTGTCATGATTTTTGTCCTTTGTTTTTGGCTTTTTTGTTCACCGAGACTAAATCACCATTAGTCAACAGGCGGCGATAATACGCGGTATCAGGAACAGAGATTGCCTCCGCGTCAGTAATATAGCGGCGGTGTTGGTGTTCAAATGACACCCGCAAGCCTTGCGAGGCTTTAACGAAAAGCGTCTTCATAGTGTGGGTTTCCTTGTCGGCACTAAATCAGCAGGCTCTTCAACGCTGCCTACGCCTGGTGGGTCATAGTGCAACCCCACACGCAGTAAATCAGGGTCAGGTTGCTGAACTTTCCCGCGATAACGATTAAAGAGGTTGTCCGCATCTTCGGGGTTCTGAGTAAACTCCGGCCACTCACCATTTTTCAGCACATCCTCATGCCAGCGTGTTTCAAACTCACACGCAAAAATTGACAACGCTTGCTCGTTAATTTGCGTGTTGTAAAGGGTTCTCACGACGCCAGGTGTCAATGGGTCGATGGTCAACCCTAAATCCTGCCCCGTTAACAAACGACGAACACCGTGTATATGTCGATAGGTGCCCACCTCATTGAGGTTAGCGCCACCCATACGGCTTGCGGCATCACTGCGCGTGTTATAATCACCCACCATCACCACAAACTTACCCGTGACAATCACTTTTTGGCGGCTGATACTGGTGTATTTACTGTTCGTGATACCACCGAACGTGACCCAGGCAGCCGGAAACGCACGGACGATATTGCCCATATCCACATCGAGTTCACCGCTGTAGCTGGCAATTTCACGTAACATATGCCCCATACCGAGCGTAAGGCGTTGGATGATCCCACTTTCAATTTGGGTGATCAAAATGCACCTCCACCGGTTGAATCACGACCGAACTGACGTTTGCTACTCCCAAATTTCATTTGCGAGGATGACTGGATCACTTGTCCATTATCCGAGCGACCCAGGCTAATTTTGCCTTCCGCTACTTTAACTAAAAAGCGAATGGCATCGTCATAACGCGCTTGAATTTCATTACTGAGCCTGCGATATGCTGTAGCGAGATGATAGCGGGCGATATCACAGCATCGCCCCGTTAATATCCGTGCGCCGTCGGCGAACGGGAGCGAGTAACGCCCCACAAGGTAACCGTCGATTTCAGCGCTAGCACGTTGCAAGGCATTTTCCATCACCTCAGCATTAACGCTTCCCGTCATGTTTTCATCGGTCAGGCTCACGCACTCGCGTTTCCCAAAGGTTTTCACCATGTCATCTTGTGTGGCGTACATGACGTTCTCCGTTACTTGCCTTTCGGTGCTGTTTTATCATCCGATTCTTTATCATCGGATGGCACTGTGCCTGTGGCTTTTAACGATACAAGCTCAGCACGCAAGGATTCATTCTCACCCGTCAAGCGTTTTACTTCAGCTTTCAGCGCCGCAATCTGCTTGTCTGCGCCTGCATCGGGTTGCTGTTTCGCCGCATCTTTAGTCCCCACAGACACCACAAGCATCGGCTCCGCTTGTAGCGTCGCAAGCTGCTCTTTTGTGAAGTGGTCATCAGGGTACTCCGTGGCGGTATCGCTGTGAGCAATCCCACAGCGACGAAACCCATTAATCTTAGCGGTAATGATAATCGGCATTATGCGTCACTCCCTGTTGAGCCATAGGCTAACTGCCAGAAACCATAGCCACCTGCGGCACGTGCTTCGGCACCGAACTTGAACTTCTTACGCATAAAGACGCCATCACTGTTCATGTCGGTTTGCTCAACCAACACAGGCGCTTTACGCTCTTGGTAAATGATTGGCAGTACGGCTTGAGTGGTATCCAGCAAGAACCACGCGGTATCGGAGGTGATACGCGCCGAGACCACCACTTCCGCCGTGCCTTTGTAGATGTTCACTTTGCCATCTTCTAAGCGGTCAGCCGTCATGAGGGCATTCGCGACATCTTCCAGTGCAGGTGGGACTAACAGAATGTTGGGATTCACATCTAACGGACGACCTTCATCGTCTTTCATGTTGCGCAGGGCGGTACGCGCTGCACCGTAAGACGCCATGGCTGCATCCAGTGTTGTAATGGACAGCTTTTTGCTGCCTTTATTGGAAACCGAGTTTTTACCCACTGGGTGGTCAGTATCAAAGAAGTATTGACCGTCATAGCATGGACGCTCAAAGCCAAGGTTCAACACTTCAAAGACAATTTCATCAGGCAGCATACCCGCAGAACGACCCGCACCTTTCGCCTGAATAGCGTATTGTCCTGTGCTGTCATCTTCGATGTCGTTGCGGTCAACCTCAATCGTGGCTTCCCAATCATCGTTTTCGATAGTGTATTTATGGGCAGATAGCGACTTAACCGCTTTTTCACCCACCCAGCGTTTCATTGCAGGGAAGTTCGATAACCAGTTGTACTGCTCTGATTTTCCAGTTGACGGCACCTTCATGGCAATTTTTTGCCACGTGTTTGGGGCTTCTTTTAACGCGTTATTAAACGTCATATTAATACTGACAAATAACGCACTCAGGTTTGCTTTATTTACAATCATGGTATTTTCCTAATTAACCCATCATGACCCAGACACCATCATCGGTGACTTCTAACACGCGACCCGCTGGCGTGGTGCTGGCTTCATCGGCTTCACACACGGTCACTGAGTCTTTCACGTCGCATAATTTGCCCACATGAGCTTGCTTGACAGGCTTGGCGGTATCATTACCAAAACAAAAGGCTTTTTGGCGGCGTACCATCACGCTGATATCGCCTTGTTCGCCGTCGCGGTTATCCGCAAAATCATCCGAGACGCCTAACACGGTTAAACCGGGTGCGCCTGGGACAGCAAACCCCGCCGCATTAGCGCACACAATATGCCCGCCGTAGATACGTGCAGCGGCGGCGCAACGTACCGCAAAGAATTCACCGTCGCGGTGAGGGGTATTTCGGTCTTGGGTCATGGTTTATTCTCCCAACTGTTTTTTAAATTCTTCGGGGTCTAGCCCGAACTGGCTGCAAATCGCTAACTGCTCAGCCGTCAGCTCGGTCGCACCTGCTGCACTGTGCTCCGCACCCGCTGGGGCTTTACCGCCCGTTTGCAACGTTGACAGCGCTGCAATGGGGGTAGATTTGGCAATAAAAACTTTCAGTGCGTCGGGGTCTTTACGCCCTAAATCTTCCGCCCAATCCTTCATGCCCGCATTTAAACGCCCATCGCTGAGTGCGGCTTGGATAAGCCCGTTCATTTCCTGCTGCTGCCCCGCATTAACGGCTTGATTGAGCTTTTCTTGTAGCTCAAGATAGCCTGCGAGTGGCACATGTTTAGCAGGGTCATAAGCTTTGCTGGACAGGTCAGCAATTAACGTCTCTTTACCTTTGAGTAAATCGACCAAGCTTTGATTGGCAGCCACGGTTGTGCCTTGACCATTGGAAATTAGGTCAATGGCTTTTTGCAGTTCGGTTTTGATATCGTCAGCCGTTGCCGTAGCAGGCAAGTTCAGCATCCAACGCAGGTTACTGAGTAGCTCTTTGATGAGTTCTTCATCCACAGTGAGATCCTCTTCGGTGGGTTGAGAAAGTGCAGCAAACTGAGAAGCAGCGGCAAGCATCACTTCATCCATACCATCTACTGCGGGGGTGTTGGTCAGGGCAGCATGGAGCAGCACTGTCACATGACCGTTTTTGTCGTAATTAAAGACAGGGGAAATAAAGCGGTACTCTTTGGCTTTAATGGCAGCCGCCGCCGCATCCGTCCATTCCACATTGACGGCATACAGTCCATCGCCTTCGCGCCATTCCAACGCCGTAAACCAACCTGCTGCAGGCGCTGGCTGTCCGTTGGTCGCTGCACGCAATGTCTGGTGCTCATAATCAATCACATACGGCGTCTGACGTGCCGCAACTTGTGCAATTAAAACGTCGGCGAGTTCACGGGTCATGAGCCAGTGGTCACATTCAAACGGGCGACCATCGACAGCACGGAACTCACCAGCGGGGAAAAGCTGGATTTCGTTAAGGTTTTGGCTGAGGATTTCAGCGACACAAGCGGCAATGTATTTTTTCATGCTGGCAGCATAGCAACTGCCAATAAGAGGGAGTGTGTGAAGAGGTTCAGCACTCGAGAGGAAATTAAAAAAGGTGGGGTTAAGAGACTATCGATTCATTAGCGCTACGATAACGCATTTAAACCCCATTTAAAAACGATTTAAACACCTCACCACGAACAATGACACTCTAAATAGTGATAATCGCTCACAGCGTCTTACAGGCACTATTTGGACTTACTCAATTAATTGGGTGAGATAGTCTTCTACTGTGCGTGTAATGCGCGTCTCATCGGCATCATCCAATTGCAAGAACGGACGCGCAGGGATTTTAATTTTATACGCTGGCAACGTATGGTACTGACTAAAGTTACTGCGGGACTTTTTCACAAAGCGATTGCCGACGGTGCCATCTTTACGCTGACGATAATACGCCTGCTGACTCCGGGCTGGCATATTAATCTCACCCCCTTCCTGATGGATGCGGGCATACTTCACATTGGTTCCCACAACGGCACTATCATTATCACTGTATTGACCGATACTGCTGGCTAGTCGTCCACTGTCTTGCAGAATGCGACCACCGGCACGGCGGCGAGCATAAGCCGGACTCCAACCCAACCACGCGGGACGACCTTCTTGGGCAAAGTTTTCCTCAACAGCATCCGCCATGACGCCTGCTATTTTACGCATCAAGGGGGCACGACTTTCGATACCATCAACCAACTTTTGCAGTGCGGCTTCATATTCTCGCGTATCAATTTTTATCGTGATCATATTGACCTCAAAAGTCGGTTTGCGTAGTGACGCGCTGCAATTGATTACCGTTGACTTCAACCACCCACCAACGCTTATCATGTTGCGTTGCATAGTATTGAGTACCATCATCGCCTAATCGTGTTCTTTGGGGGGATTCGATAATCTCTTGCACAAACAAATAATCTAATTGTTCAATATCGTGCTGAGCAAGATCCTTCATCGTTGGCGCATCCACATAAACAGCCTCCGTTGTCTTTCCTGTTCCACTTGGGCGTGCGGCGATGGGATAACGTTGCGCGGGGTTCGGTGTTGGGGCTTGCACTGCCTCTTGATACCCCAATCGGAAATCTGCACCTGTGAGTGAGCCTGTGATGTATTGGCTTGCTGCCGTCGGGTGATATTTATCCAATTCAGGCTGATAGCTTACCTGTCCAGGATTAAACCCAAAACCGGGGTCAGGCGTGTACACTTGACCGTCTTTCGGGTTTTTAAAACCGGTGACAGTTCGGGTTTCACCTGGCACACCATACTCCTGCTCAACCTCGACCAAACGCCCCTCAGACGATTGCACCATCAACCCTAAGCGCTCAACATCCTCAGCACTGCGCGTGCGCACACGGCAACGACAACGATAACCATCGGGCGGGTAAATGGTTTGCCAAATCGGATCATCATAACGGGCAATAAACCCATTAAGTGCCGCATGAGAAGGACGAATGCGGTTATCCATAATCCCCACACGCTCCCAATAGGGACGCTCATCCACCGTTACCATTTGCTGCTTATAACGTCCTGCCATGTATGACGATTGCAGGTTGGTTTGAAATATAGTGTCTAATCGACGTGGCGTTAAGCGTTTACCGTGCAGCTCCCCCGTGTCCATATCCGCAACCAAACTTTTACCGAGCCAACCCTTCTGCTCAAGAATGGGGATTAAGCGCCGTTCAAAGTCGGCATAGGTCTCACCCTTTTCAAGGGCTTCGTTTAACGCTTGGCGAATATCGTGCAAGATATCCAATTTGAGCACACCCGCCACGGTAAACGCTTTGGCATGGGCTTGGGCTTCAATGTCATACCAGTGAAAACCGATGGCATAGCCTTTACTTTCAAAGTAAGCAATCGCCTCCGCAGGTGGGAGGCTCATGGCATAGCGTAAATCGACGGCTTGTTTAACTGTCGGCATGGAGTCGCCCCCACACATCAGCCACAAAAATCGCCTGGCTTAACAATGCTTGTAGCGTGGCATCATCCAGAAGTGGATAGCTTTGCGCGACAATATTCATTGCCTCATCCACGCTTTGCCCTTGCTTGAGCGCGGCGACCATTGGCGTTAAAAGTTGGCTCATCGCCGCACTGATACTGTCCGATTGGGGTGGTGCGTTATCGAGTGTGATTTGTGCAGGGTCAATCCCATCGGCTTCGACCACTTGACTGAGTACCCCCAAACCGTGGCGAGAATGCCCGTAACTTAATGGGGTTGGCAATAGTGGCACCGTTTGA
This sequence comes from Providencia zhijiangensis, assembly GCF_030315915.2. Lineage (NCBI taxonomy): Bacteria > Pseudomonadati > Pseudomonadota > Gammaproteobacteria > Enterobacterales > Morganellaceae > Providencia > Providencia zhijiangensis. The sequence continues at coordinate 2,417,817 of NZ_CP135990.1, read as the reverse complement.
CGTGGACGTAATACTGGCTCATCCTTTTGTGCCTGTGGAATAGCCGCTTTCTTATGCACCCAGGATAAGGGGATCGTGTCTACGCCTGCACCATTAACCAGCTTATCAATCGCATCCGCAAATTGCGGTAAATCGACTGACTCACGGGTATCAAATACAAAGCGAGGTAAACGGCGCGGGTTCACATCTTGATAGCCATTGAGTGCCAACAGCATTTGAATTAGCTGGCGAAACATACCCTCAAGCTGACGGGCATCGGCAGTTTTTAAATCATGACGCACTTCGTTATGCACGTTACCGAGTGCATTGGTGGAGCTTTTTCCATCCGCTTGCGAAGTCAATGTGCCCCCCAAAATTACCTTGGATTGCGTGCGTTCCGCCCAGGCAATCATTTCCATGAACGGGTCAGAGCCACCCCCTGCGGCACTCTCAAAGTTAATATCCGTGCCTTGCTGTACCGTTGCCACGGCATCATGCCCCAGATTAACCAAGGCATCTAACAGCTTGTCTTTGTCCTCATCGGAGGTGCCTGCGGGGTATTTAGCGATACGGGCAGGTAACCCGTAAATTTCTAAGAACTCAGCAAAATCGCGCAACGAAAAGTTTTTAAAGAGATACGGCCACACGAGCACACGGAAAAGCCCACTGGTCGCAATAAACCCGCTGCGTGCATTATGGCGATGCACCAGCCACCCAAACGACCATAATTCAGAGCCGTTCATTTCATCCGTGTTAAGTCGGATTGCATCACGTTGCTCAGGGAGCGTGCGGAACCAATAGTGCGGACGTAAATGCAGGGCTTTTGGCAACCATGTGCCATCTAATCGCTCCCACTCTAACTCTTGGCAACTGAATCCATGACCAACCGCCTCCATACCATTAAGAATAATATCTTCAATTTCAGGCATCGCATCAAACCAGGCTTGCACGTTTGCGGTCATGTCCAGTTCGGCTTTGCTCGCGTTCTTAGGTGGTTCAATCGACCAGTCCAGCGTCAATAACGCATTCTTGCGCTTTTCCATTTCCGCAAAGATATGACCATCACGCTCGACCATGTCACTGAATAGGCAGGACTGCGCGCTTAAATCACCGCGTTCTGCCGCCTGTAAGATGCGTGGAAGCTTACGGATAGTCAGACCACGCGAAGGATGATCGGGATAAATGCGGCTCATGCGTCCCACGCTAACGGTTTGCGGGGACTTTAAAACTTCACGTTGTATTGGGTTACCGTTGATATCAACAATTTTCGACATAATCTATTCCTACCAAGCCCCCGAACCAAAGCGCCGACCCTCAGGTCTGCGGGGGCGTGTGTGAATTTCAGTGTTACCAGAACGAGAGACCGCCAATGACCAAAGCATGTGCAACGCATCAGGACCATCATCATGATCGGCTTTAGGAAAGTGGCGTAATTGGTCAATTAGGGTGTGTTGCGTTGGATGTAACCGTATCAGCCCATTGACCATGTGGGGCTGCAAGGACTCAATGCGTAAGGCTTTATCACTATTGGGAATAACAGGGATAGCGGGAACGGGTACGCCTAACATCGCCGAACGCTTCACCAGCTCGGTGCGCAAGAACTCTTGAAATGCAATAGACTCAAACGCCCACACCAAACAGCCATACTCACGTTGATAGTCAATGACGTCCGAAATAATCCGGTCGGGCAAACGGCGCTTAATATCCGCCTCAACCACGTCTAAGATACCCGTCATGCGGTTAAAGCCGCCAACGAGCAGCGCCGATGGGTCACGGGTTTTATTTTGTTTACCGAGGCTTGGGTCACAGGAACCGTAAAAGACCCAATCAGAGAGATGGTTAGACCAAAATGTAATGCAACTGGCAAAGATGGCATCTTCACCGCTGACCGGGTCATTCTGGTATTCAGAGTCAAAGGTATCATGACCATCACGAGCGCGAATTTTCATGAGCGCCAACAGTGGACGTGCCGCCCATGACACAATCGAACCTTCCAACATGGCAGGCTCATTTTCGTGGTAGAAGCGCTCAGCTTCCTCAATGTGTTTATTGTGGATCAAGGTTTCCCATTCATCCCACAACTTCATATTGGCAGGCATTTGGAGAATGGCTTTAAACCGCGCTGTTCGCCACATCGCATTATTGAGGGTACGAGAGAGCACAGAGTCATAATGCAAGATAGTCCCGATGTAAACGATGTCGGTTTTACCCCCGGCTTCACCGAGCGGCATGACGGTCTTTTTTAACCAATTATGCAGCTTGTCGCGCTGCTCTGGGTTACGCACCATCTCATCGTTTTCAATATCATCAAGCACCACTAAGTCAGGACGATATGGACCATGTCGCAAACCACGCAGTTTTTTACCGCTACCGGCAACCGTGACTTTAATGTTATTGCGGGTGACGATAGTCCCCATCTGCCAAGTACGCCCTTGACCACAAATATCGGGATAATCATTTTTCAGTCGCGGGTTATATTCCAGTTCGGCTTTGATAGCTTCGAGCATCGGGTAGGCTTGGTCGATACTGTCCATAATGATGACCGGATACTTTTTCAGCTCACGGATAATGCACCACAGCGTAAAGAGTTGACTCACTAGCGTGGATTTAGCCTCACCACGCGGGGCGGCGATGGCGTCACTTTCAGCATCCGAGCTGGCAACAATCGCAGGCAACCGGCTAAAGAGATAATCATGTAACTGACTGCGAGAGTGATGGCGTACATAGTGCGGGAAATAGGTTTCTACAAAGAAGCTGTAGCCGTTCTGTGCATCCGCGGCTTGCGCACGTCGTGCCTCAGCCGCCTTGGGGTCAGCATCAAAGCCCAAACACTCTGCCTCAATGGTTTGGCGCAGTTCGGTGATGTAGTCCTGGAGTGAGGCTTTAAACTCTTTTAAGGAAACCTTTTTTGCCATTATTCCTGTTCCCAGCTCAATAAAGTATCAAGAACAGCAATAGCACCACCCATTAAACCTAAATAATTAGGGTAGCGCTCCTGTAACTGAATGATAAACACTTGCGTCTCTTTTTCTGCTTCTGCGAGTTGTGCCTTTTCCTCTTCAGTTGCTTCAGTCGAAACAAATCCACGTATTTGATATTGATAGTTTTTTAACTGCTGCTTAACTTCATCCATAGGCACGCTCCAATTCATCGGCAAAGGCTTCTAAAATCTCCACAAACACCACGTTGTGTTGTGGGTACTTGTCACTGATAAACTGCCCGAACCGTTGGATCACATCGATAGCAGTTGCCAACTTATCGGTTTCAGGCAATATCTTTTTACTGGCGGATGTGGCTTTATTAAACGCATCAGCAAGGCTCGCTAGCAGCTCAACACGCTTATCTGCCGGAATATCAGGGTTAGTATTGATTTGCTCAGTCACCGCTTGACACTGCACAACGAGGCTCATCAATACCGCACGACCTGCATCTTCAACGCCGCCACCGGCTAACATGTGCGCAGCGCGCATTTTGTCCCAGTCATCATTTTTATCTTGGGCTTCTTTCTTCCAGCGTCGGGCGGTGACAAACGCCACGCCTATCTGACTGGCAGCCACCTCAAGGGATAACTGACTAAAGATATAGGCTCGGCGTAACTTATCGCGGGTCTCCTGCGGATACGCCATAATTACAAGCCCATTTTCGCGCGGATTAAAATCAACGCCGTGCTGACCACGCAGGCGGTTACACCACCTGAAATAGCGCCCGCGACATAACCCCGCTTAATCGCGCCATTAGTTGCTTCTTCACGGATGAGTTCGATTTGCTCATCCATGCTTTGCATTTGTCGATTAATGTTGCTTTCAATGCGGTTTAACTGGCTGTTAATAGCAATTAAAACGTCTTTTTTGCGTCCCTGCTGTGGGCGTTTTTTCATCGTAAACTCCTTGAAGATGGAGGCGTTATTGCCTCATGGGTATCGAGATAACGGCAAACCATGCCGTCTAAATACGTTAAACGGTGACTCTGGGCTTGAGCTTGGTCACAGGTACTCACAGTGCGCAGGTACATACCCACACCGAGAAACAACACCAGATAGAGCACAATTGCCAGAGCGACGATCATCGGACGGTAACGAATCATGGTGTCACCTCTCGACGGCATTCATTCACCACGTTGGTGACGTAGTCTTGCAAGTAGTCAAGCTTGGCTTGGTCTAGTTGGATACCGGCTCGGATATCTTCAACAAGGAGTCCAGCTTCGACAGAGAATCGGATTTCGGCTTCATCGCCCATGGGGCGGGTGCTGGAACTGTGGCTTGCGGTGAGCTGACAGGTTGCAAGGTCGGCTCTGGCGAACTGCAACCGGCGACGACCAGCAGAGAGGTCATCACGTAAAGCTTTAGACTCTTTTTGTGCATCACTTAACTCCTTGGCATAACGCTCATCTAACCGTTGTTTTTCGCGTTGAGCCTGCTCCATACGCGCATTGGCTTGTTTGGTCGCAGCCGCAGCTTCATCGGAGATGGCTTTTAAATTCTTATCGTATTGAGATTGGTTCGCTTGAATAATGCCGTTGTAGTAAGAACGTGCTAAGACAGCGCCCGCCGTTGCACCAATCGCAAACAACAACCATGCTGCGATAATTAAAGCGACTTTAAACGAGCGGGTTAATGTGTTTTCTGCGATTGAGTTCATGGCTTTGTCCATGTCGTATTTACCTGCATTAACTCCCAACACAACAACTCAGCCTCTTGGTGACGTCGGATCACTTGACCATAACAGCCGCCGGGTTGCCCTTGGGTTTTTCGGCAATCTTTTCCACCATCAAAGACCCAACGGGGGATCTCCTTGCAGGCTCCCTCGATGTCACCCGCGTGTAACTTGCGGTAGAACGTGGATGAAAAGCACTTACCTGCGCCAATGTTGTAAGGGCAGAAAGACGCGATACCCGCGATTTGTGGCGGCGTGAGAGACAGGGGAACGTGTTTTTGTACCCATGAAATGGCTTTGTCACGCTCAATGGCATTTAAGCGTTCACATTGTGCATCAGTGAGCTTTTCACGCGGCTTGACAGGACGACCATCAATACGGGTGACGCCTTGGCATACTGTCCAAATCCCGCCTGCATCTTGGTAAGCGGTGGTAAAGTTACCTTCTTTTTCTTTGATAAACTGGTCAAATATCTGGCTTTCACTGGCTCCACCGACAATCAACGCCACAACGGCGGCAGAGAGATAACGCTGCTTCATATCCATGTTATAAATCCTTGGGGGATTTGATGGATGCTTCAATCAGCTTTTCGGCATCCTCACGAGAAACGGGTTTATTCGAGAAATAGTTCTCTAAAATGCGCGTTCGGCGTTTTTGCTCTCGGCGATTTAAGAGATAGGTCAATGTCCCAAGCAGCACACTGGCAAACACACCAATGAGAAATCCCCACTCATACAATGACAAACCACTAAAAAATAAACCCAGACCCGCGAACCAATACGATATTTGAGTGATGATCTGGGTTATCTTTTCATCCATGTATCTATCCTTTACGAGGAAGACTGGGTTCATGGCAACCTCCTAACGCTCACATAACGGCCTCCAAAAAACCGAGGGAAATGGACGAAAAACCCAATCAGAAATAAGAGAGTTTGAGTATAAGGAGATAGGAATATCGGGAGTGTTGGAAGGGGTTCAGCAGTTGAATACCAAACCCTAAAGGGGGTTTTAGTGTGTCATAAAAGACACGCAAATATCAATCAAATAAACGGTCTTGAGCGGCGCTCTCTGCGTCAAGGTCACGCAACAGTTTCCAACCGATGCGGTCACTAAATCCGTATTTGGGGCACAGTAATGCCATTGCCTGGCGACGCGAACGACCTTGCTCACTCAACGTCAGTAACTCTTTGATAAAGTGTTGGTTGCGAATTTGGCGAAAGGCTTCTTCACATCGCGGGATATAAAATGCAGTTTTACCAATGTAGTGCAAGAGCTGCTTGCACTCGCCTTCATTTAAGACTTCACGTAATAGTCGGTGAACGCCTCCGGTACGCTCTGCAGCCTCACCGCTGACACCTGCGAGGGTGACACCACCAAAACGGCTAATAAGGCGTGATGTCGCATTGTAGCCAATGACGTCAATGAGTTGCTTTGCAGAGTCTGGCAGTAGGTTTTCAAGCCGTTCGAGTTCGGCTTCATTGATAGTTGTTTGCATGTTACCCCCTTAAAATGAAAACACCCTCCAAAAGGAAGGTGTTCAGTATTTCATTTTTCTTGGGGTTTCGCGTGTTGAAGGGGTTCAGTGGTTAAATATCGTTAATAATTGATTTCTTATTTTTTAATGCCATCAGTTTATCAAAATCATGTGAAGTATAGATTAGAAGAGCACTTTCCTTTCCAGTAGCGACATTCCATTCTAAACGTATAAAAATTGTATCATTATCAAAACGGACAAAAACAGGGTTACCATTTCTGGATGCAGCAGTTATCTCTTCGGGAGTGTTACTAGATGAAGGTTTTCCATATTTTTCGATTAAACCGTTCAATACAGAAACATAATTATCATCTACATTGATAGCAAATCGCTTAAATTTACCATCAATAAAAAATGCCATACCTAGTGTATTCTTTCCTCCAAAAGGTAAATTGAAACATCCATACTCTTGAGTCTCAGGTATTTTCTCCATATCAGGAAATTGTTTTAGTGAACAAATATTGGCGTTTAAAACTTCCTTTACTGACGAGCCAAATTTAATTCCTTTATATCCATCAATAGCCAATGCACTAATTGAACAAAAAGATAACAACATTCCAATAAGTATTTTTTGCATGATATCCTCAAAATAAATTCGGTTGCTTTGCGGTTAGGATAGCAGATTGTTTATAGCGTGATAACAAGTCCCAGGCATGACGATCACTAAAACCAAACTTAGGGCACAGCTTTATTACAGCTTTAACACCGGATAAACCGCCCTTTAAAAGGGCGTTATATTCACTGATAAATCGTTGATTGCGCCATTCACGCATAGCAGCTGAAGCATTGGGAATATAAATTTCAGTACCGCCAAAATGAGTTTGAAGCACTACTGCACTTTGATCACCAATCGCGTGCGATAAAAGCTTAAAGCGCTCTGTCTCTGTACTTTTTGTAAATACAAACGTTGTACCACCGAAAACTTCTATCAGTTTTAAGGTATCAGGATACCCAATTAAGCCCGCAATATGGCGTAATGTATCAGGGAGTAAATGCTCAACGGCTTTGAGATCCATTTTTCGCCCTCCGTTTTGCATCAATGATTAAGGCTTTCATTAAGTTAGATAACTCATCAAACGTTAACCATTCAATTTTTTCACGCTTAAACATATGCTTAGCCATCGATTCTGCATACTCCCAAGGTCTACCCGCATCAGCAAGTAATGCTTCAATCTTACTGAGGATTGACTCGCGTGTAGCGGGCACGCTTGGTCTACGTCCGTATTTCTTTGCCGATTTTCTTGGGTATCCTTGCTCATGAAGATAGTCTCGAACTTGGCTTAATTCGTCTAACGTTAACTTTTTAGCGGAGTTCTTACCCGTCATGCGAACAAGGATACTTCGATAGGTTTCATCATCCAATTTAAGGTACTGTTGAGCAGCTTTAATGATACCAATTAATATCTTTGCATTAGGGGATGTCATTATTCTGTCTCCTCTAAATTAGCGTGACCAGTCACGCTAGTGAGATTAAGTTTACGAGCATCGCGTGTTAACCAGCAATTAGATTGTCCCATAAACAACCCATCACAATGATTCGGCATTTGTTCTTTGCAGTGTTCACATGTCCCTAACTTGGCTTGCTGGCGTTTTAGCTGCTCTAAGCTGCACAGCAATAGCAGTGAAATTAATTCGTTACGGTCATAGGGTTGACGCCCAGGATTGCGATGCACACAAAGATAATCTAACGCTTCATTTTCCTTATCATTCAGTGCAATCTCCATACGGTGTAAGCCATCTTTTTGCTGTCTCGCTCTTTGGCGGCGCTTACGCGCCGCTGCCTGTGAGGTTTTCCTTAAATTAGTCATAGTGAGTCACCTTGACTATCTACTTTCAACGTTAACCCTTCAATACGCTTAAACTGACGAACCAGCACGGAAGCTTTGCTAAAATAGGGGTGATACCAGGTAAGTTTTTCATGAAGATTTGAGATCTCCTTTTTAACTCGCCTTTTCCCATAAATTTTTTCCAACTTCTTAACTCTTGCCGGACTATAGTATGATTTTTGGCGCTTAGACCAAAAGCACTCAACCAAGGGGTTAAACACATCACTATTTGTCCATCCCCACCCAGTGCGAATTTCCCCATCTAAAAAAACGGCTAACGCGGTTTTCCCTTCACCTATACTTACGCGCCTTACACCAATTTCAATGCCTTTGTATTGAAAATCGACCGATGCGAAATAATCTTTTAGATCTCCTTCAATTTTCACCCATTGCTCTTTACTGATGCCCATCTGACACCTCCGCAGGCTTGCATTCACACTCACCACAAATCATGCGAGTTAGGTCATTTGGGATATCAGATAATGACAAGTTATTGATATGTATTTTAGATTCTTGCTTCCGATACAAGACAATGGCAATTTCACCTTGAATATCAATCACCTTACCTGTACGTGATGATGCCTTGATAGACATACCACGAGAACTAACCTTGTAACGTTGAATAGTGAAATCGACTTTGTCACCAATACTGATAGAGAATAATGACTTAGGAAGCACTTTTTCACAGGTAGGGCACCAACCTTTACGCATGATGATCTCCTTTTACACCGTAGGCAGAACACATTGAAGAGCATCCGCCACGCATCCAGTCATTGCAGCTATCGCAAAGATTTGATTTATCGATAGGGTTACGGAGCCGTCTAGCGAAAGCTTTACAACTATTAATTTCATCTTTAAGCATCGAAGTTACAGCACCTGCGCAATCACGTTCATGCAGTAAATTCAATGCGTTTTGTAATGAATTAATCAATTTATCAACGCCTTGATCTTGCAATTCTCGAATATATTCATGAGAAAGCTGCACATCATGCTCGCTAAATTTCATGAAGATAGGTTCACAAAACTCATCAGTACAAATTTTGGAAATATCAATTTGTGGTTTTAATGGTGTAAGTTGTCTGACATAACAAACTGGAGTTGCTGTAATAATGATTTTCGGTTGGCTCATATTATTAGTTGATGCATGATTATTAGACATAAATACCTCGTTATCTGAATTTAGGCGTAAGCCAGCCCCTGCGGGTTTACGCCATTAATTAAAAGGTTAGATTTTTTAGTGAGTTACATTAACTAGCAATTTAATGTGTCAATATCGATGTAATAAGGGTGAATATCGATTTCAACAATAGTTCTTTCACCTTCATCTTTAGCTCGACCTAATGTTCTAACAGTTGGTCCGCCACGTAAAAAACGACTACGTTGATAAATGAAGGTGTGTCCAACAAGGTACTTTTCATTAAATTGTTGGGCTGTTAACTTGGACACGACGACCTCCAGACGATTTAAGGCAATAATCAGCACGGCATTCCGCCCACCTGCGATTTACGTCTTTACGCGCAAATCTAACCGCATCAAGCCAATTCTTGTGTGCTTCAACAAATAAGCCCTTGCGTTCGGCAATCGATGCTGTTTTGGCATAATGGATAAATGACATATCAGACTCCGGCAATATCAAGTGAAATAGGAACATACTGATCATTATCACCAACACGCTCATAGATACGGACATACTGGCGGCTACCAACAACTTGAATAGCTTCACCAATCGCTTCCATCGCATTTATCCAACGTGTATCTTTAATATCTAAGCGGCGAAGTGAAAGAACAGCTCCCGTATTAATATTGCCTTCTTTATCAACAGCAAAAGCCTGATCAATAATGGAGTGGATCTCCGGTTTAGCACCTTGCACCCAATCCTTTAAGCATTCATCAATCAACGCCTTAGCCGCTTGTAAACGCTCATCAAAAGCAATACGGTCTTGTATCGCTCGTTGAATTTTATAGCGACCATCGAATGAATACAGCGTGACATTGCCTTTTTTACCCCCTACATTAACGCCAAACTGTTCTGCTGACAGGGCGATGAATGCTTCAATATCACCGAAAGCTGCGATTTTAAATTGACGTAATAACTCACTGATTTGTTGAGCCTGAGTGACTAACTCGCCAACCAATGCATCACGCTGCATATCGATGGGTTTAATTAAGTCAACTGGGGTTAAAATGCCTTTTGCATCACGCCAGTAGTTCTCGATAACTTCATGTTGTGTAAATTGTTTTGGATTAGTGTGCATTACGTTTTTCCTTATGAGCTAATTTAATTTTACAAAGTGCTAAACCAACTTCTTGCACTAATTCAGCAGACATTGCCATTTCATCAACAGTTGTTCCTGATTCTGCTTTGTGCCTGGTAATTTCAACATCGGCATGTCCATGTTTACCTTCCGAAATAATAATTGTAATTTTCGCCGCCATAATGACTCCTAATGTATTGATTCAGACCAGTAAACTCGGCACCCCTCTGTATCAAAGACGCCTTGCTTACCCTTATGACTATTAAAATATTGGTAAGATGCCTTACCTTCCTGAATGAGCGCATCACAATAGCTGTTGCGGGCTACATGAATGCAAGGCTTACCTTGACGAGTGATCACACTTAATATGGTGACACCTTGTTGCTCTAAGTGCTGTGCCACTGAGCCTGCACGCAGCAAGTCAGAGACAATAGATTGGTTTTCAGTCGTAATAGTGATATCCATGTTGAACCTCATTATTTCTGTACTAATTGAAGTTTTTCTATCTCTTCACGAGCGCCAATCAATAAACTGATTAACTCGTCAAGATTTTCGCGGTGAAATAAAACGCCTTTACTTGATATTTCTCTATCAAACACCAATTCAGCAATCATCAGTTCGAGTCTATCGATAATGGTATTACGCATGTCGCCACCTAATTAATCAGCATTTCTGAGAATTCGTGAACCATTTGAACATCGATAGGCTGCCCACTAATTTGGCTACCATTGGATATCCCGCGTAAGAACTTAAACAAGCGGCGCGCATTACCTTTACACGCTTTATAAAGGGCGTTTAATACTTCTGGCTCAGACGCTTCCGGTAACATGGTGGTGATCATGTTGGTGATATCATCTTCGGGGAGTGATTCCCCCATGCGTAATGCAAAGCCTACACGGCTATATAACTGCTTATACTCACCGCGCTTACCTTTTAGGTTAAGAATCAGGCGAGGCATACCCACCAAGACAATACCAACCCCTGATTTATCATGGATACGACGCAATGTTTCTAATGCGCGGTACGGTAAGTTTTCAGCTTCATCGACTAAGATAATGCGCCCCGAATCACGCAGATTTTGTATAATGGATTCGCTCAATTCGTGCATGTTGCCACGCTTACTTAAACCCAATTTGTTGCATAACTCTTCTAAAACAACACGAGCCGTATAACCTGGGTCAGCCTCAATCAGCACTGCATCTAAATGCTCTTTGGCGTATTGGCGTACAATCATGGTTTTACCCATACCCGCATCACCATAGATAACGTTAATATCACTATCCATGTGCGCCATACGGATAACATCACGCCCTTTACGTGCCATTAACGTGTCAACATAGACAGGCTTAATACGACGCGATTTATCACGTTCTTGTTCGCGTAAAATGAATTGGCGGACTTTTTCTTCAACCGCGTTAACATCACCGTTGTACTTATTTTGCAAAAACTGGTTAATCACTGCCGTGCTGACACCAATACCGCGTGCGGCTTGAGCCTGTGACCAACCTTTGGTATTCATCATCGTGGTAAGTTCATTAACGATAGACATCGTAAACCTCCGTTATTGATTACCCGCTTTGGCGGATAAATAATCATATTCAGATTGTAAAAAAGTCATGGGTTTTCTTGGTGTCGTGATAGGTTCATCCGCAGGAATAAAGCTACCAAAATCAGGAGCAGGCTTCGCATCGATTAATGGACGCGCTTCTGCTTCAATCTCACGACGTTTATCTTCAACACGAGCCAGGCGACGCTTACGACGGTCATCAATCGCCTTAGCCATGTGCGTAGTAGGTACGGCAGCAACTTTGTTGCCATTCCATATTGCAGTACAAACATAGGTGCCATCCAATTTACGAATAATGACTTCTTTCGCATCGTGAATGTCATAAGCAACACGCACATCCTCACCATCAACGAGGATCAAGTCTTCGGCAAAATACTCGTTGTTATTAAATTCAACCCAGCCACGCTGTGCCTTTCTGACCACTTCTGGCATGAACATTTCACGCAACTCAATCTCAGTGAGATATTCGATTTCATCGCCTTCAGCAGCTAGCACTTCTTCGCGGTAAGCCGCAGGGGTTAAATGGCGACCATTACGCTTAGGTAATTCACTGTGCTGATGTTCATAGTTGTAACGCTGTACCTCAACCTCAATGGCGTCTAATAGCTGCTGCCAACTGGGTAATTTAGCTAATGCACCTTTTTGTACAGAGTTAAGTTCTTTATTGTTTTCAATCGCTTTAACAGCAGATTCAATACGTCGACTGGTAATGCGTACATGCTCTTTATCTGCACCTCTTCCGTTATACGTCTTGAATCGCTCAGCCACGTTATGAGGAATGACCGCATTAAGACGCTCAATAATCCCGCGCGCTTGTGGATTACCAGGAATACCCGTCATATGCTTAATACCTAAGCGAGGGAAAATACCCGTAATATCAGCATCTAACGTTTTGTTTTTCTCACCACCACCATTATCTGAATAGGTAAATAATGGCTTACCGTGGTATTTCATACCGTGGCGATAAGCCGATGCAACGGCGATCACGTTCTCTGATAAGTCCAAACTCCAACCCACAAGAAAGCGTGTCCGACCATCTAACACTAGCGTTAACTCAGGGGTAAATGGACGTCCGTGGATAGGATGCGCCACTTTCATATTCATGGACTTACCATCCGATATCCAACAACCATTTACAGGCATCTGTGACCAGTCACGCTTTTGGTAAGTTTCCAATGCACGAGCTGCCGAACCTGTCACGCGTCCTCGCGCTCGTTCGCGTTTTGGTAATTTATCCATAACACGACGAACGGCATAATAAGAGGGCATAACATCCAACATAGTAGGCTGGTCTGCATAGTGCTCCTGCCACTCTTCGGTGAATGTGCGGTACGCTGCCATCAACGATGGACCATTCACATTACGATGATGTGATAAGAACATTGGTAGCCATGAAACCTGCTCAGGGCGTGTCTCTTTATGGTGACCGGGAGCCAGTAACGCCAATCGTTCGTCACCATTATTGGTGCTCTGATACAACGTGACCCATTCCTGTAAAGAGCGGATGCTCACACCTCGGCGGGTTGTCCCTTTGCGTGCATTCGCATTATCTGCGGCTTGTTGCAATGTTAGGGGCAAAACACCTTTACGGGACTGCTCAGAGATACGCGTCACCGCTCCAATGCGTGTATCGCCTGCATAAATCAAAGAAAGCACTTCTAACGCTAATGTCGCTCTCGAATCAGCAATACCTTTTTGATCTGCGGTTAACGATGACACCTCTCGCTCTAACAATGCGGGGCACTGACGCATTAAAGCTAATTCATCAACGGGTTTAACGCTGGCATTTGATACCGTTTTTTCTAGCGCGTTATCCGTTTTCTTCTGCTCTAGCACCGCATTAAAGTGACGCTGCTTAATGACTTCTTGAGCTGCCTCTGGCAGACAATCAATGTGATACTCAAAAGCTTTTGTGCCTTCTCGCTTACGAACAAATTCAGGGTGTTTACCTGTACGCTTTTTCAGTGCCAGGCGTATACCCTGAACTGTTCCCGGCAATTCAGGCAATCCAATCAATTCATTCGCAGTTAGGTACATAATGGTTCACTCTACTGTTATAACGGCTAGGCCAAATATCTTGCGGTAAGATACCTAGAGCATCAGCGATAATGCGTTCACCTTTAGGATAAGAACGCGCCAGTGCATTCTTGAGCGTGTCGGGTTTTAAACCTGCTCGCGTTGACAAATCTCTCATCGTGAGTCCTTCTTTATGAAGGGCGGCAACAATATCGATTCGATGCCAATCTGCATGACCTACTTCATTTCTATCCATATTTCGTTTACCCTTAAAAATTACCCCTGCGGATAATCCGCTAGGGTTATCTGTACGGATACAGTATTGATCCAAATTAAGACCATGTAAAGAAATAAAACGGCTTTCTTTTCCTAATTAGGTTAATTGATGGTCTTATTTAGAAATATCACTTACAAATCAAATGAATAGGTAAAAAAGAAAATGAAAGGAAAAAAAAGTGAAAACGTTTCTTTTGCTGACGCTACAAAGGAAACACTAATAGAAAGAATCCAGGAGCTAATCCAAGGACGCAGTATAAGGTCTGTATCTATAGAGTGGGGGCTGCCATACTCGACGCTAAATAACTATTTAAACAAAGGAACTGACCCATCATTTAAAGCCATTCAAACAATAGCCGAAGCTGAGCAAGTAAGCCTTGACTGGTTGGCATTTGGAATTAATAAGTCCGAATTAGAACCGCAAAAGGAGAAAGAGACACCTAAAATGGATAGGCGATTAATGAAGAACTCTTGGGATATGGTATATGAATCACTATCTACTGATGAAATTAGTGAGTTACTAAAAGCTATACATAGAAAAGGGATTGAAGGTATTTTGAAAACATCATTTATGAATGATGACTCAATAGAAAATAGTATTGAGCGATTGCAAATTCGCCCAACGCTGAAGCAAGCAATCAAGCTGGCTATTGCTGGTGATGAATCAATTGATAGAGAGATTTTGCGCCGCATTGAAGAAAAGAAAGATACCGGTGTATCTGGTGAGTTAAACCAGGATGAAAATCACAGTAAAGCAGGATGATTGAGCACTGTTCAATTGTCCTTTAAATGCCGTTTAAACGTTCCTAAAATATGATCATTAGTATGCAGAATAGAATGCAAAAAATAACAAATTAAATCAAATTGTATTCTTTAGTGCAGAATAAATAAATCCTCGCCAAGTCAGTAATCTCAAGGCGTCCAGCCTATCTCAATCCCTTTTCAAATAGTGCAAGATTGATCACCTCCCCACAACTACATAGTACATATAAAATAACAATGAAAACGGCAGAAAATACCTGCTGATTTTTATTCAATTAATATAGATTGAAGCGAGAATGTTTATGAATACAAAATATCCTGTCGCTTGTGCAGTTGGACAAAAAATTAAATCTTTAAGAAAAGCTCAAGGCTATACAGTTTTCCAATTAGCTAAAGAGATCGACATTAGTGAACAACAACTATTTCGTTATGAACGAGGTGTGAATCGTATTGATATCGATTGTTTAGTTCGCGTATTAAAGGTATTAGGCGTAAATATGGGAGAGTTCTTCAGTGAAGTTCTCCAGGATGATATCAATGCATCTGAGGAAAGAGAATCTAAAGGGTTTAACGACTCGCTTTATTCTCTCGTATGACATTAATTCTTTGTGCGTGTTTCATAATGAAACAAATTAAGTTCAGTAATTAAATTGTTTCAAATGAGAACGGTGAAATTAATTAACCCAAGTTAATTAGTAAAAGTCATTGAATATAATAATCGCCCTCTTATATAGAGTACTTGCAAAAATAAAAGCCCCTTTGGGGCTTTTATTTTTTATGCATACAAATTAGAAAATAAGCGTGGAAAAATGGAAATGGATTATCACTATTTTTACCATATTATTCCTGCTGGATTTTTACTGGCTCTAAAATAACGGTAACGATACGTGGACCGATCATTTCATCAATTTTTATTTGTATGTTATCTAGCTTAATCACATCCCCTTGAGAGGGTTCATTTTCAGTATTAACGTGAATAAATTGATTGAGTGTTTTATCGGAATCAACTTCAATCAAAATTCCATACGACTCATAAATTTCATTTAATCACGTTGTACCTTTTAAGCTTAAACCAGACTCAGGTAACTCCATAATGGTTGGCTCCGAAGACGTTTGACCAGAGAATAATCTTTCTAGGAATAAGCGATTTTGTGGTTTTAGTACGACAAACAAATGATCATTCGCCATTAAGATTGTTGACCCGCGAGGTGGTAACACGCTTTTTTCTCGGGTGATCATCGCAATCACGGTTTGGTCCGGTAGTGCTAATTGAGATAATCGGCGCCCCACAGCAGAGCAGTCCTCGCCCAGAGTATATTCGACTAAGTCAGCATCAATCTGGTCGACAGCGGTAATATCTAATGTCGCAGCGGGTATAAGCGGTGGTGGCTGCATAAGATTTAACTTGCGGGCAAAGTAAGGCAGTGTGGAACCTTGTAATGTTGCAGAAATTAGAACCACGAAGAAGACAACATCAAAAATAAGGTTGGCACCCGGTAATCCAAAAATAAAGGGGAAAATAGCCAAAATAATCGGGACAGAGCCTCTTAGCCCCACCCAGGAGATAAGTGCTATCTCATTTCGTGTGAAGCGAAATAGTTTGAGTACTGGGACAACTGCGAGTGGTCTTGCTACAAAGGTTAATACTAGCGCAATGAGCAACCCTTCCTGCCATACCTCAATTAACGAGCTAGGGTTAACCAGTAAGCCTAACATCACGAACATGATGATTTGGCTTAACCATGCCAGCCCATCATGGAATAAAAAGGTATTGCGTTGAAAAACAAACGAGTGATTACCAATAACCACACCCGTGACAAAAATAGATAAGAAGCCACTGCCATCTAAATTACTGGCGACACCGAATGAAAATAAACCACAGGCAGCCACTAAAACAGGATAAAGACCTGCGGCGAGTAACTTAATTTTGTTGATAATTTTTATTGAAATCCAACCAACCCCAATCCCTACAGCAGCACCGATTCCCATTTGACTAACAAATAATAACGCCAATTCACTGCCGGAAGCTTGTGGGTTCATTAGAAGTTGCAGCAGACCAACGGTTAAAAATATGGCCATCGGGTCGTTGGTTGCACTCTCTATCTCTAAAGTCGCCTGTAAACGCTCGTTTAGGTAAATGCCTGCATTGCGTAGCAGTGAAAATACGGCAGCGGCATCCGTTGAGCCAACAATGGCACCTAAAAGTAACCCTTCAAGAAGTGGAATACCTAAAATGTAGGCAGCGGCTAACCCAGTGATACCCGCAGTAATCAAAACCCCAACGGTCGCTAAGGTGAATGCAGGTTTCCAGACTAGCTTAATTGATTTTACTGAGGTTTGTAGTCCACCATCGAAAAGAATCAGAGCAAGGGCGAGAGAGCCAACAGCATAAGAAACATTGACGTTATCAAAGGTAATTTTCCCTAAGCCATCCTCACCTGCCAGCATGCCAATAAAGAGAAACATAACCAGCATAGGCAAACCCAGTCTTGCAGACAGTTTGCTCGAAAAAATACCGAGTAAAATCAATATGGATGAAAGCAATATAAGTTGTTCGATAGTCGGCATAATCAGTTTTCAGTTAGAGGTGAATAAAACGCTGACGATGCATCGTAAAGCGCGCGAGGTAGCTAGAGATGTTATCAAAGTGACTAAAACATACATTTAATGGTGTTTTTAGTCCCAAGAGGCCAAATAAACATTATGATGTATACTATTATGATTATATATGAATCATTTGAAATATATTGGTATTTTACTGCATTTTTTTAAATTTAATTTTTAGAAATAGCCTATTTTTTTATTAAATTCGTGTTAATAGTGACTTTTTTATGTGTAAATATTTTTTGAGGTTGAATTGAAAAGGGGGAGGGAAGATGGGTAATTGTATGAGAAATCAATAAAAGTCGATGAAGATATTTCATCGACTTTATATTAACTAGTGAAAACGCGCCTTTCTTGCCAAAGTGTCACCAATAAACTGTATTCCTTGCACTATAATCACCAAGGTCACAACCGTAATTGCCATAGCAACATTATCAAAGCGTTGATAACCATAATTTAGCGCAAGGTCACCAACACCGCCGCCGCCAACAGCTCCAGCCATCGCGGTTGCTCCAACTAACGTTATACTGGCAGCGGTTAAACTTAAAATTAATGATGACTTTGCTTCTGGTAAAATAAAGTGCCACACAATTTGCCAGTTGGTCGCCCCCATTGCATCGGCGGCTTCAATAATGCCTGAATGGACACTGAGTAATGAATTCTCGACCAATCTTGCCGTATAAGGCGCAATATAAATGACTAAGGGCACAATGGCTGCGGTGGTGCCAATAGATGTTCCTACCACAAAGCGCGTTAATGGGATTATTGCCACTAATAAAATAATAAAAGGTAGTGAACGGAATATATTAATTATAGGGTTAATCACGCGATAAATACGTTTATTTTCCCAAATCCCTTCTGGTCGTGTAATAACTAATAAAATTCCCAATAAGATCCCGAATAGTGAACCTAGGACAAGCGCAATACTCACCATAGTGAATGTTTCTGACATGGCCAATAAAAATTGTTTACTTGTCAGTGCTGTTTCAAAAAACTCATTCATACTGTCCCCTTATTCACTGCAACGCCACGATGGCGTAAATAGGTTATGGCTTCATCAATATGTTGTTTATCTCCTAACATTTGCACAAACATACTGCCTAAAACGACGCCATTGATCTCTTTCATGTTGGCAAACAGGATATTGATTTTAATAATATTTTTTATGATAAGTTCATTCACTACAGGCTCTTGAGCCGATTTGCCTAAAAACTCTAATCGATACACATCTTCTTGATGTTCAAGCTGATGGAGTACACGCTCCGGAATTTTTTCATTGAGTACCGTACCCACAAATTTTTGCGTGGTCGAATGTTGAGGATTGGCAAAAATATCAAGTACTGTGCCTTCTTCAACAATGCGACCGGATTCCATAACGGCGACACGATGACAAATCTGCTCAATGACTTCCATTTCATGAGTGACCAATAGAATGGTAATTTTCTGCTCACGATTGATTTTTTGCAGTAATGCCAAAATGGAGGCGGTAGTTTGTGGATCCAAGGCAGAGGTTGCCTCATCACACAGCAAGATTTGCGGATTATTAATTAACGCTCTTGCTATTCCAACACGCTGTTTTTGCCCACCAGAAAGCTGGTTAGGGTATTGGTGTTTCTTATCGCTCAATTCAACGTATTCGAGAATGTTATCTACACGACGGGTAATTTCGTGCTTATCAATGCCGAGTAAAACCAGAGGCATTGCAACATTCTGTTCAACGGTCTTGGTTTCCAACAAATTGAAATGTTGGAAAATCATTCCGATGCTTTTTTTATGAGCCCGTATTTGCGATGGGGTATGCTCCGCTAAATTGTGCTGATCGACCTTGATGGAGCCACCGGTTGGCTTTTCTAATTGATTGACTAAGCGGATCAGGGAGCTTTTACCTGCACCGCTATAACCAATAAAACCAAAAATATCACCTTTATTGATATGCAAATTAATATCTTGTAGAGCGACTAAGGATTGCCCATTTTTTTCATAGATCTTTTGGACATTGTTAAATTCAATCATCCTTTACTCCACATTTTCAATCAGTTGTACGCGCTGAGCGGGAGGTAAGGCAGGCTGCCATTCATCACCTAATAACTCATTTTCTGTACTGGTTTTAACCAACTCAAGGTGCTGCTGCCGATGGGCCAGATACAATTTAGCTGCAATATGATCCGCTAAACGCTCAGCTCCGGTATTGGTACCTGGGATCAGACCAATTACGGGACCCATGCTGAGTGAGGCACTTAAATTGAAGCAATAAAAATGGTCGATAAATGGAAACTCGTAACCCGATTTTGCTTGTAATTCAAAGTGTTCACCAAGATAGGGATGTGCGGCAAGTTCATCATTTTCTTCACCTTTAGGTGGGGTATAAACATCTTTCCATGTTTTAATAAACGGTGCTAAGCGATGAAATGCGCTGTGTTTCTGCCAATTCAGTCGATAGCCTGTCGCTAAAATGAGGTAATCAAAAGAGAAGTCCCCCTGAGTGGTGGCAACGTGCAATTTATTCTCTTTGACGGTGACATCATTGACTTGCGTATCGAAGTTAAAATATGCATGAGTATGGCGAGAAACACGCAGTGTGCTGCCATGAGGGGCTGGGGTTTTCGCTTTCAAAACATAGTCGGCATAATGCCATTTTTGCGCATCGGTAAAATACCCATAGGCATTGGTAAAACCGGCACTTCCGGCGACCTTTCCTCGGTTTACTCGCGGCATCTCTTTTGCTCGGATCAATAACTCAACAGACTTAGCACCATGTTCTAATGCAGTGGCTGAACTGTCCATCGCCCCCGCACTGTAGCCTACAACGCCAATATCAAGTCCGTTAAATCGCTGATAGTTGCTACCTGCATATGAATGTTCCCAGTATTGGGTTGGAATTTTATCCATAAATTCTGGGATGTTAGGCTCGCTAAATGACTCCATACCCGTTGCAATCACAACATGCTGCGCGATAAAATAGACCTGTCCATTGGGAGTGTCAAACGTTAATTCACGACCTTGAGGGATTAATTTAACATCGACTAATTGGTGCTGATTCAGCAGTGTGGGTGCCGTCATGGTTTTAAACCATTGTAGGTACTCACCCCATTGTAAACGTGGAATTTTATCGAGATTTTCCCACGCATCATCGCCAAATTGAGCTTTAAACCAGGCTTGGAATGTTAAAGAGGGAGAGGCGAGAGCAGGACCGACAACCTGTTTAGGTGACCGCAAGGTTTCCATCAAAGCTGGCGTTTGCCAAGGGCCTTCTTTGCCTGAGGCTGCTTGGTCAAAAACGATGGCGTTAATTCCCCGTAATTTCAAGGCAAAAGCCGCAGTAATTCCCGACATGCCCGCACCGATAATGGCAACATTAATCTGTTGTTTATCGAGATCTTCATCTGATAGCGACCATGAACCAATCGGCAAATTAAGATACTGTAAATCCTGATTTATTTGCGCCTCTAGAGCGGCTAATCCAATAACCTTATCCATGGTATTACTCCTTATTTTCAGGGAGTTCAAACGGTTCTCCCAATGTCAGCATTAAGCGATTAGCCCATGAGAAAAAAGCACTGGATTGAATTAAGTCGAGTAATTCTAGCTCCGTTAATCCTAATGAACGTAATTGTTCGATTTGTTCAACAGAGGCTTGAATCGGCGTAGCTGAGAGCGAAGCGACAAGAGAAACGGTAGCTAAAAGCCTTGGTTCATAGCCTTCAGCAAGTACGCTTCCGGCGGGTGTTGCTAATAGTTTCTCGACATCAACGAGATGTTCTTTTGCATACTGGCTAGCTTTGCGCGCATGAACTGAGGCGCAATAAATGCAGCCATTCACTTTACTGACTGCAGCGGCGGCAAACTCTCTCTCCCAACGAGGTAATCCACCTGAGGTATAAAAAATACCGCGGTCTATCTGTGTACGTAGCGCTAAAATTTCGCTTTGATGAGCTAACAGAAGGAAATACTCAGAATTTAATTGTCCATGTTTTTTCAGCGTTTGAGTTTCATCGTCACTTAACGAATTGACATCTCGTGCAGATAACCAAGATTCCCAACCTAATTGCAGTTGTGTAAAAGCGGTTGGTGATGGTTGTCCCAATTGTGTTGTCGTTGCGTGATTCCAATTTCCTGCTGTAATTGGAAAGTGTTGAACTGCTTTATTATCTGAATTCGGATTCTGTCCAACTAATAATTCCAATCCAGCAACTAAGCGGGATTGATAAGTGACAAATGTAATTAACTGAGCCAATAAAATAATATCGGACTCGGACCATCCTTGCTGAATAAATTGTTGCGTTAAAGCGTAATCCGCTTGATTTGGATTACTGGTTAATACTCGAAGATATTTCTCAGCAAGCGTAATGTCAGGTGTTATTTCGACGATAGATTGTGATGATAATAATTCAGCATAATATTTTGCGAGTAATACTGAACCAGTAATTTTTGCCACGGAAAGCGCAAAATAATATTTCACATTTAGAGGCAGTATTTGAGAGGGTACAGAAAAAATGGCCTCAAAAGCGGCTTGAGTATTCTCTGTTGAAACCGGTCTTTCTGCGCGGGTTTTCGCTAATTCTGAGTCTGGTGTCAGGTTAAGAATATTGTTAATTAAATCAAATTTTACTGTCATAAATAACTCACTTTATTTAAATTTTTTTATCTCCTTCATTACATATCAATCACATCATTATTCGAACTACCATTTTGTTATATGGTTATAACCATTTTAGTTTGGTTAATTTTTATATTCATTTCTATTTAAGTTATAACGAACGGATCTAAGACGTTAAATAAATCCTGTTTATACTCCGGTCGATTGGCAATATTAAAAATTGAAAGTAATCACCATAGGGAATAGCAAATGTTCAAACAAAAAATAATAAATTTATCTTTAGTGGCAACCGCAATCATTGTATTGGCAGGATGTGGTGATAATAAAGAAAAAGACAGTTCAGATAAAAAGCAAATTACGATTGGCTTCGGTGTCGGGAATTATATTGATCAGGTCGATAAAGGCATTGTGCCTATTTTAGAGAAAAAAGGTTACCAAGTGACCTTACGTCAATTTTCACAGAATAGGCAAATTAACCCTGCATTTGAAGAAGGGGCAATTGACGCATCAGTAAACCAAAGTCGCGCATATATGGAAGCGTATAACCAAAAAAATAACATTAATATGGTCGCATTGGCCGATTCACCAAGCGCACCGCAGAGCTTACGTTCGAATAAACACAAAACGCTGGATGACGTGCAAGATGGCATGATTGTCGCGCTGTCAAATGACCCTGTAAACGCGGAACGTGGTGCTCGAATTTTAGAGCAACTGGGTTGGATTAAAATCAAGCCGAATGTCAGTACGCTCAGCTTTAGCGTCAATGACATTGAACCTGCAAAATATAAGCTCGATATCCGTGAAACAGATGCCGCGCAAGGTTTACGTCTATTGGATGATGTGGATTTTGTGGTAGTGAATGGTAACTATGTAGCGAGTGCAGGGCAGCGTATTGCGGATGGTTTGGTTGTTGAAAATTCACCACTTGAGCATCGCGTTGTGGTTTCTGTGCTACAAAAAGATCTCGATACTCAATGGGCTAAAGATTTAAAAGAGGCTTTTGAATCAAAAGAGTATGCAGATTATATTCGCTCTCAGCGTATTTATGATGGTTTTATTGAACCTGCTGCGTGGGCAAATTATTCTAAATAATATTCGAATCTTCGTTGCCAATTTGGTGAAAAAATTGGCAACAGATCGTTTAGAAAGATAGACAAACGCCATAGAGTTGGTTATTACCTATTCAGAATAAATAAAAATAGCAAAATAAAATTGTCTTGATAAAGACCAAAAACAGATAGGGGAAAATGATGGCTAACGAGATTTTAAATGCACTAAAGGTCTTAAAATCCAAAAAATGGGTGGATTTAACGCACAGCTTTGATAAAGATTCTCCTCATTTCTTTATGTTTGATTCTGCAGAATTTAAAACATTATTTGGCTACTCTGACGGTTTTTTTGCTCAGCAATTTACCTTTCCTGGGCAATACGGTACGCATATTGACGCGCCTTGCCATTTTGTGGAAGGAAAACGTTTTTTACATGAATTGGAACTGCAAGAATTGGTCTTACCGCTGATTGTTATCGACCAATCTGAGCGGGCTGCACAAGACCCTAATTTTGCTTTTTCTCGTGATGATGTTTTAGCCTTTGAGCGCGAGTATGGGCGAATCGAACCCGATAGCTTTGTGGCGCTACGCACAGACTGGCATAAGCGTTGGCCTTCTCAGGAAGCGATGGATAATAAAGACGCTGAAGGTAATAACCAAATTCCGGGGTGGGGTATGGATGCGCTCAAGTTTTTATTTGAAGAGCGTGGCATTAAAGCCATTGGGCATGAAACATTTGATACTGATGCAGCAAAAGATTTTCGCCAAAATAATGCGCTATTAGGCGAATATTACGTATTAGAACAAGATACTTACCAAATAGAGTTGATGGCGAATTTAGATCAATTACCAACTCGTGGCGCCGTGATTTTTAATATTGTCGCTAAACCTAATAATGCGAGTGGGTTTCCTGTTCGCTCATTTGCTATTCTTCCCTGAAAATCTTAAATGCCTTTCTCAGTTAAATAAGCTGAGAAAGGCATCAGTTTTATAACGCAAACAGAATCCAAACGGTGGCTAATAACATACAGAGCACCGCGACAATTCCCCCTGATTTAGCAAATTCTGAGAATGTAATTTTCACGCCATAAGCAGCGGCCTGTTCCACCACAATAATGCCCGCCAAACTACCAAACACAAATAAGTTACTGGAAAAGCCGGAGCCAAGCACCAATGCGGCGCCTAATGCATCAGCGTTACCGTCTGGCGTTAAAAAAGGAACTAGTAGCATGACGGAGGGGTTATTTCCGACAATAGTACTGAGGACACCAGTGATTAAAAACAGAATGAAGGGGTTATTGAGTTCAACACCATGGGCACGTAAATCGTTCAGCATTTGCTGTGGTAATCCTGTTCCCGCAAAGGCCGCGTTGACGACAAATAATCCCATGATTAATAGTAATAAATTCCCATCCACTAACTTGAGCATATCGCTAGAAGCAATAGATCGGTTCAATAATAGGAAACCCGCAGCCGTTAATGCGATTAACTCTTTTGGTATATCACTCACCACAAAAGCCACAATTACCGCGAGTGTGATCACACCGGCTTTAGCGGTTTCCCAAGTATCGAGCGGTGTTGGAGGAGAGACCGTTTTTGGCGTATTACTCGGCTCTTTAGCTAAGTACCAACGATTGCGATATAGCCAAACCAGTACCAGCCATGTAAGTGGTAAGGATAATAGTGCGGGTATTGCTGAAGATTGAAGCAAGCCCACGAAGGAGATATCTAGCCCTTGTGCCGCAATCATATTTTGCGGGCTACCAATCAGTGAGCCTGTTGCGCCGTTGTTGGCGGCAAAACAGAATCCAAGCAGAAACGGGATGGGATTAAGCCCGCGAGATAGCGTGATGGAGACCAATAACGGCGTCATCGCGACGACAACCACGTCGTTGGTTAACAGTGCGGAAAGTAATCCGCCGACAGCGATCAGTACGGCAAGCAGCGTAGGCGCACTGACTTTGAGCATCGCCACGCGATCTGCGGTCCAGCTATAAAAGCCCGAAACCACAAACGAAGCCGATACCACCATCAAACCAAATAGCATGCCAATAGTGCGGTAATCAATAGCATTCCAGGCATGAGGTGGCGTAATGCTGTCGATGGCCATCATGGCTAATGCACCGATGACGGCGGCGCCCGTTCTATCAACTTTAAAGCCGGGCAGTTTGCCAAATGCCATGGCAATATAGACCAGTACAAAAATAATAATGGTAAGCGTCATATTATTCACATTTTTTCTGAAAGATTAGGGGATTTTACGGTGAATAAAATTACAGGCAAGATAAAAAATGTTTAGTTTTTAGTTAAGTAAATGGTGTCTAACTAGGATGTTCGTAATACGATGTTATGCGGGCAGTAAGCGATAATTAATTTGTTGGTGGGATCTTTTCTGCATAATCAAAAATACTGATAAATAAAATGAGATTGTTATGAAAATTACAGTTACACATGAGATTACCCCTGAAGATAAAGAAGAATTATTTACTGGGCTAAGAAGCTACAACCGATCTTTTTTACAAAATAGCTATTTTGGACAACTTGGTGTGTATAGCAAAGATGATAATGGGATCATGCAGGGGGGGCTTCTCGCATCAATTAAAGGTCGATGGTTATGTATTGATTATCTGTGGGTGGATGAGTCAATGCGTAAGAATGGATTAGGTAGCCAATTAATGCACGTTGCAGAAGAAGAGAGTAAAAAACTCGGCTGCCACAATGCATTGGTGGATACCTTTAGTTTCCAAGCTTTGCCATTTTATGAAAAACTGGGTTATGTGAAACAAATGTCACTCCCTAATTTCCCTGAATTAGGCATGCAGCGCCATTATCTTTCTAAAGAGATATAAAATGTTATAGCGGTTTTCGACGCTTACTATTGTCGTCAATATAAGTTGTCGTCAATATAAGCCTTAATTTGCACGAGCTGATGGGTTAGTTGGCAAGGATTGGCTATCTATCCATTGAGATAATATTTGCTTTGCAGTTAATCTTAATGGTGTATTTGTTGTGACAGAGGAATTTAAATATTGCGTAGAATATTCTAACAAATACCCATTCTTAAAAATAAACCAGCGGTCTGTCATTTGAGTTGTGGCTTCTGGTTGTGGTTTATCATGATAAACAAATAGCTGATAACTATCCTGCTTCGCTTGCTCATCCGGCGTTCCTTCGATTTGCATTACTTGGTTTGATGTCATTCCCGCCATAACCAGGGAAGGCGATTTCTCTATCGTACAACCCATCAGAAGAATACCAATCAATAAGGCAAAGAGTATTCGCATTGTGGTCAGCCTATCAAATAGGAATATAAGCAAAATACTATAGGGGAAGAGGTAAAAGCGAAATAGGGCGAAGAAAGATTGGGAAAGTTCTTGGTGCGGGATCTGTCCCCTGCAGGAATCGAACCTGCAACTAGCCCTTAGGAGGGGCTCGTTATATCCATTTAACTAAGGGGACATTGAGATGCTGATAAATAGCGCTTGGCATTTTACTGTCCACCCTCCATCGAATCAAGCTGTTACACCCAAATTCTCTGCTTTTATCTTTTTTATTCTTTTCTTTGTTGGGTTTTTAAGCATCTGACGGTTTAGTCTAAAATAATTTCAGATAAGTCTATCTCCATGTTAATTCACTAATTAATAGCATTTACTGAAGCTACTCTAGCGTTTGGGGTAATTCGAATGTATTTCTTATGATAAGTTGATAATTAAATGGGTTATAATTATATCAATATGGCAATTAAACCACTCAAAACGCTTAACAAGTTTTTGTATTTGCTTTTATGATAAAGCGATTAGCAATAATGATAAAAACACCATGGCAAGGTGGAATAAAGGATGGAGAGAATGATGAAGTTTCGCATAAGTAGCGTTCTTCTCGCGGGAGTTTTAATGGCTGGATGCGCGAGCGTTGACCCAGAAACGCAGCAGCGTTCAGACCCGTTAGAAGGCTTTAACCGAGCAATGTTTAACTTTAACTATAATGTCTTAGACCCATATGTCTTAAGACCTGTAGCCGTTGCTTGGAATGATTACGTGCCAATGCCTGCTCGAAACGGACTCAGTAACTTTCTCGGCAACCTTGAAGAACCAGCCAGTATGTTAAACAGCTTTTTCCGTGGGGAAGTGGAGCAAGGCTTTAAGCACTTTAACCGCTTCTTCTTGAACTCGGTGTTTGGTATCGGTGGCTTAATTGATGTTGCTGGCATGGCAAACCTTCAGTTAGTCAAAGAAGAACCGAAGCGTTTCGGAAATACGTTAGGCTACTATGATGTGGGTTACGGTCCATATGTGGTTTTACCGGGTTATGGCAGCGCAACATTGCGTGAGCAAGGCGGTGACCTAGCAGACGATCTCTACCCAATGCTGAGTTATTTAACGTTCTGGATGTCAGCGGGTAAATGGGCACTGGAAGGTATTGAAACCCGTGCAAGATTACTTGATTCTGATGGATTGCTGAAAAGCTCTTCCGACCCTTACTTAATGTTCCGCGAAGCTTACTTCCAACGTAATGATTTCTTATCGAAAGGGGGAACGCTGCAACCAGCAGATAACCCAAATGCGGCGGTCATTGAAGGCGAGTTGGATTCGATTGACTAATTGGTTGATCGATTGACTTGGTGGGGTTTATCACTCTCTATGTTTTTTTGGACATCAGAGAGTGATAAATAAACTGCTAGTCATTGTCCTGTTTTCCTCGTTGGATGACTGTGTCAATCACGGCACTGACGACTAACACGCTAACAAAGCTGATAGTGAATAATGTTCCCATAATACCCTCCTATGTTTTTTCCATGGTTTTCCTCAGATGATAGCTTAGTGAGCAACTTTACTGCGTCTTCATGTCAAAAAGATGAAGGGAAGTATTGCAGTTAAAAATCGATATAAAAAATGATTGGGTGGATACTTATGACTGGGATCAGCACATGAATAAGCCGCGGGAATGTTTTTAACAATAAAATAACATCGGGCTATAATTAATATATAAATCTGTACAAAAAAAAGTCAAGAAAAAATTTGGCTTGAGGATGATTTTTCTGCGAAGAGCATAAAAAGAAAGTGAAGCAGAGGAAGAAATAGAAGAGGGAGATATCAGGGGAGCGAACTCCCCCGATAAGATATAACTGATTAGAATGTATAGTTAAAGTTAACGCCGTATAACCATGCAGACCCTTCAGATTTGAAGCGAGTTAAGGTATTTGGATCGTTTTCGACTAATCTTTCGTTGATATTGACTTTTTTACCGTGCATATAAGCAATACCTAAATCCACAGAGGCATCTTTGTTAAATGCATAAGTGGTACCCGCGGTCAGCCAGTAACGGTCTTGGTCAGGAATTGAGATTGAACGGTATTTAGATGGCACTGGGCTTTCATCGTATGCGATACCGGTACGGAAGGTCCAATTATCATCATAGTAGTAGGTAGTACCTAATGCTAAGCGCCATGCATCATCAAAGTTTTCTGCTTTATGGAACAGTTCATCTCCATTGCTTTTTTGGTAAGCAGTTAAGTCTTTAAAGGTGCTCCAGCCAGTGTAAGAAACGCTATAGTGCAGCGCCCACTTAGGATCGACTTTGTGGTAGCCCGAGAACTCCCAGATATCTGGTAGGTTAAGATTTAAGGTTCCTTTAACTGTCTCGCCACCCATAGGATGTAAAGGATTCAGTAATGGGTGCTTAGGAAGATCATTCGTATATTTACCGTCTTCAAATTTCACTTTCACTTTTGAACGGTAAGTAAAGCTTAAGCGGTTATCTTGGTTGATTTCATAGAGTAAGCCAGCATTCCAACCATAGCCCCAATCATCACCTGTTAATTTAGCTGCAGTTGTGCTTGGAGTAACACCTAGAGGTGGAATACTTCTTCCCATATGACGGGTGATCTCAGCATCGGCATAAACAGCATTAGCGCCCACACCGAAACTGAAATTATCATTAATTCGGTATGCACCACTTAAATTCAAGTTAACGGTTTTTAAGTCGGTTTTCCCACCGATAGGGCCAGCCGCATAATCTTTGTGGAAGTCAGTAGAAAGACCAAAGTTAGTGGTCATTGAGGTACCTACAGCCCATTTATCATTAATTGGGAAGATAAAGTGCGCGTTAGGTACAACTGCGTTAGGGGCGATATTGTTGGCAGTATATTTATCGTCGTCACGGCCTTTAATATCAACGGTTGGGTCGATATAGACCGCACCAATCGACATAGTTGGTCGATCAAATAACATCATTGCAGCTGGGTTACGGCTGCCTTCAC
Source organism: Providencia zhijiangensis (assembly GCF_030315915.2). Classification (NCBI taxonomy): domain Bacteria; kingdom Pseudomonadati; phylum Pseudomonadota; class Gammaproteobacteria; order Enterobacterales; family Morganellaceae; genus Providencia; species Providencia zhijiangensis. Next base: position 2,388,441 of record NZ_CP135990.1, on the reverse strand, counting down.
TTGCGTTGTCGCCGACGGCTCCTGCGCCTGAAAATGCACGTCCTAAGGCTGAGGTTGAATATTCATTCAGCAAAAAACCAGCTGCGCTTGCATTGGAAGAAATAACAGCCACTGCGATTGCTAAAGCTGATCGAGCAAATAGGTTTTTCTGGTTCATGACCAAAACCCTCTTGTATGTTTTATTTAAATAAGCGACTTCTATCGCAAGAAGCGCTGAATTGTAGGGTCGCTTGCCTCTACGACAAATCAGACCAGTTCAATGAGTATAGGTCTGACCACTGGGTATGTTGCAAGGTTGTTTTGTTTTTGTGCGATTTTTCTTTTCGAAAATGCGATGTAATTAACAAAATGGCAACATTCGCATGAGCTTAACGAGTAATAAGTGCTCATATAAGGAGCTAGATCAAACTTATATTGAATTATTAGCAACTAAATTTGATATCACTAGTGTTTGGCACTTTTTCAGCGTTATGATACTTACTTAACAGTTTGTTCATTGGGAGAATAAAATGACTGATGCGATTAAACGTTGTAGCGCGGATGAAACAGCTGCGTGCTGCTGTGTAGATGTGGGTACCGTTCTGGAAAATAAAGATTGCACCGCATCGTATCAGCATGTTTTTGCGACTCAGCAAGAAGCTGAAGCGATGCTGAAAACACTCACAGAAAAAGCCAAATCTGTTGAGTCAGAACCGTGTGAAATTGCTCACTCAATCAACCCTGTTGCGGGTGGTGTAGAGTTATCGGCTAACTTTACATTTAGCTGTGAAGCAGAAAGTCTGATTTTCCAATTAGGCTTACGTTAATCAAACGTTTGAATTCCTTTTTAAAACCCATTAACTCTATTATTTCGCGGATGCGTCATTTTTAGAAGTGAATGGGTTTTTTATTGCTAAAAACTTACCTAATTTCCCCTCTTTATTGCCAATTAATTGTAACTTGTGTGTGAGCTCGCATTTTTTATCGACGCTGATTGATAAATGTGAAGAATATGTTAACAATCGATACAGGTCAGACCTCTCAGTTTAATCACAACAATTCTACTTATTTTTCTTTTAGCAGGAGCGACCATGAATCAACTCTCCCACCATGGCGATAATAAACATGCCACAAAAGAAAGGATTGCCATTGTTAGTGGATTACGTTTGCCTTTTGCTAAACAATCCACAGCCTACCAAAACACGCCAGCGGTAGATTTAGGCAAAACCGTCGTTGCAGAACTACTGCACCGTAGTGATATTGACCCGTCGATTATTGAACAATTGGTTTTCGGGCAAGTGGTTCAAATGCCGGAAGCGCCTAATATTGCCAGAGAAATTGTGTTAGGCACTGGCATGAGTGTCTCGACGGATGCTTACAGTGTTTCTCGCGCCTGTGCCACCAGCTTTCAAGCGATCGTGAATGTGGCGCAAAGCATGATGGTGGGGGATATCTCCGTGGGTGTCGCGGGTGGAGCAGATTCATCCTCTGTGCTGCCTATCGGTGTATCGAAAAAGCTCGCTGCCACACTATTGGCATTAAGCAAAGCCAAATCCTTTGGGCAAAAATTATCGCTTATCAGTAAATTACGCCTGAAAGATTTAGCGCCCGTTGCGCCGGGTGTTGCGGAATACTCGACGGGATTACGCATGGGAGACACCGCCGAGCAGATGGCGAAAAGTTACCATATTAGTCGCGAGCAACAAGACGAATTAGCTCATCGCTCTCATTTGCTGGCCGCCAAAGCGTGGAAAAGTGGCGTGCTAGAGCAAGAGGTGATGACCGCGTATATGCCACCTTACAAGCAAGCATTTTCGCAGGATAACAACGTGCGTGAAAATTCCGTGCTCGCTTCTTATGCGAAACTCAGACCTGCGTTTGATAGAAAACACGGTAGCGTGACCGCAGCCAACAGCACACCATTAACTGATGGGGCGGCTGCTGTGTTGATGATGACTGAATCTCGAGCAAAAGCATTGGGTTATACCCCGTTAGGGTACATCAAAAGTTATGCTTTCTCGGCAATCGATGTGTGGGAAGATATGCTACTGGGACCTTCCTACGCCACACCGATTGCATTACAAAGAGCGGGGCTTTCTCTGCAAGATTTGACTTTGATTGATATGCATGAAGCATTCGCCGCTCAAACACTCTCCAATATTCAAATGTTTGCCAGTCAAAAATTTGCTCAAGAAAAACTTGGCTTGTCGAAGGCGATTGGGGAAATTGATATGGACAAATTTAATGTGCTGGGCGGTTCTATTGCTTATGGTCATCCTTTTGCCGCGACAGGAGCGAGAATGGTGACCCAAACATTGAATGAGCTACGTAGACGCGGTGGCGGATTTGGGTTGACCACAGCGTGTGCGGCGGGTGGGCTTGGTGTAGCAATGATTTTGGAGGCGGAATAATGACGCAACATTCAGCAGTCATCACGGAACCTGCATTCACATTAAAGATAGTAAATGGCAATGTTGGTGTGATTTACATTGATGTTCCTAATGAAAAAGTGAACACCCTAAAGGCGGAATTTGCACTGCAATTTCATGCCATTTTACAGCAAGCACAATCGACATCAGGCCTGAAAGGCTTGGTGATCACTTCGGGTAAAAAAGACAGTTTTATCGCAGGTGCTGATATTAGCATGATCGCTAACTGCACGAGCAAAGAGCAGGCGAGTGAGCTATCTAAGCAGGGGCACACTCTGTTCGATAAAATTGAAAATTACCCACTACCGATTATTGCGGCTATTCATGGCGCGTGCCTTGGTGGTGGCTTGGAGTTAGCGCTCGCTTGTCATGCGCGTATTTGTTCTGGTGACGATAAAACCAAACTGGGTTTACCAGAAGTACAGTTAGGGTTACTGCCAGGATCCGGCGGGACTCAGCGTTTACCGCGTTTAATTGGGATCCCAAATGCTTTAGATATGATGCTGACAGGACGCCAATTAAAAGGCAAACAAGCGTTAAAAATGCGACTGGTGGATGACGTGGTTCCGGTTTCGATTCTATTGGATACGGCGGTTGAGCTGGCACAGAAAGGAGGCGTGAAACGTAAACCTCTCCCTTGGCAACAGCGTTTACTCAGTAGCAAGTTATTGCGTAATAAAGTGTTTTCCAGCGCAAAAGAGAAAACATTAAGTAAAACCCAAGGACACTATCCGGCACCCGAAAAAATTATTCAGGTGGTGAAAGCGGGTATGAATAGCGGGCTAAAAACGGGATTCGCTGAAGAAGCCAAAGCGTTTGGTGAACTGGCGATGACGCCAGAATCTGCCGCATTACGTAGCCTATTTTTTGCCTCTACCGCATTGAAAAATGAAACTGGGGCGGACGCTAAACCGCAAATCATCAAACAAGTGGGTGTGCTTGGTGGTGGTTTGATGGGCGGTGGCATCGCTTATGTGAGTGCGGTATTGGGTAAATATCCGGTACGCATTAAAGATATTTCAGACAAAGGTATCGCTCAAGCTCTGCGTTATAGCTGGGATCTGCTTTCCCAGCGAGTGAGTAAAAGGCGTTTACAGCCTCGGGAGCGGGATGCGATTATGGCTCGGATCTCGGGGACATTGACCTATCAAGGATTAGAGTCGGCGGACATTGTGGTGGAAGCTGTGTTTGAAGATCTGGCACTGAAACGTAAAATGGTGCAAGAAACCGCAAAAATGTCAGATGGTAAAGCGATTTTTGCCTCAAATACCTCTTCATTACCCATCCATCGTATTGCGGAAGGTAGCCCTCATCCTGAGAAAGTGATTGGGCTGCACTATTTTAGTCCCGTGGATAAAATGCCGCTGGTGGAAGTGATCCCACATCAGCAAACGGATGCCACTACCATCGCAACCACGGTTGCCTTTGCTAAGCGCCAAGGTAAAACCGCCATCGTCGTTGGTGATGATGCAGGCTTCTATGTGAACCGTATTCTGGCACCGTATTTGTGTGAAGCGGCGCAATGTCTTGTGGAAGGCGAGGCGATTGACCATATTGATAAGGCATTAGTGAAGTTTGGTTTCCCGGTTGGGCCGTTCCATCTACTTGATGAAGTGGGTATCGATGTTGGAACCAAAATTTTACCCATTTTGGTTGAGCGTTTTGGTAACCGCTTTAAAGCCCCTGATGCGCTCGACAAAGTGGTCAACGATGACCGTAAAGGGAAGAAAAACGGCCGTGGTTTTTATGTTTACGGGCAGCCAAAAAGTAAGCTGGCTTTCTGGAAAAAATCCACAAAACGCCAAGTCGACCAGGGTATTTATTCACTGATTAACATTCACCCCTCAACGTCAACGAGCCACACGGATATTGCTCAACGCTGTGTCATGTTAATGCTCAATGAAGCTGCACGCTGTTTAGATGAGAAGATTATTCGTAGTGCGCGAGATGGGGATATTGGTGCGGTATTTGGTATTGGTTTCCCGCCATTCTTCGGGGGGCCTTTCCGTTATATGGATAGCCTTGGTATCAGTAAAACCGTGGAAACGTTGCAACACTTAGCGGAAAAACATGGTGATAAGTTTGCGCCGTGTGATTTATTGATTGAAATGGCACAGTCTAATCGCACGTTTTATCCGGTGAATGATCATGAAAAAAATGCATCTTCAACGGAAGAAAATAGCGATATTCACTAAGCGATAATCGCTGTTTAATCAACCTGATGCCGCAGTTAAATGCTGTGGTTATCAGGTTTTTTTATGGCTGAATAACGAAAAATGTCAGTAAAAAACAATGTAAATCATTTTATTTGCAACGGGTTTGTTGCAGAATCTCTCCTCACCCCAACTGATGGTTATCTTTAACAATAATTATCTTAACAAAAAGACCCGCGTTCTCTTGTGGAACTGCGGCACAGATGGTGGATTATGCAAGTTTATATTATGCGTCACGGCGATGCGGCGATTCAGGCGGCGAGTGATTCAGCAAGACCATTAACCCAAAAGGGAAAAGATGATTCGGTACTGATGGCGAAATGGTTACAAGCCCGTCAACCTAAGATTGATACAGTACTCGTGAGCCCCTATTTACGCGCAGAGCAGACATTACAAGTGATGCGTGAGGAATTATCGCTACCAGCGCAAGCGCAAATCATGGAAGGACTAACCCCCGGAGGAAATGCGGATTGGGTTGCCTCTCAAATTCGAGATTACGCATTTAGTGGTGCCAAGGCCGTTTTGGTGGTTTCGCACCTGCCACTGGTTGGCTATTTGGTCTCAGAGTTATGTCCCCACGAAGCAGCGCCAATGTTCACGACATCGACGATTGCATGTGTTGAAGTGGATACTGAGCAGATGAAATGCCACTTAGAATGGATGCTCAGCCCATCGCAGATTTCGTTGACCCAATCTTAAGTTTGAGCATCCTAGGGGATGAAGGCTGAACGAAGTGAGTGCTTAACGGCGAGCACTCTCAGTCGTTTCAATTAATAACAGCAGCGATGCGTTGCCACCCCACTCTTTAGGGGCTTGGTGAAAAGCAACGATATCAGGATGTTGGGCAAGCCATAGAGGCGTTTGCTGCTTCAAAATATGCTTACCGTGCCCATGCATGATGCAGGCACAATGGACATTTTCCCGCTTACAGGCCGCAATTAACGCACCAATTTCTTGTTTCGCTTCCATTTGGGTCAACCCATGGAGATCCAGAAATAACTCCGGCACATAGTCTCCACGACGTAATTTTTTCAACTCATACGGGTTAGCATCCGGTCTTAAATAGCGAGTAGGACCTTCATTATCGAGCTGTGGTTGAAATTCATCAGAAAAATAAAACGAAGCATCCACTTGTTCTTGCTGAACTTTCTTACTGGATGGTTGAGTGACTTTCGCACGAATAGGGGCATGCACTATTTGGTCTTGGTGAATTTTCTTAGCACCTTGAATAGCGTCTTTAAAGAGATTGATGTCGCCATCTTCTAAGGCGAATTTATTTTTAGTCATTGTTTATAAATCAATTGTTAATAAATGATGCTTTCTTGGATGGGCGAAACAGACCGTAGTGTAACCCATTTTTCCCATGAACGGTTATCATAGAATATTTTTAGCGCTACGTAACAAATTTATAACTTTTACGTGAGTAGGCATTGACAATAGACCGATAAGTAGTCTAATTGTATATACATATCTATACGTTTATATCTGTATCTTTCATATGTGAAGCCGAATCGGGTTTCTGCTGCCATGGGATGATTTATGTTATTTAAAGCACACTCAAATGATGTGATCTGGCGTAACGGGCGGATCGCCACAATGAATACTGAACTTGGAACGGCATACGGGTTACTGGAAAATTACGATTTAATCATTCGTGGTGAGCAGATCATTGCCATTCATCCAAGCGACGAAGTTGATGCTAACGGTTGCCACATTGTTGATGTCGAAGGGCGCTTAATCACGCCGGGATTGATTGATTGCCATACCCACTTAGTGTTTGGCGGTAACCGAGCCGCAGAGTGGGAACAGCGCATGAATGGCGTCTCCTATGAAACGATTAGTGCACAAGGTGGCGGGATCAATTCCACCGTTCGCTCCACACGAGCCATGAGTGAAGATGGGCTATTTGAGGTGTCGAAACCGCGTTTAGAAGCGTTGATCCGTGAAGGCGTCACCACCGTTGAAATGAAATCGGGCTATGGTTTAGATCTTGCCAACGAAGAAAAACAACTGTCAGTGGCAAAACGATTATTTGCAGCTTATCCGATAGATGTGTCCTCGACATTACTTTCCGCGCATACGGTTCCACCAGAATATAAAGGTAAAGCGGACGATTACATTGACCTTATTTGCGATGAAATTATGCCGCAGCTATGGAAGAAAGGGCTATTTGATGCGGTGGACGTATTCTGTGAAAGTGTTGGTTTTTCTCTTAAACAAAGCGAGAAATTATTCTTAGCAGCGAAAAAATTAGGAATTCCAGTAAAAGGGCATGTGGAGCAACTCTCTAATTTAGGGGGAAGCGAGCTGGTGGCCGAGTTTAACGGGCTATCAGTCGACCATATTGAATACTTAGATCTCCAAGGTATTCAGGCCCTCAAACGCAGTGGAACTGTGGCGGTATTATTACCCGGTGCGTTCTATTTTTTACGTGAAACCAAATTACCGCCAATTGAACTATTACGCGAAAACCAAGTACCCATGGCCATCTCCACAGACTTTAACCCAGGCACCAGCCCATTTGCCTCACTGCGTATGGTGATGAATATGGCGGCGGTATTATTTAGACTAACCCCTGAAGAAATTTGGGCTGGCGTAACACGTCACGCGGCCAAAGCCCTAGGGCGAGAACACAGCCTTGGGCAACTACGCGTCGGCTATCAAGCCAACTTTGTGGTCTGGAATGCCAAGGATCCGGTAGAAATGATTTATGAACAGGGCAGTAATCCATTAAATCAGCGTGTTTACCAAGGCAAAGTCACCCACAAAAATTAATGGTTTATTTGAGTTAAAATAGAAAAGCGTTTCTGATTTTCAGGTTATATACTCTAAATAATTCGAGGTGCAGCTAGGCGACAAGTCAATGAGTCGCTAGGAGCATACATAAGTATGTAACTAGTGCGAATGAGCGTAGTCAATAACGCTGAAATTTGAAGTATGACGAGTATAATACTATTTATTCATAAAGTTCTGATTGCTGCCTAGGGATCTTATCTCCACTATAGGCAGTAATTATTTTGATTAATTTTCAATGTTGACGACTCACACACATTACTTATTTGGAAATAAACGTGACAGCCGAAAAAAAACCGAAGCTGAAAACTCCTGTTCCATTGTATTTGCAAGTTAAGCAGTCAATTATTGAAAAAATACAATCAGGAGAGTGGCAAGCCAACGATCGTGTGCCTTCAGAAGCCGAGTTGGTAGTGCAGTTTGATTGTAGCCGAATGACGGCGAACCGAGCCTTGCGGGAACTGACCGCTGAAGGGTTATTGGTGCGTCTTCAAGGCGTTGGCACCTTTGTTGCCGAGCCGAAAGGGCAATCTGCCTTGTTTGAAATCCACAGCATTGAAGATGAGATCCTCGCCAGAAATCATCAATACAGCTGCAAAATTAACAAGTTAGAACAAGTCAGTGCATCAGTGACACTGGCTAAAGAGTTAAATATTTCCCCAGAAACGCCGGTTTATCATTCCGTGATTGTCCATTTGGAGAATGATATTCCAGTACAAATTGAAGACCGTTTTGTGAATGCGCTGGCAGCACCGGATTATCTGAAACAAGACTTTCTGACCATCACTCCCCACGATTATTTATCCCGTGTTGCGCCGCTGACTCAGGGCGAGCATATTGTTGAAGCGGTAGAAGCGGATGACCGCAGTGCCCGGCTTTTGCAAGTGCATGTGGGCGCATCGTGCCTGCAAATTACCCGCCGAACATGGTCACAAAGCCATATCGTGACCAGTACTAAGTTATTGTTTCCCGGTCATCGATATAAACTCAAAGGCAGTTTTTCCTCATAGCGTTTTTCAATTAACGATATTTCATTCTCACACTTATTCTCATCTGAGCGCAGGGCTGTTGGCTGTGCTCATTACCATTCTTGTTAATATCAAATGTAAAGTAACTGTGAATTAAATGTGATCTGGTAGGCATATTTAGAATAAAAAAACACCAGTAAAATCAAAGGGTGTTTTTTTATCATATTGTTTTTAATAAATAATATTTATTGCTAGAGTCTATTTTAGTCATCACAATTGTTAAAAAATAAATTGATTGTACATGTATATACAACTATATCTATAAGGAGACGCAATAAGTCAAACACGCATCTAAGTGAGGGTATATTCGTGACAAAGTTAAATAACAAATATCGTAATATTGAAATTCGAGCACCTCGTGGAACGACCTTAACAGCTAAAAGTTGGCTGACAGAAGCGCCACTGCGCATGTTGATGAACAACCTCGACCCTGACGTAGCAGAAAATCCCCATGAACTTGTGGTTTATGGTGGCATTGGTCGCGCAGCCCGTAACTGGCAATGTTATGACCAAATTATTGAATCCCTGAAACAGCTAGATAGCGACGAAACCCTGCTGGTGCAATCAGGAAAACCTGTCGGTGTATTCAAAACCCACGAAAACGCACCCCGCGTATTAATCGCTAACTCCAACCTTGTGCCACATTGGGCGAATTGGGAGCATTTCAACGAATTGGATGCTAAAGGCTTAGCTATGTACGGTCAAATGACGGCAGGAAGCTGGATTTACATCGGTAGCCAAGGGATTGTTCAAGGCACCTATGAAACTTTCGTTGAAGCGGGTCGCCAACATTACAATGGCGATCTCACTGGGCGTTGGGTATTAACCGCCGGTCTAGGTGGAATGGGGGGCGCACAGCCATTAGCAGCAACGTTAGCGGGCGCTTGTTCATTAAATATTGAGTGCCAGCAAAGCCGCATCGATTTCCGCTTAAGAACTCGCTATGTGGATGAACAAGCCACCGATCTGGATGACGCATTAGCGCGCATCAAAAAGTACACATCAGAAGGCAAAGCTGTTTCTATCGCACTGTGTGCTAACGCGGCTGAAGTGTTACCTGAAATGGTTCGTCGCGGCATTAAGCCAGACATGGTTACCGACCAAACCAGTGCCCACGACCCGCTCAATGGCTATCTGCCAATTGGTATGAGTTGGGATGAATATCGTGAAAAGAGCGTGAAAGACCCACAAGGCACTGCATTGGCAGCGAAAAAATCCATGGCGGAACATGTAAAAGCAATGCTGGCTTTCCAAGCCCAAGGCATTCCTACGTTCGATTACGGTAACAATATTCGTCAAATGGCATTGGAAATGGGTGTTGAACATGCGTTTGATTTCCCTGGATTTGTTCCAGCCTATATTCGCCCACTATTTTGCCGCGGTGTTGGCCCATTCCGTTGGGTGGCGTTATCTGGGGATCCAGAAGATATCTATAAAACGGATGCCAAAGTGAAAGAATTACTGCCAGACGATAAGCATCTGCATCGTTGGCTAGACATGGCGCGTGAACGTATTAGTTTCCAAGGCTTACCAGCACGTATTTGCTGGGTTGGTTTGGGAGATCGCGCCAAATTAGGTTTAGCGTTCAATGAAATGGTCAGAAGTGGCGAAGTTTCTGCACCGATTGTGATTGGTCGTGACCATTTAGATTCAGGCTCGGTAGCGAGTCCAAACCGTGAAACTGAAGCGATGAAAGATGGCTCGGATGCGGTGTCTGATTGGCCGTTACTCAACGCGCTATTAAATACGGCGAGCGGGGCAACGTGGGTATCATTGCATCATGGTGGCGGTGTTGGAATGGGCTTCTCCCAACATTCAGGTGTGGTGATTGTCTGTGATGGTACGGATGCGGCAGCAGAACGTATTGCCCGTGTGCTGCACAATGACCCAGCGACAGGCGTGATGCGCCACGCGGATGCGGGCTATGACATTGCTATCGAATGCGCCAAAGAGAAAAACTTAAACTTACCTATGCTAAAAACACGTTAAGGAGTGCCATTGATGACTAAATTAACTATCCATCCAGGGAAAATGACACTCGACGAATTACGCGTTGTCTTCCAAAAGCCAGTGACTGTTGCGTTAGATAAACATGCCCACAGTGTTATCGAAAAAAGCGTTGCGACCGTAAATCAAATCATTGCGGAAGATAAAACCGCATATGGGATCAATACTGGGTTTGGTTTACTCGCTAACACCCGTATTGCTAGCAAAGATCTGCAATCTTTACAGCGCTCGATTGTGATGTCCCATGCGGCTGGTGTTGGTGAGCCACTGGACGATGATCTGGTTCGCTTGATTATGGTATTAAAAATCAACAGCCTTGCGCGCGGTTTTTCAGGTATTCGCTTGGAAGTGATTGAAGCGCTGATTGCACTGGTTAACGCTCAAGTCTATCCGTATATTCCTGCAAAAGGGTCAGTGGGCGCATCTGGTGACTTAGCACCGCTTGCGCATATGAGCTTGATTTTGATTGGTGAAGGGCAAGCGCGCTTTGAAGGCCAATGGCTACCTGCGAAAAAAGCGTTAGAAAAAGCGGGTTTGAAACCATTAACGTTGGAAGCTAAAGAAGGCTTAGCTCTCCTGAACGGCACTCAAACCTCGACAGCGTTTGCGTTAAAAGGCTTGTTTGCGGCGGAAAATCTGCTGTTATCCGGCATTGTTTGTGGGGCGCTAAGTGTCGAAGCCACATTGGGTTCACGTAAGCCATTTGATGCGCGTGTCCAAGAAGTTCGCGGTCAAAAAGGCCAAATCGATGTGGCGGCGTTATTCCGTGATGTATTATCACCAAGCAGCGAATTGTCCCAATCTCATGCAAATTGCTCGAAAGTTCAAGACCCATATTCATTACGCTGTCAGCCTCAAGTGATGGGTGCCTGCTTAACGCAAATCCGTCAAGCGGCAGAAGTGATTTTAATTGAATCTAATGCGGTATCCGATAACCCGCTGGTGTTTACTGATAATGGTGACATTATTTCTGGCGGTAACTTCCATGCGGAGCCAGTTGCCATGGCGTCGGACAATATCGCGCTGGCATTAGCCGAAATTGGTGCATTATCAGAGCGCCGTATTGCGATGTTGATGGACACGCACATGTCCCAATTACCGCCATTCTTAGTTAACAATGGTGGCGTAAACTCCGGCTTTATGATTGCACAGGTGACGGCAGCCGCATTAGCCAGTGAAAACAAAGCATTAGCGCATCCATCTAGTGTGGATAGCTTACCAACATCCGCCAACCAAGAAGACCACGTTTCCATGGCACCAGCAGCAGGTCGCCGTTTATGGGAAATGGCGAAAAACGTGACAGGCATTTTAGCCATTGAATGGTTATCTGCATGTCAAGGAATGGATTTCCGCGATGGCTTGAAATCGAGCGAAAAACTGGAAAAAGCCCGTAAAACTCTGCGTGATAAAGTGGCGTATTACGATAAAGACCGTTATTTCGCACCGGATATCGAGGCGGCTATCTCGCTGATTGATCAACATAAACTTGCCACGTTGTTTGCAGCAAACTCGGTTTTTCATTCATAAAAACCTGCAGTTCCTATAAGTAAGTGTTTTAGAAGCAGCCGACTATGTATCGGCTGCGAATTCTCTTCGAAACGACTGATAAAAATACGAAGGACACAACATGCAAAGCACATCACAACTTGCGCGTGGGCTTTCTGCGCGCCACATCCGATTTATGGCCCTCGGTTCAGCAATAGGAACGGGGTTATTCTATGGTTCAGCCAAAGCTATTGAGACTGCCGGCCCGGCCGTTTTACTGGCTTATATTATTGGGGGCGCCGCTGTTTTTATGGTGATGCGCGCGCTCGGTGAAATGGCGGTTCGCAGCCCATTGGCAGGGTCATTCTCCCAATATGCTAGCCACTATTTAGGTCCGCGAGCGGGTTTTTTCACCGGCTGGACATATGTTTTTGAAATGCTAATTGTCTGCTTGGCTGATGTCACGGCATTTGGGGTCTATATGAAATTATGGTTCCCTGATGTGGCTCAGTGGATTTGGGTGCTCAGTATTATTTGCTTTATCGGTGCCATTAACCTGTGCCACGTAAAAACATTCGGTGAAATGGAATTTTGGTTGTCGATAGTGAAAGTGGGGGCGATTGTCGCCATGATCGTCGGCGGTGCGGCCATTATGATGTTTGGTTTCGGTCAAGCTGCTGAACATGCGGTTGGGGTATCAAACCTATTTGACCATGGCGGGTTTATGCCAAATGGCATAGGAGGGGTGATCGCGTCATTTGCGGTAGTGATGTTTGCCTTTGGTGGAATTGAAGTCATCGGGATCACGGCGAGCGAAGCCAAAAACCCAGAAGTGACTATTCCAAAAGCCATTAATGCGGTGCCTGTACGTATCTTACTGTTCTACGTATTAACGCTGTTTGTATTGATGTGCATTTACCCGTGGAACCAAATTGGTCAAAATGGCAGCCCATTTGTGCAGATTTTTGATAGTTTAGGCATTTCAGCTGCGGCGAATATCTTGAACGTGGTGGTGATCACCGCCGCCATTTCGGCAATTAACAGTGACATTTTTGGTGCAGGTCGCATGATGTATGGCATGGCTCATGAAGGGCAGGCGCCTAAATCATTCACTAAGTTAACCAAAAATGGGGTGCCATGGATGACCGTCTTAGTCATGGTGCTGGTGCTGTTTATTGGTGTGGTACTGAACTATGTGATCCCCGAAGATGTGTTCTTAGTGATCGCCTCGATTGCTACGTTTGCCACGATTTGGGTCTGGTTAATGATTTTACTGGCGCAATTTGCGATGCGCCGTAAGATGACGCCAGAGCAAGTTCAACAATTGAAATTCCCAGTTCCGATGTGGCCAGTTGCCCCTATCCTTGCAATTGCTTTTATGGTGTTTATTTTCGGTGTATTAGGTTATTTCGAAAGTACCCGAATTGCGCTGTATGTGGGTATCGGTTGGTTGTTGTTACTCACCATTGCTTATGCGGTATGGGTAAAAAAACCGGAAAAACCTACGGATGAAGTCGAAGAATTAGCGTAACGTTTTTAATATCATGATAGACACTGCGCCCTTGATGAAAATCCGGGGCGCGGTTATTTTTAGCGCCAAAATGCGCAAACAAGTGCTTATCTGCGTATTTTCTTACATTAATCTGCTGATTTGTCTTTCACTTCGTGGCAAACTTTAGCCATTCAAATTTTCCCTTTTAATCCACAGGCAGGAGAATCCCTTCTTGGAAAAGATCTTCGTTGATGAAGCCGTCGCAGAACTTCATACCATTCAAGACATTTTACGTTGGACCATGAGCCGCTTTAATGCTGCCAATATCTATTATGGTCACGGCACCGATAACCCATGGGATGAAGCTTTACAGTTAGTGTTGCCAAGCCTGTATTTACCGCTGGATTTACCGGATGAGCTACTAACTTCGCGTCTGACTCCAACGGAGCGCCACCGCATTATTGAGCGTGTATTACGTCGTATCAATGACCGCATTCCAGTTGCCTATCTGACTAACAGCTCGTGGTTCTGTGGACATGAATTCTATGTGGATGAGCGCGTGTTGATCCCACGCTCGCCAATTGGTGAGCTGATTAACAACCATTTTGTGGGCTTATTATCTGATGAACCACAAACCATCCTCGACCTGTGCACGGGAAGTGGCTGCATTGCGATTGCCTGCGCCCATGAATTCCCTGAAGCGGAAGTCGATGCAGTTGATATCTCTACGGATGTATTGGCTGTGACGGAGCAAAACATTGCGAATCACGGTTTAGAGCACCGCGTGATCCCAATTCGTTCTGACCTATTCCGTGATATGCCAGACGTTAAATATGACCTGATCGTTACCAATCCACCGTATGTGGATGCAGAAGATATGGATGATCTGCCGCAAGAATTCCGTGTCGAGCCTGAGCTGGCGCTGGCAGCCGGTAGCGATGGTCTGAAACTGGTTCGCCGCATTCTCGCTAATGCTCCACGCTTCTTAACCGAAGAGGGAATTTTAGTGTGCGAAGTGGGTAACAGCATGGTGCATCTGATTGAGCAATATCCAGATATTCCATTTATCTGGTTAGATTTCGAATTTGGTGGTGATGGTGTGTTTATGTTAACCCGCGAACAGTTGGTTGAACATCACGAGCACTTTGCTCTTTATATTGATTAATATATTAATTAATAAAGAGTTGCGTTACTCGGCATAATCAAATAAAACATAATAATTACGCATAACATCATATTTCTTAACAAGTATAAGAATCGCAAGCAAATAGGAAACAGGGAATGGCTGGAAATTCAATTGGGCAACTGTTTCGTGTGACCACCTTTGGAGAGTCACACGGGCTAGCATTAGGCTGCATCGTTGACGGTGTTCCACCGGGACTCGCACTGACAGAAGCAGATTTACAAATCGACTTAGATCGCCGTCGTCCGGGCACATCGCGCTATACTACGGCGCGTCGTGAACCCGACCAAGTGAAAATTCTATCGGGAGTTTTCAACGGAGTGACGACAGGCACCAGTATCGGTCTATTAATTGAAAATACCGATCAGCGTTCCCAAGACTATGGTGCGATTAAAGACGTGTTCCGTCCAGGGCACGCCGATTACACGTATGAACAGAAATATGGCCTGCGCGATTATCGCGGTGGCGGGCGTTCATCCGCCCGTGAAACAGCGATGCGTGTTGCTGCGGGTGCGATTGCAAAGAAATACCTGCAAGAAAAATTTGGAATTCAAATTCGTGCATGTCTGACCCAAATGGGCAGCGTAGAGTGTGAAATTAAAGATTGGTCGATTGTCGAAGAAAACCCATTCTTCTGCCCTGATCCGAGCAAATTGGATGCCCTTGATGAGCTGCTACGTGGCTTGAAAAAAGAGGGGGACTCCATCGGTGCGAAAGTCACCGTTGTAGCTGAAAATGTCCCAGCGGGTTTAGGTGAGCCAGTCTTTGACCGCTTAGATGCCGACATCGCCCATGCACTGATGAGTATTAATGCGGTAAAAGGCGTAGAAATTGGCGATGGTTTTGGTGTGGTGAGCTTAAAAGGCAGTGAAAACCGTGATGAAATCACTCGCCACGGTTTTACGTCTAACCACGCAGGTGGAATTTTAGGGGGCATTAGCAGTAGCCAGCCAATTATTGCCCATATCGCCATGAAACCGACCTCTAGCATTACCGTTTCAGGGAAAACCTTGAATCGTGATGGTGAAGAAGTTGAGATGATCACCAAAGGTCGCCATGACCCTTGTGTGGGTATTCGCGCGGTGCCTATCGCGGAAGCGATGATGGCAATTGTGCTGATGGATCACTTCTTGCGTCATCGCGGGCAGTGTGCGGATGTTGTGCCAGCAGTGGCGCCATTCGAATAAATCATTGACGTTTTTCAGTGGATATTCTTGTTTGGCAAGGGTATCCACTGTGAGTTAAAGGTTGGGATGAAACCTCGATTATAATCCATCCGGGCTGTGATATTGTTTAGCTTTCAATAAGATAATCAATAGATAACAAATCTGCATCGTGATAGTTCACTTATCTGGAATGTAAAATGGATTGGCTTACCGCCGTTGCGCCTGAAGTCTACGCTCTGCTGTTTTTTGTCGCTCTACTTGCCGGTTTTATTGACTCTATCGCAGGGGGCGGTGGTTTACTGACTATTCCTGCGCTGCTTTCTGTGGGGATCACTCCCGTGGAAACCTTGGCGACCAATAAATTACAAGCTATCGGTGGCTCATTCTCCGCCACACTCTATTTTGCACGGCGTAAAGCCATTAATTTGCGAGAGCAAATCTTCCCCGTGATCATGACGATGATTGGGGCAATGCTCGGGGCGATTTTAATCCAATCCATTGATACCGCTTTTTTAAAGCAGTTGCTGCCAGTGATGGTCATCTGCGTCGGGCTCTATTTCTTACTCACGCCATCTTTGGGTGTGCAAGATAGGCCTCAGCGCGTTAGTATGCCAATTTTTGGGGTTGCTGCGGGGATGGGAATTGGTTTTTATGATGGCGCATTTGGCCCAGGAACTGGCTCTTTTTTAGCGCTCGCTTATGTCCTGTTATTAGGGTATAACCTCGCCAAAGCCACCGCACATGCAAAATTGTTAAATTTCGCCTCCAATTTTGGATCTTTGATCTTTTTTATTATCGGAGGTCATGTTCTTTGGGTGCTCGGGTTTGTTATGCTTGCCGGCCAAATGGTTGGAGCGAGACTTGGCGCTCGCTTAGTGTTAACCAAAGGACAAAAACTTATCAGGCCGATGATCGTCGTGATTTCACTCTTAATGAGTATTAAGCTGTTAAATGACAGCCACGGTGATGATATTAAAGCTTGGTTTCTCACATTATTTTAAGATGATTTAAGCGTTCCATGACTCAACATCATTATCAGCAACTTATTGATATTTTCGAACAGTGTTTCGGCGAAGAGTACAATACCAAATTGGTAAAAGGGGACGACGAGCCTATCTATTTACCAGCCGATGACACCACGCCATACAGCCAAATTGTGTTTGCACACGGCTTTTTTACCAGTGCTCTTCATGAAATTTCTCACTGGTGTATTGCTGGGGAAAAACGACGCCAGCAAGTGGATTACGGTTATTGGTACTGCCCAGATGGTCGCGATGAGAAAACCCAGTGTGACTTTGAAGTGGTTGAAATTAAACCACAAGCGCTAGATTGGTTTTTCTGTGTGGCAACGGGCATCCCGTTTAATGTGAGTTGCGACAATTTAGAAGGGGATTTCGAACCCGACCGTATCGCTTTTATGCGCAAAGTGCATGCCCAAGTGATGGAGTACCTCGAAAAAGGTATCCCAGAGAGACCGCTGCGCTTTATTAATGCGTTACAATCGTTTTACAATACACCTCCACTTTGTGCGGAACTGTTCCCTTATCCGGAAGATATTTTCGCCTAATAGAATCACTCACTACAGTAAGGATTAAGCATGCTTGCGGATTTTGAAACACGCATACTGACAAGAATTGATGATATGGTTGAACACGCCAGCGATGATGAGCTGTTTGCTGGTGGCTATCTGCGTGGTCACTTAACCCTTGCTGTGGCAGAACTGGAAGAAGAGAACGAAACCAGTGTTGATGCACTGTATCAGCGCGTTGAGCTGAGTATCCAAAATGCTATTAAAGCCGGCGAACTGACCCCACCAGACCAAATTCTGGTGCTGGGTATGTGGAAAACACTGTTAGATACCGTGCGTTAGTTTTATGGATTCCATTGACTGCATGTATTCCATTCGATTAGCAACCCATGAAGATGCCCAATTCTTACCCGCGGTGGAAGCGTCTGCGGGGCAAACTTTTGCAGGACACCCGAAGTTTGATTGGATTGCCCAAGGTGAAGTTCAACCGGAAGAAAACCACGTTGAGTGTATTGCGAATGGCTTAGAGTGGCTTGCGGTGGATAATCATGACCAGCCCGTTGGCTTTATTATGGCGGAACATTTGAGCGATAGCCTGCATATTGTGGAGCTTTCAGTTCAGCAGTCAGCGCAAGGGCAAGGCTTAGGTAAGCGGCTTATTCAGCAGGTTATTGAGTTCGCTCAGTCCCTACAGATTGGTCAGGTTACACTAACCACGTTTCGTGATATTCCGTGGAATGCACCGTATTATCAGCGCCTTGGTTTTTCGATAATGGAAGAGGTGCAATTGACGAGTGAATTACAAGATATCTTGCAACACGAAGTGGATGCAGGGTTTCAAGCGATAGATCGCTGTGCTATGCAGTTGAACGTGAATTAAGTTTAATATTGATTCGTACAGAGGGCTTCCAAATGGAAGCCCTTGAGGTTGATGACAAAGAGGGATAAAAGCGTGGTTTTTCCCTCTTTGTGTTATCAGGCGAAAATCAATAAATTGATTTTCCTCGTTAATTTTACAACCCAAAAGAGCCATTTCCAAACCTGATGGTTTGTCAATGGTCTGAGGGCTTCCAAATGGAAGCCCTTTTTCGTTTCTGCTTCTTTCACTTACGCTTCTTTCGTGGTGATTGGGCGTCCCGCCAATAACTTTCTCACCCAAAAACGATTTGGATGTAATGCGGAAAGTACGTCATCGTCAGCAGGCATGGGTTCATCAAAAATTTGCGCCGCGAGGATTTCTGCACACAGTGGGGCCGTGGAAAGTCCTCGAGCCCCTAATGCACCGAATACAAACAGGTCAGGATAAGCGGGGGATGGGGCAACGGCGTGTTCGTGGCGCAGTTGGTCAGGTAAATCCGCATATTGCTGCATTAAAGCACCAAAGTCAGGCACATTGCCGAGTAGCGGCATATGGTCGCGGATCACGCAGCGGATCCCTTGGCGAGATTGTTGGTCAGAGATATCCACCTGCGCCGTCCAATCCACATCCGGTAAGCTGGTGAGCAATTTTTGCAGATTTTCTTGCTGCTCTTCCTCGGAGTATTCAAGACTCAAATTATCGCGTTGATAACTCGCCCCCAAGCAGTGGTGCTGGTTTGTGGTATCTTCCGGCGTCATATAACCTTCGAAGCACAACACGGTTTTTAATTGCTGCAATGTTGGGATTGTCGGAATATGGCTCACTTGCCCGCGAACAGGGGTGATAGGCAGGTTCTGAGTCTGCTCAAATTGGTTCAGCAAATGGCCATTGGCAATCACCACCGTTTGATGATGGGCTGTTTGCTGGTTATCGAATGTCAGTTCCCAACCGTTTTCTGAACGTTGTAAGTCGGTGACTGACAGACCAAAGTGGAATTTAACGCCTTCTTCAGCGAGTTTTTGCGCTAAGCTTTCGCATAATTGCGCAGGGCATAGCCAGCCGCCAGAGGGGTAATAAATACCTCGATGATTGACATCCACACCACTAAGTTCACTGAGTTGTTGCCTATCTTTGCCAACAACAAACTCTTCCGGCCATTCGGTTTGCAGCATGTTGTCGATTTTTTTGGTGGATTTAGGGTTATACGCCATTTGGCTTACCCCACACCATTGCCCATTAAATTCGATACCTTGCGTGCTCAGTTGCTGATAAAAGCGAGTGGCAAACGGGAAGCCACTGACAAAAAAGCGCTCTAGGGCATTATCGTTCCCGGTTAATAGGGGGTAGACTGCGCCTTGGCGGTTTCCAGACGCATTTTGGGCGACTTGCTGGTCTTGACAGTAAATAGTGACATTCACACCGCGTTTCCTGAGTGAACGGGCTAAGGTGAGGCTGGCAATACCACCGCCAATAATCGCGATATCATCGGTATGAGATGCGGGTTGACGCGCAAACCAAGGTGCCATCGGGCGAGTCAGATTATTTTCTAGTACCCCCGTTAGCATTTGACGTTTCTGACCAAATCCTTTGGTCTTCATGATCGTAAAGCCCGCTTGCTGTAATCCACGTTTAACAAATCCAGCAACCGTAAAGGTGGCAAATGTTCCACCTTTACGTGCAAATTTTGCCATTGCAGCGAACAACTGTTCGCTCCACATCTGCGGGTTTTTGGAAGGGGCAAAACCATCTAGAAACCACGCATCTATCTTATTGTTTAAATTGTCATTAAGTATGGATACTTGCGTATTTACATCACCAATCCATAAATCGAGGGTGATTGCACTATTTTCTAAAATAATTCGATGGTTACCGGGTAAGGCGGGTGGCCACTGTTCGCATAATTGCTCTGAAAGCTCGGCTAACTCTGGCCAACAACGGTGTGCGGCGATTAAATCGGCTTTTGATAAAGGGTATTTTTCGAAGCTAATAAAATGTAATCGTTGTAATTTTGCATTGGGGTTTTCGGCTTTGAATTGGTTGAAGGCCTGCCATAAAGCGAGAAAATTCAATCCAGTACCAAATCCTGTCTCGGCAATCACACAAGTTTCATCTTGGTGTGTTAGAAATCGCTGTGGAAAATGGTTTCCCTGCAAAAACACATGGCGACTCTCTTCTAAGCCATTTTGGTTAGAAAAATAGATGTCTTCAAACTGTTCTGAAATCGGTGTGCCTTCCTCATTCCAACTGAGGTGAGCGGTTTGTACAGCTGTTTTTTTCACGTTTAAGCCTGTTATTGCCAAATCATATTCAAATTCTAACGCTGATATGGCTGTAAGGCTACCGTCACATAAAAGCCTTATTTGTGTCATGATAAAAAAAATACAAATATTTACCCTGATCGGACTTGTTCAGCGTACAAGTGTAAGCTAAAGTGACACCTGTAATCCCGTAATCATATAATTATAGACATGAGGTAACGAATGAAGCGTGCAGTCATAACTGGCCTAGGTATTGTTTCCAGCATTGGTAATAACCAGGAAGAAGTACTGGCTTCTCTGAAGGAAGGTCGTTCCGGGATCACTTTCTCAGAAGAATTTAAAAAGGTAGGGCTGCGTAGCCATGTCTGGGGTGATGTCAAGCTGGATACTGAAGGTCTGATTGACCGTAAGGTCCGCCGTTTCATGAGTGATTGCTCTGTCTATGCTTACCTGTCAATGGAACAGGCGATTAAAGATTCAGGTTTAGCGGAAGACCAAGTGTCTAACCTGCGTACGGGTGTTGTTGTTGGCTCTGGTGGTGGTTCCCCACGTAACCAAGTAGCTGGCTCTGACGGTATGCGTGCAAAAGGTCTGCGTGGTGTGGGTCCATATATGGTGACTCGTGCAATGGCTTCCGGTATTTCTGCTTGCTTAGCAACCCCGTTCAAAATCAAAGGCGTTAACTACTCCATCAGCTCTGCATGTTCAACGTCTGCACACTGTATCGGTCACGCGGTTGAACTGATTCAACTGGGCAAACAAGATGTTGTGTTTGCTGGTGGCGGTGAAGAACTGAGCTGGGAAATGACCTGTGAGTTCGATGCAATGGGCGCGTTGTCAACTAAGTACAACGAAACTCCATCAAAAGCATCAAGAACTTATGACCAAGACCGTGATGGTTTCGTTATTGCGGGCGGCGGCGGTATCGTCGTGGTTGAAGAGTTAGAACACGCATTAGCACGTGGCGCGCATATTTACGCAGAAGTGGTTGGCTACGGTGCAACGTCTGACGGTGCTGATATGGTGGCTCCATCGGGCGAAGGTGCAGTGCGTTGTATGCAAATGGCAATGCAGGGTGTTGATAAAATCGATTACATCAACACACACGGCACTTCAACGCCAGTCGGTGATACTAAAGAGTTAGAAGCTATCCAAGAAGTGTTTGGTCACGATTGCCCTGCACTTTCTGCAACCAAAGCGATGACAGGTCACTCTTTAGGCGCAGCGGGCGTTCAAGAAGCGATTTATAGCTTGCTGATGTTAGAACATGGCTTTATCGCACCAAGCATCAACGTTGAAAATTTAGATGAGAAAGCGAAAGGCTTGAACATCATCACCCAACCAACTGAGCAAGCACTGAATACAGTGATGTCTAACAGCTTCGGTTTTGGTGGTACCAACGCAACGTTAGTGATGAGCAAATACAAAGCATAAGTTTCATTCACTGAAATGCACTGCATAGAAAGCGAGGGCTAAGGCTCTCGCTTTTTTTATGGCTTAATTATTGTCGCCACCATAATCATCATTTTATTAAATTACCGTAATGAAAATAGTGCCATGATATTTGCTCCATTAATGTATCAATAAGGAGCTAATATGGATTTCACACGGTGTAAGATTTGGAAAAATGATTTAAAAATTTTGGGTAATGCATTGATTAAAAGTATTAAGGGGTTGTTCCCTGCCAAAATTAAGCGTGCATTTAACACTAAAATCACGTTTCCACTTTTTGAAAAACGACAAAAAGAAGCGGTTCAGATTTTCACACCACCATCAAAACATGTTTATTATGGCGAGGACGCGAGTAATAAAAATGTTACCTTGCTGAGTTATACGAAATATCCGTTTTATTAATAAAAAATTTGCCCCGAAATCTTTATGGGGCAAATTTTATTGACCACACAAACCGCTCAGCCCACTGAATATTGACGTTCTCACGACGATTATCAGAGTTATCCGCAAGTATCTTACCTCTAAGCTGCGTATAAATGCGTTAGATAAAATTTAATTAAAAAGAAAGGTAGATAAGATGGCGTATTGGACGGCGAAGAGTGTTCCTGAATTAGCAGGATTAGAGAGAAAAGAGCAAGGGCGCTTGTTTCGTCAATGCCTGAAAGAAGGTAAAAAACGCATGGGCGCGAAATATTGGAAGCTCACCGGACTCGCGGTTTTACTTTCCGCCGTATTAGCCTTTATGTTGTTTTTCTTTGGTTTCTTTTCCGGTGGTTTTCTGGGGGGAGCGCTGTTAGGCGGTATGATCGGTGCCTTGTTTGTCTTTATTGTACAAACGCCAACCATTGATGTAGGTCGCGAATGGCTACGTGAGCAGGGCTATCCGAAACAAGACAGCTAGGATAGATCAAGTGAAGAAAAAAGTGAGAGCCAGGGCTTTCGCTTTTTTTATAAATTCTGATAGATAGCAGAAATGCTGCCCTTTTTAATCCTCGTTTTCGCCATAAAACTCTCGGTCATCTTTTAATTGTTCAGCGATAATGCCTCTAAGCCACTCTAATGCTTTATCAGTATCACCGCGTTGGTGCCATACCATTTGGAAATCTAAATCAGGAAGAGATAATGGAGGATCAAATAACGTAAATTTGCTTAACATGGATTGAGGTATCGCTTTTTTCGCCACCGTTAGGATCAGGTCAGTCCCCGTTAATAATTGGGGTGCAATTTGCCAGTAAGGCACAGTCACGGCTACACGGCGCTGTTGGTTCATTAATTGCAGTTGATGGTCGATTTCATTCGCATCAAAAGGCTTCATACTCACTAAAATATGAGGATAGGATAGCCAGTTAGCTAAATCCATTTTGCCTTGCGAACCAAGCTGATGATCAGCCAGACTGACAAATTTGTCCGTCAAGACAGTTTGATTTCGTAACGAATAATCCAGAGTATCAAATATACCGAATGCTAAGTCTAAGCTACCTTCATGCAATTTATTTTGCATTTCTTCCCGACTACAGTGCCAGATATTGAGGACAATATTGGGTGCATATTCGCGTAAATAAGAAACTAATTTTATCGTAATTAAAGTTGCGCCGTAGTCGGACATTGCGATATTAAAGCGCCTTTGGCAACTTAGCGGAGAAAACTGTTTTTGGGCAATCAAATCATCTAATTGCTTTAATGCTTCATTTAATGGGAGATAAAGAGACTCAGCTTTGCTTGTTAGTTGATATTGGCCTTCACGGCGAACCAATAAGGGGTCTTGAAAAATGTCTCTCAGTTGATTTAATGCATGACTGACAGCGGGCTGGCTTTTATGTAAAGCTTCCGCCGCTCGGCTTACATGCCGTTCTCGCAACAAGACTGACAACGTCACTAGCTGATTTAAATCTAATTTTCTTAAGTTATTCATCCTACGAATAGTGCCTTATAAAATTGTTCATTTTCCAATGCTGTTATCTCTCTTTACTATGGCAATCATTCAACTTAAGTCAATATTAGTGAAGAGGTTTCGATGTCAGCATTTTCAATCACAGGGCTCATTCTAGCCTTTGTTGCATTATTGGCAGGCGCGGTTGTACCAATCCAAGCGGCAAGTAATGCCATACTTGCAAGACAACTAGGTCACCCATTATGGGCGAGCGCAACATCGCTGGTGATCAGTTTAATTGTATTAATTCCACTTTTAATTATTTTTAAAGTACCAAAACCCCATTTTAGTACTGAACTATTTAACCAACCAATTTGGATTTGGTTTGGTGGCATCGCAGGGATGCTCTACCTCACGTCGGCTTTGATTTTAGTCCCTAAAATTGGCAGTACGACATTTTTTGTATTAGTGATTGCGGGGCAATTAATTATTTCTGCGCTTATTGAGCAATTTGGCTGGTTCGGCATGAATCGAAACCCCATTCCGATTGAGAAAGTGGTGGGTATTGGTTTAGTGATCCTAGGGGTTTTATGTGTTCAATTTTCACGAAAGTAATGGTATTGCACTTAATTTGTGACTAACGCAATTAGCGGGGAAGTGAGAGCAAAGACTCTCACTTTTTTATAGTGATGGAATTATTTTGTACTCGTACTATCTGGTAATACAAAGCGAACTTCGATTCTGCGTTGTCGAGCATCCTCTGGTGGAATCCCTTGGATCGGTTGAGAATCTCCATATCCGGCAACAATTACGCGTTTTGCGGCTGAATTACTTAGTTCACCAACAACTGATTTTCTTGCCTCTCGAGCTCGCGCTGCTGATAACGTAAAATTGTCATCATAAACAGTACAAAAATGCTCAAAGTTGGTGACAGGGCGAGTGACTGGAATATTATCGGTATAACCTTCGATGAATACCTGCCCTAATGTGAACTCAGCTAAAAACAGTTCAACTTGACTTTTAATTGTTTGAAGGGCCGGTTCTGCTTGTGGTGCGACGCACGCACTTCCTCGGTTAAATACACCATCTCTTAAGGTGATTTTTTGTGAGTTCATATCAAGTGCAACTAAGTTTTCGTTATCAGTGCCATCTAAAGATGTTTTGATATTATTTAACATGTTGCTCACTTTTTCACGTTGTGCACCGATCCCTTGTTCCATCTCTTGTTTATGTTTAATGTCTGACCAAGTTTTTTGCAAAACTGACATAACTAGCAGCAACATGACGACAGCCATGACTCCCGACATTAAATCAGAGATTGAAACCCACTCATTAGGTTTGTCTTTCATTAACTCGCCTCATTTTGCAAATTAACGAGGTTCATACCATCTAAATTTTTATTAATTTGCTTGAGAGATGAGTTTGCATCAGCTAATAACTTTTGCAAATTATCAGGAGTAGATGTTAGCTTTGGTGATAGTAGAACACTTTTAATATCTTGTAGTTCAAGAGTATTTTTTGATAAATGTTCTGTTAAGGTGTTTATCACTTTCGTCGCTGTTTCTTTTTCTGGCATTCCCATGTTTAATTTTTCAATCCCCGCAATAACGCGGTTAATATCTTTGGTTATAGCATCGAGTGATGGCTGTAGTGGGTTGTTAAACTGAATAGTTTTTAACTGCTCAACTAACTCTTGTATTGAATTTGCACTGTTAATACTTTGTTCAGTAATTTCATTATATTTGCTATTGAGGCTAGCAACTTGACGATTGCTGGATGAGATAGCGCTTAAACTACTTAAAATACGCTCACTTAAATCCTCGATCAGTGTTTTCATTACGCCGACATCTGTACCTAATGAACTACTTACAGAAATAAACTCATGCTGAGCAGCGCTCTGTTTTCTCATTGAATCATTAATGGATTCATTAACGCTGGTCATGGTGTTACCAACATTTTCTGATAGTGTGGTCACGGCATCTGAAATACCACCAGTTGCTTGTGTCATACTGGATGAGATATTTTGCATGTTCTCACTAAAGCTACTTCCCATTGCGTCAATGGTTGATCCTAAATCGTCTTTAATGGTTCCGAGAACATCACCAACACCCATTTTGAACTCATCAATAGCATCACGTAACGATTGAGCAGAATCACCCATTGCATGAGCAGAGTCAGACATTGTTTGTGCAGATGATTTAATCGTGTTCAAGTTATCACTATTTAATGCGATAAACTCTTGCAGTGAGTTTCGGGTGTCAGTGAGTGCATCTAACTGCTTTGTACTAACTTCATTACTGGTTGATATATAACTACTTAGCGCTTGGCTGACATGATTTAGTTGGCTCAATTGCTTATCAGTATGTTGTGAATATAGCGTTGTAAATTGCTCAAAGGCAGATACTGTACTATTTGAACTTGTGATGATCTCAGCAAGTTGAGCCGTAGCTTTATCATGCTGAATTTGAAACTTTTTATTTTGGTCATCAAGGGTCTTATGCAAAGCCCCTATAGTGTCATTAATATTGCTCAATGATGTACGATTTGCATTGCCTTCACGGATCATTCCACTATCAAGCTTCTCTAAGGCACCTAAAAAAAGTTGTTGAACTTTCTCTTTTTCTTCAAAGGCTTTACGTTTTGATTCGTGTAATAAATGACTGATTTTTTGTACGCACCAGTGTAACCGCTTTTCATCATAGCCTTTGAAAGCAGACCATGATTTGAGCAGAAGGAACGCAATAATCCCCCAAGTGGAGGTTTTGAATTTTGTGCCTAAACCTTCCATCATACCCATTAGGTTAGCCATGGCATCGTCCATACCTGCTGAGTTAGCATCAATTAGGATATCAGACGCTTTATTTAGTGCGATCCCGAGACCTAAAAAGGTTCCTAATAAACCAATGATCAGCAGAATGCCTGGCATGACATCAATCATTTTTTCGGCAGGACTAGCGATTGAATGACTTATTTCATTGATGGAGCTTTGTTCCAAATCCACATTACCAGATTCATCAGTCACAATGTGGGTTTGCCATTTTTTATCCCACGTTTTTTCATTAGCTTGCACATATAGTAAGACGATGCTAACGAGCACCAGCGTTAACATCAGACCACCAAAAATAATCTGGGTAATATCAAATTCAGGTAGTAAGAAGTTTAGAAAATCATGAAAGGTCACGCGGCTACCTCAATTAATTGTTTTTCGCGAAGTTCGCTATCATTTTTGAAAATGTTGGAGAAATCGATGACCAATGTTTGCTCGTCAACGGTTAATTCTTCCCATTTTTTACCAAATTGAGCACAGTCAATGATGATTTTGCCAACCTCATTACTGTCTTCCATTAAATATTCTTGATCGACAAACTCTTCAGGATCTTTTTCTAACATTTGTAGAAAACCTTCAGCCGCATAAACGTAGTGGCGCATCTCATTAGTACGCTTACGTTTTAAGGTCATAGTTGCTTCAAGTTGAGGTAGGCGACGGTTTAGGTCTTGCAGCTCAAGATTCTGTTCTTCTGTGAGGTCATCTAGCTTTAATGCTACATTTAAACGGCGCTGTATGACTTGTTGTTCGGAAAATTCGGTATTGAGCTTTTTCCATTCTTTCTCAAGATCTTTAAGGTTAAAGCTCCATGCCATAATCATTTCTTCAAACACAAATGGAATCAGTTTCTTACTAAAGCGGATCATAATGATGTTATCCAAACGCATCATGGCTTCATCAGAAAGATTGGGTTCCCGCTTAAGTAGTTCATTTGCTGTTTCCATAATGAAAATATCGTCTTCATTGATTTCATCAATGTTCTGAGTATTTTCCAGCTTGCTCTCCATATTTTTCAGCAATTTCTGTGAAGCACGCAGGCGCAGATAATGTTCAAAATCATCAATTTGTACATTATCTAATAAGTCTTTAATTCGAGTGGATAATTGGAAGTGATGGTTGATTAAAGTAGCAACATCAACAGCTTTTTTTGCTTCACCTTGAACTTTATATTTTGCTTCACGTAAAGCAGCTTCATGCTCCTGAGCTTTCTCTAATTCTTCTTCTGTGAGATAAGCATTTTTAAGTTCTTTAGCGCGCTGAATCGTCCACTCAATCGCGTGGGCAATACGTTTTGCTAAATCTGTTTGATCCCACTTAACAAGATATTCTAGGGCTTTATCAAGCGCGGTAAGACCCGCTGTTATCCACGGATATCTAAAAGAGGTGACTTGAATAGCACTTTGGATCAGTGGGCGTACCACATTATTAATAATCGGTTTAACTTTGTTCCAAACGTCTTTGACGCTACCAATAAAAACTTCAGCTTTATCTGCCATCCAAGAAACGGCTTTAGTAACCGTTTCTTTAGTTGTGTTATAAACTGTTTTAGTAACGTTTTTTATCGTATGTAAACCACTAGATATCAAGCTTGCACCGCTGGATATTATGTTAGACAACCATCCCATTTTTATGCTCCAATTTTATTTAATACCTAACAAGTTTTTAGCGGTTTGTGCATCATCAGCGGTACTGAGATTTCGGTTACCAATTGATTTATGTGTACTAAAAACTTGAGTAATAGCGTCTTGTAAATGTTGAATACTTAACTGTGGTGAGATACCTTGCTGTTCTGCATTGATGAGAGCCTTTGGTAATGCCAACCTCATACATGTTCGAATTTCTCTACCTGACAAACCAACGGATATTTCACAGAGTGTTTTTAATATATCGTCACGATTTCCTAGAATTGGAATTTCAGGCAATAAAAAACGATCCCACAATCGATATAAGGCATCTTGGTCGGGTAAAGTAAATTCAACGTGATAACCAATTCGGCTACGAAATGCTTCATCATAATTACGAGCAAAATTAGTGGCGAAAATGACAATTCCTTCAAATCGCTCTAACTCAATTAATAATGTTGAACGCATGGCATTTACTTCATTGTCGACACCTTGAGTTACCGATGACAAACGCTTGCCTAATAAAGTATCAGCCTCATCAAAGAAAAGTACGGCACCTGTTGCAGTCGCTTGAGTAAATGCGGCTTGAATATTTTTTGCAGTTTCACCCATGAACTTACTTTCTAATTCTGCAATACCGAGTGAAATAAAAGGTAAACCTAATTTACCAGCAAAGGCTTCAGCACATAATGTTTTTCCAGTACCAGGAGGTCCGTAAAAATTTAAAATAGCGGTCATACCCATAGGGTCAACACGGGAGAATCCCCATTCTTGATAGATTTTATGATGAAAGCGTAGTCTGGCAAGAGATTCATCAATATAGATTTTTGTTACTGCTGATAGGATCACATCATTATCGAGAGTAAATCGCGGATTTCTTAATAGATATGTATTTAAATTTTGATTGGCATCATTATCTTTTTCAAATAACTCTAAATTAATTTTTTTTGTTTCTTCGGTCGAGGTTGATTCAGCCATTTATTTTTTAATTCTCAATTTAGATAATAAGTAGGTGTAATTGGTTTCAATTTGTACACCTTTTCATTTAAAAATAAAAACGACATGATAATTGGAGTATTAATTAATACAATCAATAATCAACCTCTTTCGTATGTTTTTGCGTGATTATTGTTCAAAATGAATGAAAATATGTTCATATCCCAAAAAGGTCGGTAATTCTAAATTAGCGACTAACGATTAGTGAAATAAAATAAATTTTTAATATGTAACAAAATATGCATCTTAAAGTTATAACTATATCGTTCTATTTTTAGAATTCTTTAACGTAAATAGTTCTTCGGTCATAAAAAATTATTAGTGTTATCGACAAGTATTTTATTTCCGGGCTACGTATAAATGCGCAACATAAAAAGCACTCAAAATGACGGAGGGATAATACGATGCATTGTTTGTCTTTATTGTACAAAACTCCAACCATTGATATAGGGCGCGAATGGCTACGCGAGCAGGGCTATCCGAAATTAGAAAATCAGTGAGCTAGTAAACAAAAAAAGCCCCATTTTCATGGGGCGAAGTCTTTCAGTCATAACGTACAGTAGGAATTATGCTTTCGCGGTTTGATGACGACGTTTGCGAATAAGCTTCACAATCGGTGGTAACACCAGCACCAACACCGCCAGAATTAATAAGCTCTTAGAAATAGAGCTGCTCCACAGAATATTAAAATCCCCATTACTGATAGACAACGAGCGGCGCAGGTTTTGCTCTAACATCTCACCCAAAACAAACCCGAGGATCAGCGGGGATAGTGGGAAATTCATCTTCCTTAAGATATAGCCGAATACCCCAAGCCCCATCATTAACAGCAGGTCAAAAGTGGTGCTATGTACGGCGTAAACACCCACTGCAGAGACACAAGCAATCGCAGGGACTAAGAACCACAGCGGTACGGTGAGCATTCGAGTGAATAGACCAATCAGCGGAATATTCATCACTAACAACACAACGTTAGCGATAAGCAGCGCGGCAATTAATCCCCAGACGATGTGTGGTTGTTCTGTGAACATCCCCGGACCTGGGGTGATGTTATACAGGGTCAGTGCCCCCATCATCACCGCCGTCGTCCCCGAACCCGGAACACCGAGAGTTAACATCGGAATAAATGACCCACAAGCAGAGGCGTTATTGGCGGCTTCAGGTGCCGCGACACCGCGAACATCTCCTTCACCAAATGTCCCTTTATCACCGGCAATTTTTTTCTCTGTCATATAGGTGATGGCGCTAGCGATAGTCGCCCCTGCACCCGGCAAAATTCCCACAAAAAAGCCAATAAATGAGGATCGTAATGTTGGGCCAGCACAGGCTTTAGCCTCTTTCTTGCTAAATAACATTCGACCCGTTTTGCGGATTAATCCTTGTCCGGTCGCGGTGCCTTCTAGCATGAGTAATATTTCACTCACAGAGAACAGTCCAATAACCACGACGATAAACTGAACGCCATCGGATAGGTTGACACTGTCAAAGGTAAAACGGTATTCCCCAGAGTTGGCATCGACACCGACGGTCGCTAGCGCCAAACCAATCAATGCTGCGAGCAGCGATTTGACGGGGTTTTGGCTCATCATGCTGCCTAAACACGCGATAGCAAAAACCATCAACGCGAAATATTCAGCAGGCCCGAAGGCGAGCGACCATTGTGCCAGTAAAGGCGCAAATAAAATGATCCCAACAATCGCAATGGTGGAACCGATAAATGAACTGACGGCAGAAATCGAGAGCGCGATACCACCTTGGCCTTGCTTCGCCATCGGATAACCATCTAACGTGGTCATAATCGCCGCGGCGTCACCGGGAACGTTCAATAGGATGGCGGAAATTCGTCCTCCGTACTCGCATCCTAGATAGACGGTAGCCAGTAAAATAAGCGCAGACTCAGCAGGGAGCTTTAACGCAAACGCTAAGGGTAATAATATTGCTACGCCGTTGATAGGGCCTAAACCCGGTAACATGCCGACAATCGTGCCGATGAAACAGCCAATCAGCCCGATCATAATATTTTGCGGGATCAGCGCTACCTCAAAGCCTTGAGAT
Organism: Providencia zhijiangensis; assembly: GCF_030315915.2. Taxonomy (NCBI): domain Bacteria; kingdom Pseudomonadati; phylum Pseudomonadota; class Gammaproteobacteria; order Enterobacterales; family Morganellaceae; genus Providencia; species Providencia zhijiangensis. Next base: position 2,357,199 of record NZ_CP135990.1, on the reverse strand, counting down.
AAATACATCCACGTTTCCATACTTTTCTCCTTAGCTAAAAAGTTCGCCGATGGGCAATGTCACATCGAGTAATCGGTCAAAGGCATAGAACAGGGAAATGCCTAGGATCGGGCCGGAAATTAGGGCGGCTATCGGAGTTGCACCAAATAACAGGGCAACGCTGATGGTTAATAAGGTGGTCGCTAATGGGAATCCTAACCACTCAAACGCCCATGCATAAATAACTAATGCAATGATTAACAAGACTAAACGGCGCAAGACATAGGGCTTTGGCCATTCAACCGCTTCTTGGCGACCCAGCAGGAGTGCGAGTGCGCACAGGGTCATTAATGACAGTATGGCTATCGGGAAGGGGCGGGGGCCCAGTGGTTCATAGGTAAACTCGCTTTGGATGCCCCAGCCGATATACAGCCCGATCCCACACAGTATTAGCCAGACTATGGCAAATATGCGTTGGCTCATGGTGACTCCGTTATTTCGCTAATCCGAAGGAACGCGCTTGCTCACGGTAGTTCTCAACTTCTTTTTTCACGTAAGCGTCCAATTCTGGGCCCGATAGGTTGTATTCAAACAAGCCACGTAATTCACGTTGCTTTTTAAACTCGTCGGTTTGTTGTAATTTTTGGAAGGCTTCAACCCATTGGTTGTAATCCGCATCGGACACTTTTGGTCCCATATAGAATCCGCGAATAATTGGCCAAACAATGTCGTAGCCTTGCTCTTTAGCAGTTGGAATATTGGATAAGGCATCTGGTAAGCGTTTATCGGCGTACACCGCTAGGATGCGAATTTTTCCGTCGCTGATATACGGGGTCATTTCACTAATATCGCCGGAGATCACTTGGACGTGGTTGCCTAACAAGGCTGTCAGTGTTTCACCGCCGCCTTCGAAAGCCACATAGCGCATTTTACGTGGGTCTAAGTCGATAGCTTTGGCCAGTAGCGCCGTTTTCATCCAATCTTGGCTACCGATAGAGCCACCCGCACCAAAGACAATGCTGTTTGGATCTTTTTTGAAGGCGTCCATCAGTTCGCCTAAAGTTTTATAAGGGGAGTCGGCACGTACGGCAATCATGCCATAGTCGCTGCCAACACTTGCTAGCCAGCGAACATCATTTTCGTTGTAACGACCAAATTTACCTTGAGCAAGGTTGAGTAAGGAGCCACCAGAGAATGCAACGATGGTGCCCGGCTCTGCTGGGCGTTGAGCCACGATGGCGTTGTAAGCAACGGCACCAATTCCACCTGGCATATAAGTCACACGCATCGGTTTTTCGATCTCTTTGGTTTCCAGCATGGAGACTTGAACAAGTTTACAGGTTAAATCAAAGCCACCGCCAGGTTTGGCAGGGGCTATACATTCTGTTCTTTCGGGTAACGCCATTGCTTGGTTAACGCCAACTAAAAAAATTGCTGCTGCTAAGGCATTGATTGTGAACTTCTTCATGCTTCATTCCTCACTAGACAATAATTAAGTTACTTGGTTGTTGTTGGTTATGTCGCTGTCGATGAATAGCTTTGGACAATGTTGGTTCGCTATGCATCATTGTATTGAGAACCTTTCATTTACCTTTCATTAACAAATAAAATTATTTTTATGTGATACATATCAGATTGTTTTATATTTACTCTTCTTTGTTGTGTTAATTTAATGTTAATTTTTATTTGTGGTAGCAGGTTAACGAAGGATAGTTGTGATAGCTTCGGTAAAAATCACGTTTAACACTTTTCATTCAATCGATAGAGTGCCAACTTATACGCATAAATAATCATAATGAGTGGGCGACTAATGAGAATGTTATTGGTTGAAGATCATGACGAGTTGTCTTTGTGGTTACAGAAAGCCTTAACGGCATCGGGATTTGCTGTGGACATCGCCAGTGATGGTTACATCGCCGATCAGCTATTACAAACCGAAAATTATTCGTTGGTGGTCTTGGATGTTTCATTACCACGAATGAATGGCTTAGATGTATTAGCCCAGATGCGCAAACGTCATCAAGAAACACCTGTTCTGCTATTAACGGCGAACTCCGATGTGGCCGACCGCGTGAAAGGGCTGAATGCAGGGGCGGATGATTACCTGACCAAACCCTTTGATATCGCTGAATTAGAGGCTCGAGCGCGCGCGCTCTTACGCCGTAGTCAAGGGAATGTGAATAGCGACCAATGTTTTGGTGACCTCTGTTTTCATGATGACGGTTATTTTTCACTGAAGGCGGAACCGTTAGGTTTAACGCCGCGAGAATACGCGGTATTGAATACACTTTTTCATCGCAGAGGGCGACCTGTTTCAAAAACACAATTATTTGAGCAGGTATTCTCGCTGTCGGATGAAGCCAATTTACAAAGTATTGAACTGTATGTGCATCGGGTTCGCAAAAAACTCACAGGTTCAGATATCAATATCAATACTTTACGCGGATTGGGATACCGATTAGAGCAGTGTAGTGTATGAAATTAGTCTCTCATCCACGCTCTCTCTTTCATCAGTTGCTGCTTTTTTTCGGTATCCCCCTCATTTTGTTGGGAAGTTTCTCCGTTTATACCCACTATTATAGTGCTAAAAACGCGGCAAACCTCGCTTATGACCGGACATTACTGGCGTCGGCGAGAACCGTGGCGGAACGCTTACAGGTGGTGGATGAACATCTTTCTGTGAACGTTCCTTATGTGGTGCTCGATAGCTTTGAGCTGAATAATAATGACCGTCTGTTTTACCAAGTCATCGCCCCTCACGGGGAAACCATTTCTGGTTATGATGACCTACCGCCAATCCCGCCTTATTGGATGCGCTCTCAACATTACACTGCTTTAGTCTACTTTTATGATGCGGAATACATGGGGCTGCCCATTCGTGTGGCGACCTTTTTCCAGCCGATTAACGAAGGTGGGATCCAAGGCATGGTGGAGATCCGCGTTGCTGAAACGGTGTATGCTCGGCAAGATTTCGCCAATCAACTGCTGATCTCTGCGCTGATGAGCCAAGGTACCGTGGTGGTCGTGACGCTGATATTGGCGTATTTACTGTTGCGTAAGCTATTAACGCCACTGAAAAAACTCTCTAATTTAATGCTCGGTCGCGCTGCGAATGACCTCACACCAATCCCGAATGTGTTGCCATGGTCGGAACTTTCGCCGCTTGTAGATGCCTTGAACCGCTATGTGGAGCGGTTAAAACGGATGTTAAAGCGTCAAGAACGTTTCAGTGCCGATGCTTCCCATCAATTAAAAACCCCGTTGGCGGTATTAAAAACCCAAGTTTCAGTGGCTCTTAATAGCGATGATGAGCAACAGAAACAACAAAGTTTGCAGGCGATTAATAAAACCTTGGATAACACTATCGTATTAACTGACCGCTTATTGCAGCTTGCGCGTTTAAAAGAGCACGAAAAAGAGGCGATCAGGCTTTATCGTGCGGTTAATTTGGTGGAAATTGTTCAGCAAGTCTGTTTTACCCGTTTGGGACAATCCGAGAGTAAACAGATTGATTTAGGCTATGAAGGATTAGATCATTGCTGGGTCAAAGGAGATGCTATTTTGCTGGCGGAAATGTGTGCGAACCTGATTGATAATGCGATTAAATATACCCCTGAACAGGGGATTGTTACGGTGCGAATCGTGGCAGATGAAAGTCGCAATTCCATGATTAAACTGGAAGTTGAAGACTCAGGGCCGGGTATCGAAAATAAATATATTCACCGTTCATTAAAAGCCTTTAGGCGCTTAAATAATGCCAAAGGACTGGAAGGGTCAGGGCTGGGCTTGGCGCTTGTAAAAGATATCGCCAGCTACCACGGCTCAGAATTGCAGTTGCTAAAGAGTGAACATCTCGGCGGGTTGTTGGTGCGGATCACCTTGAAAGCGAGTCGGGCACCGAAGAAAGCTTAGTGGGTACTTTGTTATTATCTAGTTGCACCTAAAAACGGTCATTATCCAATTTATGCCCCTTTTTAGGTGCTGTAAGTTTAGAGGCAAAATCAATTGGATATAAAACAAAGCCCCATAACCTTGAAGTAGATTTATGGGGCTTTTAATCAATCAAACTATTAATGTGGCTTACTGACAAGTATCTTCTTCTAACGCTTTTTTCTTGCGAGAAAATACTTGAGTGAGCGGGGTGCGTAGCTGTTGAGCTAACATCACACCGAGTAACACGATACCGCCCCCAATTAAGTGGTAACTCTTTAACTCTTCGCCAAGGGTGAACACTGCGATAACGGCAGTAAATACCGGAGCGAGGTTCATAAAGATAGAAGTGGTATTGGCGCCTAAGCGGAGAACACCTTGGATCCACATTGCGGGTGCCAGAATCGATGCGGCAATCCCTGCGAATAAAACTAACCCGATATTATTGCTGTTAAGGCTTACATCATCTGCCATCAAGAAGTTTGGAATTAATAATAAAACCCCAAAGAATACCTGAACATACAGGGAGTCCCAGCTAGAAAGTTGAATCGACCAGCGCTTAGTTAATACCCCGTATAGGGCATAAGCGGCGGAAGCGACGATCATCAGCAATTCGCCTTGACCCAATCCATTATCCAGTAATGAGCTTGGGTTTCCTTGGCTGACTAGCCAAGCCAATCCAAACAGAGACAGAACGGAACCAACAACAATCCCAACGGTTGGGATCACCCTCAGAACAAAAATACTAATCACCACAGTTAATAGCGGGATAAATGAGTTCATAACACCCATAAATGTCGCGCTTACCGTATGTGCGGCATAGTAAGCCAAACTTTGATACAGCATCATCCCCAAAGCACCTAAGATGGCCAGTTGCCACCAATGTTGCTTAACCACTTTGGCATGGCGCAGTACCGAGCGCAGAACAAATGGGGTCATGACTAAAAATGCCAGAGCCCAGCGATAAAACGAAATGGCAGCCGGGTCAATCGCCGTTGCGGCGGCTTTGTTGACGATGGCATTTATGGACCATAATAAAACCGCGGTCAGCGGAAACAGGAAATATTTCATTAACAACGTTCTCCCTAATCAGTCACAGGAGTATACATCTGTCCGAAATATTATATATACTGATATTCAGACAATCGATAACGCTTTTCAGACAGCCTATGAATAATTTAAAGAGTGATGTTCTGCAAATTAACGAATGCAATATTATTGAGCCTGAATTTATTGCCTTACGTCATGAGCAGATTAACCAGCAAACCGAATACAAATCCCATTCCCATACCTTTGGTCAATTGTTGTATGTGGTTTGCGGAATTATGGAAATGGAAGTGGAAGGCAAGCATTATATGGCACCGCCAGAGTTTTGCATCTGGATCCCTGCCAATACCCAACATGCGAGTTTTAATAAGCAGAGTGTTAAATTTCGGATTATTGATTTTGCCCAAGCCTATACGCCGCGACTGGCGAGTAAGGCCTGTGTTGTACGATTAAGTCCCATTTTCCACACGATTATGACGGATATGTATCAACGGGGCATTGTGCAGCCCGAAACCGAGCAGGATATTCGTTTGGGAGAAGTGTTGATTGACCAGTTTGCCATTTCACCGTGCCAAGATACCTATTTACCCACCAGCAAAGATAAATTGTTAGCGCCGATTTTAGCGGAGCTACAGCAAGATCCTGCGGATAATACAACACTTGCCCAGTGGGCAAAACGGGCCTATACCTCGGAGCGAACGCTATCTCGCCGTTGCCAACAAGAGTTGGGGATGTCATTCAGCGAGTGGCGGCAGCGCCTGCGTTACTTACATGCAGTGGCTGGATTGGACAAAGGTAAAAGTGTCCATGAAGTTGCCTTGGATGTGGGGTATAGTTCGGCGTCTGCATTTATTGCGATGTTCCAGCAAATTTCAGGGGTCACTCCAGACCGGTTTCGAATGAAAGAGCTGACCCCATAGTAGAGGGAAAATCAATATACATAATCGTATTTGATATTAGCGTGGTAGTTGTACACGCTATCTTTCCCTCCGTGTTCATCTTTAATTAATGTGGTGATATTTTTTTCCGCGTCGGTGCATCTTCCGAACGTATTCCAGCTTTTACAGGTCGTCACGGTTGTTTCGGTGGTAAAAAATTCTTCAATAGTTTTTTCGGTTAGCGGTCTGCCATCATCATAGGTAAACTCTTTGACGGTTGAGTCAGACTGCATGCGAACTAAGCGATTTTTCTCATCATAATGGAAGGCTGTTTTCATACTATCATTTTCGAGCGTACTGACTCGGTTGGATTCAGATAATCGTCCTTTATCATCAGTTAAAAAAGTAGTGACAGCTCTCGTTAACATGCGCTCTTTGTCGAGCGTCGTTGTATAAGAAGAATCTTTGGCTTCGGTTATTTTTCCATTCTGATCAGTGAAAAACTTCCCGTTCATTTTTTGCTGCAAGATAGTTTTTTCTACATTATCTTGATTAATAACAGACAGTTTAAATGCGGATTTGTAGTCCCATCCGTTACCATTTTTTTTCATGCTCATATCAATGGATTTGATGGATACACTGTCGTGGATGCTGAATTTGACAACTTCATGACCCGTTAATTCGATTAAGGCTCCACAATCATCAAACTTCGTTTGAACCGTATTGTTAATATAGTCATCTTGGCTGGTGGTGTGTAAATTCATCTCTTTCAATGCGTCGTTAAACGGGCGCTCTTGAGCAAAGACGAAATTATTAAAATTGTTGATAGCGAGGGTGTCCGCAGAGCAGTTTTGTTCGCCAGCATAGGCATAAAACGAGCACATTAGGGGTAGCGACAGTAATACTTTTTTCACAATCAATATGCCTTTCAAAATAAATGCCTTCCTGAAAAATGAATAACTTTTAATGTAGTTTTGCTGATTAAACATGAAATCCTTGGGATTAGGTAGTCAGACTCATCTGTAAGTTTGTTTAATAAAAAGAAAAATTAAATGTCACCGATTAGACTATTAATTTCAACCAAAAGCATTGTCATGTAAATGATTCAGCCTATCGACGATTTGGAGTATAGTGTGGCAGCCAAATCGGGCATGACACACATTCTATTGGGACGAATTCCGTGAAAATTTTGGTTGATGAAAACATGCCATATGCTCAAACACTATTTAGTGAGCTAGGCGAAGTTAAAGCAGTACCAGGGCGCCCAGTGCCAGAACAGGAACTGGTTGATGCAGATGCATTAATGGTGCGCTCAATTACCAAAGTGAATAAATCATTACTGAGCAATACGCCAGTAAAATTCGTCGGCACGGCAACAGCAGGGTTTGACCATGTTGATACCCAGTGGCTTGCTGAAGCCAATATTGGATTCTCTTCAGCGCCAGGGTGCAATGCCATTGCTGTCGTTGAGTATGTTTTTTCGGCATTACTGATGCTGGCGGAGCGCGATAATTTTGATTTACGCGATAAAACCGTAGGGATAGTGGGTGTCGGGAATGTGGGAGGGTGCTTGTATAAACGTCTGCAAGCGTGGGGCGTTAATACCGTATTATGTGACCCTCCTCGAGCAGATAAAGGCGACCAAGAAGTTTTTGTTCCATTCGATTCGTTACTGGAACAGGCTGATATTTTAACCTTCCACACACCGCTTAATATGGCGGGTGAATATTCCACTTTCCATTTAATGGATGAGTCTCGATTGGCAAATTTACGCGACGGTACCATTTTGGTGAATGCCAGCCGTGGTGAAGTGGTGGATAACCAAGCGCTATTGCAGTTGCTGGAACAAGGTAAGCCGCTGAGTGTGGTATTGGATGTGTGGGAGCCAGAGCCTGATCTGGATACAGAATTGCTGGCGTATGTGGATATCGGTACGCCACATATTGCAGGCTATACTTTAGAAGGAAAAGCACGAGGCACAACCCAAGTCTTTGAAGCTTATTGTGAATTCCTAGGTAAACCTGCGAATGTGTCTCTGACATCGCTGTTACCGAAGCCGGATATCGACTGCATTAATTTCAATGGTAAATTAACGCAAAGCCAGCTCAAAAGATTAGTGCATCTCGTGTATGATGTGCGCCGTGATGATGCATCACTGCGCGCAGTGGCTGGCATTCCCGGTGAGTTCGATAAATTACGTAAACATTACCAAGAACGCCGTGAATGGTCATCGTTAACTGTTCAGTGCGATAACCAAGAGACAGCCCAGTTACTGAGCGAATTAGGCTTTACCACAAAAATTTAATAACAGATTCTTTTAGGTGAAATGAGCGGCTAAGCACGGCTTGTTTCACTTTGATTTTTTTTAGAGGAAAAACCATGACAGAAGGTTGGAATATTGCATTACTCGGGGCAACCGGCGCAGTGGGCGAAGGTATTCTTTCCCTGCTTCAAGAAAGAGAGTTTCCCGTTGGTGAGCTTTATTTACTAGCCAGTGAGCGCAGTGCAGGGGAGAGCATTCGCTTCAACGGTAAAAGCTATCAAGTGCAAGATGTCGCGGACTTCGATTGGTCGCAGGCACAAATTGCCTTTTTTGCAGCAGGTGAAGAGGCCGCGGCACAGTATGCGGAATTAGCAGCGCAAGAAGGCTGCATTGTGATTGATAACAGTGGTATTTTTGCGTTAGACCCTGATGTACCGTTAGTGGTACCGGGCGTTAACCCTCAAGTATTAGCGGATTACCGTAACCGCAATATTATTTCAGTGGCAGACAGTTATGTTAGCCAGCTACTAACGTCTATCAAACCATTAGTGGATGCGGCTGGTGTAGGGCGTATTACACTGACCAATATGCTATCGATGTCAGCGTACGGTAAAGCAGCCGTTGATGAATTAGCAGGGCAAAGCGCGCGTTTATTGAATGGCATCCCTGCTGAAGAAGGTCGTTTTACTAAGCAATTAGCCTTTAACATGCTGCCATTATTAGCGGATGGCGAAGGCAGTGTTGTGCAAGAACGCCGTTTAGTTGAGCAAGTTCGTAAAGTGCTGCAAGACGACGGCTTGCCAGTCTCCGTAAGCTTTATTCAGTCACCCGTATTTTATGGTAATGCGCAAGTGGTGCACTTAGAGACACTACGCCCAGTTAGCGCAGAAGAAGCGAGCGAAGAATTTGAACGTTTTGATGATATTCAGGTCTCAGAAGAGGGTGATTACCCAACTCAAGTGACTGACGCATCAGGTAATGACTTCTTAAGCATTGGCTGTATTCGTAACGATTACGGTATCCCGGAAATTTTACAATTCTGGTCAGTGGCGGATAACGTTCGTTTTGGTGGCGCGTTAATGGCGGTTGAGACAGCAGAAAAACTGGCTCAGGAGCTGTATTACTAATGTCGGAGTCCCCAAAGTTGCATCGCATTGCCCTCGGAATTGAGTATAACGGTAGCCGTTATTATGGTTGGCAACGCCAGCAAGAAGTGAAAAGCGTACAGGGCTGCCTTGAGGCTGCTCTGTCTAAAATTGCTGCAGAGCCAATCACCGTCAATTGTGCAGGGCGTACAGATGCTGGTGTTCATGCGACTGGGCAGGTGGTGCATTTTGAAACTTCAGCTAACCGTAAAGAAGCGGCATGGACGATGGGGGTGAATACCCATCTTCCTGACGATATTGCGGTTCGCTGGTGTAAACCTGTGGATGATGAGTTCCATGCGCGTTTTAGTGCAACTGCACGTCGATATCGTTATGTGATTTTTAATCATCGTTATCGACCTGCAATTTTATCGAATGGTGTAACACACTTTCATTTTCCCCTTAATGAAAAGCGTATGCACCAAGCGGCGCAAGCATTGCTGGGAGAGCGTGATTTTACCTCATTCCGTGCGGTGCAGTGCCAATCAAAAAGCCCTTGGCGTAATGTGATGCACGTCAATGTAACGCGTCACGGAAACTATGTGGTTGTGGATATTAAAGCCAATGCGTTTGTGCACCATATGGTGAGAAACATTGTTGGTAGTTTGTTGGAGATAGGCTGTGGGAATCAAGATATTGATTGGATGGCACATCTTCTAGAGTTAAAAGATAGAACGAAAGCGGCGGCAACAGCCAAAGCGGAAGGACTGTATTTAGTGAGCGTGGATTATCCTGAAAAATTTAACCTGCCACAGAATGTGATGGGGCCTCTATTTCTCGCGGATGAGCTACTGTAAAGGTCGTTAATATAAATCTCCACATGAGGAACCCCATGGAGTTTATCAGTTTTATCATTGATTTTATTTTACATATTGATGTGCATCTTGCGGAATTGGTCGCCGAATATGGTGTTTGGGTTTACGGAATTTTATTCCTGATCCTATTCTGCGAGACGGGGCTGGTGGTTACGCCTTTCCTTCCTGGAGATTCATTATTATTTGTCGCGGGTGCGTTAGCAGCATTGCCAAGTAATGATTTAAACGTACACGTCATGGTGTTGTTGATGATTATTGCAGCAATTATTGGTGATGCAGTGAACTACACCATTGGGCGTATCTTTGGTGAGAAACTGTTTAAAAACCCAGATTCAAAAATTTTCCGTCGTAGCTATTTGGATAAAACTCATCAGTTTTATGAAAAACATGGCGGAAAAGCGATTATTTTGGCGCGTTTTGTGCCTATCGTGAGAACCTTTGCACCTTTCGTTGCGGGTATGGGTAAAATGTCTTACCGTCATTTTGCCTTTTATAATGTGACAGGTGCGTTATTATGGGTGCTACTCTTTACCTATGCAGGATATTTATTTGGTGATTTACCGATAGTACAAAAGAATTTGAAATTACTGATAGTCGCGATTATCTTTATTTCGATTCTGCCGGGTGTCATTGAAATTATTCGCCACCGTCGAGCTGCTGCAAAAGAAAAAAATGCAGTGGCAAAAGAAAAGAGTGCGGCGACGCAAAAAAACGATAACCAATAATCGGTTTGAAAAAAGTTTTTATCTACAGTGAGATATCATTGTGGTTTAATGGCAAAAAAATAACATACTGATAGATGCTTCTTATATAACCATCCCTAAAATTCAGGGGCAGTATTATTCGAAGTGTCGTCAGAGTGCAATCAGACGAAAAGGTCCATTAATGAGCTGGATTGAGAAAATTTTAAAAAAAGGTACTTCAACCCCATCCCATAAAGCAAACATCCCTGAAGGTGTTTGGACTAAATGTGATAGCTGTGGGCAAGTCCTCTACGGTGCTGAACTTGAGCGTAACCTACAAGTGTGTCCAAAATGTGACCACCATATGCGTATTCATGCTCGCCAACGCCTTGAATCTTTCCTTGATGAAAACTCAACAACGGAATTAGGTAGCGAATTAGAGCCAAAAGATGTGCTCAAATTCCGCGACTCTAAAAAATATAAAGACAGAATTAGCTCAGCCCAGAAAGAAACGGGTGAAAAAGATGCTATCGTCGTGATGAAAGGTACGCTCAAAGAGATGCCTGTTGTTGCGGCTGCATTTGAATTCTCCTTCATGGGTGGTTCAATGGCATCGGTTGTGGGCGCACGTTTTGTCCGTGCTGTGGAACAAGCATTGGAAGATAACTGTCCATTAGTTTGCTTCTCATCCAGTGGTGGTGCGCGTATGCAAGAAGCGTTACTGTCTCTGATGCAAATGGCGAAAACCAGTGCTGCACTGGCGAAAATGCAAGAACGTGGCTTACCGTACATTTCTGTACTGACCGACCCTACCATGGGTGGTGTTTCTGCAAGTTTAGCGATGTTGGGTGATATCAACGTTGCCGAGCCTAAAGCACTGATTGGTTTCGCGGGTCCTCGCGTTATCGAACAGACCGTTCGTGAAAAATTACCTCAAGGTTTCCAACGCAGTGAATTCCTGCTGGAAAAAGGGGCAATTGACATGATCGTGCGTCGTCAAGATATGCGTGATCGTTTGGCTGATGTCCTAGCGATGTTAACCAATCAACCAAGTCTAAACACCGCGCCAGCGCTGGTTGTTGAAGTGGTTGACGTGGAAATTGATCTTGCTGATGCTGTCGATGGTGCAGATAAAGCAAAAGGCGCTAAACATAAAAAAGATGATGAGTAATCTAATCATTCCTACCGCCAAGTCTCCATTGGAGGCTTGGCTTTCTTATCTCACCGACCTGCATAGTCAAAATATTGATATGGGGTTGGAACGAGTAGGGCAAGCTGCCCGTCAAATGCATCTCACTCAACCAGCTCCTCGCGTCGTCACTGTCACTGGAACCAACGGAAAAGGCACAACCTGCCATACGCTTGAGTCCATTTTGATGGCGGCGGGTTTGAAGGTGGGTGTCTACAGTTCGCCACATTTAGTGCGCTACACGGAACGCGTCCGGATCCAAGGCAAAGAACTTACTGAAAGTGAGTTTTGCCAAGCATTTGCGACTATCGAAGCGCAGCGTGGAAATATTTCGTTAACCTACTTTGAATATGGCACTTTAGCTGCACTACAATTATTTAAGCAAGCTGAGTTAGATATTGTGATCCTTGAAGTAGGGCTAGGCGGTCGCCTTGATGCAACTAATGTCGTGGATGCGGATATCGCGGCAATCACCAGTATTGCGCTTGATCATACCGATTGGCTGGGTTCTGACCGTGAGCATATTGGCCATGAGAAAGCGGGTATTTTCCGTCAAGGCCATTATGGCGTGGTGGGTGAGCCTGATATGCCGGACTCTATAGGCGCTTATGCCGACAAAATAGGCACCATGCTGTTTCGTCGTGGCAAGGATTGGCATTACCAAGAACAAGGGCAACATTGGTCTTGGGAAAGCTCTCAGAGGTCATGGGCTAATTTACCGTTACCGAATGTGCCGTTGGCCAATGCAGCAACCGCGATGGGTGTGATCAGCTGCTTGATGGAGATTGATGCGGACTTAGCGCAGAAAATCACTGACCAAGCTATCCACCAAGGTTTAAGTACCGCTCAGTTACCGGGACGTTTCCAGATCATTGGTGAACATCCGTTAATGATCTTAGATGTAGCCCATAACCCTCATGCCGCAGGCTATTTAGTCTCCAAACTTGCGCAATTACCAGTGACAGAAGGTCGCCGAATTCGTGCGGTAGTGGGAATGCTGGGGGATAAAGATATTCAAGGGACATTAACTTGTTTATCCCAGCAGGTAACTGACTGGTATCTTGCACCGCTGAGAGAGTTTCGTGGTGCAGATGTGACTGAGCTTAGCCAGCACGTTGACGGTGCACATGAGTTTGATTCCGTGGAAGCAGCTTGGCAACAAGCGTGTGCGGATGCGCGACCACAAGATGTGATTGTGGTGTGTGGATCATTCCATACCGTGGCTCATGTCATGATGCTATTAGAGAAAACAGAAGGATAAAGCCAGTGGCTAGTAAATTCCAGAATCGTCTTGCTGGCGCCATTGTTTTAGTCGCTGCAGGGGTCATCGTATTGCCTGCATTGCTGGATGGCGATAAAAAATACAATGAGAATGAATTTGCAGCCATTCCGATTATTCCCAAACCGGGTGATGAAGAAGATATTGAGTCAATTGCGCCAATTACACACAGTGCATCGACCGCTTCTTCGGAAGGAACTTCTGAAGCGATGTTATCGGAAGCTATTACTGAGCAAAAGCAAAGTGAGCAGCCTCCTGTAGCCGCAAACAGTGCAAATCAAAGTAATAATAGTCAAAACGTGGTGAATCAAAATGGAAGCGCCATTCCTGCCAATGTCACTCCAGAAAAACCACGGGCAGAGCCGAAACCGGAACCTAAGCCAGAGCCAAAACCTGAGCCTAAGCCTAAGGTGGAGCCAAAGCCGGAACCGAAACCAGAACCGAAGCCAGAGCCAAAACAAGAACCTCAAGGTAAAGCCTATGTGGTGCAAGTGATTGCTCTCAATAATGCCAGCAAGGTTGAAGAAATTGTGGCGAAACTAAGACTGTCTGGGTATCAGGTTTATACGGTGCCAGCGCAGCCGGTGAACAACAAATTAACTCGTATTTATGTGGGGCCTGAAGCGTCAAGGCAGAAGCTGGAATCAGCTTTACCTGAACTGAACGCAATTACCGGCACAAAAGGGATAATCCAAGCTTTTAAGCCTTAAATTGACATTCAGTTATCCCTAAAAAATAAGGGTATTTAGTAACTTACTGCGGCGATTATGATTTTTTCTTTTCGCCGCTGATTTTTTTAAATTCAATGAAAAATGGTTACGCAAACGTTTTCGTTTTCTGTTAGAATGCATTCGCCGCTGACGTGAATGCGAATTTTGGAATGAAATATGGTCTGGATTGATTACACAATTATCGCCATTATTGGCTTCTCGGCACTGGTAAGCCTGATCCGTGGATTTGTACGTGAGGCATTATCGTTAATCACTTGGGGTTGTGCGTTCTTCGTAGCAAGTACGTTCTATCCTTACTTAGCGAGTTACTTTACGAACTTTGAGGATGTTTTGGTTCGTAATGGTATTGCGATTGCAGCACTGTTTATCGCGACATTGATTGTCGGTGCAGTGGTGAACTATGTGATTAGCTCATTAGTACAAAAAACCGGATTATCGGGTACAGATCGTGTACTGGGGATTTGCTTCGGTGCGTTGCGTGGGGTATTAATTGTATCGGCGCTATTGTTCTTTCTCGATACATTTACACCGCTTCCTCAAAGTGAGGATTGGCATCGTTCACAGCTTATTCCGCAGTTCAGTCATATTATTAGGTGGTTCTTTGACTACCTGCAAAATGCGTCAAGTTTCCTACCGGAGAATATCTCTCCGTCTGGCTGATGAGGAAAGACTAAATGTGCGGTATTGTCGGTATCGCCGGTGTTTCACCGGTAAACCAATCAATTTATGATGCGTTAACGGTGCTACAGCATCGTGGGCAAGATGCAGCGGGTATTGCGACTATTGATGGTAAAAACAATATCCGTTTGCGTAAAGCAAATGGTTTAGTAAAAGATGTCTTTGAAACGCGCCACATGCTGCGCCTTCAAGGCTCAATGGGTATTGGACATGTGCGTTACCCAACTGCGGGTAGTTCCAGCGCATCCGAAGCCCAGCCTTTTTACGTTAACTCTCCTTTTGGTATCACCCTTGCACATAATGGTAACCTGACAAATGCTCACGAACTCGCTCGGAGTCTATTTGAAACAGCACGTCGCCATGTGAATACCACGTCAGACTCCGAAATTCTTCTAAACGTATTAGCATACGAATTAGATAAGTTTGATCATTTTCCTCTCGAACCCGACAACATTTTTAGTGCCGTAGCATCAATGCACAAAAAAATCCGTGGCGCCTATGCTTGCGTGGCACTGATTATTGGTCATGGTATGGTGGCATTCCGTGATCCTCATGGTATTCGCCCATTAGTCCTTGGTCGCCGTATTCTTGCGACTGGCGAACATGAGTATATGGTCGCGTCTGAAAGCGTAGCACTTGATACTTTAGGTTTCGAATTCCTGCGTGATGTTGCGCCAGGCGAAGCGGTGTATGTTACTGAAGACGGTAAATTATTTACCCGCCAATGTGCAGAAAACCCTCAATTGACACCGTGTATTTTTGAATATGTTTATTTTGCTCGCCAAGATTCGTTTATCGATAAAATCTCGGTGTATAACGCAAGATTACGTATGGGGCAAAAACTGGGCGCGAAAATTGCTCGCGAATGGGAAGACTTGCATATTGATGTGGTGATCCCAATCCCTGAAACTTCATGCGATATCGCGTTAGAAATCGCCCATATCCTCGATAAACCGTATCGCCAAGGTTTTGTGAAAAACCGCTATGTGGGCCGTACTTTTATCATGCCAGGGCAACAAGAACGTCGTAAATCTGTACGCCGCAAACTGAATGCAAACCGTGCAGAGTTTCGCGATAAAAACGTTCTGCTGGTGGATGACTCTATTGTGCGCGGTACCACATCAGAACAGATCGTTGAACTGGCTCGTGAAGCGGGTGCAAAGAATGTCTACTTTGCTTCAGCCGCACCAGAAGTTCGCTTCCCTAACGTCTACGGCATCGATATGCCAAATGCCAATGAGTTGATTGCACACGGTCGGGAAGTGGATGAAATCCGTAAACTGATTGGCGCAGATGGCCTAATTTTCCAAGATCTTAGCGACCTCATTGACGCGGTTCGTGAAGAAAACCCTGAAATCAACGAATTTGAATGTTCCGTATTTGATGGCATTTACGTGACCAAAGATATTGACCAAACCTATTTAGATTATCTGGAAAATCTGCGTAAAGATGATGAGTTGAAGTTGAAAGATCAGAGTGATGTTGAGGATCTTGAGATTTACAACGAAGGCTAAACGTTAGGGAATCCTTGTCATACTTCACGCTGTAGCGTTGTTGGCTGCATTAGCTAACCCTAGTCACATACTTGTGTATGCTCCTAGGGATTAGCTAACTTGCCGCCTAGCTACAACATGAATTATTTAGAGGATTACATCTAAAACTAAGCTGAAAATGAAGTTAGTCTGAATTACCCTCCGCTCAAGTTTCCTTTATTGATGACTGCTTATTCCGTGAGTAAAGTTTTGCGCTGTATTGAATATTAAATTCGAGATTTAGGAGTGAACTTTGTCATTAACATCTAATCTTTCTAAAACGATTGAATTATTGCAAGAATTCATAGATAGCACTCAATTAGGTTTAAAAGTCGATGCCCTTTGTGAAGATGATTTTGAATCCTTAACTAGAGATGAACGTTCAATATTGAATTGGAGAGATAAATTTCCTCATTACTTGAGTGAAAGTAGTTTTCACCTAGGGATTAGGTTAGATGATGAATCTAATATTGATGGTGCCATGCTGGGTATTTATGCCTCTGAAAATGGTGAGTTACACATTCTTCTCATTGAATCGTTTGTGAGAAATAATCCCGATCATCCGCTATCAGGGCGACTAACAATGTTTGTTATTGTGGCTACGATGTTTTTTTTGTCACAATATTCAGATAGTAAAGGGGTTTATATTATAGAGCCTCATCCAGAACTGATTTCGTATTATGAAAAGTTTGGTTTTAAGTTATTAGAAAATGAATTAGTAATGTATGCAACTGTTGAAGAATTACAGTTGGCTCAGTTAAATCTATTCAGAGAAAACATTGAAGAACAATAAATTAGATTATTTCTGATTGAATTCTAAACAGCAAGCGATATAATATTATCGCTGCATACAATATGTTTATGCATATTTATATCTAGAGGCTAAATATGAATAACGGTAAAACTAAACGGTTAACTACTGAAGAGTTACGATTATTGGTGCTATCTAATGCTAAGGCTTTAACATCTAAACATTTTAAGACTAGAGCTCCTGAAATAGCAGGACAGAAAAAAACATCAATCCCATCGAACTAATCTGTCTAGAATAGAGAACTGAAAAATCAGCTCTCTATTTTTATTGTCTTTACCTTCCTTAAGGCCACATAAGGTTCCTCACTCACTACTTCACGATATTTGGTATATAATGCAGGAAATTACGTGAATTGGGGCTGAACATGAAAAAACTTATCATTGGGTTAACGGGTGCGAGTGGAGCGATCTACGGTATTCGATTGCTGGAAGTGCTTAAACCTGTGAAAGATGTGGAAACCCACCTAGTGATGAGTGCAGCAGCGCGTCAGACATTAGCACTGGAGACAGAATTCAGTGTTAAAGATGTGCAACAGCTCGCAGACCATGTTTATGATAGCCGCGATATTGCCGCTGCCATCTCCTCAGGCTCTTTTCGTACTGCGGGTATGGTTATCATGCCGTGTACTATGAAAACCCTTTCTGGCATCGTTCACAGCTATACAGACACGTTAGTTACCCGTGCCGCAGATGTCGTTTTAAAAGAAGGGAAAAAATTGGTGCTGGGCGTGCGTGAAACACCGCTGCATATTGGCCATTTGAAATTGATGGTACAAGCCGCAGAAATGGGTGCGGTGATTATGCCCCCAATGCCTGCGTTTTATCATCAGCCTCAATCTATTCAAGATATTGTTAACCAGACCGTTAACCGGGTTCTTGACCAATTTGATATCGAGCTTGAGTATGATTTATTCACCCGTTGGCAGGGTGCTAAATAGCGCCTGTTTTCAAATGATTATGATTTTGGTGCTAATAAATCCTCTAGTGCAATTCTCAGTTCAATAAATTCAAATTCAAAGCCAGCCTCTTCTAAACGTTTAGGTATGGCCTGCTGTCCACCAAGCAATAATGTCGCGGATTCCCCAAGCATGCCTCTAACTGCAAATGCAGGGGTACGGATAAAGGAAGGGCGGTTGGTCACATCCCCCATCATGGCGGCAAATTGATCATTATGGACAGGGTAAGGCGAAGTCATATTAAATGGGCCACAAAGGGTTGGCGTCT
Source organism: Providencia zhijiangensis (assembly GCF_030315915.2). Classification (NCBI taxonomy): domain Bacteria; kingdom Pseudomonadati; phylum Pseudomonadota; class Gammaproteobacteria; order Enterobacterales; family Morganellaceae; genus Providencia; species Providencia zhijiangensis. The sequence goes on along the minus strand of NZ_CP135990.1, from coordinate 2,339,016 downwards.
CCATCAAGAATAAAATAGCTTTCACCATATCGTTAATATGGATCCACGGCATATATTGTTTTCCATGCCCAATCGGCCCGCCAGCACCCATTTTAAAAATAGGCAGAATTTTGGCGAGCAAACCGCCGTTAGGGGATAAAACTAATCCAGTACGTAATAAACACACTCGGGTTTTATCCGATTGCGCTTCTTGGGCGATAGCTTCCCAGCGAGCCGCTAGCTGATGGGTAAATTCATCATGGGGTTGATCCTCTTCCGTCACGACGGATTGGCCTTGGTCGCCATAGTAGCCTACAGCAGAGCCTGACAGGAATACGCTCGGTGGGTTTTGACTGGCTTTGATTAAATTCGTCAATTGCTGCGTAATTTTCCAGCGACTGTCACAGAGGATCTGTTTTTGTGCTGCTGTCCAGCGTTTTTCTGCGATAGGTTCGCCGGCAAGGTTGATGACCACATCAAAGCCATCGAGGTCTGTTTTATCTTGAAGGGTTGTCCAGCACTCAACGGCTTTACAAAATAAACTGTATACTTTTTGCGGTGAACGGCTTAATACGGTGACCTGATGTGAGTGCATCACTAACGTTTGAACCAGTTGGGTGCCAATTAACCCTGTTCCGCCTGTTATTAGAATTCTCATTTTTTATCCCCTATATTTAAAGCGCTATCACACTCTAAATAATCCAATTTTTACCACCCTATAAAGATAACTATAGCATTTGCAAATAGGAATTGTTGGGTTTCAGTTAACGCTTCACAAAAAAGAATTTTGTACTGTATCTTAAAGAGATGCATTGATTTTTGTGATGGAAAGCAAGGTCAAATTTGGTTAGGATCTCTTGCAACATATATGCGAAAAGAATACCTTGTATCAAAGTATTTTGGTGGACAAGCTAAATAAGGTTTTCAGGATGGAACAACAGACCGAATTCGTCGAATGGGTAGATATCGTTGACGAAGATAATAATGTAATAGCGCAAGCAACCCGTAGCCAAATGAGTGCAGAAAACTTACGTCACCGTGCGACCTACATCGTGGTGCACGACGGAATGGGTAAAATTCTGGTGCAACGGAGAACGGACATTAAAGATTTCTACCCAGGGCTTTTGGATGCGACGGCGGGTGGTGTCGTGATGCAAGATGAACAGATCCTTGAATCAGCTAAGCGTGAAGCTGAAGAGGAGTTGGGGATTGCAGGTGTTCCGTTTGCAGAACATGGTACTTTCTATTATGAAAATGAAATTTGCCGCGTGTGGGGTGGATTATTTAGTTGTGTGAGTCACGGTCCTTTTGCTTTGCAAGAAAGTGAAGTCGTGGAAGTAACTTGGTTGACTCCCAAGGAAATTACCGCTCGTTGTGATGAATTTACGCCAGATTCGCTTAAAGCACTGTCATTATGGTTAACGCGCAATAATGAAGCGGATAAAGCGATTAGCTGTTCAAACCCAGAATAAATGTGAGTATTGAATTAAGGACTACTTTGGTAGTCCTTTTGTATTTTTATGATTTATAAAATTTAGGTTCTTTGATTTTATTGGACAGTGGGTATTGATGAAGTTTATCGGCGTAGGACGTATTAATCTCGATGATTTTCTCATGTTGAGAATTAACTAAGCATTCTTGCTGAGACATTATTTTTTCAATGAGATTAAAAAACTTTTTCTTATTTTCTGTTATATAAAGTCCTTTATTAGGCTCAAAGAACTTGAATATGATTTTATCGTTAATATGTTTAATCGTGATCCCCATAGCATGATCTTTAGTTAGAAAATCACAAATGGTATCTTTCTGTTGTTGTAGTCGATTATTAATTCGCTGTTTGAATTGCTCAAAGGTTATATAATTTTTTGGATTTAATTTTACATTATTATCAATAATCGTATAGGCGTCATATTTTATATTATATTGGCTATTTCTTTGTGTTATTTGATACTTAATGATTTTTTTCTGGTGGTTTTTAACTAATTCAAAAAATGGTTTAATGCCGTTGATTGATAAATCAGTCATTGCAAAGTTAGAACATTTTTTCTTGATTTCTCGAATAGTTGATTTTATTAGATTAACTTCAAATTGACTTTTCATTTTTAATATATTATCCAGGGCACTTGTTGATGTGGAATAGGTGTAAAAATATAACTGATGTAATAATTTTTTAAAATCAATGGCATCATCTTCTCCTATATTATCCAGTAATAACGCACTGTTTTTAAAAAATACGGCATTGATTGAGTTAAGCATGTTTCTTTGTTTTAACTCTCTGTTATCATTTTGAAAATCAAATTTTTTTATGGCATGGTCAATATGCAGAACATAATCAATTATTTTCTGTCTATAAATAATTTGACAAAAGGCATTATTTAAAAAAGTATGATAATGGTGAATATTCTTCTTGGAGTTATGTGTTTTTTTCAATGCTATCGCCAGATTTTTTATATATGTTTTTTCATCATTTGCATGGGCATAAAATAAGAAAGTATGTGTTAATCCATAACAGACACCTTTTTCGGCTTCTTGAATATTTTTAATACCGATTATATTACGGGAAAACTCATTTTTAACGGTATCTTTAAAATGATCTGTTAATTTTATCTGTTTAAACTTAATACTGACTCTTTGGGGGATAATCATAATCATCCTCAATATTTTTGTGAAAATATAGAGGTTAATGATATGAAATGAGGGGAATATCATTTTCATATAACGATGAAAAAACAAAGTCAACCCGTTTCCGGATTGACCTTTTAACACAAAGCTTAATAACTAAGATTATGCGTTTTCGTTTTGTACCGCTTGAATCGCAGTCAGTGCAACAGTGTAAACAATATCGTCTACCAGTGCGCCACGGGATAAGTCGTTAACGGGTTTACGCATACCTTGCAGCATTGGACCGATAGAGACTAAGTCAGCAGAACGTTGTACTGCTTTATAGGTGGTATTACCGGTGTTCAAGTCTGGGAAGATAAACACAGTTGCTTTACCCGCAACTGGCGAGTTTGGCGCTTTAGATTTTGCCACATCAGCCATTACCGCAGCATCGTACTGTAATGGGCCGTCGATCATCAGGTCAGGGCGTTTTTCTTGTGCTAAACGTGTTGCTTCACGTACTTTCTCAACATCACTACCCGCACCGGAATTACCCGTAGAGTAAGAGATCATTGCAACGCGAGGTTCGATACCAAACGCTTTTGCTGAATCCGCAGATTGAATTGCAATTTCAGACAGTTGCTCAGCTGTTGGATCTGGGTTAATCGCGCAGTCACCATAAACAAACACTTGCTCTGGCAGCAGCATAAAGAATACAGAAGAAACTAATGAGCTACCTGGTGCAGTTTTGATTAACTGTAATGGTGGGCGAATGGTGTTTGCAGTTGTATGAACAGCACCAGAGACTAGACCATCTACTTCGCCTTTTTCCAGCATCAATGTGCCCAGAACAACGTTATCTTCCAGCTGTTCACGAGCAACGACTTCGGTCATGCCTTTGCTTTTACGCAGTTCGACTAAACGAGCAACATATTCTTCGCGAACTTTAATTGGGTCAACGATTTCGATGCCAGCGCCTAATTCGATACCTTGAGATGCCGCAACGCGGCGGATATCATCAGGATTACCTAACAGTACGCAGGTTGCGATACCACGTTCAGCACAAATCGATGCTGCTTTAACGGTACGTGGCTCATCACCTTCTGGTAGCACGATGCGTTTGCCAGCTTTACGAGCCAGTTCAGTTAACTGGTAACGGAATGCAGGAGGAGACAGACGGTTAGGGCGCTCAGAATCAGCAACCAGAGATTCAATCCAATTACTGCTAATGTGGCGAGCCACATAGTTTTGAATTTTTTCGATACGCTCATGGTCATCAGCTGGGACTTCAAGGCTGAAACTTTGCAGATTCAGCGAAGTTTGCCATGTGTTGCTGTTCACCATAAACACAGGTAAGCCCGTTTCAAATGCTTGTTCACAAAGTTTGCGAATAGGTGCATCGATATCATAGCCACCAGTTAGTAAGATAGCCCCGATTTCTACGCCGTTCATTGCCGCCAAAGAGGCAGAAACCAGCACGTCAGGGCGGTCAGCTGAAGTCACTAACAATGAACCTGGGCGGAAGTGTTCCAGCATGTGTGGAATGCTACGTGCGCAGAAAGTGACGGATTTAACGCGGCGAGTGTTGATTTCACCTTCGTTAACGACTTTTGCATTTAAGTGTTTTGCCATGTCGATTGCACGAGTGGCAATCAGGTCAAAGTTCCAAGGAATTGACGCTAATACTGGCAGATTTAAACACTCCAGCGCTTTGGCATCGATATTTGCCACAGTCGCTTTGGTTGAATCATCAAAGATTTCAGACAGGTCAGGGCGAGTACGACCTTGCTCATCAACGGGTGCGTTAACTTTGTTAACGATAACCCCAATGATGCTTTCATTACGTTGGCCACCAAATTCGTTACGAACCAGCTCTAAACGCTCTTGCATTTGCTGGATTGAGCTATTGCCCGGCGCAGTAACAAAGACAATTTCAGCGCCTAAGGTTTTGGCGATTTCGTAGTTCAGTGATTGTGCAAAAGAGTGCTTGCGAGTTGGGACTAAACCTTCGATTAGGATCACTTCCGCATCTTTAGTGTGGTCGTGGTAGCGAGCCACGATCTCTTCCATCAAAATATCTTTCTTTGATGAAGTCAGCAGAGATTCCACATATTCCATTGTTAGTGGTTCAACAATGGTCGTGATGCTGGAGTGTGAACGTAAAACTTCAGTGGTTTGGTCTTTATTACCGGAAACGCGTGGTTGTGCGATAGGTTTAAACACACTCAGCTGGACACCTTTTTGTTCCATTGAGCGGACGACACCCAGACTAACGCTGGTTAAACCAACGCTGGTGCCAGTAGGAATTAGCATAATTGTACGGGACACAGGAACCTCGTTTTTTGGTTACTCTAAAGCAGTACCGCCAGCATAAGGCTGGCGGCAAGAAAGTCTTTATGCTGTTAAGCGTGCAGCATCTTGGGCAATCACCAACTCTTCATTGGTTGGGATAACCAGTGCCGGACGGCTGTTGTCGGTGGTGATAACACCTTCTTTACCGAAACGTGCAGCTAAGTTGCGCTCGTGGTCATATTCAAAACCAAGGATTGCCAGTTTCTTCAGCGTGATCTCACGCACTTGTGCAGAGTTTTCACCGATACCGCCAGTGAAGATAATTGCATCAAGACGACCTTCCATCAGCGCGCTGTACGCACCAACATATTTTGCTAAACGGTGGCAGAACACATCCATTGCACGGGTTGCATCCGCTTTAGTGCCGTAGTTATCTTCAACATAACGGCAGTCGCTAGTCACGCCAGTTAAGCCCAGTAAGCCAGATTCTTTAGTCAGCATTTTGTTGATTTGGTCAACGCTCATGCCTAATGAATCATGTAAGTGGAAAATAATCGCAGGGTCGATATCGCCGCTACGAGTACCCATGACTAAGCCTTCTAATGGAGTTAAACCCATTGATGTATCAACACATTTACCGTTAACGATAGCAGATACTGAACCACCATTACCTAAATGGCAAGTGATAACGTTCAGTTCATCAACTGGCTTGTTCAGTTTTTTCGCCGCTTCACGAGAAACGTAGAAATGGCTAGTACCGTGCGCACCATAACGACGGATGCTGTGCTCGGAATATAACTCGTATGGCAGTGCATACAAGTAAGCTTCTTCAGGCATTGTCTGATGGAATGCTGTATCGAATACCGCTACGTTTTTGGTGATCAGATGAGGGAATGATTTTCTCGCTTCTTCAATACCGATAAGGTGAGCAGGGTTATGTAATGGCGCGAATGGGATTGCCGCTTTAATACCCTCGATGACTTCGTCATCAATAACAACAGAAGAAGTGAATTTCTCGCCACCATGAACAATACGGTGACCGATAGAGGAAATCTGTGCGGACAATTCAGGCTTAGCAGCAAGAATTGTGTTTACGATGAAGTTCAGTGCTTCGCTGTGTGCTGCGCCTGCACCTAAAGGTGCTTCATGTTTTTCACCGTCCATTTTCCATTTAATACGAGCTTCAGGTAAATTAAAACATTCAGCTAAACCTGATAGAAATTCATCTCCATTAGTCGGATCGATGATTGCAAATTTCAGTGAGGAGCTACCGCAGTTTAAAACCAGTACCAGCTTACTTGACATGGAAATACCTATCTTAGTTGATGTTGTGAAGCCCGTTATGAGGACACACAGACTTAGTTGAAAAATGTAATTCGCTAGAGCCTAGCGCATTTATATCCGACCAATTCATGATTGATATCATGATATGTGCAAAAAAGTACATGGGTCGATGATTTTACAGGGTTTTCTCGCGCAAACGTTACGTGATGCTGTTAAATAACTGTGAAAAATAAGTCACAGTATCGTGTTGAAATAACGTGCAGAACCCCAATATATCACTGTTGTTGACTTATTAAAGAGAACTATTAAGTAACATAGTTCGGCAGTAATTCTAATTACGGTCGATTCTACTAAAACTATTTTATATTTTATACGTTTTTTTTAAAAATAGGGCGTTTGGTTGATTAAAATCATAAATGCCATATAAAGTGTAGTTATAGCGGTGAGTTACGTATTCAAGAGAATAGCGGGTTTCATTTAAGTTAGCTTAATTAAAGCTAAATTTGTGAAAATTAACTTAAAAACTGAGTGTGCGTTCACGCTGAATTTGACGTAAGCTAGCCATAGATTGATATTGTTTTTGTGATGGCAGATTGAAATTGATAGTCACTGAAAATCAATAGCAGTAAAAAAATGAATAAGTAGTAGGAAATTAATTGATGAGCACAATGCAAAGTACCCCTCCAGGTTTTTTTAAACGCTTCAGATTAGGTAATCACTATCTGAAGGTTTTTCCTATGGAAAAAAAGCTAACGCCACTGTTTCCTGAACTACGTATCAATAAAGCGATTCGGTTTGGGATCCGCTTTATGCCGCCCATTGCGATATTTACGCTGGCTTGGCAAATTGCGTTAGGCGGGCAGTTAGGCCCAGCTGTCGCAACGGCATTATTTGCCTGCAGCTTGCCAATGCAAGGGTTATGGTGGTTAGGTAAGCGTGCCGTTACACCATTACCGGCAGGGTTATTAAGCTGGTTCTATGAAATTCGCGATAAATTTACTGAAGCGGGAATTGCGATGGCACCCGTTGAGCAGCAGCCTGACTATATGGCGTTAGCCGAACTTTTGAAAAAAGCGTTCAATCAGTTAGATCATACCTTTATGGAAGATATCTAAACAGTTCATTGAACCTTATTTAGCATTCGATTTGATAACAAACCGTTATTTAACAGTAATTAACGCAAAATAACTGTTTAGATCAATAAAAGTGATATTTAATCTGTGCATTATCAACATTGAATGCGAAGATTGCAGAAAATTATCAACGGAGAGCTGTGATGGAAATGACCAATGCTGAACGCTTAATTTTATCCAATCAATATAAAATGATGACCATGTTAGACCCAGATAACGCAGAGCGTTACCGCCGTCTACAAACTATCATTGAGCGTGGATTTGGTTTACAAATGCGCGAGCTGGATAGGGATTTTGGTGAACTCAGCGAGCAAACGTGCCGTACGGTTATTGAAGTAATGGAAATGTACCATGCGCTGCAAGTTTCTTACGGCAACATGGAAGATAAACATGGTGTGGATGGCCGTCGTGTGCAGTTTTTGGGCTTTGATGCTGCAACGGAAGCGCGTTATCTGAGTTACGTGCGCTTTATGGTCAATACCGAAGGGCGCTACACCCATTTCGATAGCGGAACTCATGGCTTTAACTCACAAACACCAATGTGGGATAAATATTTAAGAATGCTGAAAATTTGGCAAGCTTGTCCTCGCCAATATCACCTTTCAGCGGTTGAGGTTTCTCAAATTCTCAATGCTTAACCTATCTTTTTAGGTGGACGCATTTACGTCTTGTATTAGGTAGCTGATTTTCTAAAAAAGGGTTTGATGTGAAGTTAAAAGCAAAAGGTTTTTTATTCGATCTCGATGGAACATTGGCGGACTCACTGGCTGTCGTTGAGCGTTGTTGGTGTTTATTCGGCGATAGAATTGGTGAAGATCATCAAGCGATTATCGACTATATCCATGGAAAACCTGCAATGACCACATTGCGCCATTTCCTACCTAATGCAAGCGAAGAAGAGCTACAGAGCCATTTTTGTTGGTTAGAGAAAATGGAAAGCGAAGATATGGACGGCGTTGTTGCACTGCCGGGTGCAACAGCGCTGTTATCTTTACTGAATAAATTAGGTGCCCCTTGGGCGATTGTAACATCGGGCACAGTGCCAATTGCTCACGGACGCCGAGCCGCAGCGGGTTTACCTGAGCCGAAGCACTGGGTCACGTTTGAAAAAGTCTCTAAAGGCAAACCTGATCCAGAACCGTTCCAATTAGGGGCGAAAAGCCTCGAGCTGCCTCCTGAAGAGTGCATTGCTTTTGAAGATGCGCCAGCAGGGATCCATTCAGCATTAAGTGCGGGTTGCCAAGTTATTGCGGTTCATGATCCTGAAGGTATGCCAAGACGAGATGAAATCTCTGCAATTATTAGTACATTAGAACAAATTTCCGTGACAGGCCCTGACAATAACGGCTATTTTGAGCTTTTCGTGTCGAAAAACGTCTAATTGCGATCTAATCAAAGAAATCCTCTGAAAAACATGGTTAACTAACTAAAATCTTTAGCCTGTTTTTTTTCGTCGAAAGGGGATACTTTGAACGGAGAATTGCTGTGGGTGCTAACCCTACTATTGATCGCGGTTGTTCTATTTACTACCAATAAAGTCCGCATGGATGTGGTTGCCTTATTAGTGATTGTGGCGTTTGTATTAAGTGACACACTGACCTTACAACAGGCAACGGCGGGTTTTGCGGATCCTAACGTTTTGTTGATTGCCGCTCTATTTGTCATCGGTGATGGTCTGGTTCGTACCGGAATTGCCTACCAAATGGGGGAGTGGCTTGTCCGAGTCGCAGGCAGCAGCGAAAGTAAAATGCTGGTCTTTTTAATGATGACGGTGGCGGGGCTCGGTGCATTTATGAGCTCCACTGGCGTGGTCGCTATCTTTATTCCGGTGGTGCTCAGTGTAGCGGCACGGATGAAAACCTCACCAAGTCGATTAATGATGCCGCTGGGCTTTGCTGGCTTAATCAGTGGCATGATGACATTAGTCGCAACACCGCCCAACATGGTGGTGAACAGTGAATTAGTTCGCGAAGGATTACCCAGCTTTCAATTTTTCTCAATTACCCCGATAGGGCTGCTTATTTTAATCGCGGGTATTGGCTATATGTGGCTAACTCGTCGCTGGTTAGGGAGCAATGAGCCGGATAAACAACCTGTTAAATATCAACGCAGTTTCCGTGACCTGATCCGCGATTATAAATTAGCAGGACGCGCTCGCCGATTAGCTATTCGTAAAGGCTCTTCACTGATAGGACACACGCTTGATGAGCTTCATTTACGTTCCCGTTATGGTGCAAACGTGGTGGGGATTGAGCGCTGGCGTAAGTTTCGCCGTGTGATGGTGAGTGCAACGGGGGGAACTGAGCTACGCGAGCGCGATGTTTTGCTGATTGATATTTCAGTGACTGACGATGAACTACGCCAATTTTGCAGTGAGCAACTTCTTGAACCGATGATCTTGCGTGGGGATTATTTTTCCGAGCAATCAAGGGATGTCGGGATGGCGGAAGTTTCCATGAACCCAGACTCAGAATTATTGGGTAAAACGTTACGAGAGATTAAATTTCGTACCCGATATGGTTTAAACATCGTAGGGATCCGCCGTGATGGAAAGGCCCTTGATGGAAAGCTAGTGGATGAACCTCTGCGCTTAGGGGATATTTTGCTGGTCATTGGAGACTGGAAGCTGATCCGTATTCTATCGACCAAACCACGTAATTTTATCGTATTGAACTTAGCCGCTGAAGTTGAGGCCGTTGCCCCAGCCTCCTCACAAGCCCCTCATGCATTATTTTGCCTTGCACTCATGGTGGCGATGATGGTCACCAATGAAATTCCTAACTTTATTGCAGCATTAATTGCCTGTTTATTAATGGGAAAATTTCGCTGTATTGATATGGAAAGTGCGTATAAGTCAATTCATTGGCCGAGCATTATTTTGATCGTTGGGATGATGCCGTTCGCTATCGCTTTACAGGAAACGGGGGGGATAGCCCTCGCGGTAGACGCACTGATGAAGGTAGCTGGCGGATTGGGGCCTCATGTCATGCTAGTCTGCCTGTTTATTCTATGCGCGACGATAGGCTTGTTTATTTCCAATACGGCCACTGCAGTATTAATGGCACCGATTGCCATTGCCGCCGCGCGCCAAATGGAAGTCTCTCCGCTACCGTTTGCGATGGTGATTGGTATTGCGGCATCCGCTGCGTTTATGACTCCCGTTTCTTCCCCTGTGAATACATTGGTATTGGGCCCCGGTGGTTATAAATTTGCAGATTTTCTTAAGATTGGCGTGCCCTTTACGATAATTGTGATGTTTATCAGCGTGGCTGTGATCCCCGTTTTATTCCCATTTTAAAATAACTTAGGCTCTAAATAGTAGAGCCTAAGTTTTCTTAATATAAATTAAAAATAGTACGAAATATTATTCACTCGGCTACTGTTTCCGTCGTGAATACTGCTAGATTGAATTTCACCTTACCAGTGAAAAAATTAGGAGGTTACTATGGCGTAGAATGAAAATATAAATCTGAATGAAAAAGCATTATCGAATTATTATTATGGCTACCTGAAACTTGAAAAATTTTGGGGGCAAGATTTAAAAAGGTTATTTTAACGCATTCGTTAGGTACGGCTGTTGTATTATTGGATGACAAAAAAGAGTTGGGTCTTGTTGCGGATAAAGAAATTTTGACGGATGTTTTTGGGATTTAAATATTTAATTGGAGCAACAACCAATTGTTGGCATATTACATTCTGGACACAGATAGGCAGTGTTTATGAATCATCTTTAGGGTTTTCTTACAATATCACCGCGAAAGATCATGGAAAGGCAACATTAGGGATTAACGGTGAATCGGAAAGAATGTATGTGAGCTTCCTGAGTTCTTCGAGCGGCTCAACCGCCATTCATATTCGATAATGCAATATCAGGGAAGGTAAAAGTAGGAATGACATTTGCCATTCCTTATATTTTATCAATTACTGATTTCATCTAATGAAAGCGTAAAACTGGGTACAAACGTTTTCATAAAATATTCCATTTCAGGGCTATTGCGCTCCGCGAGCATTTTTTCAAGGCGTCTTTTGGCTAACTTGAATTCGCTATTACCTGCGGATAGCTCTTCTAAACATTTTAAATAGGCACATAAAGTATCTGCTTGTTTTACAATAAAATGTTCTTCTTCAGACTGCAGTTCTTCTACCAGCAAACATTTAAAATCGTCTTGCAACTCTTCTGGCAGCATATCCAACAATTTTTGTTGGGCAAACTTCTCGATTTTTTTATATTCGTGGGCGATTTGCTGATTGTGATATTTAATGGGCGTTGGTAAGTCACCGGTGATGACTTCACTGGCATCATGATACATGGCGAATAGCGCAATTTTTTCGGGGTTGACATTTCCCTCGAATTTGCGGTTTTTAATGACCGCGAGAGCATGTGCCACCATGGCCACTTGTAAGCTATGTTCGGAGACATTCTCGGTACGTACATTACGCATTAGTGGCCAGCGATGAATGAGTTTCATTCTAGCGAGATGGGCAAAAAAGTAACTCATAAGACCCTCATTAATGATGGATTAATCTGCAAAATTATAGCGCTATTACAGCGACAGGGATATCAGAATAATGGAATTTATTCGCTAATAGATTGTTAGTTAAGACAAAGATAATGTCAGTATTAAATTCTATTAAAGATGAATTAATAAATAATATTTTTCAATCTAAAAATAAATACAAATAAAGATGCTCATATTAGGAGGGTCTCAATTGTATTTTTATATTTTATTTCAATTAATATTTGAATGGTTTATTTAAATCATTACAATCAAGATGATATTTAATTGAAAATAATCTGAGGATGAGATGAAATATTTCCCAATAATTTTAGTTCTGTTTTTCTTAGCAGCTGTTTACTTTATTTCTATTATTTAATTAATCTAATAAAGACTATTGAATTTGGAGTTTCATAGAGAAACTTGTTTTTATTAAGATAAAAAAATAGCCCTTATTTGGGCTATTTTATTTTGATAAAACGAAAATTTATTGACGATAGTTTTCTAAGAAACGACCAAATTTATTGATTGCCATTTCTAAGTCATCTGCATAAGGGAGGGTGACAATACGGAAATGGTCTGGGTGTGGCCAGTTAAATGCGGTTCCCTGAACTAATAGCACTTTTTCTTGCAGTAACAGGTCAAGGATCATTTTTTGGTCATCGTGGATATTAAAACGTTTAATATCAATTTTCGGGAACATATACAGGGCGCCTTGTGGCTTAACACAAGAGACACCAGGAATTTGGTTAATCAGTTCCCATGCACGGTTACGCTGCTCGTATAAACGACCACCCGGTTGGATAAATTCGCTGATACTTTGGTAACCGCCTAATGCTGTTTGGATAGCGTGTTGCATTGGCACGTTAGCACATAAGCGCATAGATGCCAGCATTTCTAACCCTTCAATATAGCTTTTGGCTTGTTTTTTCGGGCCATTTAATACCATCCAGCCTTGGCGGAAACCTGCGACGCGATAAGTTTTTGATAACCCGTTAAACGTGACAGTCAGTAAGTCAGGTGCCAGTGCAGCGATAGAGTGGTGCTGCGCATCGTCATACAGAATTTTATCGTAAATTTCGTCGGCGAAGATAATCAAACTATGTTGACGAGCAATCTCGACGATTTCCATTAATAGCTCTTTGCTGTACACCGCACCTGTTGGGTTATTTGGGTTGATGATGACAATCCCGCGGGTACGTGGGCTGATTTTCTTGCGGATATCGTCAATATCCGGCATCCAGCCTTGTTGTTCATCACACATATAATGAACAGCATTACCGCCCGATAGCGAAACAGCCGCTGTCCAGAGTGGATAGTCAGGGGCTGGAACCAGCATTTCATCGCCATTGTTTAATAGCGCTTGCATGGCTTGAACGATTAATTCAGAAACACCGTTACCGATATAGACATCTTCAACGGTCATATCGTGGATATCACGGGCTTGGTAGTGTTGAACAATTGCCTTACGCGCGGAATATAAGCCCTTGGAATCACAGTAACCTTGCGAGCTTGGCAGATTGCGCAGGACATCAACGAGGATCTCATCAGGTGCTTCAAAGCCAAACGGTGCCGGGTTACCAATGTTCAGTTTTAGGACTTTATTGCCTTCTTCTTCTAAGCGTTTCGCTTCTTTTAAAACTGGCCCACGAATGTCATAGCAAACATTATCGAGCTTATTGGATTTCATTATCGTATTCATGGTTCTCTCATTACCCTAACGGGCTCGCAATCATAGGGGACTTCCGGCGTTACTATCTACTGTACTCCTCCCTCGGAAGCTTTTGAAGATGCTAGATAATTTTTGGTGCAAAAGGTTGGTTTAGACATAAAACAGATATGTGCTATCTTAAAGTATTGAATAAGTCAGATGATGGTTCTTATTATGGCTATTAAGTTGGAATCTAATTCTGATAATTATCGTGGTTTTGGAGTGTGTTAGTGAATGAGTCGTAAAAAAATGGCGGAAAAGTCGCGTAATGACAAAGTGACAAAAATTGTATCACTCTGTAAGTTTGCATCTTAAATCATTAAATTAGAAATAAATTTAACTATTGGTCGGGGCGTTTTGGGTGGTTTTTGGCTTTTTTTGTTAGCAATATTGATTATTTTAATGAGAATATTCTTAGTGAAACCGTGGTTATAATGTTTAGTGTATTGATAATTAATAAAATTGTTAATTTACATCATATGTTACATAAAGAGCTTACATTAAAATAATTGCAACTACATTAAATATGTTACTATTTAGTCTTCTTCAATTAATTCGTGCTTATTGAGTTTTACGTTAATCAACCCCGCTTTAATTGATAGAAATTTAAAACGCTAATTGGATAATTAAGCTGTTTAAGTTAATTATCAAATAGATATAGCAATATAGAGTATTGAATACAATAAATGCAGATCTACGGATTAGAAATGCAAAAAGTTGGATTATTTTTAAGACTCGCTGATTCTCACGGAGGAGAGCAGAAACACCAGGTATCATAAAATTATATAAAGAGAATGTACGATGATAAATTCCAATCGTCCCATAATGAACTTAGATCTCGATTTACTACGCACATTTGTCGCAGTGGCTGATCTTAACACTTTTGCCGCTGCTGCTGCCGCAGTATGTCGAACCCAGTCCGCTGTTAGTCAGCAGATGCAACGTTTAGAGCAATTAGTTGGTCGTGAATTATTTGCACGCCACGGGCGTAATAAGCTATTAACTGCCCACGGTTTGCAATTACTCGGCTATGCGAGACAGATTTTACGTGCTAATGACGATGCCACCGCATCTTTAACCTATAACGATGCAGACGGTGAATTGCGTATCGGGGCATCCGACGATACAGTCGATATCTTATTACCTTTCTTACTAAACCGTATTGCCTCCGTATTTCCACGCATCGCGGTAGAAGTGAGAATTAAACGAGCTCAGTTTATTGAGTCAATGTTAGATAATCATGAAATTGATTTAGCATTGACGACAAGCCGTATTCCTCAGCACCCAAAAACAGCATTAAGAACTGTCCCGATTTTATGGCACAGCGCACCTGATTTTCAGCTACGTACAAATGAGCCAATTCCATTGGTGGTAATGGATGAAACGAATCCATACCGTAAGTTATGTACTCAGGCATTAGATGAAGCAGGCTTACCATGGCATGTGGCTTATGAAGCTGCATCATTACCAGCGGTTCGTGCCGCGGTGAATGCAGAAGTCGGAGTGACTGCTCGCCCAATGGAAATGCAAAACGCAGATCTGCGTGTTTTAGGTGAGTCAGATGGTTTACCGCGTCTACCAGATATTCAGTACTGGTTATATAAAAATGCGGATGAGCAAAAAGATTTTGTGCTCACTGTCTTTAATGCCATTGAAAACAAAAAAATCTCTTATGCTGTTGCTGACCAAACTGAGAACAGCGCCCAATAAGAGAGCAATTTGTCCTTATCGATAAAATAGGGTTTTTATCAATGATAAGTGGCAAACATACATAGAGTGATATTATCCGGCTGAATCAGTTAATCCTGACTCAGCCGTTTTATTTTTATGAATATCCCGCCTGAAAACCGCCTTCACAATTTTACGCATTCCAATTGTTATCAAAATGTTCTTAACTGAAATTTACTGACCGTACTCATTAAGTGCTTAATAGGGGAGGAAGGCGATTTTTGCAGTACGATATTTTACTTAAGAATGAGGTGATAAAAAAGTGAACAATGTTTCTGTTCAATAGGTGACAAAATGCACGAATTAACCACTTATTAAGTATGGATTTACGCGTAAGAGCATGAAATAATTGTGATGTATATGGCATAACATGAAATTCATTAGTTAGTTAACGATTTGTTACGCTGTTAACAATATTTATTTGCTGAATTGATAAAATAGCTGAGAGTAGTCATAGGCTTAGTAGGGATGATGAATAAAAATTCGTTACTGCCTCTTAAATTAAATTCGGATGTTATGTAAACAAATTGAGTATTTTTTCAATAAATCTGTGCGTTAGATCAAATAAAAAGCACATTTTTTCGTCTGTTAAGACAGGTTTTTCCTGAGATAATGGTGTAGTAAAAGCGAATAATCAGTTAGACTACTTTGCGTGTTTATTTGTGTATAGTAACACTGACACGTTTTAGCAGTTAATGAGTTATTTTTGTTTCGCAGATGTTTTTCGTGTGTGAATTATTTGTAATAAATACGGTTATTTTGTCTCATTTGAGCAAAATAAAATGTAGTGAGAGAGGGGCAAACCAAACAGCGGTCGTCAGGCTGATTTTAGTTTGGGGGATCTTTTAGTTTTGAGGTCAATTTTGGTCTTTCTTCTCGATTAACTGGGCAATTGTGGTGCAATACTGCCGTGTTATAAAAAAGAGCAGTTAAGTACCATAAGTAATGAGTAAGCAACGAGTATGTCTACATCAATCCTAGAGTTAGCCCATAACTGGGGCTTTGCTATATTCCTTCTCGGCGCTATTGGTCTTTGCGCTTTCATGTTGACCGCAGGTCATTTCTTGGGTAGCCGCGCCAAAGCCAGAACAAAACACGTTCCCTACGAGTCAGGTATTGACTCTGTCGGTAGTGCTCGTCTTCGTATGTCAGCCAAGTTCTACTTGGTCGCGATGTTTTTCGTGATCTTCGATGTGGAGGCTATGTTCTTATTTGCATGGTCTGTCGCCATCCGCGAAGCGGGATGGGTCGGTTTCATCGAAGCCGCTATTTTTATCTTGGTATTGTTGGCGGGATTATTTTATCTGATCCGCGTTGGTGCACTCGATTGGACTCCAATCCGTTCACGTCGCGCAGTTAAAGGTCCTAGTGAAGTTATTAAAATCAGCAATCGTCATCCGCAGTAAAAAGCGAGGCATTATACAATGGATTATACGCTCACCCGCATAGATCCGAACGGTGAGAACGACCGTTACCCACTGCAAACTCAAGAAATCGTTACTGATCCCCTTGAGCAGCAAGTTGAAAACAGTGTGTATATGGGGAAATTATCCCATGCACTTCATGATGTGGTGAACTGGGGACGTAAAAACTCTCTGTGGCCATACAACTTCGGTCTTTCATGTTGCTATGTAGAAATGGTGACGTCGTTCACGGCTGTTCATGACGTAGCCCGCTTTGGTGCGGAAGTACTGCGTGCTTCTCCTCGTCAAGCCGACTTTATGGTTGTTGCGGGAACTTGTTTTACCAAAATGGCTCCCGTCATCCAGCGCCTTTATGACCAAATGCTTGAACCAAAATGGGTTATCTCCATGGGGTCATGTGCGAACTCAGGTGGGATGTATGACATCTACTCTGTTGTTCAAGGCGTCGACAAATTTATTCCCGTGGATGTGTACATTCCAGGCTGCCCACCACGCCCTGAAGCCTATATGCAGGCTCTCCTTCTGTTACAAGAATCCATCGGCAAAGAACGTCGCCCACTTTCATGGGTTGTCGGTGATCAGGGTGTTTATCGTGCGAATATGCAGTCAGAAAGAGAAAGAAAACACGGTGAACGTATCGCAGTAACCAACCTGCGTACCCCTGACGAAATTTAAGGCTTTTAGCCATACAGCGTAACAGAGCAATGTTGTTGCGAAATAATAAACCTGATCAAGCGTTATGGTGAAGAATGATGACAGATCAGATAGCGCAAGCGAGTCATAATCAGCCAGAATGGCAGACACAAGATCACATTAATGATCCTGTGCTTCTGGAACTGCGCAACCAATTTGGCCCGGATGCCTTTTCAGTTCAAGCAACCCGCACTGGCATGCCAGTGGTTTGGGTACGCCGTGAACAATTACTGGAAATTGTAGATTTCTTAAAGAAACTACCTAAACCTTATGTGATGTTGTTCGACTTACACGGAGTCGATGAACGCCAGCGTATTCATCGCCAAGGTCTGCCTGAAGCGGACTTTAGTGTGTTCTACCACATCATTTCCATTGACCGAAATCGCGACATCATGTTGAAAGTGGCTCTTAATGAGAAAGACTTAAACGTGCCATCGGTGGTTTCTTTATTCCCAAATGCCAACTGGTATGAGCGTGAAGTATGGGACATGTTCGGGATCACCTTCCAAGGTCACCCGAATTTACGTCGCTTGCTGATGTCTCCAAGCTGGGAAGGTCATCCGCTGCGCAAAGATTACCCTGCGCGCGCCACGGAATTCGATCCCTTTGTTCTGACTAAGCAAAAGCAAGATCTGGAAATGGAAGCATTGACTTTCAAACCAGAAGAGTGGGGCTTAGATCGCGGAAATGAAAACGAAGATTTCATGTTCCTGAACTTGGGTCCAAACCACCCATCTTCTCACGGTGCATTCCGTATCGTGCTGCAATTGGATGGTGAAGAGATTGTTAACTGCGTTCCCGATATCGGCTACCACCACCGTGGTGCAGAAAAAATGGGTGAGCGTCAGTCATGGCATAGCTATATTCCTTATACCGACCGTATCGAATACCTCGGCGGTTGTGTGAATGAGATGCCATATATTCTTGCGGTTGAAAAACTGGCAGGTATTGAAGTACCGGATCGCGTAAAAACTATCCGTGTCATGATGTCTGAACTGTTCCGTATCAACAGTCACCTACTGTATATCAGTACCTATATTCAAGACGTTGGTGCGATGACGCCAGTGTTCTTTGCGTTCACTGATAGACAAAAAGTGTACAACGTGATTGAAGCGATCACTGGTTTCCGTATGCACCCAGCATGGTTCCGCATCGGTGGGGTTGCTCACGATTTACCGCGTGGCTGGGATAAATTACTGCGTGAATTATTAGACTGGTTACCGAAACGCCTAGAATCCTATGTGACTTCTGCGCTGAAAAACTCCATTTTGAAAGGTCGTTCTATTGGTGTGGCATCTTACACCAAGGAAGAGGCATTAGCGTGGGGCGTGACAGGTGCAGGCTTACGTGCAACGGGTGTGGATTTTGACGTACGTAAAGCACGTCCTTATTCAGGTTATGAAAACTTTGAATTCGACATTCCAATCGCCCATAACGGTGACTGTTATGACCGCGTAATGATCAAAGTGGAAGAGATGCGTCAAAGTATCCGTATTCTTGAGCAGTGTCTGAAGAATATGCCTGAAGGTCCATTTAAAGCTGATCATCCACTGACAACGCCGCCGCCGAAAGAGCGCACATTGCAGCATATCGAAACCCTAATCAACCACTTCTTACAAGTGTCTTGGGGCCCGGTAATGCCAGCTAACGAATCATTCCAGATGGTTGAAGCAACCAAAGGGATCAACAGCTACTACCTAACCAGTGACGGCAGCACCATGAGCTATCGTACACGTATTCGTACCCCGAGTTATGCGCACTTGCAGCAAATTCCGGCGACAATCAGAGGTAGCTTGGTTTCTGACTTAATTGTCTATCTGGGTAGTATCGATTTTGTAATGTCGGATGTGGATCGCTAACCATGCATAATGAACAAGATAAACAAGGTCAATGTGGCACTGGCCAATGCGGCTGTAACAGCCAGTCTGACGTGGTGAATACCTTCGAACCGCAAGCTAATCACGGTTTTGTTTTAACCGAACATGAGCGTGCGGAAATTGAAGGGGAAAAACACCACTACGAAGATGCACGCGCGGCGTCAATTGAAGCGCTGAAAATT
Source organism: Providencia zhijiangensis (assembly GCF_030315915.2). Classification (NCBI taxonomy): domain Bacteria; kingdom Pseudomonadati; phylum Pseudomonadota; class Gammaproteobacteria; order Enterobacterales; family Morganellaceae; genus Providencia; species Providencia zhijiangensis. Next base: position 2,319,616 of record NZ_CP135990.1, on the reverse strand, counting down.
GTGCAAAAAAATCGTGGCTGGGTAGAAGATGGCGCTATTCATGCTATCGCTGAAGTTTTAGGCATTCCTGCGAGTGACGTAGAAGGCGTGGCAACATTCTATAGCCAAATTTTCCGCCAACCAGTGGGTCGCCACATTATTCGTTATTGCGACAGCGTTGTTTGCCATATTACGGGCTACCAAGGCTTAGAAGCTGAAATTATTAAACAGCTGAGTATTCGCCCAGGTCAAACCACCGCTGATGGTCGCTTTACGCTGCTGCCAACCTGTTGCTTAGGTAACTGTGACAAGGGTCCAACGATGATGATCGATGACGATACCCACAGTCATGTGCAGCCTGAAAATATTCAAAAGCTACTGGAGCAGTATCCATGACAAACTTCTCCGCAAACCCTGTGATCCGTACTGCGGAAACTCATCCATTAACTTGGCGCCTACGCGATGACGCGCAGCCAGTCTGGTTAGATGAGTATCGCAGCAAAAACGGATACAAAGGTGTCGAACGTGCCCTCAAAGGCATGGCTCCTGATGAAGTGGTTAACCTTGTCAAAGATGCCGGACTGAAAGGTCGTGGTGGTGCAGGGTTCTCGACGGGTCTGAAATGGAGCTTAATGCCAAAAGACGAAAACATGAAACTGCGTTATTTCTTATGTAACGCGGATGAAATGGAGCCGGGCACTTATAAAGACCGTTTATTGATGGAACAACTACCTCACTTATTAGTGGAAGGGATGATCATCGGCGCTTATGCATTAAAAGCCTACCGTGGTTATATCTTCTTACGTGGTGAATATGTTGAAGCGGCGAAACATTTACGTCGCGCCATCGAAGAAGCCAAAGCAGCGGGTCTCTTAGGTAAAAACATTCTCGGTTCGGGCTTTGATTTTGAGCTATTTGTGCATACCGGTGCAGGTCGTTATATCTGTGGTGAAGAAACCGCACTGATTAACTCCCTTGAAGGTCGTCGTGCAAACCCACGCTCTAAACCACCATTCCCTGCAAGTTCAGGTGCATGGGGTAAACCGACCTGCGTTAATAACGTCGAAACTATCTGTAACGTGCCTGCAATTCTAGAGCACGGTGACCAGTGGTATATCGATTTAAGCGCGGGCAAGAGTAAAGACGCGGGCACTAAGCTGATGGGCTTCTCTGGACGTGTGAAAAATCCAGGTCTGTGGGAACTGCCATTTGGTACAACGGCGCGCGAAGTCTTAGAAGATTACGCGGGCGGTATGCGTGATGGATTAAAACTCAAAGCATGGCAACCGGGGGGCGCAGGAACTGACTTCCTGACCAACGATCACCTCGATTTACCGATGGATTTCGAAAACATTGCAAAAGCAGGCAGCCGTTTAGGTACAGCGCTAGCGATGGCAGTCGATAACGAAATCAACATGGTTTCTTTAGTGCGTAACTTAGAAACCTTCTTCGCGCGTGAATCCTGTGGTTGGTGTACACCGTGCCGTGATGGTCTGCCTTGGAGCGTAAAAATTCTACAGGCACTGGAAAAAGGTGAAGGCCAAGAAGGGGATATCGAAACCCTTGAACAACTTTGCCGTTTCTTAGGGCCCGGCAAAACCTTCTGTGCACACGCACCGGGTGCGGTTGAGCCATTACAAAGCGCCATCAAATATTTCCGTGGAGAGTTCGAAGCGGGTATCTCGAAAAAAGATCTGCGTAACATCGTACAGATTGCCGGGATCCAGCCAAACCTGCTCAAGCAGCGTTGGTAAGCATTTAGCGATTGAGCAACCGCTAAACGAATTTTTGACGAAGAACGTATTTATGTTTAACGCCTGCTAAAGCGGGCCTTTGGGAAGCATGCTGACTATGGCTACGATATATGTAGACGGCAAAGAATATGACGTAAACGGGTCTGAAAACCTGTTACAAGCCTGCTTATCGTTGGGGCTAGATATTCCTTATTTTTGCTGGCATCCGGCGCTGGGAAGCGTTGGCGCTTGCCGCCAGTGTGCGGTGAAGCAGTATCAAAACGCGGATGACACTCGTGGTCGCCTCGTGATGTCTTGTATGACACCGGCAACGGAAGGCACTTACATCTCAATCGATGATGAAGAAGCCAAACAATTCCGTGAAAGTGTTGTTGAATGGCTGATGACCAACCACCCACATGACTGCCCAGTCTGTGAGGAAGGCGGTAACTGCCACTTACAAGATATGACGGTGATGACCGGTCATACCATGCGTAAGTATCGTTTTACAAAACGCACGCACGTAAACCAAGATCTCGGTCCATTCATTAGTCATGAAATGAACCGCTGTATCGCGTGTTACCGTTGCGTTCGTTACTACAAAGATTATGCCGATGGCACCGACTTAGGTGTGTATGGCGCGCATAACTATGTCTACTTTGGTCGTACTGAAGATGGTACGCTGGAAAGTGAATTTTCCGGTAACCTCGTCGAAGTGTGCCCAACAGGGGTATTCACCGACAAAACGCACTCAGAACGCTATAACCGTAGATGGGATATGCAATTTGCACCGGGTATCTGCCAACAGTGCAGCATCGGTTGTAACACCAGCCCAGGTGAGCGTTATGGTGAACTGCGCCGTATTGAAAACCGCTATAACGGTTCTGTAAACCACTACTTCCTGTGTGACCGTGGTCGCTTCGGTTATGGTTACGTAAACCGTAAAGACCGTCCTCGCCAAGCGCTGTTAACCAAAGATGGCGTCCAGCAGGTGATCTCGGCGATTGAAGCAATGCAAAGCGGTGCGCAGATTATCAATCAAGCGAAGAAAGTGATTGGTATCGGTTCTCCACGTGCTAGCGTCGAAAGTAACTACGCACTGCGTGCTTTAGTCGGTGCGGAAAACTTCTACTCCGGCATTTCTAAGGATGAACAACGTCGCTTAGCGCTGATGCAAAACATCCTGCAAAACGGCGGTGTTTACACCCCTACATTGCGTGAAATCGAAGGCTACGATGCCGTTTTAGTTCTGGGTGAGGATTTGACTCAGACGGGCGCACGTATGGCATTATCTGTTCGCCAAGCGGTGAAAGGTAAAGCCCGTGAAATGGCAGCGGCACAGAAAGTCGCTGACTGGCAAATCGCGGCTATCCAAAACATTGGTCAACACGCCAAGTATCCACTGTTTATCACTAACGTGGATGACACGCGTTTAGATGATGTCGCGGCTTACAACTACCGTGCACCAGTGGCGGATCAAGCGCGTTTCGGTTTTGCGATTGCTAACCTGATCAACGGTGACGCACCAGCAGTGAATGATTTACCGGCTGATGTGAAAGCGAAAGTAGAAACTGTGGCTCAAGCTTTAGCGGGTGCGAAAAAACCTCTGATTATCAGTGGTAGCCATAGCGCTAGCGATGCAGTGATCGAAGCCGCAGCTAACGTGGCATTTGCGCTGAAAGCGAAAGGGGCGAACGTCGGTCTGTCTTATGTCGCGTCTCATGCCAACAGCTTTGGCCTCGCGATGATGAACGCATTGCCATTAGAAAATGCGTTCTCACGCATTGAAGCGAACGAAGCGGATGTGGCTATCGTGATGGAAAATGACCTTTACCGTCACAGCACCGTGGATGCCGTCAATAGTGCATTAGCGAAATTGAAGCACCTGATCGTGGCAGACCACCAGCACACGGACATCATGGATAAAGCGACATTAGTCCTGCCAGCGGCAAGTTTTGCTGAAGCAGACGGTACGCTTATCAACCAAGAAGGTCGTGCTCAACGTTTCTTCCAAGTCTTTGATCCAACTTACTACGATAACAGCATCGTGATGAACGAAAGCTGGCGCTGGATGCATTCGCTGCAAACTGAAGCGCAGCAACGTGATGCCGATTGGTCACAATTAGACCACGTTATCGAAGAGTGTGTGGCTGCACTGCCGCAGTTTGCGGGTATTAGAGATACGGCACCGAAAGCCTCTTTCCGCATTCGTGGACAGAAACTGGCGCGTGAACCGCATCGTTACAGCGGCCGTACGGCAATGCTGGCGGACAAATCGGTTCATGAACCGCGTCAACCGCAAGATATCGACTCACCATTTGCGTTCTCAATGGAAGGGAATAACCAACCGAAAGCGCCACGCCAGCAAATTCCATTTGCATGGGCACCGGGCTGGAACTCACCACAAGCATGGAACAAATTCCAGGCGGAAGTGGGCGGACACTTACTGTTTGGTGATCCGGGTGTGCGCTTATTCAATTCGACAGAAGGCAAATTAGCGTACTTCACTGAGGTTCCTGCGGCTTACCAAAGCGGCGAAGCACAGTGGGTTGTGGCACCTTACTATCATCTATTTGGTAGTGATGAAACCTCACAACGTTCTGATGTGATCCAGCAACGTATGCCAGAGCCTTATATCATGTTGAACGCGCAAGATGCGGCTACACTCGGTCTAAATGCTGGCGTAAAAGCTGAATTTAGTCATGCAGGTCAAACCTTTAATCTGCCAGTGCGCATTAGTCAGCACCTTGCTGTGGGTCAAATCGGTTTACCTCTGGGTATGCCGGGAATTGCTCCGGTAATGGCGGGCGTGTCAGTGAATAATCTGCGGAGGGGCGCATGATGGATTGGATTTCTCCTGCGGTGATGGAAGTCCTGATTTCCATCCTTAAATCGGTTGTTATCTTGCTGGTTGTCGTGACCTGCGGGGCATACATGAGTCTCGGCGAACGCCGTATTCTCGGTCTATTCCAAAACCGTTACGGTCCTAACCGTGTGGGTCCATTTGGAATGGGGCAACTGATTGCCGACATGTTCAAAATGTTGTTTAAAGAGGACTGGATCCCAGAGTTTGCGGACAAGAAAATCTTTACGCTTGCACCAGTTATCGCATTTTGTTCTCTGTTCTTAGCGTTTGCCATTGTGCCAGTCAGTCCGACTTGGCACGTCGCTGATCTAAACATCGGGATCTTATTCTTCCTGATGATGGCAGGTCTGGCAGTGTACGCGGTACTGTTCGCCGGTTGGTCAAGTAACAACAAATACTCCTTATTGGGTGCGATGCGTGCATCGGCTCAAACGGTGAGTTATGAAGTGTTCTTAGGCTTGTCACTAATGGGTGTGGTCGCGCAAGCGGGTTCATTCAACTTAATCGACATCGTGAATTCCCAAGAGGGTATGTGGAACGTGATCCCACAATTCTTTGGTTTTATCACGTTTGCGATTGCGGGTGTCGCGGTATGTCACCGTCACCCATTTGACCAGCCAGAAGCGGAGCAAGAGATTGCCGACGGTTACCATGTGGAATATTCCGGTATGAAATTCGGTCTGTTCTTCGTGGGTGAATATATCGGTATCGTGACTGTGTCTGCGCTGATTGTAACGCTGTTCTTTGGTGGTTGGCATGGTCCGTTCCTGCCTGCTTTCCTGTGGTTTGCGATTAAAACAGCCTTCTTCATGATGATGTTCATCTTGATCCGTGCTTCATTACCGCGTCCACGTTATGACCAAGTAATGTCCTTCGGCTGGAAAATTTGTCTGCCACTGACACTGCTTAACCTGCTGGGTACCGCAGCAGTGATTTTATACAACGCTCAGTAAGGGGTGATTGAACCATGACATTAAAAGAGTTATTGGTCGGTTTCGCCACCCAAGTACGCAGTATTTGGATGGTGGGTCTACATGCGTTCGATAAACGGGAAACGCAAATGTACCCAGAAGAGCCGGTTTATCTGCCACCCCGTTACCGTGGGCGCATCGTGCTAACGCGCGATCCTGATGGTGAAGAGCGTTGTGTTGCGTGTAACTTGTGTGCGGTTGCTTGCCCGGTGGGATGTATTTCACTGCAAAAAGCCGAGCACGAAGATGGACGCTGGTATCCCGAATTTTTCCGCGTGAACTTCTCTCGCTGCATTTTCTGTGGTCTGTGTGAAGAGGCTTGTCCAACTACGGCAATCCAATTGACGCCAGATTTCGAAATGGCAGATTGGCGTCGTCAGGATCTGGTTTATGAGAAAAACGACCTGTTGATTTCAGGGCCGGGTAAATATCCTGATTATAACTTTTACCGTAAATCAGGTATGGCGATCGCAGGTAAAGATAAAGGCGAAGCGGATAACGAAGCGAAACCTATCAACGTCAAAGACCTGTTGCCGTAAGGAGCGATATTCATGGAATTTACATTTTATATCGCCGGTCTAGTTGCTGTTCTAGCAACTTTGAGGGTGATTACTAATACCAATCCAGTGCATGCGCTACTGTATCTGGTGGTTTCTCTGTTGGCACTGTCAATGGTGTTCTTCTCGCTCGGTGCGTATTTTGCCGGAGCATTGGAGATTATCGTTTACGCTGGCGCCATTATGGTTCTGTTTGTTTTCGTGGTGATGATGTTGAACTTAGGTCGCTCAGTACAAGAACAAGAGCGCGCTTGGTTAACACCGAAAACGTGGATTGGTCCCGCAGTGTTATCTGCCGTTTTACTGGGTATTTTAGTGTATGGGATAGCCAGCCTTTCTCACCAAGAAAAAACGGAAGGTGTGATTATCACAGCGAAAGAAGTGGGTATCAGCTTGTTTGGTCCTTACGTCTTAGCCGTTGAATTAGCATCGTTATTATTACTCGCGGGTCTGGTTGTTGCCTTCCACGTGGGTCGTGACCGTTCAGAAAACAGCGCTGATCTTGTCAGCAACAGCCGTAATGCGGGGGAGAAACAATGATACCTCTTCAACATGGTCTGATTTTAGCGGCAATTATCTTTGTAATGGGACTGAGCTGTCTTGTTATTCGCCGTAACCTGCTTTTCATGCTGATCGGACTGGAAATCATGGTGAACGCAACGGCATTAGCCTTTGTGGTCGCAGGCAGTTTTTGGGGGCAACCAGATGGTCAGATTATGTATATTCTGGCAATCACTCTGGCGGCAGCGGAGGCGAGTATTGGATTGGCGTTGTTACTGCAACTCCATCGTCATCGTCAAAACCTGAACATTGATAAAGTCAGTGAGATGCGCGAATGAACTTACTCTATTTAACGATTCTGTTCCCGCTGTTAGGGTCTGTGCTTCTCGCATTTTCCCGCGGTCGTTGGTCAGAAAATGTATCTGCGATTATCGGTGCAGGCTCTGTGGGTCTGGCCGCTCTAGTTGCATTTTATGCAGGTTCTGAGTTTTTAACTCATGAAGCTGGGTATGTTTATCCACAAATGTTATGGACTTGGATGTCTGTGGGTAATTTCACTATCCCATTTAGCCTGTCCCTTGATGGTCTTTCTCTGACCATGTTAGGTGTGGTAACGGGTGTGGGCTTCCTTATTCATGTGTATGCCTCTTGGTATATGCGCGGCGAGGAAGGTTACTCACGTTTCTTCACTTACACTAACCTGTTTATCGCGAGCATGGTGGTATTAGTGCTGGCTGATAACATGATGCTGATGTATCTCGGTTGGGAAGGGGTAGGGCTGTGCAGTTATCTGTTGATTGGTTTCTATTACACCAACCCAGAGAACGGTAAAGCGGCAATGAAAGCCTTCTTCGTGACCCGTATCGGTGACGTGTTCTTGGCTATCGGCATGTTTATCCTGTACAACGAATTGGGCACCTTAAACTTCAGCGAAATGGCACAACGTGCGACTCAGTTGTCTCCGGAAGGCTTATCGATGCTGAACTGGGCAACGCTGATGTTACTAGGTGGTGCGGTCGGTAAATCAGCTCAGCTGCCATTACAAACATGGTTAGCCGATGCGATGGCGGGTCCAACCCCAGTTTCTGCGCTGATCCACGCCGCAACCATGGTTACCGCGGGTGTGTACTTAATCGCGCGTACTCATGGATTATTCTTGTTAACCCCAGACATTCTGCATTTAGTGGGTGTTGTGGGTGCGGTAACATTGCTGTTTGCAGGTTTCGCAGCACTGGTTCAAACGGATATCAAACGCGTTCTTGCTTACTCAACTATGAGCCAGATTGGTTATATGTTCTTGGCTCTAGGCGTACAAGCATGGGATGCGGCAATTTTCCACTTAATGACTCACGCCTTCTTCAAAGCGTTGCTGTTCCTGTCCGCAGGTTCGGTGATCATCGCGTGTCATCACGAGCAAAACATCTTCAAGATGGGTGGCCTGCGTAAGCAAATTCCATTCGTTTATATTGTGATGTTAATCGGTGGTAGTGCATTGGCCGCGTTGCCTCTGTTTACTTCTGGTTTCTACAGTAAAGATGCTATCTTGTGGGGCGCGAAAGTGGATGGACAAACTGTGCTGTTATGGGCGGGTATCCTCGGTGCATTAATGACCGCAATTTACACCTTCCGTATGATTTTCATCGTGTTCCACGGTGAAGCAAAAATCAAAGCGCATAAAGTTAAAGGCATCACTCACACTGTACCACTGGCTATTTTGGCAATTCTCGCAACCTTCGTGGGTGCGATGATCCATCAGCCATTAGAGGGCGTATTCCCTGCAAAACCAATGGAAGCTGAAGACGGTAAACTGTTTATCGAAGCTATCTCGGGTGGTTTTGCTATCGCAGGTCTGTTGATTGCGACGTTCCTCTATCTGTTTAGACGTTCTATCGTTGATGCGATTGCGAAAACAGCAATTGGTCGTTTCTTCTCAACGTGGTGGTACCACGCATGGGGCTTCGACTGGTTGTATGATGTAATTTTTGTAAAACCTTTCAAAGGGATTGCATGGTTACTCGAAAGCGATCCGATTAACTCACTGATGAATATCCCTGCACATCTTTCACGTTGGGCAAACAAAGGGCTAGCAGTGAGTGAAAACGGTCAGATCCGTTGGTATGTTGCCTCTCTGGGGCTGGGTGCAGTGCTGATTCTTGCTCTGCTGCTTTTGGTTTAATTAAGGGACACATTGCGCCATGCAATTATATTGGCTAATACTTATTCCCTTTATCGGTGCCCTGCTAAGCTGGCAGGCTGACCGATTCAGTCACCGCGCACCTCGTTGGGTTGCGCTGGGGACGATGGGGATCACGCTTATCCTTGCGGTACTATTTTGGGCGCAAGGGGATTATTCGCTGGTTAACCCGCAAGGTATTCCAGAGTGGCAAAACACATACTCAACGGAATGGATCCCTGCGCTAGGTATCAATTTCTCGTTAGCGGTTGATGGATTATCGCTGTTGATGGTGGTGTTAACCGCCATCATGGGCGCGTTTTCAATCCTCAGTTCGTGGAGCGAGCAGCAAGAGAACCAAGGTGCTTATCACTTTAACCTGTTATGGATTATTGCAGGTGTAATGGGGATCTTTACGGCGGTTGACCTGTTCTTATTCTTCTTCTTCTGGGAGATGATGTTGATCCCGATGTACTTCCTGATTGCGAATTGGGGACACAAAGGGTCAGGTAACCGTCAGCATGTTAAGGCAGCGACAAAATTCTTTATCTATACGCAAGTCAGCGGTTTGATCATGCTGGTCGCGATTGTCGGCTTGGTTATCCTTCACTGGATTGCGTTCAATGAACTGACATTCGACTATAACGCGTTATTAGGTACTGAAAGTGCGTTGTCAGGTACTGCTAGTTTCTTACTGATGCTGGGCTTCTTTATTGCTTTCGCAGTAAAAATGCCATTAGTGCCATTCCACGGCTGGATGGCCGATACCCAAGAACAATCGCCAACGGCGGGTTCTGTCGATATCTCCGGTATCATGCTGAAAACAGCCGCATACGGTTTATTACGTTTTGTACTGCCACTGTTTCCTGAAGCTTCACTGCAATTCACGCCAGTGGCAATGACGCTGGGTGTGATCAGTATCTTCTACGGTGCATGGTTAGCATTCAAACAGACGGATATTAAACGTTTAGCGGCGTACAGTAGCTTGTCCCACATGGGCTTTGTGACTGTGGCTATCTACGCAGCATCAACACTGGCCTATCAAGGTGCTGTGGTGCAAATGATTACTAACGGTCTGTCGGGTGCGGCGCTGATTATTATCAGTGGTCAGTTGTACGAACGTACTCAGACCCGTGATATGCGTATGATGGGTGGATTATGGAAACGCATCAAATGGTTACCGGGTTTATCCTTGTTCTTTGCCGCAGCAACTTTAGGTATGCCGGGCACTGGTAACTTTATTGGCGAATTCATGATCTTCTTCGGTAGCTTCAGCCAATTCACATTAGTGACCTGCATTATGGTGTTTGGTGTGGTGTTTGCCTCTATCTATGCACTATGGATGATGCAGCAGACTTACTACGGAACGCCGAAATCAGAAACTGAACTGAAAGGGCTAACGGCTCGTGAGTTTGGTGTTTTACTGGTTCTGGCGGCTTTATTGGTTATCATTGGTTTCTACCCACAACCTATCTTAGATACGTCTGCGGGTTCGATGGAAACACTGCATAACCTGTATTCTGCTTCACTTTCAACACAAGGGTAGTAATTCGCCATGACAATAACAACTTTAGAATTGTTAGCAATGCTGCCGTTAATCCTTTCCGGATTGACCGCAGTGATTGTGATGCTGTCAATTGCGTGGCGGCGAGATCACTTAACCAGTGCCGCAATAACGGTTGTTGGCTTTCTCCTGACATTTGTTTCACTGATTTGGGTTAATGGCTATGCCATTCCTACATCAGTGGGCGAGGAAGCATTACTGCCAAGAGCAGTGACTTCACTGCTGTTAGTTGATGGTTTTGCTCTGTTCTACTCAGGACTGGTTCTGATCGCAGGTATGGGTACCGCTATTTTTGCTTATCATTGGTTAGAAGGCTTTAATGATAACAAAGAAGAGTTTTACCTCTTATTGAGCATTGCGGTAACGGGTGGCGTTCTGCTGGGGATGTCGAACCATATGGCTTCGATGTTCATCGGTATCGAATTGATCTCTATCCCACTGTTTGGTCTGGTTGCTTATACCTTTGAGCGCAGCCGTACTTTGGAAGCGGGTATCAAGTATATGGTGTTATCCGCAGCCGCGTCTTCATTCCTGCTGTTTGGTATCGCTTTATTATACGCAGAATCAGGTAGCTTAAGCTTCAGCGTCGTCGGTCAAAGCTTAGCGAATAGCAGCATTCACGCGCCTCTGATTTTAGTTGGTTTAGGCATGATGATTGTGGGCTTCGGCTTTAAATTATCGTTGTTCCCATTCCAATTATGGACGCCAGACGTTTATCAAGGTGCGCCTGCGCCTGTTGCCGCTTTCTTAGCAACCGGCAGTAAAATCGCTATCTTTGCGGTATTGGTTCGTATCTTCTTAGAAGCACCGATTACACATGTTGATGGTATAGCGCAAACAGATACGTTATTAGCTGTTGTTGGTGTGATTGCAATTGCGTCAATCTTGTTTGGTAACTTACTGGCATTGACTCAGAAGAGCGCTAAGCGTCTGCTTGGTTACTCATCTATCGCCCATATGGGTTACTTACTGGTTACGTTAGTGGCAATGCGTGTGGATGCTCAATTGGCACAAGTCACTATTGCTATCTACCTGGTGAGCTATTTATTAGCGAGCTTGGGTGCATTTGGTGTGGTTAGCGTGATTTCGAGCCCATACCGTGGTGATGACCAAGATGACTTCAGTGCATTCCGCGGCTTATTCTGGCACAAGCCAGTCTTGGCAATGGTGATGACAGTGATGATGTTATCTCTAGCGGGTATTCCAATTACGCTGGGATTCATCGGTAAGTTCTATGCCATCCTTTCAGCCGTTTATGCACAATTGTGGTGGCTAACAGGGGCTGTTGTGGTAGGTAGTGCACTTGGATTATTCTACTACTTGCGCTTTATGGCCAGCTTGTATAGCCGTGATGCAGAACATGCAGACCGTTATACTGGCCCACAAAAAATGACGTTGGGAACTGTGTTTGCGGCGCTGTGTGCGATAGCGGTTATCGTGTTTGGTCTGTGGCCACAACCGATTATTGATATTGCAACATCAACATTGCCAGCAGTTAGCTAAGTTCGGTAAATAACGGGTTTTCAGTAAACAACTTGGTTTTAGTCAACAATTAGTTTTCTGGAAATAAGTCAGTTCCGATAAAAAGCCCCGCTACTTAACAGTAACGGGGCTTTTTTTAATCTGGTAATTGTCGTTGATATTGATACTCAATATCGTTCAAATAGGTCATTAGCATTTGGCTAACGGTCTTAATTTGACTGAAATTCAAACACTCCTCAGAGACTTTCTCACTCATAAACCCACACCAAGATTCCCAATAAGATTTTAAAGCACTAGATTGAGTGATAATGGTCTGTTTGTGGACCTCTATTTGATTGATATCATTGGCATAGCTCATGAGCTGCGAGAGTCGAAATATATTATTATCCATCGTATTTATCTCTTCGCGCGCTTCAATAATTTGGTCACTGATATAGATTCTTACATCAACAAGTTGACTAAATTCGAGCCCATCATCCACCATCGTTAATAAGTTACGGATATAACTAATAGCTGCTTTCAGAATATCTTTTTTATTGGGTTGGATATCAATAGAATCGATAAGCTCTTTTCCTTGAAAATAGCGGTCAAAGAAATCTGTAATTTTATGTTTTAATATAATATCTTCCGCTGCAAGGATTACAGAGAGATTGTTATTTAATTCATTAACCTTGGATTGCTTACTATTTTTAGAGTTCACAAGAAACTCTTTTTGTTTGGTATATTGTGAAAGCTTTAGTTTGTTTGGCTCATTTAAATGAAAAACCAATAATGATTCTAATGTATAGCGTGTTTTTGAAATAAGCTTTTCAAGTTCGAATTTGACATCCATTAAGTCATCTACAAAGCCTGTAATCGCAATCTTTCGGCGCATATCTGATAAATCATCACTATTTTCAGACGATAGCAATGCATAATCATCATTTTTAATAATATAATTCAATTTAATTTTTAGAATAGGAACGGAATTTCTAATCAGTTCATTGAGCCTTTCAATCTTAATTGCGATTTTTTGAATTCGACCATAGATAATATAATCATAGTTAAGGATATTTTTATTAAAAGAACTAATGCTATTTGAAATACACCTTAATTGGTAGATGTCAATGGAGGGTAACATAGGTAAATCGAGGTTATCATGCATATTAACGCCTTTTATTGTGAGTTTTTTTCATTGATTTGTAGCTCATCAAATAGCTTAATCAAATGAACTGAATAATCTTGAATAGAAGTCCAAGATGTGATGATACGTTTGAATTGCGTGATAAACCGGATCAGTTTTTCTGCATTGTTTATCCTTGCAAATATATCAATAGATTGTTTAACCTCTGTGAGGATCACGAGCCACATATAATCTAAGTGGTCAATAGCGAGGCGTGCATCTTTAAATAAGCCTTCAATTTTTTGCAAATTAATTTGAATATCAAAGATAGTTTTCTGTAGTAGCTCTTCTTGATGCAATTTGTGATTTATTTCTTCGATTTCGTTAATTAACTTATTCTTCCTATCTCGGATGCTTTCTGCTTTTACGCCAAAAATACTGCCTGTAATCACTAAACCAATAATGCCTCCAGCAAGTCCTGTAAAACAAAGCTTAACAAAGTGGTTATACTCCTGCTCTAATTGGTGTAGTTCATTTTTCTTAAAGGCGATAAGTTCTTTATAGAATGACTCGTTATTGCTGGGGTCCTCGTTAGATTCTAATTGTTGATATAGTCCTTTTATTGTGAAGAGTAATGAATCTACATGGGTATAGTCTGAAAGATATCCACCGGTAATATGAGATCGAAAATCTGAGACTGTGTTTTTAATTTGAATGGTTTTAATCGATTGCTGTTTTATATCTCCTTTTATTAAATGCAAAATACTTAAAAGCTCGGTGGCAATTTGTTGGTCGTCGTTTTGGTATGTAATCTGATTTAATTCACTCTCCGATAAATCTTCTAAACTGTCTGAGATTTTTTGAATAATCGGCATATGGTTAATATATTCAAGAATTTGGGCGCCAGTTTGTATGATATTACGACTGGTTAAAGATAAATCGATAGATTGCTCTTTCACTTTGAGCTCAACATTATCCCAGGTGTTGGCGTGTTTACGAATACTCAGGATTATCTCAGTTAACTCATTAGCTGGCAGTAATGAATCATTTTCATCATTAATACCGAACCATTTGAAAATATCAATTTCTTTAGTGGGAAGGGTTAAAGCAAACTGGACGTGCCGGTGAATATTAATCAAATCTTCAAGGGTGAATATACCTGCGGATCTTGCGGATAAGGAATCTTGATTGGTTAATAATGCCAATGTTGCATCGCCAATGTTTTCCTTTTCAATAATTCGGTCATAGTTAAGCTGAGTATTCATTCTGGATTTCCAATTAATTAAATAAAGATGGAATGATAAAGTTAGAGAGCTAATTATCTTATTACTTAGATGATTAATTTATCGATTTACGTTTCGTTTTTAATAGTTATAAGATTCTAATGATGATGAATTTCGATTTACTGTGAAATTTTTATCGTTATAAGTTTTTAATAGTAATAAACAATAGGCTTATCACGTTCAAAGTTATAACGCATAACCTACTAGAAACGTAGAGCTTATGTTGATATTAAAAAATGAAAATCAGCGCTAAAAAATAACTCATTGGTTGTAGTTTTAAATATTTATCTATTACATAAATTACCATTTTCAAACCTAGATATAGAGCCGTCACTGAGTTTCTAAGTGAATGTTATGGTTTTTAAATAATAAGAAATTAGTCTTAATTAGAATTCAATATCTAGAATCAATTAGAGAATAAAAATAGTTTATAAGGTGAATTATTAATATTTTATATTTAATTCGTAACTTGATAGTCAATTTATACAAATAAGAAGGGTATAAGCTCTTATTTAACAGCTTGATATGACATGATTTCGAAAACGTGCACATGTCGTAAGCGTATCATTTTTGATTTTTACCTGACGGTTTTTTAAACATCTTGTGCTATTAATAATGAATGTATTAATAAATTACATTGCGATATATAATAATTATAAGTAAATCGATGTCGTTGTGATGTGCAGTGGGAATCTAAAGTGACAAAAACAAAAATTGATAAATTATTAGCTGAAATTCTGACCCATTTGTCTACATTAGTACTCAATTCTAACGAATATATCCGCTTAGCGTGGAAGATGGACGCAAAAGAGGCGTTTCCGGGATTAGCGTGGTTATCGTCTCAAGATAGCTACCCTCAGTTCTATTGGTATCATCGTACTGGTTCCGAGGAATGCAGTGCTTTAGGCACAGTAAAATCATTTAATGCGATCACGGATGCTGAGCAATTTATCTCCGAGCATACTGAAATTCCTGATATGCGATTATGGGGGCTAAATGGTTGGAATGGTGTGGGTGAAGGTATCAGTGAAACCCTTAAGCGAGAATCCGCATTCTATTTTCTACCTCGATTAGAAATCTTCCGCTTGCGCTCAACGGTGACTGTTGCGCTAAACATTGATGGTGCTGAGGATCTCCAAGCCGCAATTGCCTTTGTACGGCAGCTAAATTCGGTATCGAACGATGTATCCCCATTATCCACTCAAATCATTGGGCAGCAGCATATTCCCGATCATGATGAATGGTGTGCGTTACTCACTGGGGCAATTCACGATATGCGCGCAGGCAAAATGGAAAAGGTGGTGATGGCACGGGAAACCAAATTGTCTCTATCTCAGCCTATAACTGTGGCGGAGTTTCTATCCGCTAGCCAAAAAGTGAATCACCATTGCTACCATTTTATGATGGCGTTTAGTGCGCATTCCGGCTTTATGTCATCGACGCCAGAGCGTCTTTACTTGCGCCAAGGTACTCAACTTAACTCTGAAGCATTAGCTGGCACGGTTGCGAACCATGTCGATGATTCGATTGCGGCTGAAAATGCCAAATGGTTAATGGAAGACAGTAAAAACCAGCATGAAAATTTAGTGGTGGTTGATGATATTTGTCAGCAATTACAAGGTGCAGTAACAGGTATTGATGTTTCACCCGCGAAGGTGATCCGACTGAGAAAAATCCAACATTTATATCGCTCTATTGCAGCAACGCTGCTAGCGCCTTCAGACAGTGACTGTTTGCAGCGTTTACAACCGACAGCAGCGGTATGTGGTTTACCCCGTCGCGTTGCCCGTGAATTCCTTGCTGAGCACGAGCCATTTTCTCGTGGGTGGTATGCTGGAACAGGTGGCTTTATCAGTTTAAATCGCAGTGAGTTTGCGGTTTCGCTGCGTTGTGCTCAAATTGATGGCGCCCAAATTTCCCTCTATTCAGGCGCAGGGATTGTGAGCGGTTCAGATCCCGAGCAAGAGTGGGAAGAAATTGAAAACAAAGCGGCTGGGCTAAAATCCTTACTGAAAACGCAATGAAAAACCAAGCACAATGAAAAACAGGCTAAAAACCCTATAGCTAAAATGGTTATTTCTTTTTTATTTTCAATTAGTTCATGAAAAATTGTTTTGAGATCAAGAAATTTTTCTCAATCCTATTACACTCAGCATCATGAATAATTTACCGAGCACATTATGTCGAATTCAGCATTTAATCTCCGTTGGGCTGAGGTAATTATTGAGGCGCTAGCCCGCCACGGAATGAAAAATATCTGTATTGCTCCCGGCTCTCGCTCCACGCCGTTAACGTTAGCTGCTGCAAATAATGCAAAACTTCATTGCCATACGCACTTTGATGAGCGCGGATTAGGCCATCTTGCTCTTGGGCTTGCGAAAGCGAGTGGCGAACCTGTTGGCGTGATTGTCACCTCTGGTACGGCGGTCGCTAACCTGTATCCCTCATTGATAGAAGCCGGATTAACGGGGGAAAAAGTCATTTTCCTCACAGCAGATAGGCCACCAGAATTAATTGACTGTGGTGCCAATCAGGCTATCCGCCAAACCCATATTTTTGCTAGTCATCCGTTTGAAAATCTCATGTTACCAAGACCTACTCGCGATATTTCAGCGAAATGGTTGGTTTCTGCGCTAGATAACGGTATGAATCAGTTACGCCATGGTGCATTTCATGTGAACTGTCCTTTTGCTGAACCATTATATGGTGAAACGGAAGGGGAAGCTGAGTGGCAAGCGAGTTTAGGTGATTGGTGGCAATCGTCTCACCCGTGGTTAAGTGAACCTCCGACTCACACAGTCGCATTGGTGGCGGATTGGTATTTTTGGCGCCAGAAAAAAGGGGTCGTTATCGCTGGGCGTATGAGCAGCAGTGATGGCGAGCTTGTTGCAAAATGGGCTGCAGAACTTGGCTGGCCAGTTATCGGTGATGTGCTCTCTCAGACTGGACAACCTTATCCATGTGCTGATTTATGGTTACAGCACCCAAACGCCAAAGCGTGGTTAGATGAAGCAGAATTAGTGGTTCAATTTGGCTCCAGCATAACAGGAAAACGCGCATTACAGTGGCAAAGCCAGTGTCATCCTCAAGAGTACTGGATAATTGATACCATCCCTGGGCGTTTAGATCCTGCCAGCCATCAGGGCCGTAAGCTCACTTGCAGTGTAAAAGGGTGGATAGAGCAACATCAAGCTCAGCCGCGCGGTACATGGTGCGAAGGCTTAATGGACTTAACAAATCGTACCTTGCGACATGTTCAAACTCAGCTGCAAAACCAGTTTTCTGAAGCTGCGGTAGCGCATCAACTCCCTGAGCTTCTCCCGCCTCGCGGGCAACTTTTCGTGGGGAATAGCTTAATTGTGCGTTTAATTGATGCACTGGCTCAATTGCCTGCGGGTTACCCGGTATTTAGTAACCGTGGCGCCAGTGGTATCGATGGGTTGATCTCGACGATGGCTGGCGTACAGCGAGCAACAGCGAAGCCAATACTCGGTATCGTCGGGGATATCTCTGCCTTGTATGACTTAAACAGTTTGGCATTGTTGCGTGAACCTTCAGCTCCTAGCGTATTGATTATAGTAAACAATAATGGCGGACAAATTTTCTCGATGCTGCCAACCTCCCCTGAAGCTCGCCAAAACTATTATTGCATGCCACAAAATGTGAGCTTTGAAGGTGCGGCGATGATGTTTGGTCTGCAATACTGCGCGCCAACAGATTGGTCGAGCTTAAAAGAGACAGTGCAAGAATTCTGGCTCAAGCAACACGGTACACTGCTGATTGAGTTAGTGGTTGATGGGGATGAAGGTGCCCGAACACTCAAACAGCTACTGCAAGACGTGGAAAGTTTACCGTGCTAGCGGCGCACTATTATCCGAGTCAGGAACAGCCTGCCAACGGCGAAAAAACACCGTGGTTAGTTTTCCTTCATGGTTTATTAGGTAGTCACGATGATTGGTCATCGATTGTTGAGGCTTGCCCCAATTATCCGCGTTTAGTGGTCGATTTGCCGGGGCATGGTGATTCACACAGCATCGATTGCCAAGGCTTTATAGATTTTGACAAGCAACTGACTCAGCTGTTAGCGCATTACTCGGCTTCACAATTTGTGTTGATTGGCTATTCGCTCGGTGCACGCTTAGCGATGCACTTTGCCTGCTTTAGCGCTCATAAAGGGCTACAAGGCTTGGTGATAGAAGGGGGCAACGTTGGTTTACAGAGTGAACAAGAACGTATTGCGCGTGCGGATAACGACCATCGCTGGGCCGAACGTTTTCGACATCAGCCTATCGAACAGGTTTTGAATGACTGGTATCAACAAGCG
This sequence comes from Providencia zhijiangensis, assembly GCF_030315915.2. Lineage (NCBI taxonomy): Bacteria > Pseudomonadati > Pseudomonadota > Gammaproteobacteria > Enterobacterales > Morganellaceae > Providencia > Providencia zhijiangensis. Next base: position 2,301,081 of record NZ_CP135990.1, on the reverse strand, counting down.
GTTTTTGCCGACCTTACTCTTGCCCAACGTGAAAAGCTGGTAGCACTCCGAGGTCAAAATAACCCATTGGCGGTTGCCGATATGTTGGAAAACACGTCGTTATCCAAACAACCATTTTTAGTCGAGTCACTAAAGCAATTATCGGTCCCTTACTGCTATTTTTGCGGTGAGAAAGACCAAAAATTTCGAGGCGTTTCGCAACAATATGCATTGCCGTTTACGCTAATTGAGAATGCAGGGCATAATGCTCATCGGGAAAATCCCCAACATTATGCAGCTGCACTCCACTATTTTTTATCACACTGTGGTTAAAGGAACTTGATAATGATTTATCCAAGCGAAGAAAAACTGTACGCACCGATTGAGTGGCAAGATTGCTCAGAAGGTTTTGACGATATTCGATATCACAAATCCCCTGAAGGGATTGCTAAAATTACCATTAACCGCCCTGAAGTGCGCAATGCATTCCGTCCTCAAACCGTGAAAGAGATGATCCAAGCATTGTCAGACGCGCGTTATGACGACCATATCGGGACTATCATCCTAACGGGTGAAGGCGAAAAAGCCTTCTGTGCAGGTGGTGACCAGAAAATCCGTGGTGACTACGGCGGGTATCGCGATGAAAGCGGTACGCACCATCTGAACGTATTAGATTTCCAACGTCAAATTCGTACCTGTCCAAAACCTGTCGTGGCAATGGTTGCTGGTTTCTCTATCGGTGGCGGTCACGTTTTACATATGATGTGTGATTTAACTATCGCAGCCGATAACGCGATTTTCGGTCAAACCGGCCCTAAAGTTGGCTCGTTTGATGGCGGTTGGGGCGCATCTTATATGGCGCGTATCGTCGGTCAAAAGAAAGCCCGTGAAATTTGGTTCCTGTGCCGTCAATACAATGCCCAAGAAGCGTTAGACATGGGTCTGGTAAACACCGTTGTCCCTTATGCTGACTTAGAAAAAGAAACCGTACGCTGGTGCCGTGAAATGCTGGAAAACAGCCCAATGGCATTACGTTGCTTGAAAGCAGCACTGAACGCTGATTGTGATGGTCAAGCGGGTCTGCAAGAGCTAGCGGGTAACGCAACGATGCTGTTCTATATGACAGATGAAGGCCAAGAAGGGCGTAACGCATTCAACGAAAAACGTGCGCCAGATTTCTCTAAATATAAGCGTAACCCATAATGAGAAAAGCCAAACTTTACTCGTTCAGCCTGCCGATGGAGGCAGGCGTTATCCTTCGCTATCAACGACTAAAAACCCGTGATGGACTTTTGGTGTGTTTACAAGATGGGGATAGCGAAGGCTGGGGGGAAATTTCACCTCTGCCAGAATTTAGCCGTGAAACCTTGGAAGAAGCAACCGCAGACACCATCGCATGGCTAGATGAATGGGTGAATGAAGGCACAATGACGCCAAGCCATTTACCTTCAGTTGCCTTTGGCTGTAGCTGTGCATTAGCAGAGCTGACCGGTGAGCTTCCACAACAAGCGGATTATCGTAAAGCGCCATTATGCAGCGGTGACCCTGATGACCTGATCCTAAGTCTCGATGCCATGGACGGGGAAAAAGTCGCCAAAGTGAAAGTGGGGCTGTACGAAGCGGTACGTGATGGCATGGTGGCAAACTTATTATTGGAAGCGGTGCCTGAGCTAAAGCTGCGTTTAGATGCTAACCGTAGCTGGACTCGAGCAAAAGCAGATGGCTTTGCTAAATATGTGAATCCAGATTACCGTGCACGAATTGCGTTCCTTGAAGAGCCATGTAAAACCCGTGAGGAATCTTTGCAATTTTCCGCGGAGACTGGCATCGCTATCGCATGGGATGAAAGTGTGCGTGAAGAAGGCTTCAAGGTTGAAGCACAGCCGGGTGTGGCGGCGATTATCATTAAGCCGACCTTAACGGGCAGCTTGAGTTATTGCCGTAGTTTGGTGGAACAAGCTCATCAGTTAGGGATGCAAGCCGTGATCAGTTCCTCCATCGAAAGTAGCTTTGGTTTAACCCAATTGGCGCGGGTCGCAAATTGGTTAACACCGAACACCATCCCTGGTTTAGATACGGTTTCACTGATCCAATCTCAGTTAGTGAGGCCTTGGCCACAATGCCAAATTCCTGTTCAACAGTTAGATGAGCTGACCGTTGTATGGCAGAGTTAGCATCATCGTCTAGCCGCTTTACCGACTGGCCTTGGCAGCATTGGGCCAGTCTTCAACCAAATAACATCGCACTTTTTACGGATACCGAATCGGTAACGTGGGCGGCGTTAAATCAGCAGATTGCCGATTTAGTCACTTACTTTACGATGCAAGGTGTGCAAGAAGGGCAATGTGTCGCTTTGCGCGGTAAAAACTCCGTCGAACTGCTACTCAGTCAATTGGCATTGTTAGCTTGTGGGGCGAAAGTTTTGCCTCTCAATCCTCGCCTTCCTGAGCGGTTATTAAATGAATTATTACCGCATCTTGATATTGGTGCAGTGATTGATTTTACCGATGAGCAGAACGCGTTAGCAGATTATCGCCATTTGGATCACCAGCTTTATTCTCATTTTATTGAATATGATGATTTCCCTTCGGTGAGTTTTCAGAAAATCGCTGAGCAACCTGCAACGTTAATTTTAACTTCAGGTTCAACAGGGTTACCTAAAGCGGCAGTACACAGTGTTTCGGCTCATTTGAACAGTGCGGCTGGCGTACTGAATGCCATGAATTATCAGCAAGAGGATTGCTGGTTACTCTCGTTGCCGTTATTTCACGTTTCAGGGCAAGGGATTGTATGGCGTTGGTTACTGAGTGGTGCAAAACTCGCTATTCGTTCTACACCATTGCCAGAGGCATTACAGGGTGTCACCCATGCATCATTAGTGCCGACTCAGCTATGGCGGTTACTGAATGACGAGATGCCATTAAATATTTCGTTAAAAGAAGTGTTGTTGGGTGGCGCCATGATCCCAACCAGTTTAACGGCGCTAGCCGAGCAGCGTGGTATTGTCTGCTGGAGCGGTTATGGTATGACGGAAATGGCGTCAACCGTGTGTGCTAAACGTACAGATGGTAAGAAAGGCGTGGGGCTTCCGTTAACGGGTAAACAAGTACGGCTGGTGGATGATGAAATTCAAATTCAGTCGGACAGCCAATCCTTAGGGTATTGGTTTGATGGGCAATTACATCCTTTAAATTTAGTGGATGGCTGGTTTAAAACCAATGACAAAGGCGCCTTTATTGATGGTGAATATCAGGTTTTAGGCCGTTTGGATAATCTGTTTATCAGTGGTGGGGAGTGTGTGCAGCCGGAAGATATTGAAGCGGTGATCAATGCGCATCCTGATGTGCACCAAAGCTTTATTGTTCCTGTTGATGATGTGCAATTTGGGCAGCGTCCAGTGGCAGTGATCGAAGCTAATGAATCAATCGACTTGAACATGCTGGCGGATTGGTTAAAAGATAAATTAGCCCCATATCAATTCCCAATGGCGTTTTATCGTTTAGATCCTGAATTGAAAGCCGGGGGAATTAAAGTGTCTCGCCAGCAAGTAAAGCAGTGGGTGTTAACACAAAGACAGTGATGAATTAAGCGTGGAATTAATTAAGCGTGGAATTAATTAAGGAATAGATAAAAAGCGCTAGAAAGCTCTAGCGCTTGGTTATAACAGGAAATGCTTGTTTATTTCAGTGCATTCAACGCTTTTTCAACACCCGCGCCGTATTCTGGGTGTACTTTCTTAAACAACTCGATTTGACGTTTTTGTGTCTCTTCTGACGCTTCAATCAGCTCACCTGCTAAACGTTGGAACATACGTTGATGTTCGGCATCGTCCAGCAATTCATACAGTGCACGAGGCTGGCTGAAGTAATCTTCATCTTCACGGTGATTCCAGTGATCAGCCGCACCTTCGATGGATAATGGCGGTTCGCTGTAGTCCGGTTGTTCTTGGAACATACCTGCGCTGTTTGGCTCATAGGTTACGGTATTGCTGCTATTGCCATCAACGCGCATTGCACCATCACGATGATAATTGTGGAATGGGCAGCGTGGCGCATTCACTGGAATTTGATAGTGGTTAATACCTAAACGGTAACGCTGAGTATCCCCGTAAGAGAATAAGCGACCTTGCAGCATTTTGTCTGGAGAGAACCCAATTCCCGGAACGATATTCGCAGGGCTAAATGCCGCTTGTTCCACATCTGAGAAATAGTTATCTGGGTTACGGTTCAGTTCAAAATATCCCACATCAATCAATGGATAATCTTTGTGTGGCCACACTTTGGTTAGATCAAATGGGTTATAAGGGACGGTTGACGCCTCTTTTTCTGGCATGATCTGAATCTGTAAGTTCCAGCGAGGATATTCTTTACGTTGGATAGCATCGAACAGGTCACGTTGAGAGCTTTCACGATCTTTACCAATCAGCGCTTCTGCTTCGTCATCCATAAGGTTTTCGATACCTTGCTGGCTACGGAAGTGGAATTTCACCCAAAAACGTTCGTTATTCGCATTGATAAAGCTATAGGTATGGCTACCAAAGCCATGCATAAAGCGATAGCTTTTTGGTAATCCACGGTCGCTCACATCAATGGTTAATTGATGCAGTGCTTCAGGTAAATGAGAGAAGAAATCCCATTTATAGGCTGCACTACGCATATTGGTGTAAGGGCAGCGTTTAACGACGTGGTTTAAGTCTGGAAATTTCAGCGGGTCACGCAGATAGAATACAGGGGTGTTGTTGCCCACCATATCCCAGTTACCTTCTTCGGTATAAAATTTCATGGCAAAACCACGAATATCGCGCTCGGCATCAGCGGCACCACGTTCACCTGCTACGGTGGAGAAGCGGACAAATAAATCAGTTTTTTTGCCAATTTCACTGAATAATTTAGCACGGGTATAGCGGGTAATGTCATGGGTGACCGTGAAAGTACCGAATGCGCCTGAACCCTTAGCGTGCATACGGCGCTCTGGGATCACTTCACGATCGAAGTGGGCGAGCTTTTCCAAAAACCAAACATCTTGCAACAGCATCGGGCCACGTTTGCCCGCAGTCATCACGTTATTGTTATCCACTACAGGTGCGCCTGAAGCGGTAGTTAGACCTCTTTTTTTCATCACAATACTCCCAAGCTATTAGATTTATAGACTACACAAAAGTAACTAACTGGATGAATATTTGTAGAATATCACTTCATCTCTATAATAAACTTGATGAACAGTATAATAAGCAAAGAATTAATTATCTAATCGCTCTGACCAATCACTGTAATCATAGTAAGAAGTTTAGTCAGGAAATGAAGAATTAAATTGAAGTAAATCACTGATGAATTTCACTTATTGTGCGTTAAACGGTGTTCTAACGTAAATTTAAGCAAAAAAGACTGAGTACGTGCACTAAATCACGTAACATCGTCACGATACTTTAATTTTTAATAATAAAGGAAATGATAATGTGCAAAGTTCTTTTAGCTGTTGCAGCGACCTCTGCATTTTATATGGGTGCTGCTCAAGCAATTTCTGCTGATTTCAGTGCAGGTGAGCACTTTACCGAATTAAGCGGTGGTTTTGGTACTCAAGGTTCTGGTTTAGCATTTAATGGCTCATGGGCGCGCAGCGATCACAATGGTCAGCTAGGTAGCCTAGGTGCAACGTTTGGCCTGCCATTAGGTCCAATTAATGCCTATGTTGGCGGTAAAGCACTGTATTTATCTCCTGAAGATGGTTCAGATGGTGCAGCGGCTGCATTAGGCGGCGGCTTAAGCTGGCAAGCACTGCCATCATTAAGTTTCTACGGTGAAGCGTATGGCGCACCAGAATCACTGACTTCAGGCAGCAAATCCTACATGGAAGCGAAAGCAGGTGCGCGTTACACCGTGTTTAAACCGCTGTCGGTTGATGCGGGTTATCGTCTGATTGAGATGAAAGGCGCGCATGATGATCGTAATGAGAAACTTGCAGATGGGTGGTATGTGGGTGCCGGCCTATCATTCTAATATTCTCGTCATATTTTGATTTGTGGCGTTGTTGGCCGCACTCGGCTACTCGGGTCACATACTCATGTATGCTCCCCAAGATATCCTCGTTTGCCGCCTAGCCACAATTCAAACTATTTAGAGAATAACGCTAGTGCTCGTTATATTTTGAAAAATAGCTGTGTTCAGTTTTTCAAAAGCAAAAACAAAAACACCCCAATTTGGGGTGTTTTTTTATGTGTGGAATTTTGTAGTTATGAATTGCGTGGGAATTAACCTACGTTTGGTAGGAAGCCGGCCACGATGGCGAACTGGATGGCGATGACCGCGATACCGCACAGCAGAACTAAAGTGAGGATTGGGGTGCCGCCTTTGACGCGGTAAATGCCATTGGCTTCTAACTTGCGTACGCGCATGGTTAACAGTGCCGGTATGATTAATGCTAGGACTGATAATGCGACAGCGGCGTAAGTTAATGCCTGTACAAAGCTACTAAAGAATAGGGCGGCAAGTAACGGTGGTACGAAGGTCAGCAGCGTGGTTTGCGCACGACCAATAAAATCATTGCTGCGCTTAAATAAGTCTGCAAGGTAATCAAACAAACCTAAAGCCACACCTAAGAACGAAGTCGCCAACGCTAAATCCATAAACAGGGCCACGGCCATATTCACGCGTGGAGTGGCAACTACATCACGGATAGCAGTTAATAACCCATTTAAACCGGATGATTGAGCAAGGATCCCCATAAATGTATTTGATGGGATAGCGCCGAGAGTCGCAATTTGCCATAAAATGTAGGCAACCAGAGGAATTGCACTCCCTGTAATGAAAATGATACGCAGCTTGCGTACATCACCATTCATGTAATTGACTAAACTCGGTACGCTTCCATGGAACCCAAAAGAGGTAAAAATCACGGGAACCGCGGCGAGTATAAGGCCTTTTTCGAGTGGCATCGTGCTTAGGTTAACCGCCTCGGCATGAGGCATCATAACGGCAAGCATGATCACTAAGAAAATCGTCTTAGCAGTAAAAAGAATACGGTTAATAAAATCAACAGAGTGTGTTCCCACACAGACCACAGCACCACCAACAATAGTGAATATAATAATGGCTGTTTGAGTCGAAACGGTGATCCCCCACCAAGAGGATAGGCTATCAGAGATAAGCACTCCAGCTCCGCCAATATAGGCAGTTGTCAGAGCATACATCAGCAATAACATACTCAAACCCGTGACAATTTGACCAACGGGGCCGAGGTACTTTTTCGCAACACTACCGAGACCCATATTGGCAGGATTATGCTGATAAACTTCGACCAGTAGTAATGAGGTATAACTCATTAGCATCCATAAACCTATTAACAAACATACTATTCCAGTGAAGCCAACACCCGCTGCCGCTAGCGGCATTGCTAGCATTCCTGCACCAATTGTTGTTCCTGCCACGATCAAAATACTGCCAAGGGTACGATTCTTCACAAATTCCTCTGATTGAATTCGGGTTATTAATAATTTAAGCAGATTATGCGATTGCGATTACTCTGTCAAACCTGAATTACAGTGAGTGTAAATATATATTAACAGTTCAAATAAGATAAAAGATTCCTTAATGTTTGCCCTAAAGGAAGTGTTGATAACGCTGTGTTAAATGATGTTAAAGAATGATTGGAAGGGTAACCGCGGTGGGGTTTAAATGTTAAAAAATGGGATTTATTGGATTGATTTTACTCATTATATTATTTAACTGAACATTATGGCAGCAACTAAAGGGGAATTTTGTGATGAGGGCAAAATATTAGGAATGAAAATAAAACAATATTGTTTTTTAAATTAATATAAATCAAATTAATACGTTAAGACCATCTGGATAATAAGGGAAACCTATAAATAAAGGATGGACCTATGGACTTTATGATTCAACTTGCCATTATTCTTGTCTGCTTGTTCTACGGAGCAAGAAAAGGGGGTATGGCGCTCGGGCTGCTAGGTGGTGTTGGCCTAGTTATACTTGTCTTTGGCTTTGGTTTACCTCCAGGAAAACCGCCTGTAGACGTTATGCTTGTTATCATTGCTGTTGTTGCAGCATCAGCAACCTTACAAGCATCAGGCGGTTTGGACGTTATGCTACAAATCGCAGAACGTTTACTGCGTAAAAATCCAAAATACATTTCTATTGTTGCACCTTTCGTTACCTGTATTTTAACCATTTTGTGTGGTACCGGGCATGTGGTGTATACCATTTTGCCAATCATTTACGATGCAGCGATCAAGAATAATATTCGTCCTGAAAGACCAATGGCGGCGAGTAGTATCGGGGCGCAAATGGGGATTATTGCCAGCCCTGTGTCTGTGGCCGTTGTCTCTTTAGTCGCGATGTTAAATGGCGTATCTATCAACGGTAAATCACTGGAATTTTTAGATTTATTGGCAATCACCATTCCATCTACCTTAATTGGTATCTTAGCGATTGGTATCTTTAGCTGGTTCCGCGGTAAAGATCTGGATAAAGACCCAGTATTCCAAGAGTTTATCTCTGTGCCTGAAAACCATGACTATGTTTATGGTGAGACGGTTACGCTACTGGATAAAAAGCTGCCTAAAATTAACTGGGTAGCAATGTGGATTTTCTTAGCATCTATCGTTGTGGTGGCATTGCTGGGCGCATTTTCTGAGCTCAGACCATTAATTAACGGTAAGCCGTTATCGATGGTATTAGTGATCCAGATGTTCATGTTATTAGCGGGTGCGCTGATCATTATCATTTGTAAAACCAATCCAGGACAGATTTCTAAAAACGAAGTATTCCGTTCAGGGATGATTGCTATCGTGGCGGTATATGGTATCGCGTGGATGGCTGAAACCATGTTCGGTGCTCATATGGATGAAATCAAAGGCACTTTAGGTTCATTAGTCAAAGATTTCCCTTGGGCGTATGCGGTTGTTTTACTGTTAGTATCTAAATTTGTGAACTCACAGGCGGCGGCATTAGCGGCAGTAGTTCCAATCGCTCTGGGTATTGGTGTTGACCCTGCGTATATCATTGCTTCTGCACCAGCCTGTTATGGTTACTATATCCTGCCAACGTATCCAAGCGACCTTGCGGCAATTCAGTTTGACCGTTCTGGAACCACGCGCATTGGTAAGTTTGTTATCAACCATAGCTTTATTCTGCCGGGCTTAATCGGGGTGGGTGTATCCTGTGTGTTTGGTTGGGTATTTGCTGCGATGTACGGTTATCTATAAAAATACCCTTCATACTTCAAATTGCAGGGGTGTTAGCTGCACTCAGCTAGTCGGGTCACATACTTGTGTATGCTCCCCGACTATTTTCGTTTGCTGCCTACCTGCAACTCGAATTATTTTGGGTATTATATTATGGTTAGATATACAGTGTTACTAACGTCGCTACTCGATTTCAATATCGGATAGCGGGTGACAACAGCAGGGCAGAATTTCACCCTCTTGAACAAAGGCCAAAGGCTTCTGTTTATATCCAACCTTTCCCTTTAATAATGTTACGCGGCAAGAGCCACAGTAGCCTTCTCGGCATTGGTATTCGACAGGCACTCGGCTATCTTCAAGGGCGTCCAATAAACTGGTGTGAACGTCGGTGTGGTAGGGGATTTGCACACCCTGCGTAAGACGCAGGGTGATTTTATGACTTGCCATAATTACAGTTCGAAATCACTCAAATCATCGGTGTTAACTTCAGCGTCAATCTGACCGACTAAATAAGAGCTGACTTCCACTTCTTGTGGCGCCACTTGAACGTTGTCAGACACTAACCATGCGTTGATCCATGGAATAGGGTTAGAACGCGCTTCAAATGGTAATTTCAGACCAACCGCTTGCATACGAATGTTGGTGATATATTCCACATACTGGCACAGAATATCTTTGTTCAGACCAATCATAGAGCCTTCGCTGAACAGATATTCAGCCCACTCTTTTTCTTGTTCTGCCGCATCTACAAACAGGCGATAGCATTCATCTTCACACTCAGCGGCAATCTCTGCCATCTCAGGATCGTCTTGACCAGAGCGTAACAGGTTCAGCATATGCTGAGTCCCTGTTAAGTGCAGCGCTTCATCGCGAGCAATTAGCTTGATGATTTTTGCATTACCTTCCATCAATTCGCGCTCTGCAAAGGCGAAAGAACACGCGAAGCTGACATAGAAACGAATTGCTTCAAGGGCGTTAACACTCATTAAGCATAAATAAAGTTGCTTTTTCAGTGCACGCAGTGAAACGGTGACTTGTTTACCTCCCAGTGTATGCGTCCCTTCACCAAACATATGATAATAGTTGGTCATTTCGATCAGCGTGTCGTAGTACTCAGAAATATCTTTTGCACGCTTCAGAATTTCTTCATTCTCAACGATATCGTCAAAGATAATCGCCGGATCATTCACAATATTACGAATAATATGCGTGTATGAACGTGAGTGAATAGTTTCCGAGAATGACCAAGTTTCAACCCAAGTCTCTAATTCTGGGATTGAAATCAGTGGCAAAAATGCCACGTTAGGGCTGCGACCCTGAATAGAGTCGAGCAGCGTTTGGTATTTCAGGTTACTGATAAAAATGTGTTTCTCATGATCAGGCAGCGCATTGTAATCAATACGGTCGCGCGCCACGTCAACTTCTTCTGGGCGCCAGAAGAATGAGAGTTGCTTTTCAATCAGTTTTTCAAAAATAGGGTATTTTTGCTGATCAAAACGGGCAACGTTCACAGGCTGGCCGAAAAACATCGGCTCCAGCAGCTGGTTATTCTTTTTTTGAGAAAAAATCGTGTATGAATGTGACATAACCATCCCTATTAAATTTTACAAGCTCCGCCTTCACAATCAGAATCTGCGGTTTCAACAACCTCTTCCAGATCCCCCTGAACATCTTCAGCACCATCACGGGTGTTGTGGTAGTAAAGTGTTTTCACACCAAACTTATAGGCTAACAATAAATCTTTTAACAGTTGATTCATTGGCACTTTGCCATTCGGGAAACGGGTTGGGTCATAGTTTGTGTTCGAAGAAATCGACTGGTCGATAAACTTCTGCATGATCCCAACTAACTGCAAATAGCCGCTATTGGAAGGCATTTGCCATAATAGCTCGTAAGCACCTTTCAGGTTTTCGTAATCTGGTACCACTTGGCGCAGGATACCGTCTTTTGATGCTTTAATGCTGATATAGCCGCGTGGTGGTTCGATACCATTAGTCGCGTTCGAAATCTGAGACGAGGTCTCTGATGGCATTAATGCAGACAGCGTTGAGTTGCGCAGACCATACTGTTTGATCTCTTGGCGCAGAGCTTCCCAATCATAATGCAGTGGTTCGTCAGTTAATTTATCGAGCTCACGCTTGTAAGTGTCGATAGGTAACACGCCTTGTGCATAGGTGGTTTCATTGAACCACGGGCAAGCGCCTTGCTCTTTCGCTAATTCATTTGAGGCTTTCAATAAGTAATATTGAATCGCTTCGAACGTTTTGTGCGTCAGGTTGTTGGCGCTACCATCGGAGTAACGAACACCGTGTTTCGCTAAGTAGTAAGCGTAGTTAATCACACCAATACCCAGAGTACGACGACCCATGGAGCCTTTCTTCGCAGCAGGGATTGGGTAATCTTGGTAGTCTAACAGTGCGTCTAATGCACGAACCGCTAAGATAGCAAGCTCTTCTAACTCATCGAGGCTTTCAATGGCACCTAAGTTAAACGCAGACAGCGTACACAGGGCAATTTCACCATTTTCGTCATTGACGTTATTTAATGGTTTAGTTGGCAGTGCAATTTCCAGACACAGGTTAGATTGACGAACAGGGGCAACCTGCGGATCAAACGGGCTGTGGGTGTTGCAGTGGTCAACGTTTTGAATATAGATACGGCCTGTGGAAGCACGTTCTTGCATCATTAATGAGAATAATTCTACCGCTTTCACACTGGATTTACGGATTTTCTCATCTTGCTCATATTGTACGTATAAGCGTTCGAATTCGTCTTGATCGGCGAAGAACGCGTCATATAAGCCCGGAACATCCGATGGGCTGAACAGGGTGATATCTTGGTTTTTGATCAGGCGCTCGTACATTAATTTATTGAGCTGCACACCGTAGTCCATATGGCGAACACGGTTCCCTTCAACACCACGGTTGTTTTTCAGGACTAATAAACTCTCTACTTCTAAGTGCCAGATAGGGTAGAACAGGGTCGCTGCACCACCACGTACGCCACCTTGAGAGCAAGATTTCACCGCAGTTTGGAAATGCTTATAGAATGGGATACAGCCGGTGTGGAAGGCTTCACCACCACGGATTGGGCTACCCAGTGCACGGATGCGACCCGCGTTGATACCGATACCGGCACGCTGAGACACATATTTTACGATAGCACTTGAGGTTGCGTTGATAGAATCAAGGCTGTCACCGCACTCAATCAGAACACAAGAGCTGAATTGGCGTGTTGGTGTACGTACTCCCGCCATAATTGGCGTAGGTAAAGAAATTTTGAATGTTGATACCGCATCATAGAAACGACGGATGTAATCTAAACGGGTTGCTTGTGGGTAGTGAGAAAACAAGCATGCTGCAACCAGAATATATAAAAACTGGGCGCTTTCGTAGATTTCACCAGTGACACGGTTTTGAACTAAATATTTCCCTTCCAACTGCTTAACAGCTGCGTAGGAGAAGTTCATATCACGCCAGTGGTCAATAAAACCATCCATTTGCTCGAAATCTGCTTCAGAGTAGTCTTCCAGCAAATGCTTATCATATTTACCCATCTCAACCAGATGTTTTACGTGGGCATATAATTTTGGTGGCTCAAATTGGCCATAGGCTTTTTTGCGCAGGTTAAAAATTGCTAAACGTGCAGCAAGGTATTGGTAATCTGGTGTTTCACCGGTGATTAAGTCAGCAGCGGCTTTAATCATCGTTTCGTGAATATCAGAAGTTCTGATCCCATCATAAAACTGAATCTGAGAACGTAACTCCACCTGTGAAACTGATACGTTACTAAGACCTTCCGCCGCCCATGTAATAACTTTATGGATTTTGTCGAGGTCAATGCGTTCTTTATGTCCATCACGTTTTGTGACTAACAGACTCTGGTTCATGAGCAAGTACACCTTGGTTGAGTTACAAAATAGAGGCTCCCAAACGTAAAAAAGCTCATGATGAAGAATCATGAGACTTGTATATTATATTTGTGATGACCACTATATGTAGTAGTTTGTTAAGAATCTAATAACAAGATAATGTTAATGTGTGATTTTATCAAGTGTACAAATTTGATGGTTCTTGTGGATAACAACTGGATAAGAAAAATTGATCATGTCGGTAAGCAGCATGAGAAGTGGAGTTGCTAAAAATTGACTTACCGACATTCGACTAAAAATTATTTTGTAAAGTTGAGACCGTTTGCTGTTTTCTTAAACGTACCGCTTGCTATTTATTCGCTGATCGTATGCAGCATATAGTTCACATCAACGTTAGGCCCTAACCAAAATTTATCGGTGATTGGATTATAATGTAGCCCCATCATATGTTGTTCTTTTAATTGCGTTTTATCGACCCAGCTAATTAATTCGGATGGACGGATAAACTTATTGGCATCGTGGGTGCCTTTCGGAACCATTTTCATCACATATTCCGCTGCCACGACAGCCATTAGCCATGCTTTTCTGTTGCGATTAATGGTGGAAAAAATAACATGTCCGCCAGGCTTAACTAACTTCGCGCAGGCTCTTACCACAGATTCTGGATCTGGGACGTGTTCAAGCATTTCCATGCAGGTCACGATATCGTAGCTCTGAGGGTGTTTATCCGCATGTTGCTCGACGGTTTCTTGGACGTATTCTACAGGAATACCGGATTCCAGAGAGTGTAGACGAGCGACCATTAACGGGTCTGCGCCCATATCTAAACCCGTGACATCCGCACCTTCGCGCGCCATGCTTTCAGATAAAATACCGCCACCGCAGCCAACATCGAGGATTTTTTTACCAAAAATACCGTCTACACGTTGCATGATGTAGCCTAAACGCAGCGGATTAATACGGTGTAATGGGGCAAACTCGCCTTCAAGATCCCACCAACGTGACGCTATCGATTCAAACTTTTCAATTTCTTGTTTGTCGACGTTTAGGTACGTTTGGTCTTGGGTGTCATTCATCTGAGGAACTCCTATATCTATTTCTATCCTCGCATTACTTATTTTTACCTATTGGACTATATTTATTTTGCAAAATGCAAAAATAGGTTGGAATTCGTAATGGGACGATAGTCGCCCGTGAGTTAATTTATTGGGATTATGGACCAAATATGAAAATCCTTGAGAGACTATTGCTTGAAAATCTACAAGATTCGGACACATAAGCGCATTTTTCCGCTATTATACATAGCTTGAAAGACAAATACTCACTTCTCTTATCTCTTAATTAAATAAGGGAGTTGTGGTATAGTTTACTCTTTGAATCTGAAGTTATGAGGGACAGTGGTTCCATGAGCGAGATTGCCAGAGAAATCACCCCAGTCAATATCGAAGAAGAACTGAAAAGTTCCTATTTGGATTATGCAATGTCCGTTATCGTCGGTCGTGCACTTCCAGATGTTCGAGATGGACTGAAGCCAGTACACCGCCGAGTGTTATTCGCGATGAATGTACTGGGAAATGATTGGAATAAACCCTATAAAAAGTCTGCCCGTATCGTCGGGGACGTCATCGGTAAATACCATCCACATGGAGACAGCGCCGTTTATGAGACCATCGTCCGTCTCGCGCAGCCTTTCTCTATGCGCTACATGCTGGTAGATGGTCAGGGGAACTTTGGTTCAGTTGACGGAGACTCCGCCGCTGCAATGCGTTATACGGAAATCCGTATGGCGAAAATTGCCCATGAAATGCTGGCTGATTTAGAAAAAGAAACCGTAGACTTTGTTCCTAACTATGATGGTACAGAGCAAATCCCAGAAGTGATGCCAACGAAGATACCTAACCTTTTGGTCAATGGTTCTTCAGGGATTGCTGTCGGGATGGCCACTAACATTCCTCCGCACAACTTAGGGGAAGTGATTAATGGTTGCTTAGCTTATATAGAAGACGAAGATATTAGTATCGAAGGCTTGATGGAACACATCCCAGGCCCAGATTTCCCGACCGCCGCTATTATCAATGGCCGTCGTGGTATTATCGATGCGTATCGTACCGGTCGCGGTAAAGTGTACATTCGTGCGCGTGCCGAGGTCGAAGTTGATGAGAAAAATGGCCGTGAAACCATTATCGTCAACGAAATTCCGTATCAAGTGAACAAAGCACGCTTGATTGAAAAAATTGCGGAATTAGTTAAAGAAAAACGCGTTGAAGGTATTAGTGCACTGCGTGATGAGTCTGATAAAGACGGTATGCGCATTGTTATTGAAATTAAGCGCGATGCCGTTGGCGAAGTGGTGCTCAATAACCTGTATTCACTGACTCAACTGCAAGTTTCTTTCGGTATCAACATGGTGGCACTGCATCAGGGTCAACCAAAAATCTTGAACCTGAAAGATATTATTGCCGCGTTTGTTCGCCATCGTCGTGAAGTTGTTACACGTCGTACTATTTTCGAACTGCGTAAAGCCCGTGACCGTGCGCACATCCTTGAAGCGTTGGCGGTGGCACTGGCGAATATCGATCCAATTATCGAATTGATCCGTAAAGCACCAACACCCGCAGAAGCAAAAGCTGGGCTGATTGCCCGTTCTTGGGCTCTGGGTAATGTTGCTGCAATGCTGGAACGTGCGGGTGATGATGCAGCGCGTCCTGAGTGGTTAGAGCCGCAATATGGTGTTCATGAAGGCCAATATTTCCTGACTGAACAGCAAGCACAAGCAATTTTGGATCTGCGTTTACAGAAATTAACCGGTCTTGAGCATGAAAAGCTGCTGGAAGAGTATCGTGAACTTCTGAAACAAATCGAAGAATTACTGTTTATCCTGCGTAGCCCTGAGCGTTTAATGGAAGTTATTCGTGAAGAGTTAGAAGCGATTCGTGATGCTTATAACGACCCACGTCGTACTGAGATCACTGAAAATACCGCAGATATCAATATCGAAGATTTGATCAACCAAGAAGACGTGGTGGTAACGCTATCTCACCAAGGTTATGTGAAGTATCAGCCATTGTCTGACTACGAAGCACAGCGCCGTGGTGGTAAAGGTAAATCTGCAGCGCGTATTAAAGAAGAAGACTTTATTGAGCGTCTGCTGGTGGCGAATACCCACGATACTATCTTATGTTTCTCAAGTCGTGGTCGCTTATATTGGATGAAAGTCTATCAATTGCCTGAAGCTAGCCGTGGTGCTCGTGGACGTCCAATTGTGAACTTACTGCCACTTGAGCAAGATGAACGTATCACCGCGATTTTACCAGTGCGTGAATACGAAGAGGGCTATTATGTCTTTATGGCGACCGCGAGCGGTACTGTGAAGAAAACCCCTCTGCAAGATTTCAGTCGCCCAAGAAGTGCCGGTATTATTGCCGTAAACTTGAACGAAGGCGATGAACTGATTGGTGTTGATTTAACCAACGGTAGCAATGAAGTCATGCTGTTCTCTGCGCAAGGTAAAGTGGTGCGCTTTGCAGAAGATGCGGTTCGTGCGATGGGACGTACAGCGACAGGTGTTCGCGGTATTAAATTAATGGACGACGATAAAGTTGTTTCTTTAATTATTCCTCGTGGTGAAGGCCATATTCTGACTGTGACTGAAAACGGCTTTGGTAAACGTACTGAAGAAGCCGAGTACCCAACAAAATCTCGTGCAACTCAAGGGGTTATCTCCATTAAGGTGAGCGAGCGTAATGGTCAAGTTGTTGGCGCTATCCAAGTTGAGGATACCGACCAAATTATGATGATTACGGATGCAGGGACTCTGGTTCGTACCCGCGTTTCTGAAGTTAGCGTCGTTGGGCGTAATACTCAAGGTGTGACGTTGATTCGTACTGCTGAAGATGAAAAAGTTGTTGGTTTACAACGTGTTGCTGAAACTGAAGACGATGAGAATACCGATGAAGAGGGTATTGATGTCGACGGCGAAGCACAAACGGATGCAGATACCGAAGAGTAAGTCTCATTCATCAATGAAACGGGCGGATTATCCGCCCGTTTTTGTATCTTTACACTAGCAATATACATGGAAGTTATTGGTTGTCGCTTTTCATTGAGTTAATCGAGTATACTCAGTAATAGTGATAATGTACTTGTAGGTAACGGATTGAGATATTTACCCTCGTTTAAAACATCCCTCAGATTATCTAGAGATCTTTTTCGTGTCCTAGGCGTTATGCTATGGGGAATGGGGCTTTTCATCACTCTGTTTTTCCTTTATACCCAGTTTAATGAGCATAAATCTGATCTGCGCCAGCAATTCCATTCTGGTTATGAAAACCTGCAAGTTTACATTCAGCAGTCAAATGCTACTCTTCGCCTGATCCATTCCATGACAGAGCAGCAACGGCTCAAAGACGAAGAACATCAACAAAAAGTGGGTATTCAACAAGAAGATATCACTTTACCCACATCCACGTCGTACTCGCTATACCCACTCATGCCATCGGCAGATTGTGATGTATTTAAGCAGCGAACTCAGAACTACCTTTCTGCTTTTGAACAACTTAATATTTTCTGGAAAGATAGCATTGCGGTACCCCAAGGCTTAAATCACGTATTTGTCTTTGGAACAGGCAGTTATTGCATGATGGATTATTCAATTCGCGCTGCTGTTTCTGATATTGATACGTTAAAGAAAGTGGTCTATGACAATGCGCGGATCTACAAGCAGCTAAGGCAGCAGGGGCAAGAGCGTAATTTATATACCATTACTCACAGCGCTCAACCATCAAATGGTCAACTCTATTTGATGATCCCTATTTATGAGAAAAGCTTAATTGTTGGTTTTATTGGGATTGAGCGTGCGATCAACTTAAATCAGTTTAATTTACGCAATAATCCGGCCGTTGAAATCACATTAATTAACTCATCAAATCAACCTGTTCTCTATACTTCATCAGATACGAATATTAAAAATTCACCATTGCTGACATCTGGAGAGATAAATTATTTCGGTTTTAACTCTGATTATACTCAGCTGTTTTTTAAGAAGCGCTTAGCGCCTTCGCAGCTAACAGTTATTTATTCAATCCAGACATCGTATTTAATCGATAACTTAAAAACATCAATAATTTATGCAATATTAATTAATATTTTATCTGGTACGTTAATTTTCTTTTTAATTTGGTTGCTAGAAAGACGAATGCTAGAGCCAGCGGCCAATACGGCGATTCGTCTTGAAGAGCATGAACAGTTTAACCATAAAATTGTGGCATCAGCCCCTGTTGGGATCATTATTCTAAGGCTAAGTGATGGCGGCAATATTCTGAGTAATGAGCTTGCACATAACTATTTTCGCTTGCTGAGTGAAGATGATAAACAACGTATCTTGATGATTATTCGCCAAAAATCCAGCAACTATATTGATGTTGTTGCAACGAATGGCACTCATCTACAGATTAGTTTTGTGAATTCACGTTACCAAAATGAAGATGTAGCTATCTGCGTATTGATCGATATTAGTATTCGTGTGCAGATGGAAAAATCATTGCAGGACGTTGCAGATGCAGCGGAGCAGGCGAACCAAGCGAAATCGATGTTCTTAGCCACGGTGAGCCATGAATTAAGAACACCGCTGTATGGGATCATCGGTAATATTGAGTTATTGCAACGGTATGATTTATCAGATAAAGCGCTTCGCTTAGTTTCTACGATGGATAACTCGTCATCGTTGCTATTGCAGATTATCAGTGATATTTTGGATTTCTCCAAAATTGAATCCAAGCAATTGAAAATAGAAAATAAATTATTCAATTGCCGCAATGTATTTGCTTATGTCCTTGCTAATTACGTGCCTTTGGCGACTAAAAAACAAGTGTCGCTTTACTCTTATATTGAGCCTAACATTCCAGACCTGATGCTTAGCGACCCAGTGCGTCTACAACAGGTTATCTCCAATATTGTGAATAACAGCATAAAGTTCACGGACTCGGGCTTTGTGATGTTGCATATTTGGAAAGATGAAAATTATTTAAAAATTGAGATCAAAGATTCTGGGATTGGAATGACCCCAGCAGTGGTTATGCAATTATTTGATCCCTTCTTCCAAGTTTACGATCAAAATAATGGGCACAAAGGAACAGGGTTAGGGCTCGCTATTTGCGAGAAACTCATCAACTTGATGGATGGTGACATTGGAGTGGATTCTCAAGCGGGGCTGGGAAGTACGTTTACGATCCGCATTCCACTATACGGCCAGCAATATTTAGAACCCGCTATTCCTGAGTACCGAAAAAATTACCGTATAGCCGTAACGGGACAAAATGCATTCTTAATTGATTTTCTTGTAAGATTGCTCGAACACCATGATTTTAATGTGGTGACGGGCTCATCCATTGATATCAATGAGACGTATGACTTGTTGATCACGGATAGCCAAGAAAGTGTTGTCTTACAGAATAGAAACTTACTCAAACTCAGTAGTTTATATTCAGGTGAATTATTTGAAACTCAACCAAATAATTGGCTTTATAACACTTATCAGCTCGATAAGTTGCCAATGTTGATTGATAAAATCATTGTTAAGCTGGCTCAAGGCAGTAAAGAGAGTTTAGAAAGTCACGATCTCGAAGGTGCCGATGCAGATTTGAATATGTTTAAAGTCTTGATTGTTGATGACCATCCTATTAACCGGATGCTATTGACAGAACAGTTGGCAAGCATTGGCTTTATGACCAGTACAGCTGTCGATGGATTAGATGCGCTGAAATTCCTTGAGCATAATCATGCAGATATCGTCCTCTCTGATGTGAATATGCCTAATATGGACGGTTATCAATTGGCGCGCACGTTGCGAGAACAAGGCTTTAAGCAGCCGATTGTGGCGTTAACGGCAAATGCCATGGCGGAAGAGAAGCAGCGTTGTCTCGATGCTGGCATGGATGATTGTCTCTCGAAGCCTACATCGATTAGCGTGCTACGTGAATCGCTGGTGAAGTATGTTAAACCCAGTGAATGACTCACTGGTTAAATAGCTAATCTATTGAATAGAAAAAATAAAAGCCCTATAACGGGCTTCTATTTTAGCGCAAAAAAACGGTTATTCAGAAGGAGTGTTGTCGATACTGACTGATGAAAGGTAATTCAGCAGTGCGATATCATTTTCAACACCCAGTTTTAACATCGCCGATTTCTTCTGGCTACTAATGGTTTTGATGCTGCGATTCAGTTTTTTAGCAATTTCAGTGACTAAGAAGCCTTCAGCAAATAAGCGTAGAACTTCACTTTCTTTTGGTGATAAACGTTTATCGCCATAGCCACTCGCATTCACTTTTTCAAGCAATTTACTGACGCTTTCAGGGGTAAATTTCTTCCCTTTTTGTAAGGCGGCTAGTGCTTTTGGTAAGTCAGCAGGCGCACCTTGTTTTAGTACGATACCTTCAATATCAAGCTCAAGAATAGCGCTTAAGATCGCCGGATTATTGTTCATAGTGAGGACAATAATCGATAAGTCAGGGTAGTGACGCTTAATGTATTTAATTAATGTAATACCATCGCCGTATTTATCGCCAGGCATAGACAAATCAGTAACCAGAACGTCTGCATTCAGGCGCGCTAAGTTATTAATTAAAGAAGTAGAATCTTCAAATTCACCGACGATGTTTACCCATTCAATCTGTTCAAGCGACTTTCTGATACCGAAAAGAACAATAGGATGATCATCGGCAACAATGACATTTAGGTTATTCATATTATTGGTTACCTTCTGGCATTAGTCTTTTCACTGAGACATCCAGTTCTCTAATGCAATTTTTTATTTCAAATCCGTTTTCATCTGCTATGTAATGTTCCAAATCTTCACAAAGTTTATGAAGATAATGGAATTCAAGCATAGCAAAAACTCCTTTTAAACGATGTGCAGTGTCTTTTAATTCGGTTAAATTCGCAACACTTTCACTATTATACAGTTTATTAATATCTATCGGTACTGTTGAGATAAACAAATCTTTATAATCGCTCTTCGACAGAATTAAATGATAGCCTGAAAGAATATTATCGACAGAATTATTCGAATGAGAGTTATTCTCTCGTAGAATGAGTGATGAAGGTAGGTCGGATTCATTATTATCTTCTGTCTCATCTGCTTGTTCTATCAATAATGAGATAGCATCGATAAGTTCATCCGCGAAATTGTAGTTAACTTCAATGTAATTTGGGTTAATACAATTTATTGAAGATAGATTTCCCTTAACTTTAATTATGTTATTAAAGGAAACATCATCATTGTCGGCGATCAAGAGATCCCAATTACTGTGTGGCGAACTTTCATCAATATCAAGAAACTCAGCACCATAATGCGATAAGGTCTGTTTAACAATCCGACGTGCATCAATATTTTGAATATTCAAGCGCATATAAATATCTTCAAGCAGAGCAGGGTATTCATGGCTTTGCATCTGAGGTTGCGCTGGAAGCCTAATTTGATAGTGGCTTCCGATAGCATCACTTGACTTGATACTAAATGTTCCCTGCATTTTTTTCGTTAATAATTTGCAGAGATAAAAGGTCATGCCAGAACGCTTGAATTGATTTGAACTTTGCGCTTTCCCTGTGAATGGGCTTTGCAAGTTGTTCAATTCAATCTGAGTTAATCCAATTCCGCTGTCTTTTATATCAATCGAAATTTCATTTTTTTCTGTGATGTAGTCAATTGAAACAACAATTTTACCAAAGGCTGTAGTTTCTATTGAATATTCCCAAATTAATTGGAATAAAGTTTGGAAATAATCCGGGTTATTTTCAATTAATGAGTCCGGATTTATGTTGTTATAAAAATAGAACGAAAGTCCTTTACGATTTAAATGGGCTAAATTTTGTTTAAGAAATTGATTAATTATCTGACCAATAGCAAATTTTTCTGTTTTAAACTCAATCTGTTGAGTTTCTAATTGGCTAATAAGCTCGATATTTCTAAACCAATTATTGATATAAAACAGTTGGTTTTGAATTTCAGAGAATAATGGATTTTTAGGTTCGTCGAGTGAAATGCTCAATTGATTAAATTTGGCATCAATTTGGTTAATGGCCGGCAAAACTTCCTGACAAATATTCTCGAAAACCACTTTTCTAAGTTGGATATTTCTTTGGTGCTCACGCGTAGCCATTTCTTGGCGTTTTTGCGTCAGAACTTCTTTATCTTTATCTATGATGATAAACAAAATGGTGTTTTCTTTAATTAAGCTTTTCACCAAAATGATTTCATAGATATTGTTTTCTATTGAAACTTGAATGATATCATTATGATCGGTTGCCATCTCTTTGATATGTATCAGATCCATAGACGGTAATAAGTGGTTCGCGATACTATTGCTCAATAGCTTTTTATTGCTATTAAAATCAAAGACTAGGATGCCATAAGAAATATGGTTAAGAATGTCATTATTAAGGGCATCTTTAAACTGAAGCTCATCCAGCATTGAAGCATTGGGTGAAATAATACGCTTGCGGATAAACATTGTGGTGATCAACGCCAAAACACTGACCGCAATCATGCAGGTAATTAGCCAAAAATTGTAACTTAGTACCCCGAAAATAATACTTTTCAGTGAAAGGGTATAGTTAATCTGGTAATTCGTACCTTCAATGGGTTGAGATAGCATCAAGCTGGTGCCAACGAGTTCGCTGGCCGCTTGGTTATTTTCTTGATTGTTTGGGCGCTGTGAGAGCGAAATATCATCGCCCTGTAGCGTAAAAGGAAGGATTGAATTGATAGAAATATCAAAGGAGATCACACTACTTAAGCGCCCTGGCGAGTTAAAGACTAAACGATAGGTATAGAAGTAGACATTATCCTGCGCATTTTTCTGCATATTGGAGATGACTTCACGGCGATCTAATAATGTCGATTGAGTGATCATATCAGAGCGTTTGTCTTCCGCGGTTAGCGTCAGATAGCTTTCTTTGTATCGTATCTCAGGTTTTAGAATGGAATGGGTGGTTACCAGCACTAAGGAGTTGTCTTGACCATTCAGGTAGTACATGGAGTTAAATTCATTCCTCGCTCCCCATACAATCTCCATATAGTTCGCGAGCTTTGTCGCTAAGACTTTACTGCTTGGTTTATTGAGACCAAAAACGATGGAATCAATGGTCTGGTTATTACTACTTAGCCAATAAACATCGTGGCGCATTTCTGTCACAGAAATGTCGTTAACAGAGTCAGGTGTGGTTTTATCATTCGCAAGCTTATAGATGTGACCCGCTTGATAGCGATAATCTTCAATTTGATAAGCGAGTCGATTAGCGAGGGTGTTGATAGCTGTTTGGTGCGCCAACATCCATGCGTGATAGTAATTATAGAGGGACAACGAAAGCATTGTGACGAGCAGCACAATAAAGGCAATAAAAATGCGAGAAAGAACATTCGGTTTTAATAATGATTGTTTGTACATACAGTCCCACGCCGTCACACTGGCAAATTAGATTAATCAGATTAAAAATCATACGCCTAGGTACGCTATAGACACTGATTTTGCACAGATATTAGCATTTTTTTAGGGCAATAGAGAACAATTGAGTGAAGATTAGTCAAACGAACAAAAAAATGCAATTATTTTACTATCAGGGGTAGACAAGCCCCCGTGATTCCTCCATAATCGCGCCCCATGGAGAGATGGCCGAGCGGCTGAAGGCAGCGGTCTTGAAAACCGCCGATGGGAAACCATCCTAGAGTTCGAATCTCTATCTCTCCGCCAAATTAGCCGGCTTAGCTCAGTTGGTAGAGCAACTGACTTGTAATCAGTAGGTCACCAGTTCGACTCCGGTAGCCGGCACCAAATAAGAACCCGCTATATCGAAAGATATAGCGGGTTTTTTCTTTGTCAGCCATTTATCCATTTCCTAATTTCTTCCTTGTACTTTCTCAACCCTATATGCTGAGTAAGTTTTCAGTAATTAACATTTGTCATGCAAAGGTTAGTTTGATGATCATTTATTAAACGCATGATACCTTCTTTGTCATGGCGTAGATTAATGAGGTTCCAACATGAATGCCCATCAAGATGACATCAACAAGGCTGCTCAGAAAATTATTGCTGGGGCAGAGCGAATCCAGCGCTTTGTTGAAAAATACCATGATTATCTTTCTGATGATGATAAGGCCAAATTAGCGCAGATAATTAGAAATGTGGATGTTAAGCTGAATCAATAAGAGCTTTTGAAGCTCGCTTAGTTGAAAGGGATTGATTTGAATTTTAACAAGCTAAACAAAGAGGATTACCATGCTAAAAGTCATTGCTGAAGATTTTATCAAGCCGGAAGCGGTAGAGATCGTGTTGCCGCTCTATAAGGCACTTGTTGAAGCCACGAAGAAAGAACCGCTATGTATCGCTTATGACCTTTATATTGATGAAAAGGATCCTGGGCATTTTGTTTTTATTGAAGAGTGGCCGAATCGTGCTGCATTAGATTCACATTGTGCGTCTGAACACTTCCAACGGTTAGTACCGATGATCAATCATTATCAAAGAGCAGAGCCTAAATTTATCTTGATGGATGCGGCGTTTTAACACGGAAGAGAACATTTAAGTATCGTATGTAAAACTCATCCAAATAACTTCTCATAAGTTCCCCCTAAATAGTCGGGTTATTATTTTACTAGAAAAGGGGGGATTTGGTTTGGGCTCAATTTTATCGAATTATAGCCAATTCTGAAACAGAAAATATGACAGCGTAAACACAAAGATAATCATTAGGTGCTGTAAAACTTTTAAGAATAAAAGAAAGCGTCTGACCTGATTCATTGCTGCTGATCCAAATAAAGAATGACCTAAATTAAAGTGTATATTTAGCGTAGCAATGAAATAAAATCTTGCGAGAAAATATCACATAAGTAACTAATTAAATTTCAAATTACGTAAAAACAACTAGGAATATTCAAAGCCATCTTTAATATTTTAAAGATGGCTTTAGTTAGAAATAAGAAGAGCCTAGATATTCAGTCCTTAATTAAAAACTTTCCTCATACTCTCGAGCTTTTTTCTCATCATAATTGTGTTCCCATTTGGCGATAATCAAGGCAGCTAACGCGTTACCAACCACATTAAGTGCAGTCCTTGCCATATCGAGAATACGGTCAACACCAGCAATGAATGCCAAGCCTTCTAATGGGATCCCCACAGAACCTAACGTTGCCAGCAAGACGACAAATGAAACTCCCGGAACTCCCGCAATCCCTTTTGACGTGATCATTAAGGTAAAGACTAAAATAAGCTCTTGCCCTAATGACAGCTCGATACCATATAACTGAGCAATAAAAATGGCGGCAATACTTTGATATAAGGTGGAGCCATCTAAGTTAAATGAATAACCAATTGGGATAACGAAACTGGTGACAGATTTTGGCGCTCCATACTTCTCCATTTTATCCATAATACGTGGAAGTACAGTTTCAGAGCTGGCTGTTGAATAAGCAAGTAGCAGCTCATCCTTTAATATTCTCATCAGAGTAAAAATATTAATTTTGCAATAACGAGCCACAATTCCAAGTACCACAACGGCGAAGAAAATAATCGCACAGTGAACCAAAATAACTAATTTCAGCAGAGGAACCAGTGAAGTAAATCCAAAGTTTGCAACGGTGACGGAAATTAATGCAAACACCCCGATTGGTGCATACATCATAATCATGTTAGTCACGCGGAACATGGTTTCAGAAAAAGTTTGCAGAACATCTAATAGCGGCTGTTTTTTTGCTACTGGTAAAGAGGATAAACCTAAACCAAATAAAACCGCGAAGAAGATTACAGGAAGCATATCGCCACTCGCCATAGCAGCAAAAATATTGCTCGGTACCAAAGATAATAAAGTATTCACGATCCCTGAAGGATGGCTAGCAACCTCCTGTGTCGTTTTTTGGTACTGAGAAATATCCACTTGAGTGAGCTGAGACATATCAATGCCCACACCTGGTTGGAAGATATTAGCAAACGAAATACCCACAATGATGGCAATAGTAGTAATGATTTCAAAGTAAAGAATCGTTTTGAAACCCAATGTGCCTAATTGTTTTGTATTCCCGACTCCAGCGATCCCCACAATCAAGGTCGAAATGACGATAGGTACAACAATCATTTTGATTAATTGAATAAAAATCTTACCGGCGGGAGAGAGAACATTCAGTATTAACCAATCTTTGTATTCCACGCTTTCATGCAATAAAGCGCCAACGATAACACCTAAAATAAGCGCAACTAGAATCTGCCATCCTAAACCAAATTTAAACGGTTTTTTTGGAACGATGTTGTTTAGTGTCATAAATAATTCTCGTTTATATTAATAATATTTAACATTGTATTTTTATTATGCTCAGTTTTATAACCAATATTCGGAAAAACCACAATCATTTATTCGAGAAAGTAGAGTTATTTACAATGGTTACTTATAACAAATTGTAAATTAAGTTTCTGAAATAGAATGTTTTGTTAATAATTATTTCTGTTTGTATCTGCATGTGTTGATAAATTGATAACAAAAAGTGATTAATCTAATCGATAAAAATTGTTAAATACAATTTTTATGAGTTGGATTTTCTGTGGAGTGTTTAATTCTGCAATATCTATGCAAAATTATTTGCATAGATATTGAATTAACAAAATAGAGGGGTAACAAAAGACATGAGATAAAGTGAGCCTTCTGCAAAAATGAGGATTTTATAGCCGTGATTGACTGCGCTTGTAGGCGGCAAGTAATGTGCGTTCAGATAAATCCAGATAGTGCAGAAGTTCAGTAGCGGCTTCTTGGTTTTTACCCGCATCAAGTAATTCTAAAATAGCGTGGTTTTTATCAATGTAGGGAGCGTAGAGCAGTTTGGCATCATTTAAATGACCAAAAGCTAAACGTAGCTCTGCGGCAATATTATGATAAAGCTTAATTAACCTTTCACTGTCCGACAATTCGACAATCGCGGTATGAAACTTCATATTGGCGGTACCGACACCCACCCAATTCTCCGTTTTTTCATGTTCTCGAGCTTCAGCGACAGCGAGTTTCATTTTTTGAACGGCAGGATGCAGAGCATAAGCATGGGTCAATGAATCACATTCAATTAATCGACGTACTTGGTAAATATCAATAATCGCCGCCATATCGGGGACGGAAACATACACTCCTTTATTGGGAGCGTAGGTGAGTAGACCTTCTTGGGTTAATACACGAAAGACTTCCCTTAAGGTATTACGAGAAATATCCAGCTCTTCACTCAATGCAGCTTCTGATAAACGTTGTCCCGGCGTTAACTCACCAATCGTAATTTTATGGCGGATAGTTTCTGCGATAGTGACTGACAAGGTTTGTGCGACGGGCTGTTTTTTCATAAAAAGGCGAGCCTAGTTGAAGAGAAGTAGGGTGAACAGTTCATTAAAACAGGTATTTGAGCGCTATCTTCACACATTCGCTGTAGGGCAGCAAGACTCCTTTTATGCACTCATTCAGGGCATTTCCATTTTGAAGCACTAAATTGGTGCTTTGACGTATCACGCCTCTCATTCTTAATGTTACAGACAAGCGTTAATTGTTAAAAAAGTGATCAAGATTTGATTTTTAACTTACCAGAAACGATTTTGATTGCTTAATTATTCATCGCTCCGTATTAATTGTTCAACAATCTGCACTCAATAAATTAACAATCCATACCATTGATAGAACAATGGCACGAAAATTGCCTCTATAAACAAGCTCAGTATTAAAAAACTTGCACAACATCAAAATACAGATAACAACAAAAACTACAGAGGAGTATGCATATGGCAGCTCATGAAAATATCTCGACAGCAGAATATGTGAAGAAACGTCGTTCCTCGCTGATTGGCGCTATTTTCTTAATGGCAACATCAGCGATTGGTCCTGGATTTATCACCCAAACCGCGACATTTACCGTTACTTTAGGTGCCGCGTTTGCTTTTGGTATTTTAGCCTCCATCGTGATTGATTTCGTGGTACAGCAAAATATTTGGCGAGTGGTGACACTCACCAAAATGCACTCATCCGATATCGCCAATGCGACAATTCCTGGAAGTGGCTATTTGCTGGCTGTATTAGTCATCTTTGGGGGATTGATATTTAATATCGGTAATATTGCAGGGGCAGGTTTAGGTCTGAACGCACTCGTTGGCCTTGACCCTAAGTGGGGCGGTTTACTCAGTGCGCTCTTAGCGATTTATATATTCTCGTCCCGCAAAGCCAGTAGTTTTATTGATAGATTAATCATTGCATTAGGTTTGGTCATGATTGGTTTAACCCTCTTTGTGATGATTGCGTCTAACCCACCAATTGGTGAAGCACTACGTCAAAGTGTACTCCCTGACACCGTTGATTTTGCGATGATCACGACGATTGTTGGTGGAACGGTCGGTGGCTATATCTGTTACGCAGGGGCGCATCGTTTACTGGATAAAGGCGAAGTTGGCGTCGAAAACATCAAAGCGGTGTCTAGCGCAGCGACCAAAGGAATTATCGTCGTCGGCGTCATGCGCTATGTCCTGTTTTTAGCCATCTTAGGTGTGGTTGCGAGTGGTGTGACGATTGATATTTCAGGTAAAGCGGCGAACCCTGCCTCTCAAGCCTTCCAAGCCGCGGCGGGTAACTTCGGTTTACGTATTTTTGGTTTAATTTTATGGGCGGCGGCACTGACTAGCGTTATCGGTGCAGCGTATACCTCCATGAGCTTCTTAAAAGCGTTCAAATCTTCCATTACGGAAAGACAACGTAATATTGCCACTATCCTATTCATCGCCGTTTCATTGGCTGTTTACCTGTTAATGGGAACCGCGCCAGCTGCTTTATTGGTTTTTGCCGGTGGCTTTAACGGCTTGATTTTACCGATTGGTCTGACTCTGTTTGTCTATATTGGCTGGAAACGTGCAGATTTAATGGAAGGGTATCATTACCCACGTTGGTTACTGTGGTCGGGTGTCGTGACCTGTGCCTTAACGTGGTATATGGGCGCCATGTCCGTGAGCGCAATTTTTAACTACTTAAAATAAGCCGTTATCAAGGATTGAGGAACAATAATGAATAAGCAAATCGACCTAAATAGCGATCTTGGTGAAAGTTTTGGTCAATGGAAAATGGGCAATGATGAGGCAATGCTGAGCATTGTCAGTAGCGCCAACATTGCCTGTGGATTTCATGCGGGCTCTCCCGATGGGATCCTCCAAACGCTCATTGCCGCACAAAAGCAGGGGGTGACGGTAGGAGCGCATGTGGGATATCCGGATTTAGTCGGATTTGGTCGTCGAAATATGGATATTGCATCTAACGAATTAACCGCAGACGTAATTTATCAAATTGGTGCATTAAAGGGGCTTGCCACGGCGGCAGGCACCCAAGTGGAATATGTCAAACCCCACGGTGCGCTGTATAACACCATCGCCCATGACAAGCGCCAAGCAATGGCAGTCATTGATGGTATTTTGGCGATTGATAACTCACTCACGCTGGTGGCATTGGCCGGCTCACCACTGATTGGTTGGGCAAAAGAGAGTGGGTTGAAGGTGGTCGCAGAAGCTTTTGCTGATAGGGCTTACAACAGCGATGGTACGCTGGTCTCTCGCAAGCTAGCGGGTTCCGTTCTGCATGATCCAGAACTAGTGGCTAAGCGCATGTTGCAGTTAGTGAATGAAGGTGGCGTAGTCGCTATTGATGGGAAATTTACTCCTATTGAAGCGGGTTCCATTTGTGTACATGGGGATAGCCCCGGTGCATTAGAGATGGCGAAAAAAGTGCGTGAACTCTTTGAACTGCAAGGAATTGGTATCCGTCCATTTGCAGGAAAGGGAGGCCAAGCATGAATGCATTAATGAAGGCCTCGAAAGAGGCAATTCAAGCGGCGAAAGCGGCGAGAGAAGCGATTCGCCATGGCTATGATAAACCCACAGCAGGTATGGCGCCGGGAATGACCCAAGCCAATATGATTGCGTTGCCAAGAGATTGGGCGTTTGATTTCCTACTTTATGCTCAACGTAATCCCAAAAGTTGCCCTGTCTTGGATGTGTGCGAATCAGGGAGTTGGCAAACTGCGTTAGCCGAAGGCGCCGATCTGCGTACCGATATTCCTCGTTATCGTGTTTGGGAACAGGGCAAGCTGGTGGATGAAATTACGGATGCGACGGCCATTTATCAGCAACATCCTGACTTAGTGACTTTCTTGATTGGTTGCAGTTTTACCTTTGAAACACCGATGATAGAGGCGGGTATTGATGTTCGCCACATTACCGACGGTTCCAATGTGCCGATGTATAAAACTAACCAACTATGTCGCCCTGCGGGGCGTTTAGAGGGCGAGCTCGTGGTATCCATGCGTCCAATCCCTGCCGACCGTGTTGCTGATGCCGTTATGATTTCTGGTCGTTTTCCCGCGGTACACGGCTCTCCCGTACATATTGGTGCGCCTGAATTATTGGGGATCCAAGACATTATGCGCCCTGATTTTGGGGATGCAGTCCGCATTGAAGACGGTGAAATTCCCGTATTTTGGGCTTGTGGGGTGACGCCTCAAGCAGCGGTAATGAAATCGGGTGTTCCTTTTGCGTTGAGTCATGCTCCGGGATATATGTTTATCACGGATGTTCCTGATGCCGCTTACCACGTATAGGGGAGTCTTATGCGTTTCTTACCTGTCAATTTAAGCGCGTTTATGGTTGAACTGCCGAGCCTCGAACAGACGATGGCACTGACGGACTCATTAACGCATTACCCGATTAAAGGTATCGAAGAGATAACCCCAGCGGCACGAACGGTATTAGTGCGTTATAACCCAGCGATTGAGCATGTTAATGCGATCGTGCAACAAATTTCTCTGCGCAATATTGAAAGCGGTGAGTCTAAAATGGGGAAATTAGTCACTATTCCAGTGCACTATATTGGGGAAGATTTACCGGAAGTGGCGGAGTATTTGGGGGTCTCTATCGAAGAGGTGATCCGCCGTCATACTGAAAGTGAATATCTGGTGGCATTTAGCGGTTTCGCCCCCGGATTTGGTTATATGGTATCGAAGCAAGCACAATTACAGGTACCGCGCCGCCAATCCCCTCGCGTGCGAATTCCCGCGGGGTCAGTGGCATTGGCGGGAGAATTTAGCAGCGTGTATCCACAAGCTAGCCCCGGCGGTTGGCAACTGATAGGTCAGACTGATTTAGCCGTGTGGGATATTAATCGCCCAGAGCCAGCCCTCTTACAGGCGGGTTATCGGGTGCAATTTGTTGACCAAAGCAAAAGTTCCGTGAGCTATAGTTTACCGAGCCAAACGGACATTAAACCTATCGATGATACCCAAACTTACGATCTCACCGTGCTGGCGACTGGGCTACAGACCTTATTTCAGGATAGAGGGCGTATTGGGCAGTCAGCGTTAGGGATCTCTGAATCAGGAGCGATGGACAAATCGGCGCTATACAGTGCAAATCGTTTGGTCGGTAATTGTACCCAATCCACTGTACTGGAAGTGACTCAAGGCGGCTTAAAAGTCCGTGCTAATCGAGACCTGTTGGTCGGTATTACCGGTGCTGAATGTCCTGTCACCATCACCACGGAAGATGGGCAGATATACACCTCAACAACTTACCAACCAATTCACCTCGCGAAAGGGGATATTATCCAATTAGGACGTCCAACTAAAGGTGTACGTAGCTATTTTGCCGTACGCGGGGGATTTGCTGTGACACCGGTTCTTGAAAGCTGCTCATTCGATACGTTAGCCCAAGTCGGTCCTGCACCATTAATGGTTGGGCAATCTTTATCGATTTATCAAAAAATGAACCATCGCGCCATTTCACTCACAGAATCGCCAGCTTTTGACTACCCGACCGCAGATGATGTGGTGGTATTGGATGTGGTGATGGGGCCTAGAACAGATTGGTTTACTGAACAAGCTGCTGAATTACTGCGCCAGCAAGTTTGGCAAGTGACTGCCGCCTCAAACCGTATTGGGTTACGCCTTGCAGGTGAAGTGCCGCTAAGCCGTGAACTGTTGCATGAATTACCAAGTGAAGGTACCTGTATTGGTGCCATCCAAGTCCCAGCGAATGGGCAGCCGGTGTTATTTTTAAATGACCACCCATTGACGGGAGGATATCCGGTGATAGGGGCGGTGTGTGACTATCATTTGGATCTTGCAGGGCAAATCCCTGTGAATAGCAAAATCCGCTTTAATCCATTACGTGAATTTTATCAACTTGAAGGGAGTCATGAAGCTTATGAATACCAATAATAAAAATGCACAGCATAAGGTATTGATTGCCAACCGCGGTGAGATCGCCGTACGTATTATTCGTGCTTGCCGCGATTATGGTTTTGCGTCTGTGGCAGTGTATGCCGATAGCGATATTGACGCATTGCATGTCAACATGGCGGACGAAGCTTATGGGCTAGGTGGCAATACCCCAGCGCAGAGTTACTTAAACATTGAGAAACTGATTGAGATAGCGAAAAAATCCGGTGCAACTATGGTGCATCCGGGCTACGGTTTTCTTTCTGAACGTGCTGAATTCGCGCGAGCAGTGCAACAAGCTGGCTTGATTTGGATTGGACCAAGCCCTGAAAGTATTGATATTTTGGGGGACAAAGTTCAAGCCCGACATATCGCTTTACAAGTAGGTGCGCCGCTTGTTGTAGGAACCAAAGATCCCGTTGAAACCGCTCAAGAAGTGGTGCAATTTGCCCATCAACATGGGCTACCCATCGCAATTAAAGCCGCATTTGGCGGCGGTGGACGTGGTTTGAAAGTAGCGTGGCAGATGCACGAAGTGGAAGAGTTATACCATTCCGCGGTGCGTGAAGCGACAGCGGCATTTGGGCGCGGGGAATGTTTTATTGAACAATTTTTGCATAATCCGCGCCATATTGAAGCGCAAGTTATCGCCGATACCCTCGGTAACGTTGTTGTCGTGGGAACACGGGATTGTTCATTGCAACGCCGAAACCAAAAGCTGGTGGAAGAGTCACCCGCTCCGTTTTTAGCCCCTGAATTAGAACAACAAATCATTCGTGCTTCCACAGATATTTGCCGTAAAGCCGGCTATGTAGGAGCGGGAACGGTCGAGTTTTTGTTAAGCCAAGAAGGCACTTTATCCTTCTTAGAAGTGAACACCCGCTTGCAGGTTGAGCACCCAGTCACAGAAGAAACGGCGGGAATTGACTTGGTGGTTGAGCAGCTACGTATTGCTGAAGGTTTGCCGCTGAGTATTCAAGAAACGCCTAAACCTCGTGGTCACGCTTTTGAATTTCGAATTAATGCAGAAGATGCCGGAAATGGTTTCTTACCAACTCCGGGAACCATTTTACGTTTTGATGCGCCATCAGGACCAGGCGTCCGTGTTGATAGTGGCGTTGAAACAGGCAAAACCATTCCCGGTACCTTTGACTCGCTAATGGCAAAATTGATTGTGGTGGGGCAAACCCGTGAACAAGCAATTGTGCGTGCTCGTCGCGCATTGACTGAATTTAAGATTGAAGGAGTCGCATCCGTATTGCCTTTCCATCGTGTAGTCATGGAACAAGCAGATTTTTGTGAGGATTTTAAGGTGCATACCCGTTGGATTGAAACGGAATTTAGTGTTGAGATCCCACCAGCGAAACGCCAGTTACCGCAAGCTGAACACGCGTTAACACGGTCATTTATTGAAATTGACGGGAAACGTTGCGAACTGGGTTTACCCACACAACTATTCGCAGGAATGGCGGTGAACCCCGCAACGGTAACGCCATCATCCCAAGGCGTTGAAAATAACCCTAATCGCGTGAATGCGCCAATTTCTGGCGTGCTATACAATTGGTTAGTTCCTCAAGGAAATACGGTGACTGAAGGGGAAGTGATTGGTGTGATGGAGGCCATGAAAATGGAAGTTCAAGTCATCGCTCACCGTTCAGGGGAACTGAAATATGCAGCTAAGCAAGGGGATTTTGTCGATGCAGATAATAAAATTGCGGAGATTATCTAATCGTTAATTGTTAATGGCGATTAATCGTTAATAAGGGGTGGCGAACGGCCACCGCCTTACCCACTTAATCGTAACTCAACGTGATTTGCGTTCAGGTAAGTTGCGTACGGGTAATGGTGGATTAGGTGCGGGCACCACACTTTTTTCCTCTTTGGCGATTTCATCGCTATCACGATAAACCTCACCACATAAGAAATACAAATTAGGGCGTTTCGCCTCTAAATAGGATTTTCGACTCATGCATTGTTCTTGGGTAAAAATGGTTTCGGTCACGGGTAATGCATCACATGAATCAGTGCCACAAGGACTGACCCACAAAGCCCAACCGATAAGTACCATATGTCCTGCCATTTATCTTGCCTTCCCACTCACCGCTAATGAAGTACACCCAAGATGTCAAATTAACACGCCCAATATATAGGGGCGCGTTCTTTGTCTATAAAATATAAGTCAAATTCTAACATTGGATTAAATAAATGTATGTATTCATACGATAGATAAATTTAAATTCACATTAAACAGCAAATAAGAATGTGTGATCGAGAATTTATCATTATCAAAAAAAGAATACTTGTCTTGATGCAATAAAAACGTGATGCAATAAAAACGTGATGCAATAAAAACGTGATGTAGTAAAAACAGTAGGAAGTTACAGAGTGCTATCGCGATTATTTTAGGGCTAGCTCGCAAATAACAAAATATTTATCTGCAAATTTGTGTTTTCAGATCTCCATCCTGTCAATTTGAGCTATTTTTATCTACGATGAACCCGATATCGTAATAATAATCGCAATAATAATATAAATAGGTAACTTATGAATGCCATGGAAGAAGTGCTTTCATTTTGGTTTGAAGAATCAACCCCAAAACAGTGGTTTGAAAAAAGCGAGAAATTCGACTTAACCATCGCAAAACGTTTTACTGCGCTCAGTGAACAGGCTGCAAAAGGGGAGCTGGCTTATTGGCGAGTCTCTATTCGCGGCCGTTTAGCGGAAATTATTATTCTTGACCAGTTTTCACGTAATTTATGGCGAGATACTCCAAGAGCATTCGCGCAAGATGCGATGGCGTTAGCGCTGGCACAAGAAGCCATTAAACAGCCAGATTATCATCTGCTTACGCTATCTCAGCGAAAATTTATGTTGATGCCATTTATGCATTCAGAATCAAGCTTTATCCACCTGCAAGCGGTGGAGCTATTCCGTATGTTGGGGGATGATAGTACGCTGGATTATGAAATGCGCCATAAGGCCATTATCGATAAGTTTGGGCGCTATCCGCATCGCAACGAGATCCTTGGTCGACCGTCTACTCGAGAAGAAATTACCTTTTTACAGCAACCTAACTCGTCATTCTAATTCGTCTACATAAAAATGAGTTTGCTTACGTACTAGCAAACTCATTTTCTTTTAAGGTTTATTAACGAAAAAGCTCGGCCATGGCAGGCTGTAAACCTAGCTGTTTTTGCACGCCAGCCAAATAGGCCAGAGTGATTTTGGCAAGGGTAGGGTAAAACCCATGTTCAGTTGATGTTTGCTGGACTAACGTTAAGTAACGTTCCGCCCAAGGCAATAAATGCTGTTCGAGTAATTCCACAATGGCGTCGTCTTGACCTTGCTCTGCCAGTGCTGAAATGGCCATTAACATCAGACCAAATTGGTCTTCCGGTTCCCGTAATCCCGTATCAGTAACCAACCCATGGGACATTAAAAACTGGCGATAGGCGCTGGTGGAATCCCCCATAACGGTATTGTCATGAGACAGATACACAGATCCCCATGGTGGTGCTGGCATCGCACCTTGACCTTCAAAAAGAATCGAAAAATCATAGGTAAGCGAGTCTGCTGGATAACCACTTAATGCTTCGCAATCGGCAATCAGCTGAGTGGGTTCCTGCCAATCATATAGGGATGGGATTTCACGCAGTACAGGTTGCAAGGTTTGAAACGTGGGGGTTTCAGGAGAGTAGTAAAACATTCCCCCTAAAATACGAAAAAGAGTGGTATCGAGAGTTTGCATGATATTACCTATAAAGCTGCAATTAATTTAAAGCTTCAATTAACTTAAAAGAAAGAGCCTGAATTCAGGCTCTTATATTATTATTTATCTTATACTGCTAACCATAATCTGCGGTTATAGCACCTTACATGGTGATTTGCCACAGGTTATAAAAGGCAATACGACCAGACAGTTCTGCGAGTAATACGGCTGCCGCGCAGGTCAGTAATGGGATTTTCGGTGAACGCTGCTTGATAGCGAAGCCAACGAACGCTGCTAAGGCAATCGCTAATACAATCACTTGGAAGCCCCAAAAGCCAGTCTGTTCCGCACTTAATGCGGGTGCAGTTTCGCTTAAAAATGCTTGATAGCTGGCACGGCTGGCAAAAATTGCAAAGGTACCGACTAAAAACGCTGTTAATCCTAAACCGCGAGCGCCGATTGCCATTGCCAGTGCACCACCGCCTACAAACAGAGTTGTCCACATTTGCAGCGTGGTGAATTGGGTATCCCAGTTAGCAATTGTCGCAATGTTATACACTTGCGGGATTGACCAAACGAACGCTAACCCTGAAATCACTGCCGCAATGTTAGACAATTCACGCAGAGCGGCTTGTTTAACAAAGTGGGTGAAAAACAGCGTAGCGGCAGCACAACCCACAAACACGCCACTTAAGAACGCTTCATTACTCATTGGTGAGCGACCGACACCCAACAACATGTTGAAGAAACGCAGAGGTTGGCCGACGTGCAGTGCGCCAATACCCAAGCCAATCATCACAATGATAAACCCGATAATATTAGCTGTTTTCAGCTGCTTATCGTCGATTGACCCCATTTTTTTCGCAATATAAGCTAACAGAAATAAACCCGCCGCGGATTGCCTTAAGACAGTAAAGAAAACCAGTGGTAACTCATGCATATTAGACCTCCGCAGGGTTTTTCAATTCGCCACTTTTATCACCCGATGGTTTAGCATCTTTGTGTGGCTTGATGACGATATTCGGGTTAGTCAGGCTTGGATCTGGCATCGGTGCAATGCCGCACTCCGTACCGTGTAACTCACGTAAAACGGTAATGTCATCGAAATCTAAAGCGCGCTGCGGGCAAGACTCTACACAAACCGGCTTCATTCCTTTTGCGACACGTTCATAACAGCCATCGCATTTGCTCATCAGTTTTTTCTTTTCGTCAAACTGTGGCGCACCATATGGGCAGCGCAGTTCACAGTAACGACAGCCTACACAGATAGACTGGTCAACAACCACTAAGCCATCTTCACTGCGTTTGTGCATTGCACCTGTTGGGCAACCTTCTACACAAGTAGGGTTCGAGCAGTGGTTGCACGAAATCGACAGGTAGTAGCTATAAACGTTTTGTTGCCAAATACCGTCTTGTTTCTGCCAGCTACCGCCACCGAATTCATACACACGGCGGAATTTAGGACCTAAATCTAAATCTTTTTCGTCCTTACAACTGACCTGACAGGTTTTACAGCCAGTGCATTTTGTGGAGTCAAAATAAAAGCCATACTGTTTCATCAATTAACTCCTTAAGCGCGTTTGACTTCAACAAGGTTAGTATGTTGTGGTGTGCCTTTCGCCAGAGGAGAAGGGACATGGGAGGTTAGGGTGTTGATACAACCACCAACATCTAAACCTTCGGTATTCAATGTGCGCCATGCACCTTGAGGAACCGCAATCACACCCGGTAAGACGCGCTCAGTCACTTTGACTTTAATCTGAATACGCCCGCGATCATTGAAGATTTCAGCTAAGTCGCCATTCTTCAAACCACGTTCTTGTGCATCAATTGGGTTTAACCAGAATTGATGAGGAATAGCTTCACGCAGCATAGCCACATTGTAATAGGTTGAGTGAACATGACCTTTATCGTGGAAGCCCGTCATTAATAAAGAGTGTTTTTTCTGTGCAGCTTGCGCTTCAACACCTTCTCTATTCACACAATATTCAGGAATAGCTGGAATACGCTGACCTTCTGGAAGTTCCCAGTTTTTCACGCGCTCAGCCAGTTTTTCGGAGTAAATTTCAATTTTGCCCGATGGTGTTTTCAGTGGATTATTCACTGGGTCATCACGGAAGCTTTTCAGTGCCACGTTTTCAGCACTATTGAGGAACTTACGGTCGATGATCCCCGCACCATCAGTCTCACTAAATTCAGGCAAATGAGGCATTTTTTCACGAGTTTTGTTGTAGCAAAACTCAATCCATTCTGCGTAGGTGCGGCCTTCAGTGAACTGATCTTTCACGCCCATTTTTTCTGCGATTTCGACTAATACATCGTAGTTTGGACGGTTTTCCCACAGTGGTTCAATGGCGTTTTGTAGACGCACCAGATAGTGATAAGCCCCACTTGCATAGGAGTTATTGATCAGGTCGTTTGTTTCGACGGTGGTCACATCTGGTAGCAATAAATCCGCATATTTTGCCGATGGAGTGTCGTGGTTATCCCAAACAAGGATAAACTCACATTTTGATTCATCAGACAGAATTTCATGGGTCTTATTCAAGTCACCATGCTGGTTTCCGATGACATTACTGGAATAACACCACATAAATTTGATGTCGTTATTCAGTTTATCAACGCCTTTGATCCCACCATTTTCAGCGGTTAACTCTTTACCGCGCACAATCGCTTCTGACCACATATACGTTGGGATCAATGCTTTCACTGGGTTCGGTAAGCCAAATCCAGCTACTGGATAGGCAAAACTGTTACCCCATAAACCAGTGTTAGTCCCTGAACGACCAATATTGCCAGACATAATAGGCAGCATCATAATAGAGCGACAGGCTTGCTCACCATTTTCGGTACGTTGTAAGCCCCAGCCTTGTGAGATCCAAGCTCGTTGAGCGTTACCAATTTCACGGGCTAACTGAATGATTCGTGAAACCGAAATACCCGTTAATTTGCTCGCCCACTCAGGGGTTTTCGCAATACCATCAGGACCATTGCCCAAGATGTAATCTTTGTAAGAGGCATTACGTGGCGCTGAAGCTGGCAGGGTTGATTCATCCCAGCCCACACAGTAATTTTTCAGGAATTCTTCGTCGGTTAAGCCTTCTTGGATCATCACATAACCCAGGGCTGCCACTAACGCGGCGTCAGTACCCGGATAAATAGGGATCCACTCAGCGCCTAACGTTGTGACGCTATCGGTGCGGCGAGGTCAATAATGATCACTTTTGCTTTGCTCTTATCGAGGGCATTTAGCGTTTCATAGAACTGACCACCACCGGACATACGGGTTTCAGCCAAGTTATGACCGAACATCACCACGAGATCGGAGTTTTGGATTTCAGTTAAATAAGACTCTTCCACACTGCCGTAAACATATGGCGTGATTTCCATTAGCTGTGCGTAGGAATAAGTCCCGTAGTCACCTAAAAATCCACCGGTTAAACTTAAAAGACGTTTACAGGCCGCTCGACCGTGCAAGTTGGCACCCGTTGAACCGGAACCATATTGATAATAAATGGCATCGCTGCCGTATTTATCGATGGTGTATTTCAGTTTTTCCGCAATGATAGTGGTGGCTTCATCCCAGCTAATTTTTTTGAACTTACCTTCACCACGTTTACCCACACGCAGCATTGGGTATTTTAAACGGTCTGGATTATAAGTTTTCCAGCGAACTGAACGACCACGCAGACAAGGGCGAATTTGGTGCTCTCCCAGTGTTGAATCGTCATACATGGTTTCATTGGAAATACGGCTGATAACGCCATCTTTCACATGAACTTTTAGAGGGCAGCGGCTACCGCAGTTGACTAAACAAGCGCTGTAGCTGATTTTCTCACTGACTTCGTCGGGCATGATGGTTGGTGTTTTTGCTTGAGCAGCAAAAGGCAGAGTGATTGAGCCTGCAACGGCGGCTGCACCCGCTACGGTTGCGGAGGTCTGAAGAAATTCCCTCCTGCTCAGTT
This sequence comes from Providencia zhijiangensis, assembly GCF_030315915.2. Lineage (NCBI taxonomy): Bacteria > Pseudomonadati > Pseudomonadota > Gammaproteobacteria > Enterobacterales > Morganellaceae > Providencia > Providencia zhijiangensis. Next base: position 2,261,103 of record NZ_CP135990.1, on the reverse strand, counting down.
CTGCGAAATGAGTATTTGTTTTATTTTTATGCATTGACATTGCCTATATGTAAATAACGTATTAGGTATGTTCAATATGTTAGAAAAAATACCCACTCACTAACATGATATGCATCAACAATATCTTTGATAAAACCAAGGGAAATATTTTTATTTGTTTAATTTATAAGGAGTTTTTTTGTCTTGGATACCCGTTTTGTTCTATTTTTATTATCAATCGTTATATTGAAAATTATATAATGGTGGGGTGTGATCTGTGAGTATAAGAGGGGTTTCCCCCTCTAGGTAGGTTGGCCATGTTCGCTAATCATTAAGTAGTATTTATAAGTTACCTATGATGAGTTATTTATTCGCTGAATGACCTAAGAATCGAACATCATTACCGGTAGGTGATTGATGCACAGATAAGTTGAACTGCGGCAGAATGGAAAAAATATGGTCAAAAATATCCGATTGGATACGTTCATACTCTAACCATACTGTTGTGTTGGTAAACGCGTAAATCTCAATTGGGATACCGTTTGAGTCTGACTCCAGTTGGCGAACCATGATGGTCATATTTTTATGGATCTGCGGGTGAGCACGCAGATAGGCTTCAATATAGGCGCGAAATGTCCCGATATTTGTGAGGCGTCGCTGGTTGAGTGGCGTCGCTTTATCTTCTGGTAACGTAGAGTTGTAGACCTGAATTTCAGAGATTTTTTTCTCGATGTAAGGCTCTAATAAGTTGGCTTTTTCAAAGTTGCAAACTTCTTCAGGTTTCAAAAAATGAATACTATTGGCATCGATGCGTAGGCTGCGCTTGATACGGCGCCCGCCTGATTCGGTCATGCCTTTCCAGTTTTTAAAGGAATCTGAAATCAGGGCATAAGTTGGAATGGTGGTGACGGTATTATCCCAATTTCGAACTTTAACTGTGGTCAATCCAATATCAATCACCGCACCATCGGCACCGTATTTCGGCATTTCCAGCCAATCGCCAATGTTGACCATGTTATTCGCAGAGAGCTGAATTCCGGCGACTAATCCCATAATCGGATCTTTAAACACCAACATCATGACGGCGGTCATCGCACCTAACCCACTGAGGATAATCAACGGAGATTTACCAATCAGTAGCGCGATGATCATAATCGAAATTAAAACAGTGGCGATAAGCTTAATGCTTTGGAAAATTCCACGTAGCGGGAGATGTGCCGTTTTTGCCGCACGCTGTAATACACCCAGTGTGATATCTAAAATGGAATAAATAGCCAGCAAGCCAAACAGCAAGCACCATGCTTGGGAAGCGACATTCAATACCATTTGTGTCGTGGAGCCCGAAGATAGCCATAAGGTGGACTGAATGTTGACCACAATACCTTGAATAATAAAGGCAATTCGATTGAACAGATTATATTGGGTGAGTTGATGTTGCCAACCGGAACCCGCTTTTAATCCTCTTTTTTCAATCGTAGGAAGCAAAATTTTGTGTAGAAAAAGATGCAAAATCAGGGCGACAATCAGTATCAGCCCAAGGACCATTAAGAGAGAGGCGAGGGTGGCATAGTCTTGATTAAACTGGCGAGCCCAGTCGAGCAGTTGCTGCTGCATAAATTCTCCTTTATTGCGTTATCCATAAATGACGACCCAGTATAAGCAAATAGGACTTAAGTTTGTGAAATATACTGAATATTTACATAAGATTACGGAAAATGGCGGTTATTCTGATTGATGCTCTATACTTTGAGGAATACTCTCAAACGATCATGTTTATGAGGAAATACTGATGAAAAAGCCTACGAAAAATAGCTGTCTACCACTGATTGTTCTTTTAGCATTCATGGGGACATCACCATTTGCGTTTTCCGACCCAAATGGTAACAACGGGCATGGAAACGGTAACAAACATAATAATAAAGAATTTAAAGGCAACAACGGCCATAAAAATAAAGATGATGACCATTATAAAGTGAAGCAATGGAACGATGATAATTCAGGTATTCAAGGAACGTTGCGTATTTCACCTAATATTAGTTTCAGCGTGAATTTTGGGAATGTTCGACCTTTAGCCATTGAGTATGGTCTTACGGGCTACAAAGGACTACCACCAGGAATTGCAAAGCAAGTAAGGAGAGGAAAACCGTTACCACCGGGGATAGCTAAAAAGGTTCTGCCATCAAAGTTTATTCATCAATTGCCTGTTTACGCGGGCTATGAATGGAAAATGAGTGGTAAAGATCTTATTTTAGTGGCGATTGGAACGGCAGTAGTTGCGGAAATTATTGAGAACGTATTTGAATAAAAAAACGGCCTTAAAAAAGGCCGTTAGCAAAAATTTGCAAATACTTGAATGAGGTAAATGAAAGGTTTGATTGACTATGGTTTAACTAACTAAAGTTTAAAGCAAATTACATAAAACGCTTGGACAGTAATTCAACAACTTCTTGCAGGTTAACGAAAAATTCTTTGATGCTTTTCATGTTCGCTCCGAATGTTAATGTGTGATCTTGATCACGTAGGAGCATTCTAGTTTTTTATTGATCAAAGTCAATAATCAACCAAAAGATATTTTAAATATTAAACTAATTTTTAATTTAAAAGTTGTAAATTATTGTTTACAACATACTCATCATGACGGTTATTTGCCTTGCATAAACGTCTTGCAGGATGAAATCGTGGCTAGACCTGCCAGCGCCTGCATACTTTGTTCGTGTAGTTCAATGGTTGCAGCGGCACACACATCTTCGAGGACATGGCAAAAATAACCTAAATCATGGGCTTGTCTCACGCTACTTTGGATTGCCATTACCGAACTGACGCCACCGAAATAGAGCTGAGTAATATCATTATCGTTGAGCCATTGGTGGAGTTTATTGCCTGCAAATGCAGAAACGCCTTTCTTAATGATCACTCTGTCTTGCATATGAACTTCCAAATCTTCCACCCAATGGCAGCCATAGCCGCTTAATTTTAATGCGCCTTTCTGTTTAGCTTGTGAAAAAAGTGGAGAGCCAGCGGGGATATCTTGATAATTATCGCTAAAGCCAACTTTAACCCAAATAACAGGAATACGCTGACTTCTTGCGTAATTAGCGGCTTGATTCGCCTTTTCAATAATATTACGGGAATTGACTTGGGAATAACTGCTATTGGATAAACCGTTTTTACCCACAATATCGTTAATAAGATCAATGATGATTAGCGCCTGTGACATTATTGCCCCTTTTTATGGCTAAGTAATTTAACGTAATAAGGGATTGTAATGCTTATTGCGCACTCGGGATGTTAACTGAATAACATTATTTTAATTAATGGTATTATTCTCAACTGCCGATTCAATCAAGGCAAATCAATAATAAATCCAATGCCTTTATTTTCTAATCCATCAGTGACTTTTAATGTCGCACCTATTTTTGATGCCAAGTTATGGGCAATAGATAATCCTAAACCGCTTCCTGTTTCTAATGTTCCAGGCACACGGTAAAAGCGAGAAAATAAATGCGCCCGGCTCTCTTCTGGAATACCGCGTCCATTATCTTGAATTGTAATGGTGGCTCCAAAAGGGGTGAGATCTGCCAATGTCACTTTTATTTTGGCTTTTTCTGGCGAATATTTAATCGCATTTTCGATTAAATTAGTGAACACATTACTCAGCGCCAGCTTATCAGTTTCAATATAGAAAGAATCTGGGCTGGATAATTCCACATCAATATGTTTATTGAGAGCATAAGGAATATGCGATGAAATGAGATTACTGATTAACATCGGTAAATCAATGTTCTCTTTACGAATGGCAAAATCTTCCGCTTCCAAACGTGCGAGATCAATTAATTGATGAGATAAAGAAGCGGCGCGCGTTAATGTCTCTTTCATATCATTAATAATTTCGGCTTTTTCTTTTGGATTATCGATATGCATTAACACATGTAATTGTGCTGTTACCGCTGCAATCGGAGTTCGCAATTCATGAGCCGCATCTGCCATAAAACGTTTTTCGCGTAAATTCGCGGCATCGACTCGTGCCATTAATTGGTTAATCGCGGAAATAATCGGGCGAGTTTCTTTATACATATCTTTGGTATCAATCGGCGTTAAATTTCCCGGTTGACGCGATGAAATAATTTTAGCGACTTGTTTAATTGGGCGAATACTAAAATAGGCGGTGATCAAAATAGCGATTAACATTATGCCCAAAATAAAGGCGAGAGGAATGGCAGTGCCTTCGGCTGGATTACCAATTAACTTTCGTCGCTCAAGATACGATTCTGCAATCACAACTTCGAGGGTATGGTCATCATCCCATGCAGAGGTAAAATGCCAATCTTTATGTTGGGCAGTTAGCATCTCGACTGATTTTAGTGATGGGTCCGAAATCTTTTCACTATTGCGATATAACACATGTCCGCGATTATCCCGCACAACCATATACGGTTTATAGCTAGTTTCAATGCCGTTTTCCATGGCATCGGTATACATTTTTTGCAGAATAACCGCGAGCTTATCAAAATATTCTGGGGTATCTGACACTGTACCTAATGTACGCGCAATCCCTTGTGTGACAATTTGCTGTTGTTGGTTAAATTCATCATCATCGACCAAATCAGGTAGATAAAAAAATTGTAACCAACCGACTAGCAGCAGCCATAAAAAGATGACTGCGCCAATCTGAATACCAAATGTGTAGACAAGAAAGGATTTAATCTTCACCAGATTGCGCTTCTTTTTTTAGTAAATAACCGATGCCACGGATAGTAATAATTCTGTCTTTACCAATTTTGCGGCGTAAATTATGAATGTGGACTTCAAGGGAGTTACTTTCCACATCATCCAAGCCAAATAAACGTTGCTCTAAATCCGTTTTTCGCACGACATTGTCGGCATTCTTAATTAACTCGTATAGCAACAGATATTCTTTGCCGGAGAGTAATAATAATTGGCCATCCAAGGTGACTTGATGGTTTAATGGATTTAATTGCAGATTATCCAATTGCCAAATTTCAGATGAAAACCCAGCCATACGTCGGCTAATAGCCTTTACGCGAGAAATCAACTCTGGCATCTCAAAGGGTTTTGTTAAGAAATCATCGGCACCAGAATCTAAACTCGCCACTAAATTATCCATTTTATTGCGGGCGGTAAGAATAATAATCGGTATTGATTCTCCAGCTTGGCGCCATGAAATTAATTCCTCTTGACCATCACCATCAGGTAATCCCAAGTCTAAAAGCATGACATCAAAATTGCGTGTCTGTAATTGCTGCTTAGCATCCGATAATAATCTGACCCAGCAAGGATTAAACCCAGCTAATTCTAGTCCACGGCATAACGCTTTGCCGAGCTGAAGATCGTCTTCTACCAATAAAATATTCATATTTATTACCTCTGTTGCGGAGTATAAGCAGACTCCGCTCACCCAGCAACCAGGATATTTACCCCCTTAAGCATCCCTTAAGGTTGGTTTAACCAAATATTAAGGTACTAAAATGCAAAAGCACTAATATACCCTCAACAACCATAACAAGAGCATTCATCATGAAACAAGCGTATATTGAAGTGCCTCTATTTATCGGGATTATTTTTATTGCCTTGCTATTTATCGGGATTATTTTTATTGCCTTGCTATTTATGGGGGAGAGTTTCAATAAGCCACAATTGGCGTTGAATCCGACGAAATTAAATGAAGTTCAGCGATGCACTGATGCGAAAACTTGCTTAGTAGAGGCTCGAATACTTGAAGTGAGTAAAACGAAACGTAATCCGATGAATGAGTTTAAATCGTATCTTCGTCAAAAACTTTATTAATACTTTTTCGTTAATGGCGGAATGGTAAATTGTGGTGCTATCGGTTTTTATACGTAGAAGCATATAAGTGATAGACAGAAACACATTGAAAGTGATTCAGATTAACTTCAAAGAATAATGAATTAAGAAATGGAAGATGGATATTACCCTTCCATTTCTCTGCTAATCATCTAGTCATCGGTATTTGCTTCAGGTAGCCAGCCGTCATCCATCCAAATTTCTTCTAAGATCTCTTCAATGCGTAATTTGTCATCCGCAATCTTCGTTCCTGAAATATTAATCGCCTGCTGAGAGCTAAAGCCTACTCGAGTAACCATATCAGGGTACTGTGACTGTAGTTTGCGTAAAATCTCAGACTCTAAAGCTTGTAAAACCAAGCCACTTGGTTTTTGTGGTGAATTCTTATCAAATAACACTTCGATGCGTAACATAATAGCCTCTACTAAAGACTGTATTAATATACAGTATTTTTAGATCTATATGGGGATATTGTCAATATCCCGCATTGAATATTTTTTTATTGTGATAGCAGGCTAACTCTTTTTATTTTGGCAAATTATTCCGATAAGGGTATTTACCCTTTAAAAGAAGCTGGCAGAAATATTAATACACAACCCTAAAATTGCCATATTAAAGACAAATGAAATAACAGATTGGAGTAATACCGCACGTCGCATAGGGGTTGAGGCAACTTCCACATCGGCCGTTTGTGAGGCGACGGCAATGGTGAATGAAAAATACATAAAATCCGAATAGCTCGGTTGGGTGATTTTATCGGGGAAAATTAGCCACGGTTTTTCATTTTCACTATTACCGTAATAGAGATGGGCATAGTGCATGGTAAAGCCGGTGGGTAAGAGCAGCCAAGAGGATATCAATGTCGAGGCAGTTAAAATATAAGAGTAAATTTTATCGGCTTTCGGAATATCACTGTGTCCACCCAAGGCAAAGAATAAGGCTAATAAACTGACGCAGCAGCCTGACATCAAGAAAAATATTACCATGCTCGCGCTTTCATCTTCAATTTTCGTCAGCTTACGAATGTCTTTCACATTGTGGCTAATAATTCTCTGGAACAGAAACAGCAAATAGCACCACGCAAATGCGTTCCAACTGATAATTAAGTTAATAATTAGACTTTGAGTTTGAAATAAAGCGAAGAAAGTGATGAAAGCAACAATAAGCGAGACCAAAAAGCGTGGTCGAGAATGAAATGCATGACGTAGCTGGTGGGTGATGCGAGCAGCACAGCGAAGCATGGGGTATTCCTTGAAAAATAATTATCATGTTAATTTAAAACGAGTATATCACTGAAAAAAAATGGAGCACGAATAAGGTGCTCCATACAGGTATTGCTTAGGAATAAATAGGTTTATTTTTCGCTTTGTTTTATCAACGCATAGCGATTCAGTAGCTGTTTAAAATGGTTATCAATCCGTTGGTATTCAGACTCAGGAACGGAGCCTTGGGTTTGAAGTTGCTCAAGGCGACGCAATTCTTCTTCTAACGGAACGCTTTGATTAAAATGCTGGCGGGCATTGAAAATAATGGTTTTTAATTCAGACCCCGTGATATAGCTGCGAGGTTTACCATCGAGACTGTCTAAGCGCGTACTGAGATTATTTAACTCGGCCATCCCTTCAGACCATTGTTGTAATTTATCGTTAGATAACGCATTAATTTGCATATTTTGCTGCCATTTATCATTAAATGCGCTGACTTCTTGACGTTCACCGTATTGTTTCGTGAGGTAACTCACCATGCTTAATCCATACTGCTGAGACCAAATTGGGGAGACGGACTCTAATTCCACGAGGTAGTTATCGATTATCTTGAGTTTTTCAGGAGAAAAACTATTGGGTTGAGCGGCATTAGGTTGTAATTGTTGCTCAAGAATTGAGGCGATATTCGGCGTAAAGTCAGGGAGTTGTGGGAGAGCTTGCGCTAAAACGTGGTTATTGATTTGCGGGTGTAACATATACAAAGTTCCTGCACTCAGCGCGCCTGTGAGCACAATACCGAAAGCCAGACCCACACAAATGCCTTTGCGGTAAGAAGGCTTGGTCGGTGTCGGTGCGCTGATAGTGGCATTGGCCTTGATGGAAATTGGCGTTGCGGCGGTACGGGCATGAAATGATGATGGTGCAGTTTTTGGCAATTGGAGCGGCGTTGGTGGAATAAAGCCACTATCAGGAACATCGGTATTTTCGAGCTGCTTGGCTTGAGTGGTGAGCAAGTTTTGCAGTCGCTCCAGCTGAGTGAGGTGTTTGAGCTCTAATGTTTGCAGCAACTGACCGATTTGGCCGAGGGTCGCTTCAGTTTGATACAGTGCTGGCAGGTCTGCATAAACAGGCGCATGGGCGCGTAACCCAGTCATCAATTGTTGGCTCAGCGTTGCGAGGATCTCAACCCGGGCATGGGTCTGTTGTGGCCATAATCCTTGCCAGTGGCGGCTTAGTAAATGTTGGAGTAAAGATAAGCCTTCGTTTAATCCCGCGATGCCATTTTGATGCTGGCGGATCAGGGTAAACCATGCGCAAGTTTGTAAATCAGCACCGTTTTGGTTGAATAAGGACAAACAAAGTCCATGGGCACGCGCCCAGTCGACATCTGGGCGGGCGGGGTGAAAGCGTTTATTTAATTCTTCTTTGAGCGCGGCAAAATCAGCCAGCGTGCGCGGGTCGCCACCAAGGCGCAATGTGTTTAAATCTGGGTTCATAGTCTTCTCACGCTGTCGTCGGTTTAAATCGTATCGAATTGTTTTTTTAGATGATGGACGAGAATGCGCCCATCCGGCATAAACTCAGTACCATAGCGGATCAAACCTTGCTCATGTAATTCAACCTCAAGGGCATAATGGAGCGCCCCAAAGCTGTTTTGCGGTAATAACACTAAAGAGAGTGATTTGATGCGAGGCTCATACTTGAGTAACGTTGCCGATAAAATGGTCATCATATTGTGAGCGGTGCCGGGGAGACCTTGGATCATTTTACTCATATCAGGTAGCCCGTAGTCGGGAAGGTGCTCGATACTGCCCGCTCTGGCGTTGAGAATGCGGCGAATATTGTCCATCACAGACACCATCACTTGGTCATGTTCTGGGATAGCATCAATATCCAATCCACCCGCAAAATACCCCGTCAACATTTCATATAATGAAGGTTGGGACATGCTATTTTTCTCCGAGTGGTTTTAAGGTCATGGAGTTATCCGCGAGGGTGAGTAAGCGTGGGTCATCCGGTAGTAACCGCTTTTTGGGGATCACCACGCGCCAGTCGTCGGTAATAAGGTCAGGGTGATGGAACATCACGGCGACGGCAACAAATTCAGCGCCGTCTTCAAGGGGCATATCGAGGGAAATCGACTCACCTGGGCGAATACGTAAATCTTTTTGGACCACGAGAGAGGATTTTAGTACTTGGCTATCTTTGGCAAACAACGACGCGTAATCACTCTCATCAAAGCTTTCTGTATCTTTTAATTGATATACGCGAATGATGGTGGATAGCGATGCGCCTGTATCATCGGTATTGAGTGCTTCACGCGCCACGAAATCAAGATGGACGACTTTCACTTGCTTATAAAATATCGCGTTTGCTGCACTGCGAGTGCCATCACTGACCATTTGAGTGAGCCCGCATCCGGTGAGGTTTAATGCAGTCAGAAGCACCAATGTTTTGCCACAAAATGGCAATAAAGGGATGTGTTTCATAGGGGAGTCCCAGAATTAGAATCGATAATTAGCGTAATGTGAGGGCGGCGTAGAGTGTGATGCTACCGATAATCGCTGATAGCGCCCTAAATTTAAGGTAATAATGTGTTCTCGGGGAGCGGCATTAGGCGCCAATGCACCCATTGCAGCAGTACGTCCCAGCTGAACACCTTGGTGAGATTGAGTGCTTAACGTCGCGTTAGGGAGCAACTTTCTGGGTAATTTGAGACAAAGACGGGCATTGACTCTTGACCCTAGGTAGACATGCAACAGTGCCATTAAATCTTGATACAGTTGTCCGTCAGGCAGCCAATTTCGGGCTTCATCAAAGTTATCTGTCTGTAAGGTAATCAAAATTTGGCTGTTTACATCGGTAGAATACTGACCTAAAACGGGTTTGTTGGTTAAGGTCATCGGTGTTCTGCACGATAACCCCGTTTGAGTCGCTTGCTCGATGCGCCGCGGGTCATGGGGTTTGATTTTCACGCGAGTCTCAGGTGCCAGTAATTTAACGAGAGACGCAACACCTTCTGCGGTGCGGGTTGGAAAACGTAACGTACCCAGTAAGGCGAGAAATCGGGATAAAGGCGCTTGCACATGTTGGGCGGTGCCAGGGATCCCCAAGCCAATTAAGCCATATAAATACTGAGAAGTTTCATCTTCGCCACCTGCGGAAAAGGTTGCTGGATAGGAATATTTTCGCCAAATACGGTAAAACTGCGTGGTGAGTCGATGGTTAAAAATATCCAGAAAATCCGTGAGCGATTCGGTTCCTTCCCGTTGTTGCGCGATGTCATCGAGGTAGGCGGTGGGTAACGGCGATGTGACACCATATAACCCTAAAAAGGTGGTTCGAATACTTGGCGTATTGCTATCTCGGTAGCGGTCTTCAATGTCGATACCTTTAATTTCGGTGACAGGAAAACCCATCCCACGATGGGGACGAAACCGGATAATATCTGTTTTCGGGTCTTGGGTGCTACCAAGTGGCGGGCGCTGTTTATTACTCTGTTCTAGCAGTTGGCAAAACCGATAGAAGTTAACCAGTGGTAGACGCTCCCCTAGTGCATCAAAAAGCTGATTTACTGAGGATGATTCTCTGTCCATGTGAGGCTATTTCCTGTTGGTAAAATATGGAGAGTCAGTTGGTTAAATAGATGCACGTCGGTGTACAGTGCGAAAAAGCGGTTGAGCATTTCGCCAAAGAGATGAATATCACCTTCACCGTTAAATCCGTTGCTATCGAGGGTGATATCGATGGCAATACCGCGCTGTAAAAAGCCTTTTTCGAAGCGCTCGATAAGGTGTTGTTCAACGTGGATCATGGCATCGAGTTTGCGGCTGTTTAAATCATCTTCTCGCCAGTCATAGAGCGCCAATGTGCCGCGTAATACTTCTACGTTGTCCATCATATTGAGGAAACTAGCACCAAGGTGGCTGAGAACGCGCCAATGGAAACGGTCTTCGGCTGGGGGATAGCAAGGCAGGGTTGGTTTGCATAAGTTGCGAACTTGCAGCTGGGTTTGTTGTGTTTCTTCGGTTCTGTCTAGCAATGTACTTTGCAGCGCTTTGCGCGGAAGTTGCCCGTTAGTGCCAGTTAATTGCAAAGATAAGGTTTCACTTTCCAGAGCGGCGGTTGGCTGCTCGCGCTCGCCCCCTAAAATCAGCCATGTATCATGCAACCCACTGACGCCGCGCTTAACGCGAGTGTGGTAGTAGTGTTCTGGTGCATTGCGGCGCAACATGCCGCCTCGATGGCGAAAGCTGCTGAATGGGACATAGTGAATGTGTTCACCTCGCCTTGTGCCATGAACCGTATCGACAGCGTAAATTTCAGTGTGTCCATCTTGTAGGCGGCGGGGACGTAGTAAATATTCACTTTCTAACCCGTTAACGGTAAGAGGATCCGCTTCAATATTGAATAAGTTGATCACCGGAACGCTGTGCAATTTTAGGTTATCGCGACTTAATGGAATGTCACTATCCCACAAGGTATCGAGCACAATCTCCAGCTCAAAGTGACTTAATCCTTCGGGTAATTGAATTTCGCCAAGTCCGTTTAAATTGACGAAGAAAAACTTTTCGCGAAAAGAAAAATACTCCAGTAACAACTGGTAGCCACTAAAAGTACTATCTCCTTTGGGCCACAGTTGATCTTCTTCAGCAAATCCCCCGGGGGAAAACCACAACGGTAAACGAATACGGTCAGGGGATGATGGTAAACGGATATAGGTCGCTGCGACGTGTTTGGTGAGAGCGAGATGCAGGGCGTAAGTGGTCGGGACGTCACCCGCCAAATAAAAGGAAATGGCACCAAGAGGGCTCTGTTTCCAATCGACCAGTTTTGCACAATCGAAGCGTAATCGGATCACGGAACGTCCATCAGGCTCAGTGGTTAAATTCACTGTGGATAGTGCAATGGGGTTTAAGGTTAAATCCCGCGTGGTGCGGTAACGACAAACGGTTTTCTTCTCGCCAATCGGGCGTGAAAGCACTTCAAAATTGGCTGGGATCACCGACGATAATTTCATATCGTGAATATCGGGTGCAAGTTCAACCACGGACAGGGAAGGGATGGTTTGTAAGTAATGAGGCCAAAGTAGGCTGACCAATCCTTCCGTTAATTCCGGTAAATCATCATCAATTTTTTGGCGCAGTTGCCCCATCGAAAAGGCAAAACCTTCAAATAATCGCTCAACAAAAGGATCGGGAATGCCGGCTTTGTCTAAATCTAATAGTGCCGCCCGGTCGGGGTGAGCTTGGGCGAACTCTTTCGCAGCTTCGCGTAGATAGCGCATTTCTGCATCATAATAGCGAAGGGTTAAATCATCCATTCGTATCACTCTCACTGATTAATTTAAGGGTAGAGCACCAATGCTCGGACAGGATCTAAGCGAGTCAATTGAGCCAATAATTCAGACATTTGGTGATGTAACTCGGCTTTATCCGGTGTGTTACGTTGTGCTTTACCTCGCAGAAGTTGTAATTGGCGGGCTTTGACTTCAAACAGGGAATGCGGCTCCCAATCAGCCAGTTGCATGTGCTCAGCGCGATTATCTAATTCACGCAATAAGTTCAGCGCCAAATCATGACGGGCAAACTGCTCCGCCACTCTTGCCATTACCAATTGCAATAGCCATTTTTGGCGGGTGGTCTGAATATTCGGACGAGACATTAACCATGCTAAGGCGGCTTCTACCCCTTCGGTATCGGCTTGCGTTAATGCTTCTTGTTCTAAGGCAAATATCGAGCCATTATCATCGTCATCCGTGCCGTGAACTGGCATAGAGTGTAGAGACTGAATGTTATCTTCCAGAATCTGTTGTTTGATCCATGCGAGGGTCACTTCATCAGCAAAGGGGGTGCCATCTTCCCATGCGAGATTTTCTAACCCCGGTAGGCGCAATAAGAATTGCTTTAAATCCGAGGCAATAACGTCTGCCCAACCATTCCAAGGCGTGGGAGATTTACTGAGTGCTTGATGTAAGTACCATTGAACATCTAACCAAAAATGGTTAACGCCTTCGGCAAATAGGCGGTCGGCTTGTTCGGTGAGTTCTAACCAATTTTGTTGCAGATATAAGCGTTTTAATTGGGCTTTCGCATCTGAGCGTGGCGGGGCTAAACGCGTGCAACCATGCTGATTTTGTGGTGGCGATTGGTGCAGGGTATCCCAACGGACAGATTTCATCAGTCGATGGCCTGACAGCCAGCCATTCGGTTGATTACGTAGATAATTAGCAAGCACTTTGGCTTGGTCGAGCAGTTCGCGACCCGATTGGATGGGGGCGATAGGGCTGATCCCCGAGGCAATTTGCTTTGTCGCGACATTTTCAGACGCTTTGATATTTTGCGGGATGACGCTATCAGCCCCACCCGATTGGGCGAGTCGATTTTCTAAGGCGCGTAAGAGGGGCGCAAGGTTAGGGCGGCTTGCTTCATCCCATGTATTAAACTCATCCACTATCGCGCTAAGTAGCGCCACAATACGCGAAAACTCGTTGCTATCCACCTCAGGGTAGAGAGATAAGCTGTCGAGGACACGTTGACCTGCCAGCCATTCGATGGCGGCTTTTCGGCTATTTGGACGCGAAGGTAGTAAGCTGTCATGGTAGCGATGCAGTAATCCTGCGAGTAGACCTAGTCCATCGGCTAATCCCGTTTCCCCTTCACGATGCAAACGCGCCCAAATATAGTAAGTGATAACTCGCGCATCTTTGCAGACGTTGGTCAGGAGGTTCTCGGCAAGGGCGCAAATTAACTCCGTGTCTGACCCCGAGAGTTTGTTGACTTCTTCTTTCATACGTTCGAAGTCATCGTCATAACCGGGGTCATCCCCCATTGGATTTTCGGCGGTAATGGGCAGTAGCCAGCGCTCCCATAGTGCCACTTGTTGCTCAACAAGCAGGTTTGCGGCAAGCGGATTTCCAGTAAAGCAAGCGGTGCGCAAGGCAGTTAATAATGGCATAGGTGATGTCCTATCGATGGCTAATCCAAAAAGATTTTTTCAGGTAGAACGAAATTGCGCAGTTTTAATAGCGCCAGCGGGCCTTGACCCATTTCGGTGCGCAGTTGGTAATTCAGCGAGATACCATCCGGTGTTACCCACGAAACGGTATAGCTGCTGGTGCTGCCCGCGTAAGGCGCGACGTTGGCCGTTTCGAGTAGACGGATCAGACCCCACACACCACGATGATCGCCATAGAGTCGGGTGCCCGAAGACGTGGTCATCCACGTTAATGATGCCCCAGATGCGACGGTGTCGGCAGGCCAAACAAAGCGTTGCCATTCAGGGAATTGGTTATCGTAAGTGAGATTTTGTTTATCGATCACCAATATGGTTTGCATCACATTTTTACTGGTACCCGGACGCATTTCAAAATAGAGACGTGCTTCCCCGTTCGCGAAGGCCACATCGCCTAACTCTGTCAGGGTATTTAGCGCGGTTAAAAAGGCAGGGTTAAAGCGTAAGCCTTGGGCATTGGTGCTATTGGGTACCCAATGGTTGCCCTCTTTACGTAACACGCCTTGCAAGCGAGTTTCTAAGAAACGTTGGATCCGACCATTATCGGGGCGCAGATATTGCGCCATCAACGGTAAGGAAATATCGCTTTGGGTGTTTTTCAGTGGATAGCGCCCGCCGAAAGCGTTGTTCCATTCACTGACAATGGCATTTTGCCATTCGCTATTAATGCCTTGGGCGGTTGGTGTGAGTAATTGCTGCCACGCTTGAGTCATCGGCTCGACTAACAGCGCATCCCCAAAGCTTTGCCACTCTTGCCCAAAGCTGGCGGCAATCAAACTACCCATATCCCGCGCTTCGGCGAAATCGACATTTTTACCTTCTAAAATACTTTGCGCGAAGGATTGAGACATCGCTTGCGGATCCGGTGCATTAACCACTTGCTGAAGTTTTAATCGCACACGGGTTATGCGGGTGAGATAGGCTTGCAGACTAAGGTTATCGCTTGTTTGCGTGGCGGCTTGTGGGTCCACAAAATTCAGAATAGGGGCAAAGGTGTCTTCAAGCGGCCCCGTAAAGTCGGCTTTCTGACTAATTATCGGTTTCTGTTCTTTATTGAGCAGGTCTTTCGCGGAGTTCATAAAAGAATCGGCGAGTTTTTCTTGCTGGCGTCCGGTTTTCCCTTGATAAGCCACGGTATTCATCAACGCAATGACGGGTGATTGGCGCACATCGCTCATCAAGGATAACTGGTCGATAGTATCGGACAAACTTTCAGTATGGCGCCATTGCAGGCTATTGAGGAAGTTTAACCAGCTATCAGAAAAATCAGCAAAATAGCGTTCAGTAAGCTGCTGCTTGAGTACATCCGGCGAAATATCTTGGCTAAGTTCATGCTGGCTATCACTCAATACCCAATCAATTTCATTGCGGCGGGATTCAACCACTTTTTTGATGGCGGGTTGAATAGATTCTTCCCACGCTTTGCGGGTAAAAATTCCCGACACAAACTCATCGGTGGTGAATAAAAATCTGGCATCGGTATCGCCGGTCATATCGTCTAAGGTCATATCTGGGAACTGATGTTGCGCTTGTAGTAGCACTTCTTGATACAGCGTTGCGCTTTCACTGCGCTGACCAATTTGCCTGATGAGTAAAGTACGGCTTTGATTAATCAGGTTATTGTTGGCAGTTAATTGCCATTCAGAATGCTTCGGTAGCTGCTCGGCATAGAACATCAGTAATTCTTTGCCGAGGGTTTGCCATTCGCCTTCGTTCATTCCTTGAGGAACGGGGAGGGTAGTGAGCACGCTATCAGTAAAAAACGCGGGATCCATACGCTCAGGGGTACTCATCATTAAGTAGGTTTTTAGGCTTTGATACGCCCCTTGGGTGGCTTGACGACGGTCATCACTGTTAGGGGAAAGCTGGGCATAGGCTTGTAATTGTTGAGTCAACTGTTGAGCAATGGTATCACGCAAAGGCGGTAATACCGTTTGTTGATATAGCGGCCATAAATGAGCTAATAATGGCTGATTACTGTTTAGCCCAAAATGAAGCCAGAAAGGCACCGAAGTTTGTTCGCGATGATTGAGTAAGCCTAGGGTTTGCTGAAAATCATACTGAGCTTTGAGGCGTTCAGTTTCTGGTAATTGGGCGTTAGCAGCGACGCTCGCGCTTTGGTAGCTCTCTTCGATAAGCTGGCGATTGGCGAAGTAAGAGACAATCATGCCTGCGCCCCACAAGGTCATGGCGGTGGCAGCACCGTATTGAACGAGACGTTTTTTGTCAAAGCCTAAAGAGGCAGGCTGTAAACCGGATGCCAGTTCAGATTGTACATTCAACCAGCTTTTCCAGCGGGTATCAGGGTGCCAACTATTGGGTAAACGTTGCTGATTTAACGGATTGATAGAAGGGCTAAATGCGATGCCGGAAAAAGGCAGCGTACGTAATTGAGTGTTGAGTGGGGCTAATGCGGTAGCGAGCTGTTGGCTGCCACCGTTTTGTAAAAATTTAGCAAAAGCAAGCAGATAGGTATGTTTCTGCTCGCGAAGTAACGCTTGAGTTCCGTTGATAACGAGCGCGGGGATCAGGCTTAATAAGCTAGGCGATAGCGCCTCGGCTGGCATATTTTGCTCTGTCATGCAGAGGATAGAGGGCGTTTCAACCGCGCTGAGGGATTGTTGGTCACTGACACTCCATACCCAAACTGGCGCACGCCAACCTAATTCTTGGAAGAGGTTTTGGATAGCACGCCCTGCATTGTGGGCTGTTGCGGTATTGAGGTTAGTGAACGTGACGTTGTTGTCTAAAAGCTGTGACGACATGCTGTTTTCAGTCACCCAAATCACGCCATCGAGCGGACGACGTCGGCGCAGGTGTTTGAGGGTTTCTAGTCGCTCTGAATTTATGGAACTCCCTATGTCACCACCGTAGATAAGTAGGGTTCCATCACACTCTTGCCAGATTTCTTGCGTCAGGCTAGGAGCGAGTTTTTCGACGGCAGAGTGGGAGCCGAGGAGGAGTTGAATAGAGACTTTGGAATGCCAGAAAGTGCCGTATTGGGATTTTAGGGTGACTAATATGGGGGATAAATTCTGGTTATTGAGGATGGATTTTTTGTCTTTATCTGGATAAGTACCCGTGTCTTTATTTTCCTCACGGTGCTCTGCTATTTTTTTGTGATGAAATCCCCATCGAACGGCACTATAAATAATACTAAAAGAAATAATAATACCGATCGTAATGTACTTTTTGAATTTTGTTTCTAGGTAAAAGTGTTCACCATAGAACCAAACACAAAGGCATAGTAAGACAACAAAAATGAAGAAAGAAAATGTCTTCACTACGGGTTTATTCAATTTTATATTCATATCGATGGACTCGAAGTAATAGTTCCAATAAACATTGATTGATTATCTTGAGAAAGTGTTAAAGCTGAGTTCTTGGATTGAGCAACATAGTCAATGGCGATGGCTAAATTTAACCAACTTGAAAATTCGCCTACTGGACCAATAAAAAATTCTAAGTTAAGTAACTTATTGGGTTCTATTTTAGGGAGTACCTCAGAGGCACTGAAAATCGCGCCGATTAAATCGTTTTGGCATTTATTGTCAGAAAAACAAAGAAACGTATTTTTTGATTCAGTCTGTATTTCAGTAAATAGATGGATGGCATTCTGTTTATCTTCATCGATTGTGATTGGCATCGGTCTTTTTACATTAGCAATCGTATTGAGTTGATATGCCAAAGCGACTTCATCGGAAGTAAAAATAAACGCTGCAAACGCGGCAGATTGATTTTGGTTATAAGCCTGCTCAATGAGTACCAGTTGGATTAGGTCTTCATTGTTTCTTACAGTATCTTCGATGTAGTTGTAATCTAGTTCATGGGTGAAATTTACATTGTGTGGTGGTGGGGTATGAAATAATTTTTCCCATGAATATTCGAATTCTTTTCTTGATGTGTTGTGGTCTTGATTTGTTAAATAGTGAACAGAGAAAGGGTATTTGGTACTGACCTCAAGAATCTTATCTTGCAGTGTCCTTAGTAAAATAAAACACGGAGATTTATCTTCAGGTAAATAATCAATTCTCTTTGGTAGTTGGTAGCTTGCGATATGTGAACTCTGATGTTTTAAAATATAGGGTAATGTGATTCTATCTGGAAGTAAAATAACGGAGTCTAATATGCTAATTGCTCTTGAACCCCATTCCTCCCATTTTTTATCAGCATATTTTTTTTCATTTTCTAAAAATTCATAATTATTTTTTAATTTAAAATAAAAAATAATTTTTACAAAGAATACACTTAAAATAGTAATGAACGGGGCTGTAGCCACAAGGATTGTGATAATCTTTCCTCTACCTGTATCAAGAATGTCTTTTTGAGCGTTAAAATAGAGTGAATAAAATAGAAAAAATAATGTTAAACCTAACGCTATAATCCATTTAACGTAAGGAGGCTTTTGAGGTTTAGGTACTTGTAGCGATGCTTTTTTATTCCAAGACATAATTATCCTAAATTAAAGTCAGTAATACTGGTAATGAGATAACAACCGCACTCAGTTTTGCTTCCATCCACGGCAACAGGAATACCTTTACATGTAAATTCTGTAGCGCCTTCAATAATGGCATTAGTGCCATGACCTTTTTTGGGGCAACTAACTAAGTCACCTACTTTAGCTGCTCTTTTTCCATTAATAACAATATCGGAAGTTGCGGTAATAACGGTGCCACCATGACTGGTTTTATCACCTAGTAAAATAATATTTTTAGTCATAAGATTTTAAATAGTAATAGGTAGGTTGTGATATTAAAAATATATTAACTTAGTATTCTAATATTAATTATTGGTTATAATTTTCAGTGATTGAAATAGGTGTTGGGGATTGGATTGCACAGCGAAAACCTCGCCCTGTGCTCATTATCTCTGTTAATACAGGAGGCATAGCATAGCGTTCAATATTCTGGTTATCCATAAAATTGGTACCCGCAGAGCCTCGAGTTACTTTGGTCGTACCCGATTGAGGGCCTTGCGGATTTTTTTCGGGAGATACTGAATAGTAGTTTTCATCGTACCAGTCATTGGTCCAATCCCAACCATTGCCTAGCATATCATATAATCCTAGGGGGTTTGGTTTACGTTTATTTAGTACAATATACGGTTCGGAGGAAGGATCAACGAAAGTACCAAATTGACCATTATCCGTTGAATAACGTAAAAATTGACCTTGACTACGAGCCGCATACTCCCATTGCGCTTCTGTAGGTAAGTCAACTGGTAAACCACTTTGTTGCCCAATCCATTGGCAATAATCTTTAGCGTCTTGCCAACCAACGGAGGCTAAATAATTATCTTTAATAAACTCTTTAGCGGGGGGATACCGTGTCCACTCTTTTATTGCAATATAACTTTTAGGTAACGGCTTATTTGTTAAATCTATCCATAATAGATATTCTCCCCAGGAAACTTTACTTTTTGAGATACTGAAACTATCGAGGGTTACGTTGTGGGTAAATTTATTATCTTTACGTGGACTGTAATAGAGGGTTGAAACACCATCTTTACCACCAAAATCTCCCATTAAAAAAGTTCCGCCCTCAACAAACACCATATTATTTAAAGTATCATTGACCAGTTGTTGAGCTTGTTTTTGTTGTTCTGCGGTAGGGGTGTTATCACACCCCACCAGTGACCCTATCAGCAAGGGCACACTTAAACACCACAACATCTTCATTATCCTAACTCCTTATCGTTCACAAACACGCGGGTACAACTGTCCACATAGATAAAATCGACTTGTTTTAGCGGTGTCTGCTGATTCACATCCACATTTTGCTGTACCTCAAGACTGTTGGGTAGTTGCTGATACAACGCCGTTAAGTTTTGTCGGTAATGGCTTGGTTCAATCCGGATCTCGGGCGTGGGTATCGTGATAAACGGGGCGGGTCCCAACATTTATAATTATGCGACTACAGAGCCGGGTACTTAACCTATTTAAGGGTTTTCAACACACCGAAACCCTTCACCAAATTCATGATCAGGGAGCCTACCTCCTCGAGTTATCGTCAATGTGCCGTCAACACTGCCACGATAACCGCGGAAGGCTTTCTTCGTTTCGGTTTCCGGTCCTTGCGGATTTTCTTCAGGGGAATGTTGATAATAATCGTCACTATACCAATCGTTGACCCAATCCGTTCCATTGCCCATCATGTCATACAGCCCGATAGGGTTGGGGGCAAAACTCCCTACAGGAGCAGGCCAAATAGTAAAGTTTTGTTTGGAGTCTCCATCATGATACAACTTATTATCGCTGTTACCGAAAATCAAAAATTGCCCGCCACTGCGGGCGGCATACTCCCACTGCGCTTCGGTCGGTAAGTCGGTTTTTTTGCCACTTAATTCTCCGATCCATTGACAATAGTCTTTCGCCTCTTGCCACGATACTAACGCAGGATAATTATCACCTAATTCATCCTTTTTGATATATGGGTTATTCAATACATCTAAGTAGTAATCTGTTTTATCACGCCCTTGCAAATCGAGCCAACGATTAAACTCCCCCCAAGTGACCCGGTATTTGCCCATCTTAAAATCGTGCAATGAAACCCAGTGTAACGGTCGGGTCGACGGGTCAAGACTATACGGCAGTTTATCTTCCACTAACGGTCCAAAATCCCCCATCTGAAAACGCCCGCCGGGAATTGACACCATATTCGCCATTGAAGTTTCGCGTAACTGCGCAGCATCCTGCGCTTTTTGTCCGTCATCACACCCCGTCACTGACCCTATTAGTAAGGGAACACTCATCCTCCACAACATTTTCATTACCCTAACTCCTTATCGTTCACAAACACGCGCGTACAACTGTCCACATACACAAAATCGATTTGCTTTAACGGGATCTGTTGATTCACATCCGAATTTCGTTGAACCTCAAGGCTATCCGGGAGATGTTGATACAGTGCCGCCAGATTTTGTCGGTAATGGCTTGGTTCAATCCGGATCTCGGGCGTGGGTATCGTGATGAGCGGGACCGATCACAACATTTTCAATTGTGCGACGAAAACTGTTGACTCGACTTCACAGGGTAGGGTACTTAACCTTTTACAGGTTTTCCACACACCGAAACCCTTCACCAAATTCATGGTCAGGGATTTCACCTCCTCGAGAGATCGTAGATGATCCATCCATACTGTCATGGTAGCCACGAGTCACTTTTTTCTCGCCACTCTCAGGGCCTTGAGGATTATCTTCGGGTGAGTGTTGATAATAATCTTCACTGTACCAATCATTCACCCAATCAAGCCCATTGCCCATCATGTCGTATAGTCCGATAGGGTTCGGTGCAAAACTGCCGACAGGTTTTCCCCATGATACAAAGTTTCGCTCAGGATCTTGCTCATAGTGCATCTGATTATCACTGTTACCGAAAATTAAAAATTGCCCCCCACTGCGAGCTGCGTATTCCCACTGGGCTTCGGTGGGCAAATCCGTTTTTCTACCGCTCACCTTCCCTAGCCATTGACAATAAGCCTTTGCATCCTGCCATGAGACTTGCGCCGGATAATCATCCCCAAGTTTATCTTTTTGGGCGTAGGGGTTATTCAATACATCGACGTAATAATCAGTTTTATTGCGTCCTTGCAAATCGAGCCAACGATTAAATTCCCCCCACGTCACCCGGTATTTTCCCATCTTAAAATCGTGCAATGAAACCCAGTGCAACGGTCGGGTTGAAGGATCACTGCTGTACGGCAATTTTTCATCAAAAAGTGGTCCAAAATCCCCCATCTGAAAACGTCCGCCGGGAATAGGCACCATATTCTCCATCGAAATTTCGCGTAACTGCGCGGCATTCTGCGCTTTTTGCCCGTCATCACAGCCAATTAATCCCCCAAAACTAATCAGTAAAACAGTACGGTATGTTTGATTAAAGAATATCATGGCTATTTAGTTACGGGTTGGATAGGGGTTGGAGATTGGATTGCGCAGCGAAAACCTCGCCCTGTGCTCATTATCTCTGTTAATACAGGAGGCATAGCATAGCGTTCAATATTCTGGTTATCCATAAAATTAGTACCCGCAGAGCCTCGAGTTACTTTGGTCGTACCCGATTGAGGGCCTTGTGGATTTTTTTCGGGAGAAACTGAATAGTAGTTTTCATCGTACCAGTCATTGGTCCAATCCCAGCCATTGCCGATCATATCATATAACCCTAGGGGATTGGGTTTACGTTTATTTAGTGGAACATACTGCTCTGAGGATGGATCAATAAAGTCGCCAAATTTACCATTGTCACTTGAGTAATTCAAAAATTGACCTCGACTACGAGCCGCATACTCCCATTGCGCTTCGGTAGGTAAGTCAACCGGTAATCCACTTTGTAGCCCAATCCACTGGCAATAATCTTTAGCATCTTGCCAGTTAACAGAGGCGAGATAATTATCATTGGTAAATTTTTTCATCGATATATAGTCTATTTGTTCTTTCAGTTTTTTATAATTATCGGGCAGAGGTTTTCCCATGATATCTAGCCATTGCAAGTATTCGCCCCATGAAACCTTACTTTTTGAAATGCTGAAACTATCGAGGGTTACATTATGGGTAAATTTATTATCCTTGCTAATACTATAAACAAAATTGGATTTACCATCTTTACCACCAAAATCTCCCATTAAAAAAGTTCCGCCCTCAACAAATACCATATTATTTAAAGTGTTATTGACCAGTTGTTGAGCTTGTTTTTGTTGTTCTGCGGTAGGCTGCTGATCACAACCCATTAATAGCCCGAAGCTCATTAGTAAAACAGTACGGTATGTTTGATTAAAGAATATCATGGCTATTTAGTTATGGGTTGGATAGGGGTTGGGGATTGGATTGCACAGCGAAAACCTCGCCCTGTAATCGTGATATCGTTTAAAACTGGTTCCATAGCATAACGGTCAATATTCTGGTTACTTAAAAAGCTGGTACCCGAAGAGCCCCGAGCAACTTTAGTGGTACCGGATTGGGGACCTTGCGGATTTTTTTCGGGGGATACCGAATAGTAATTTTCATCGTACCAATCATTGGTCCAATCCCAACCATTGCCTAGCATATCATATAATCCTAGGGGGTTTGGTTTACGTTTATTTAGTACAATATACGGTTCGGAGGAAGGATCAACGAAAGTACCAAATTGACCATTATCCGTTGAATAACGTAAAAATTGACCTTGACTACGAGCCGCATACTCCCATTGCGCTTCTGTAGGTAAGTCAACTGGTAAACCACTTTGTTGCCCAATCCATTGGCAATAATCTTTAGCGTCTTGCCAACCAACGGAGGCTAAATAATTATCTTTAATAAACTCTTTAGCGGGGGGATACCGTGTCCACTCTTTTATTGCAATATAACTTTTAGGTAACGGCTTATTTGTTAAATCTATCCATAATAGATATTCTCCCCAGGAAACTTTACTTTTTGAGATACTGAAACTATCGAGGGTTACGTTGTGGGTAAATTTATTATCTTTACGTGGACTGTAATAGAGGGTTGAAACACCATCTTTACCACCGAAATCCCCCATTAAAAAAGTTCCGCCCTCAACAAATACCATATTATTTAAAGTGTTATTGACCAGTTGTTGAGCTTGTTTTTGTTGTTCTGCGGTAGGGGTGTTATCACAAGCTGTAAGTAAAAAAACAAGAGGGATAGTGATATGGAATTTAGTGTGCCTCATTTAATATTGCCTTTTGAATTGTAATGAATTTTCTAATTAAATTTAAAAGAAAGTTAGTTTATAGGGAAAATATAATTAACTATTACCATATAAATTTTCTTTCCAATTGACACCATCTCTAGACCATAATGTGCGGCTAGTCACATCGGAAACTGTAATGTACTCTTTAAAAGGGGTTCCATTATTTTGTTTAGCTAATTTTTCATTAGGTAATTTATCTCTGAGCGTACCAAAAATTTCTGCATAGCGACTTGCTCTAGAGTATATTTTACCTCGGTCAGTGTAATGAGTTTTGGTCTCCTCACCTAAAGATAAAAACGACAGAATATATGTGGTATTGATAGGGATACTTAATTTAGAACCATCAGGTACGGTACTTAAGTGTTGAATAATATTATCAAAATCGCGTTGTGATTGAGCCCATCGAAGGATATACAGAATGGCGCGTTTTCTGGTGCTAAAAGTTCCATCTATTTCACCAGGGATTAATTTATGACTTTGCCCATAAAAATGATTTTCCCAAAATTCGTGCTCTAAAAGAGCAGCAATAACAGCCCCTTTTGTTTCTGGGGGTGTAAATTTAAAATCATCACCATTATTTTTAATAATGGCAGCCATTAATTTTTCTCGATTTTTTTTATTTTGCCAAGCAGTTTCAAAATATCGAGTTGCATCATATAAACCTTGATAAATTGCTATGCCTGCACCCATAGCAATTAGGATTGGTAATTGACAAATAGCTAAAAAATCTTTCTCAGTGATGATTTTTAGCATTTTTATGTAATCAATATCACGTAGCATATGAACAAAGCATGGCATAAACTCTTCCATAATTTTATCCATATTTACTTCAAAAGAGAGGTGACCTCCGGCTCCAGCTCCCCAACATAGCTCTGCATGCGCAGTAAGGTATATTTTGCCATCTAGAACAGCTATAGCAAATTGTGCAGTTGCACCTGCTCCCATCATAAAATCTGTTCCTGTTGCTACTTTAGCAATAGAACAGAAGCCATCAGTTTGTTCATATTTTTTCCGTTGGGCAGGGGTTAATTCTGGACTTAACCAGAGAAACTCACCAGCCAACTCAACACCACCTTTAACGCCAACAAATACACTGGCTTCCGAATTCAAGCCAAGAGCATCTGCAGACTTGGTGATATCAGATCCTTTAACATCGCTTAATTGAATGCGATTATTATCTGTTGTTGAAGATTGAGAGCCTCTTAAACCCTCAGTTGAAAGATTCACACTTGCTTGTAAGCCAAAGCTGGCTCCTAACATGCCAGCTAATGTGAGAGCGATATCAAATCTAAAAGCTCCCATCGACGCCATCATTTCTTTGTAGCTTAAAGCGCCAAAGTCACCAATGACCCGGGTTGTGGACTTTGGATTTCTTGTCGGGTATAAAAATTGAACACCTTGGCGGTTTGGTAAGTGAATTCTTCCTTCCGCTTTTGCTTCTGCAAATGCGAAGTTGCCATAAATATTGGCTTTAGCTTGTGCTTTTCTATCTTTATTTCCGCCAAGGGAGCCATTGGAAATTTCGATATTGCCATCACCTCCGTAACTCCATCGCATGATTTGCGCTTTTTTATCAAAGGATGCATATTTTGTTTTAGTTGGCGGTGTTGAGTCCAAGCTTTTATTAACGTCTTCTGCCCACTTTTGGAAGCTTCCAGCCCATTCACCGAGTGTTCCGCTATCACCCTCTAATTCAAAAAGTTGATATTTAAAAGCAGGTTCAATTTCCTTTAATGCTTCTTTTAGTTGCTCAGTATCAACTGCTAGTTTTTCTGTTTGGTTTCCATTTGTATCTGTTTCTATTACCCGGTTAATTATTTTTTTCTTTTCTTCGTTACTTATATCACTACGTTCTAATTTATGTACTTGTAGTGGTTTAATAAATTTGGCCACCTGAACAGAGGTGATATGCTCACCTCAGAACAACACAGGTGCCTTAATGAAAAAACGAAATTTCAGTGCAGAATTCAGACGTGAATCAGCCCAGCTGGTTGTGGATCAGAACTATACAGTTGCAGATGCCGCGAAAGCCATGAATGTCGGGCTTTCCACCTTGACGCGGTGGGTAAAGCAATTACGGGACGAACGGGCAGGCAAAACACCGAAAGCATCCCCTATCACGCCGGAACAAATTGAGATACGTGAGCTGAAGAAAAAAATTCAACGTATTGAAATGGAAAACGAAATATTAAAAAAGGCTACCGCGCTCTTGATGTCAGACTCCCTGAACAGGTCTCGGTGATCGGGAAACTCAGAGCGCATTATCCTGTGGCCACTCTTTGCTGCGTGTTCGGAGTTCACCGCAGCAGCTATAGATACCGGGAAAACCGGCCTGACAATCCGGACGGCAGGAGAGCCGTATTACGTAGTCAGGTTCAGGAGCTGCACGGCCTCAGTCATGGCTCAGCAGGTGCAAGAAGTATCGCTGTAATGGCAACACACAGGGGCTTCCGGATGGGACGATGGCTTGCCGGACGGCTAATGAAGGAGATGGGGCTGGTGAGCTGTCAGCAGCCTGTTCACCGGTATAAACGTGGCGGTCATGAACACATTGCTATCCCGAACCACCTTGAGCGACAGTTCGCAGTGACAGAGCCCAATCAGGTATGGTGCGGCGACGTAACGTATATCTGGACCGGTAAACGCTGGGCATACCTGGCCGTTGTACTCGACCTGTTCGCAAGGAAACCCGTGGGCTGGGCAATGTCATTTTCTCCGGACAGCAAACTGACAACCAAAGCGCTGAAAATGGCATGGGAAATACGAAATAAGCCATCCGGGCTCATGTTCCACAGTGATCAGGGTAGCCACTATACAAGCAGGCAGTTCCGACAGTTACTGTGGCGATACCGGATAAAACAAAGTATGAGTAGGCGTGGTAACTGCTGGGATAACAGCCCGATGGAGCGCTTCTTCAGAAGTCTGAAAAATGAGTGGGTGCCGGTGACCGGCTACATCAGCTTCAGTGAAGCAGCCCATGCAATAACGGATTATATCGTCGGGTATTACAGCGAAGTCAGGCCGCATGAATATAACGGTGGATTACCACCAAACGAATCAGAAAACCAATACCGGAAAAACTCTAAAACCGTGGCCAATTTTAGTTGACCACTACAACTTCATGTTTGCCTTTGGCATCTATTTGATCGGAACGAACGTAGCGATATTTAAACCCACCGCTAGCTTGTACTTTGAGTAGCTCAACAATATTCAGATTGTCACTACCTGCACTGGAATCTAGTAATGAGCGATTTTTTTTATCCTCTTTCTCATTCTCATCAATAATGACAGTTAATGTTGAAACTATTTTATTAAGTTCATTTGCAGCTTGATTGTATTCTTCATGGCAGTTTAATAGCTTATTAACGAACTCGTCGGAGTTTTTTTCTCTTTCTTTTAAAGATGTGCTATCGAGTAAGTTATCAATTTGAGCTAAGCGACTATGTTTATTTTTTACGAGCGTACATAAATGCCGGCTTTCTAATTCAAGAGCATCATCTGGGACAAAAATTAATTCATTAGTATCTGGATGATAATAAAGATTAGGCTCGCTTGATGAGTAAGCATCTTTATTACTACCATCCACGTTATTTGTTTTCGATTGTGTTTGATTTTTTTGCATAATTATCCACCGTTATTCAGGCTTTTCTTTGTCTTTATTTCTATGAGTAATAGCAGACAATTTTGTAGGAATTGCTGTAATAATATCGAGTGTTTTCCCTTCAGCACTTGATGTTCCTGTGAAAACCTCTCCATCTTCTGTCGTCACGGTATAATCGGTATAAGGTAAAATTTTGTTTGAGTCTTTATCACGTAAAGTGAATTGTTCACTAAATCCGACAGGAATTTCGGGTGGCGTAGATGAAAAGCTAGTAGCCCCCATTTTTTGAACATTGGTTGTTTTCAGTAAAATATTATTTGGGCTACCTAATTCAATATTTCCATCGGAGATCTTGATATATGCCCCACCACAGTTCAGAATAATCTCTTGTCCTGCAGTGATATGAACCTTGCCATCAATCGATTGAACTTTTAAATCTTGTTTTGATAGAAGTGACATTGCATCATTTTGAGCTTCAACATCAATATTTCCATATTTTGCAAAAACTTTAATACCATTATGTTGAGCATAAATATTGGCATCATTTTCTGCGTTGATAGTTAGAGTTTTATTTGCTGATAAGTTGATAGATTTTGATGCAGAGATAGCAATGCTTTCTTGGCCTGAACCGATGCTAATTGGTTTTGGTGTGAAAACACCAATTCCTTCAGGTGCATGGACTAATAATCCAGGCGCAGTAAGTTGCGATAAATTATTCTTTAGTTGCTCTTGCGCATCAAGATCACTTGCTGCCGTTCCGCTGATTTCCGCTGAATTTGATAAATTTCTAGCAATCGATAATGCTTGCTCTAGTTGCTGTATTGCCTCTTCCATCGCCAACACGTCACCACCAGCTTTATCCTGCTTATCGGTGGTAATGAATAACCCTTTACCCGCGCGAATTGCGCCCCAGCTGTCAGTACGTAACTCAAAACCGTCGCCGCGTTGTTCGCGCTCGGCGTTGACCAAATGCCCCAGGTTTAACTGGGTTTTTCCGCCATACTCGGTGCTGAGCTTAATATGCTCTTGCCCGCGTTTATCCTCCATGCGCAATTTGTTATTCGCAGGCGTGCGGATCACGTTGCGGGTGTTATTTTTATCCGTAACGTGGTCGGGGTGGCGAGAATCATGCAGTGCGTGGGCGATGTAAGGGCGGTCTGGATCGCCCTCATGGAAGGCGATAGCGACTTCAGTCCCTTGAATCAGTGGGAAATGCATCCCATAAGTATCACCCGCGTAAGGTTTCGCCAAACGCACGGGCATACTTTCATAGCCCTTGGTTTTATCATCACGATCTGCGTCGAATTTGACCCAATAAAACCCATGTTCATTTTGGTGAGCATAAATGTCGTGGTCTTTTGCGCTGGTGACACGCGCCATTAATGTTCCGGCAATGACTGGGCGCGGTTTTAGTGCAGGACGCCAGCACAGTGATTCCGTGTATGGCACGGCGTCAAAACGGACGGTTAGCGCTTTATCTCGGCTGGCGGTAAAGCGTAGGCGAGTAATTAAAATCGGCGATTTGAATACGCTGGGTAACGTCGAACTGAGCGGGTTATCTTGAATACTTAGCACTAATAATGGTGTCAGGTCTGCTGCGCTACTTTCTCCGCGTAGTAAAGTCTGACGCGCTAAAAAGCGCTCGTGATCGAGTCTTGCCCAGAAGTTAGCGGTTTCGGTTTCAGGGCGAATTTTATCCCCTCGGGTCAGGTGGCGGGCTTTATAGTGGTAAACATCGCCGTAGTTAGTTTTTTCGCCGTCGCCGCGCGTCATGTCCGCGACAGCGGAAATCAACGTATCTTCCGCCAGTCTGTGGTTATAATCTTTGGCAAAAACAGTACTTTCAACTACTTGATGACGCAAAGATAATCCCCAAACACTGTCAACATGGTTATCGCTCAGCCCAGATGGGCTATTTAATGGCAGCGTTTTGTCATACACATAACCGCGTTGACTGTCCGTAAAGTGGAGTACCTCGGTTTGGGTATCATCTTGTAAACCAAAGCGATAAAAAATACCCACTTCACTAAGTAAACGCTCAATAAATTGGCGGTCGCTTTCGTTAATTTGGTTGATTTGTTCGCGTTTTGGGTACGCTTTGTCGAGATGAAATTCGAACTCCCAGCCTTTGAAATTATGTTCACGCAGGATCTGTTCAACCACATCAGGAATGGATTGGTTGATAAAGAAACGGTGGCTGCGAATCTGATGGCGCAGTAGCGCAAAAAAAGGCTCGATGACTAACTGGTAGCGCGCTTCATCCGCAGAACCAGAGAGACGACGAAAATCCGTCACCACCCCATGAACACGCTTGGCAACGCTCGGCTGAGTGGCGAGTCCCATTACGTTATTTATCGGCGCAGAAAATGTCAGGCTGGCATTACGGCGCAATAATTGTTGAGCAGAAAGATCTTGGGCGGAACAGGTAAACGTAATTTGATAACGATAGATATCGCTAGCGGCTTCACGGCCCGTAAAATGTTCAACGTCCAGTAAATCTGAGCAGCCTTGCACTTCTAGGCGATAGCGGTTTTGTCCTTGAAGGAGGTTTTTTGCTGTATCGAGTAGGCTCATGGATTTATCTCCTCAATATCACTGAAACTCAGGGTGATCCCGTCTTCTTCGCTATAACCCAAAGTTAGGCTTTGTGCTTGCTGGTGGTTAGCTTGGCGCATGAGTAATTGCTGGCTAAGTACTGGTAAAATCTGCTGATTCAGCAGGCTGTCTATATTGCGGGCGCCGGTGTCAGGTAATAAACAGGCGCTCACGAGCGTGTCATACAGCGCTTCTTCGATAATGCCTTCAAGCTTGTAGTGGGTGTAAAGACGCTTAATGACGCTGCCCAGTTTCATTTCAACAATTTGGCGCAGAGCGACAGGGCCTAATGGGCGATAAATTAAGGTTTGGAAGCGAGCGAGTAAAGCAGGTTGGAAGTGGTCACGCAAAGTTGGGCGCAGCAGTTCTTGCAGCTCGCCGTCGGTAGATTCAGGGAACTCTTCGAGTTGCTGCATCAACAAGTCACTGCCCAAGTTGGCTGTCATTAAGATCACGGTATTACGAAAATCAATTTCACGACCTTCGCCATCGCGCATAAATCCACGGTCGAAAACTTGATAAAACAGGTTGAGTACATCGCGGTGGGCTTTTTCCACCTCATCAAGTAACACGACGCTGTAAGGACGCTTGCGAACGGCTTCCGTTAAAATGCCGCCTTGACCATAACCCACATAACCTGGAGGCGAGCCTTTTAATTGGCTAACGGTGTGGGCTTCTTGATATTCGGACATGTTGATGGTGATTAAGGATTTTTCGCCACCAAACAGGACATCTGCCAAGGCTAAGGCGGTTTCAGTTTTACCGATCCCGCTCGGACCCACTAATAAAAATACCCCTTGAGGGCCATTTTCTGAGGCGAGACCCGTGCGAGCAGCACGCAGTCGCTGTCCAAGCCCCTGTAATGGGCTTTCTTGACCCACAACGCGTTTACCTAGCGAGTCTTCTAACTCCAGCAGTTCGGTTTGTTCGTCTTTTAATAGGCTGGATAATGGCACGCCTGTCCAGTCGGCGATGACAGTGGCCACAGTTCTAACATCCACATCGGGGGTGATCAGCGGTTCATTTTGTTGAACGAGTTCTAACTGTGATTGGATATCGCTGACATCTTGGGATTGGCGACGCTGCTCTAAGAGCTCGCTGATAAGGTTTTTTTCTTGCTCAAAACGTTGTTCTAACTCAGCCAGCTGTATGGCGATTTGGGCATCTTGAGTGACTAATTCGCTCAGTAGGGATTGGTTGGTGGTGTTGCCAATCGCCAAATCATCAAGGATCGCTTGCTGTTCAAGTTCTAATGCATTGCGCTTGGCTTTTAAACGGGTCAGTTCTTCAGGGAGCGTATCGAGGCTCATGCGGATACGGGCGCTGGCGGTATCGAGAAGATCCACGGCTTTATCGGGGAGTTGACGACCTGTTAAGTAACGGCGAGATAAGGTGACGGCGGCTTTGACCGCATCATCGGTAATGTGAACACCATGATATTTTGCGTAGCGCGGTTTTAGTCCACGCAGCATTAAACAGGCTTTCTCGTCATCTGGCTCATCGACTTTGACGATTTGGAAGCGGCGTTCTAAAGCGGCGTCACGCTCGAAATATTGCTTATATTCAGACCAAGTGGTGGCGGCAATCGTACGCAATTCACCACGGGCAAGGGCAGGTTTGAGTAAGTTAGCGGCATCAGCGCCACCGGCTTGGTTGCCTGCGCCAATGATGGTATGGGCTTCATCGATAAACAGTAAAATCGGAGTAGGAGATTGTTGTACGGCTTCAATCACGTTTTTTAGGCGCTGCTCAAATTCACCTTTGACGCCAGCCCCCGCTTGCAGTAGCCCTAAATCTAATGTGCGTAATGATGTGGTTTGCAGGCTGACAGGAACATTACCTTTAACGATACGTAGGGCTAAGCCTTCCACTAACGCGGTTTTCCCGACACCCGGTTCGCCCACGAGAATGGGGTTGTTTTTGCGACGGCGAGACAAAATATCCACCATTTGACGGATTTCATCATCACGTCCAAAGACAGGGTCAATCGCGCCTTCGCGTGCTTTTTCGGTCACATCCACCGTAAATTTATTCAGCACGGCGAGTAAGGCATCATTCAGTGTGTTACCGATGACATTCGGTGCTGGAGTTTCGTTTGTTGATTGCGTTTCAAGTGGTGCTTCTACTGGCAAAGATTGATTATGCGCCGCAAGTTGCTGAACTTCAGGGCGTTCATCGGATTGCGCATCAAGCATCGGTCTTAAGCGTTGTAATTGTGTGATGCTTAAGGTCATTAATGGCCAAAGGGCGTCGTTCGGAACTAAAGAGGGTTGCTTCACCATCGCCGCAAGAATATGGACGCTGCGAATGTGCTCGATATCTTCATCCAATGAAGCAATCACCCATGCGTTTTGAATTAAGTTTAGGAGTGATTTTGAGAGGGAGGGGCGGCTATGGATAGAGCGGGGTAGGCTGTCGATTTCTGTTAACAGGCTTTGCCAAAGTGCAGAAATATCCCACTCATAGCGGCGCGCTAACACAGTGATATCATTTTCTCCTAGCTCAAGCAGCTTGAGTAACCAATGTTCGATGGTAACCTCAGCATGGGCGCGTGTTTGGCACAAGGAAGCTGCTGCCTCTAGTGCATTTGCACAGAAAGGGTTTAGGCGACGCAATAACATAACTGAAGAATTTTCCATGTTCTCTCCCTAGATAATCTGGTGGATATCAATGTGTTTAGGCACGCTACCGCCCTTAACCGTTAACCGAGGTTCATAAGGTGATATTCGCGATGGGAATGCGCGGTTGAAAGCGCGTATAGCTTGTTTAATGGCAAAATGTGTTGTGTGTGAGTGAGGTTGCGCAAGAGGCGCAAGAAAAAAGCAGACGCCGAAACGCCTGCTTGTCTTAATTAAGCGGTAGCACGCTCATTCCAAGAATCGGAATGGATGATGTTGCCGTCTTTGTATGTCCAAGTGATTTTTTCATAGCGCAGCTCAATCTCTTCGAGATGGTTGTGCTTTTCTTTACCTGGATCTTTGATGTCGTGCATTTTTGGAGCGACTTTCACGACTTTGACGTTTTCAAGTTTGGTGTTGAAATATTCGACTTCTTGTCCTGCGTCATCAATGCGATACCATTTGAATTCAGCTTCTTTCAAGGTTTGACCCGTGGTCACAGCCTTGTAAAGATAAGGGCTTGAAGCATCAATTTCTTTAACGAAAATGAATGGCGTATGGATACGAGTACCTGTTAATTTACCGGTATTGTTATCCGTTGGGATGTACAGGTTATGGTCTTGAGCAACCACTTCGATGCTGCCTTCACGGTCTTGTACGTCGACAGAACCTTTAATTTCAGCACCGCCATCATCTTTCAGCCATAAATAAACTGGAATAGCCATAACTACTTCTCCTTTCGTGTGGAATGTGTACCACCATCCATCGATGGTACGGTGTTGACGCCTAATATCTGACAAGCTTCAGCTTGAGGTATCAGGCGAATTTCTACGCGGCGATTGCGAGCTCGTCCGTCAGTGGTGTTGTTGTCGGCAACGGGGTTATTTTGCCCGTATCCCTGCACAGCAAAGCAGGTTGGCGAGATATCGCTGGTTTGAATCATCCAATCACGGACAGACTCTGCGCGTTTTAACGACAGTTTTTGATTTTGTTCTGGATTCCCGGTGTTATCGGTATAGCCAGAAACCATAATTAACCAGCCGGGTTTGGCTTTGATATTGAGTAACGCATCAACTAATACTTTGGTCGCGCCTGTTTTGAGTGTGTATTGCCCAACATCGAATAAAGACAAGCTATCCAAAGTGACAATTTGAGGTGGTGCAGTCGGCGCTTCAGGGGCGATTTCAGGTTGAGAAGGCGCCCAACTTCCTAGCAGAGTATGTAAGTAAGGCAATATTCGATTACCTTGATATAACGCTAAAGAGTAAGCGCTTGGGATCCCTTCACGCTCCCAGCGTGCAAGCTCAGCGGCATCACCTTGGAGCTGCTGATAAGCGGTCAATTTTGGTGCGAGTGGAACATCTGAAAGCTGAGAGAAACGAGCAATATCTTCACCAATATGGCGAATGAGTTGTTGGTTGTGGTGGTAGCTGCCGACTAAAGCACCCACTAAGAAAATCCCAAAAATAGCGCCAATTGCACCGAGGCTTTTTTCCGTTCGGCTTAAGCTAATATCATGATGTAATCGGCGTAGCATGACATCCGGCAAAGGGAGTAAATCCGTTGTTTGTACTGAGGAGCGTAATGGCAATGTGGTTTTTTCTTGGATGAATTGCTGCCATAAATTGTTCGGCTGACTAGTGATATCTATCCACTGAATGGCCCATGCTGAAGGGATTTGCTTCGGTGCTCCAGCTTGAGGCAGGGTGAATTGAGGCACTAAAACCTGGTTTAGCCAACTTTGTAAGGTGTCTAGCCACAGCGAAAATTGCAGGCTTTGTTCTGACTGTCCGAAATGCGTAGGTAGCCACACGGAGTAAGGGACCGACATCGCGCCTTCTTGCTCTACTTGAAATTCAGTTTGGTGGCTGAGTAACGTCATCCAAGGGGTATGTTCATCATCAACATGTATAGCGGTTTCAGCGTGATGAGGTTTAGAAAGGTATACCGTTACCCAAAATGGCAATTTAGCACCGATTTTTTGACGGCCTTCTCCAATCGCTCGACGCCAATTGAGTAGCGCTTGTGTCAGGGTTTCTTGTTGGGTCAGTTGCTCGGGTAATACAACGTAAAGTAAGGATAAGTGACCCGATAGCGAAGGGGCATATTCCACCAATGCGGCAATCAGTTTAACGAGCTCTGTGGGCGCGGATACACGAATGTACCAACCTTGATTTGTTTCTCTGTGTAATTGGTCATCCAGGAATAGTGCTTGAGATTGACCACAGACTAAAATGACAGGCCCCTGATAATTATCAGTAGGAAATGCACCCGTATAATCATGTTCAGTGGATAACACTTGGCGTCGTTGTTTATATTGCCAAAACAACATTCCCCCCGTCAGTACTAAGACGAAGACGGAAACAAAAATGGTGACACTTTGCCCTAGAGACCAAAATCCCCAGAGTAGCCACAAAAAAGCCCCGTAGCAAAAAGCGTCAGACACTGTTTGATTGGATTTTGCATGCCTATCCTTGTGTCATCCACTGTTGTAGTAAATGTTCTAGCGAAGCACTAAACCCCCACCACATGGCGGCGAGTATTAAGATGCCACCTATCCAACCAAACCAGTAAAGTTTACGACGGCTAAACCGTAATTTAGGTTTTACGACGAGAGGTAATTCTGACGCGATCAGATAGTCTGGAAGTTGAACATTGAGTTGAGCGACGATGCGCTCACGTTCTGGCGCTTCTTTTTGGCGAAACTTACCGACAAATCCGAGGGTAAGTACGCGATGAAAACAGAGTAATACGTCAGGGTTAGGGGCGGTTTCATTCAAAATGCTGCGTAGGCGATCCCAAAGTTTGTCTCCCGCTTCTAATGTATTGAAGTAGCGCGCTTGCAAAGGAGACTGGATCCATGTGTTGTAGCCATCATCTTGGTGTTGGCGATTCATCACAGATTCATCAATCAGGGCACATTGAGCGTATTGCATATGTTCAATGGCGGATTCAGGGTAGCCATGTTCGAGCAGTTTTTGACGAGTGTCATCAATGAGTTGGCAAACGCGACGATAAAAATTATCCCCTTGAGTGATGGCGGTGCCTTGATGCAATTGACAAACCATCAGCCAAGTTTGGGCGAAGATCATGTCGATAGTATGGTGCGATGTTGTATTGTTCATGAGCGAAGTACCGCAAACAGCTCTAATTGAATGTCACCTAACGTGCTCGGAACATAGAACGCACATTGCCCAGAAGAGAGCATGGCTTGACCCGCAGGTGTTTCAATATCTAGCGCAAAATATTGATTTTCTAAGCGAAGAGGAACCGCCGTTGGGACATGACTGAGCGGTTTCAATGGAATACCATTGAGTGCCACATTAACGACGTCCGCCACATCATCACTGCTGCCCGCTTTGCAAAGGAGTGGAAATTGGGCGATCAATAAGTGAGCAGGCAATGATGAGCGAACCGATAAGTAAAAATCGGCTTCTTCACGTAATCGACCGTCATGGAGTTGACCTTTCCAGAATGGACCTTCTTTCGCCAATTCAATGCTAATCACACGAGAAGGCAAACTGGCTTCAAGCAGTGTATTTAACAAGGCAAAAAGAGGTGGGAAAACGAGTTCTGGCTGCTCATGTTTGTATAGCGGGATATCTTCCAGCTTACTTTCTAAAGAAAAAGTTAATAAGCTGCCCGCTAAACGAGCTAGCTCTCGATAGAGTAATTCAGGATGACGATGTAATGCGGTGCTGAGTTCATTGAGGACCGGCTCGGCACTATTCAGTGAATTCAGTAACCAAAATAGTGAAACATCAGCGACCACAAAGTCGGCCATTTTTTCATTACTTTCGCGACGTAGCGCCATTAAACGACGGCGCTTAGCCACTAAACGGTGCATAAACTCAGAAAGCCGTGTTCGTAATTCAGCACTTCCTTGACAGGAAAGTAAGGGTGGAATGAAGTGGCTATCAAATTCCCACATCCCTTGAGCGTTGCGAATAAGGCGCGCAACAGGGCAAGTCATGTAAGCCTCGTTCTCATCATGAGCAAAACGCAGTGTTGCCACGTGACGTAACACGGCAATGTCTGTTTGTTCATGCCCTAATAAGTCTTGAACTTTAACCCATTCTTGGCTAAATCGACGTGGGCGATCGGTTCCTGTTTCAGGAACTAAGTTTCCGCCATTGGCTAGCATTAAAGGCAATGCCAGAACGATATCCAATGACTGGCGATCCGCATAATCATTGAGGGATAATACCGGAGGAAGGGCATCAGCTAAGGTTGTGTCAATCAGTGTGCCATCGTGAAAGCGCACCACGATTTTTTGGGCGCTTACGCGAGAGAGCGTTAATGCACTGACATCAAACTCGGTACTAATGACGCCCCACGTGGAGGCGATACCCATTTGTGCGACCACTTCAGCAACATGACCGTCCCAACGGGCTTGCTGTTGAAATTGCTGAGGGGCCAAAAAGGCCCCGTCTGTCCATAGGGGACGGTAGATTTTCATCCTGAATGACCTTTAATAACCGTTAGGCTTTTGCTTTAGGCATTTGTGAAACTAGCGATAAATCAACATCCATACCTTCGACTTGGAAGTGTGGAACTGCGTACAGTTTCACACGGAAGAAGCCCGGGTTATCTTCGATATCTTCAACAACCACTTTTGCATCACGCAGCGGGTGAGAAGCTTGTAAATCATCACCAGGATCGGTCATTTCAGTCACTAAGCCACGAACCCAGTTGTTGAGTTCTAATTCAAGTAAGCGTCTGTCTTTGGTGGTACCAATGTTTTCGCGTTGAATCAGCTTCAAGTAATGGGCGATACGGGACAGTAAGAAAATGTATGGCAAACGAGCGTTGATACGGCTGTTTGCGGTGGCATCAGCCGTATCGTATAACGCGGGCTTCTGCGCCGAGTTAGCAGAGAAGAAACAGGAGTAATCACGGTTTTTGTAGTAAGACAGCGGGATAAATCCAAGATTGGCGAATTCAAATTCACGGGTCTCTGGGATCATCACTTCGGATGGAATTTTGACCTGACTGCCCGTTCCTAAATCAAACAGGTGGATTGGGAGATCTTTAACAGCACCACCGGCTTGAGGTCCACGAATTTGGACACACCAACCATTGTTGATAAAACTTTTAACCATGTTGGCAGCAAAAGCAAAGGTGGCGTTGGTCCACAGGTATTTCTCGTGG
Organism: Providencia zhijiangensis; assembly: GCF_030315915.2. NCBI lineage: Bacteria > Pseudomonadati > Pseudomonadota > Gammaproteobacteria > Enterobacterales > Morganellaceae > Providencia > Providencia zhijiangensis. The sequence goes on along the minus strand of NZ_CP135990.1, from coordinate 2,223,432 downwards.
TCTGGGCCTTTAACTTCTTCAACGTAGTTGAAGCTACGAACCGGTACAGTATCTGGGCCATATGGCAGACGACCAAGCACACGAGGCATAGTTAAGCCGATATATCGAGCATCATCAGAGTCACGGAATGATTTCCATTTGATGTACTCAGCGCGGTCAAAATAGTTGCCAATATCTTTGATTGCCGCCACTTCTTCCATCGTCTCTTTACCGAAGAATTTTGGTCCTACAGAGCCGATAAATGGCATATGTGCGGATGCTGAGACTTTGGAGATGCTACGCAGTAAGGCGATATCTTGCGGGCTACGGTCAAACTCATAGTTAGAAATCATTGCTGCGATAGGTTCGCCACCTGGGGTGTCATATTCCGCAATGTAAGTATGGTGATAAAGGCCGCTTTGAATGACTTCTGGGCTATCTTCGAAATCTTGGCGTAAATCGTCTTTCGCAATATCTAGCAGTTCAATTTTGACGTTTTGACGAAAATCAGTGCGGTCAACCAGGAATTTCAAGCCACGCCAAGTGGATTCAACTTTTTGGAAGTCTTGGTGGTGCATGACTTCATCCAATTGTTGGCTGATTTGCTTATCAAGTTCAGCAATATGATGGTCGAGCAGGTTTCTATCTAAACGCTCGACTTTTTGACCTGATGATTTTAAACGATCGAGGAAGACCTGAACGGCGACAGTGACGCGTTCGTCAGCCGTTGCATCTGCCAAGGCTGCATTGTCTTGGAATGCGTTAATATCACTGATTGATGCGACTGGCGTTAAATTGATTTTTTCGAACAAAGAAGCATAAACACCTTGATTTGAGGTGTCATCCAGCACAGTTGTTGCGCCTTGAGTTGATTCAGTTTTTACAGACATCAGCATAATCCTTTAATAATCCAAATTAATCTTTCTTCGGTGCTAGCTGTGCTAGCTCTTCACGAAGTTCATCACTGAGCTCTGGATCTTTAAGGATGTTTTCCAGTTCACGGCGGAACGTTGCGTTATCGAGGAGATTAGATTTCAGGTCACGCAGCAAATTGCGCATAGCTAACATTGCGCGTAGTTGAGGAATTTGACGGGCAACTTGCTCAGGCTCAAAATCTTTCATGTTTTTGAAAGAGAGGTTGATGCTTTCTTCACTTCCATCACCGGCAAGGGTGTTTTTCACTGTGAGATTAATGGCCGGTGCAAATTCAGTGAGCACACTATTAAAGTTATTTTTATTGATATTAACTTTTTCGCGCTCAGATAATGCTCGATTATCTTGTCCATTGCTGTAATCACCAACAGCTAATAATTTAAGTGGTAATTCCACTTTTTTCTGCGCACCACCCGTGTGCAAGTCTAATTTGATATTAACCCGAGCCTTCGGTACTTCATTTTGGAAGCTATCTGACATTTTAGGAGTCCTTTAGTGGTATTACTCGCTTTAAATATGAATTATTGGTAAATGAAATATATTCTTCAACTTTAATTTGGCTTAAATCAGTTTGCTATTTTATATAATTTTAAGGCTGATAGATCAAGGTTTCTAATGGATATGATTTTATGTTTGAGTGTGACGTAACGTATTTTTACGTATTAGCAGCTATTTAATTAATTAAAAATTATTTAAAATCAAAGCTAATGTGTATTCATAATGAAAGTGAGTGGATTTTTTGCAGGAAATTTTGATAGTGAAAATAGAGATTATTCTTAAGGAATTTAGAATATATAAATAATTCTACACATAAAGAGAGTGATATCGGACGATAATATAGGCGAACTACTATTCGTGGAGTTATTTCTAGTTTTTAATATAAATCGTTAATTAAAGCTAAAAATAAAGTGTAAAAAAATGTGTAGCGAATATAAATTACTCGCAAAATTTAAAATAAAGTATAATGGATGATTATGCTAAATTAATTTGGTTTACTAAGATTTATTCCGGATTATTTGAAGAATAATTTTGTTCAGTGAGGTATTGCACAAACTTTAGATAATTTTCGTGTGAATCAAACGCTCGTTTTGGGAAAATAAAGGCGCTAGTTCTATCAATAAATAGATAATGTGTATCTCCATTTTGTTTTATAAAACGCATTGAATTCCAATTGTAATGCCATAAACCATAAGCACTCTCAATGTGTAATCCATTCTCATCTGCCGTGAATGTTTTTGTGCAGAAAGTCGAGCTATCTGCATCAGGAATCGCTTTGTTCAATGTTTTAAACAAACGTATTGCAAAGATGGCATAAAGTAATATCGCCATCAGAACAGCGACAACAAATTGCCCCATATTAAGCTCGATATCAAAATGCTGGAGTAAGGTGAATACCCCTCCCATGATGGCAAAGAAAGCCAAATAGAGCAGAGTATAAGTGAGCAAGCTGCGGTTTTTGGGTAAAAAGTAGTTATTTTTATGGCAGTATCGGCTAAAGGCGATAAATTCTTGGCGTGATAATGTAACGGTGACGGATAGCGACATACTGTGTCCTTAATAAAAGGTTAAAAGAATAGTGTCTATTATTCCGATAGCGATGCAATTTGGCTATCAGATAATGGTCAAAGAAAGGGAAGTATTGAATAACAAAAAGCCAACCGAAAAGGCTGGCTTGAGTGGGAATTTGGTCGGCACGAGAGGATTTGAACCTCCGACCCCGGACACCCCATGACCGTGCGCTACCAAGCTGCGCTACGTGCCGATTAATGAATACATGCCTTTACAACAAGGGCTTTAGGCAAAAAATATACTACTCAAAACATGGGCAAAATCAAGAGCAAACCCAGATGACTGATTGAAATTTAAGCGCTAATTTTCATTGAAACGTTTAAGTTCAGTGAAGATTTTCAGTAGCTCAGCAAGGTCTGGTTTGTCGTCAGTCTGCTCGTTGCCTTGTGGGTCATAGATATTAAATTGGCCATTATGATCCATATACATGGTCGCGCTGTTGGTGGTAATGACGACATCGCTTTTATCGCCGGTGATCACCCACGGATAAGTGCGCTGCGCACTGAAGAGATCTTCACCTTGGCTGTAATCATCAGGCGGGTTATTGACATGTAACACCCGCTGCATGAGGGTGGTCATTACGTCTTGATGGCTAGTCAGCTTATCAATTTGTTGTGCTGGAGTATTCGGCCAGTAGATAAATAACGGAACTTGCATACTGTCACGGTTAAAGTGTTTCTTATTCACCCAATCAGTCTCTTGCGAACCGTTACTGTTGTAGTTTGCTGTGATCACCACAATGGTATTGTTAAGCTTGTTCTGGCTCTTCAGCGTATCAATGACTTGGCTGATTTGGTTATCCGTTTGATTACTTCCCGGCGCTCCCTTGATGTTTAAGAATGAGAACCAAGGTGAGCCATGCTTCACGTTATCCAGCCATAAATTCCACTGTGCAATAGTTTGTTTGTCACTGTCCGATGCTTTTGTCGGCAAAGAGTAGTCAGATAAAATCGCTTGTCGGAATAATGGTGAGCTAAACCCATCAGTGGAGAATAAACCAAACTGATAGCCTTGATGTTGTAAAGCTTCAACCAAGACAGAAGGGTGGCGACCATTGAGAATATTATCAATATAACTTGATGAAATACCGTAGAACAGCCCAAATAGGGCGGTATCATTGCGTAACCCAGAAGTATAGTGATTGGTAAATTGGGAGCTGATATTTTTGAACTCTTTCAGTGAGTTCATTTGGTTTTGCTGAGAAACATTACCTAAATCATCGACAACCAATAAAAGTAAATTGTAACCCGTACCTTGGTCTTGGTAGCTAAGTGGCTTCAATGGGTACTGAAGTTTTAGTGCAGTTGGGCTACCTTGCTGGAAGACACGATTTTGATGTGCAGTTAGGTCAAGTAGCCCATATTTATCAAGAAGTTTGCGCGCTGTCATTGGTTGAGACAGCGGGTAGTTATAGCGTTGCATCGTGATCGGGCGATAAAAATTGGCATCCGCCCACGCATACATTAAATGTGACATCACAAATGTTGCGATGAATAGACCTGCCAGTGGGCGCCCAAATGTTTGTCGGCTTAAGCTGCGTAGTTTTTGCCAGCTCCAGGTCGCAAATAGCATCTCAACCAGAAAGATAATGGGGATACTGATGAACATCAGTTGCCATTCGCGTGCCATTTCACCTTTGGCGGGGTTAATCACTAAATCCCAAACCTGCGGTGTAAGATGGAGGCCAAATTGGCTAAAAACGCGAATATCAAAGAGTAATAAGGTGAGTCCCGCAGTGGCTAGCGCCACACAGATAACCCTCAACAATCGTTGGGACATAACGATAAAGGTCAGTGGAAAGATGATTAGCAAGTAAGTGGCGAACACCACGAAACTGAAATGACCCAACCAACTGACGAAGGCATAAGCGCGACCAGCGAAGGTATCTGGCCAGTCAAAAATAAACAGATAGCTGCTACTTAGCAAAAGGCAAAGTAGTATATTAAAAAGTGCAAACCAGTGCCCCCAACCAATCATGTTGGAGACTTTATCACGGTAGCGCTGATGGGTGACCATGCTGTTTATTTATCAACCAAATTAGTGTGATTTATCTTCTTGTACAGAAGAAAGTAATGCATTGGCAAAGGACTCTGCAATCATTTTACGCTGAGCAGGGGCGACAGACGTATTGAGCAGATTGGTAACCATGTTACCAAGTACCATTAATGATAGATCAACGGGAGTATGGTTTTTTTCTAACACACTAACAAGGTCAGACAGTAAACCTTCAACTTTTTCATCACTATAGCGAGATGATTGTGGCATAAATTATGACATCCTAAATTAATGAAAGCTCCATATGATAGCCCATTGTGGGTGACTTTTCTTCTTTCTTTAAACAAATTTTCGTTTAATTGATAATAATGTTTATTTAGATCACCGAAGTGGATAATAGTTCGCCATAAAAGTAATAAAAAAATGGCGGTTAACGGTTTCAGTTGCAGACAAATACTAACAGTGTTTGAATACGCGACATTATTTCTGCTAGCGAAAGGAGCCAACAATGAGTCTGGAAATTACCCAGATAGCGTTACACCAGTTGATTAAACGAGATGAACAGACTTTAGAAGTCATGTTGCGTGATTCGTTATTGACGACAGACAATGTTGTGCAAGACATGATGGCAGAATTACATCGTGTATACAGTGCAAAAAGTAAGGCATTCGGTGAGTTTAACGAAGAGAGTGAACTGGCTGAAGCGTTAACGTTACTGCGTAAGGGCGAAGAAGAGTTTTTAGGCTTTAGCCGCGCAATGACCGTGCGTTTAAAAGATGAGCTGGCAAAATACCCGTTTGCTGAAGGCGGCATCGTTCTCTTCTGCCAATATCGTTATTTAGCGGTGGAATACCTGCTGATTGCCGTTCTTAATAGCTGCGATAGCATGTTTGTGACCGAATCCCTCGATTTAGGTACGACTCATTACTTAGATATTCCTCATGCGGATATTGTGGCACGTATTGATTTGACTGAATGGGAAACCAATCCAGAGTCGAAGCGTTATCTGACTTTCCTTAAAGGGCGAGTAGGGCGTAAAGTTTCTGATTTCTTTATGGATTTCTTGGCTGCATCTGAAGGTTTGAATGCGAAGGTACAGAATAAAGGGTTAGTCCAAGCATTGGATGATTTTTGTGATAATGCGCAGATGGATAAAAATACTCGCCAAGCTTATCGCCAACAAGTTCATAGCTATTGCAGTGAGCAATTGCAATCAGGCGAAGAGATTGAGTTGAAGGAACTCTCAAAAGAGCTACCGATGGTGGAAGAGCAAAGCTTTGAAGATTTCACTCGCCAAAATGATTATCAATTGGAAGAGAGTTTTCCTGCTGATCGCGGTACTTTAAAGCAGTTGACGAAATTTTCAGGCAGTGGTGGGGGGATCACAATTAGCTTTGATGCGATGTTAATGGGAGAGCGTATTTTTTGGGATCCCGTGACAGACACATTGACTATCCGTGGTACACCGCCGAATCTGCGTGACCAGTTGCAACGCCGCGGTAATAAATAGTGAACGATGGATTTTCTATAGAAATCTTACGTTAGAAATCTTGTCTTAAAAATAAATAACGCCGCAATTGCGGCGTTATTTACTCGGCGTCCCGAAAAAACTTTAAAGCTCGGCTATGGGCTTAATTAAGCGCGCAGGAAGTCAATATGCGTCACTTTTGGCTTAAATGGGTGACGTTGAACAGCCTGAACTTTTACTTTAGTTTCTTTACCATCGATAACCAGAGTCAGAACTTCGTAAAATTCAGCTTTGCTTTCTTGGTTAATGATTTCATCGTGGCTCAGAGTAACAGAGATAGCTTCTTGGTTGCCACCGTAAACGATAGCCGGCAGTTGGTTAGCTCTGCGCAGGCGGCGGCTCGCACCCTTACCCTGCTCTTTACGTTCAATTGCATTGATAGTTAACATTACAATTTCTCTATAAAAGAAAAAATAAAAATCCTGCTACAGGCGACCCAGCAGCAGGTTCGAGATTTGGCCCTGTAACATCATTTCGCGAAGCGAGACATACAAAGGCGGGCGGCATTTTAACGAAAAAACGGCTAGCGGGCAATCATTAAGATCATTATCTTTCTGACTTGGCATGATTTATTCATCATTAATCGCGTTTTTTCTGATTATCTTAATGATGCGGCAAGACGGAAACGTCCCTGATAATCAAAGATTTTTTCTCTAATCTCCCAGTAGCTTTCTTTTTTTCGCGCAACAACAAATTGCGGGTAACGTAATAAAGCTTGCTGTGAAATAATGTCGTTTGCATTATTCCAATGGAAAGGAACACCAGGGGCTCGATGATGTTCTCGTAAGAATCGAAATTCAAATGCGCGTTTTTGAGCAGAAGTGGTGAGTCTAAAACGCTCAGACACCGACGTGCCATCCTCATCATAGTAAGTGATTTTCAGCCACTCGCCTTTTGCATCCGAGCCTGAAGTGAGTTCCATTCCTCCGCAGCGTAAGATTAGAGCATCTTTAAGCCGTAAAGCGGCTTTAAGCATATCATCGGGGTCCGTGAGGACTTCTTGGCATTTATGGCAACGTCGTGCGGCAATATCATTTTCCGCGCCACAATGGGGGCACTGTTTAAATCGAAAGCGGAACTCACATTGTTGTTTTCGTCCATGCTCATCTTCTTCCCACCCTTGGCAACGACGCCCGTAGTGCTCGACAATTTGACCATCTGCAGTACATTTTCCCCAAAAAACATTGGCAAACTGACACAGTGGACAGAAAACTTGGACTGGAACGCTGGTGGAATTGGGTTTGCTGCTACCCACTTCGGGACGAAAGAGGTCATGAGGATTTCCGGCATAGTCCAGAATTAGGCACAGTTTCTTTCCTTCACTCAAACGTAAGCCACGTCCAACGATTTGCTGATATAAGCTGACGGACTCTGTTGGACGTAAGATGGCAATTACGTCTACGTGTGGCGCATCAAAACCTGTGGTCAGTACTGAAACGTTGACAAGATAATGTAATTGCTTATTTTTAAATTGCTGAATGATGTTTTGGCGCTCAAGGGATGGTGTCTCTGCGGTGACTAATGCAGCGGTATTTTGTGGTAAATAACTGAGGATCTCTTTAGCATGTTCAACCGTAGCGGCAAAAATCATGCACCCTTGTAACGGCGTGGCATACTCAATAATCTGCGCCACAATTTTTGGTGTAATGCGCTGCTGTTTTTTGAGGGATAAATTGAGTTCTTGCTCGCTAAAAATTCCCGATTGGTTAACCGATACCTGACTAAAATCATACTGCAGCACTGGCATATCAAGGCGTTCAGGGGGAACCAAAAATTGGTTTTTGATCATGTAATGCAGCGGCAATTCATAGATACAATCACGGAAAAAACAGTGTTCATCCCCTTTAACCATTCCGTGGTAGTGGTATTGGTAAATCCACCCATGCCCTAGGCGATAGGGAGTTGCGGTCAAACCTAAAATGCGCAGTGCAGAGTTATGCTTTTGTAAGCTTAGGATAATTTGTTGATACTGACTTTCTTCGTTTAAGCTGATGCGATGACATTCATCGATGATAACTAAAGAGAATTTGTCGTCAAAGTGTTCAAGATTACGTGCTACCGATTGTACGCTTCCAAAGACCACTTTACTGTGGGATTCTTTGCGATTGAGACCTGCTGCGAAGATATCTGCCTCTAGACCATAAGTCAGATATTTGGCGTGATTTTGCTCAACTAACTCTTTGACATGCGCTAAAACTAATACGCGCCCACGAGCTAATCTCGCTAATTCTGCGATCACTAAGCTTTTTCCTGCCCCTGTCGGGAGCACAATCACCGCGGGCGTAGTGTGACGTCGAAAGTGCTGGATTGTCGCGTCAACGGCTTCTTGTTGGTAAGGGCGTAAAGTAAAACGGGATGAGGCTGCAGGCATATGAGTTAGTTTTTTCAAAAAAGTCAGATTATTAATGTTAAATTTAAGTTAGATCCGTGGCTAGGTCTAAATTTAAGCGTTCCCTTTGCTGTGCTATCACTTGTAACAGGTTATTGGTATAATAAATTATGTGATAGTAATCACAGCAATCCATCTTTCTATCTTATGACAGCGCGGTGCTATTGTACCTCTCGCTGACATTCCATCAAGTTAAGAGAATCTATGCGACTGGATAAATTTTTGTCCCAGCAACTTGGGATAAGCCGGAGTTTGGTGGCGCGTGAGCTGCGTGCCGGTAATGTCATGGTTGACGATGAAGTAGTAAAATCAGGTTCGATGCAGGTGGGTCTTGATAATGAAGTTGCCTATGATGGCAATGTGTTAGTGCAAGTTACGGGGCCTCGCTATTTTATGCTCAATAAGCCGGAAGGCTATGTTTGCTCAACTGATGACCCCACGCACCCGACAATTCTCTATTTTATTGATGAGCCCGTCGCCCAAAAACTGCATGCAGCAGGTCGCTTAGATATTGATACGACTGGGTTAGTGTTATTAACGGATGATGGTCAGTGGTCTCATCGCATCACCTCGCCAAAACATCATTGTGAGAAAACTTACCGAGTTCAACTGAGTGAAGATATCGCGGATGATGTCGCGGTACAGTTTGAACAAGGCGTCATGTTAAATGGTGAAAAATCACTCACGAAACCTGCGCAGCTGGAAATTATCTCTCCACGTGATGTCCGACTGACAATCAGTGAAGGGCGCTATCATCAAGTTAAACGAATGTTTGCGGCAGTCGGAAATCATGTGTGTGGTTTGCATCGTGAGCGAGTCGGGGAAATTCGTTTAGATGAGCAGCTAGAGCCGGGTGAATACCGTCCACTGACGGAAGCAGAGATTGAGAGTATTACGGTTCCCCGTTAATGATGTCATAGCAGGAGTTAATAAGTGCAACAACAGCGTTCATCCTATTTGGGGCTGATTTTAATTTTAGGTTTGCTATCAATGCTAATGCCATTAGCGATTGATATGTATTTACCGAGTTTCCCTGCAATGACAGGTTACTTTAATGTAGATGAAGGGCGCATTCAGATGACCCTGAACAGCTACATTTTTGGTTTTGCAATTGGTCAGCTTTTTTATGGTCCGATGGCGGATAGTTTAGGACGCAAACCCGTCATTTTAGGTGGGGTGATTGTCTTTGCACTAGCCTCTGCGGCTTGTGCTGTTGCAGAATCTATCGATACATTTATCTGGCTGCGTTTCCTTCATGGATTTGCGGCAGCCGCAGCCAGCGTCGTGATCAACGCCTTGATGCGTGACATGTTTACTAAAGATGAATTTTCCAGAAGTATGTCTTTTGTCGTGTTAGTGATGACTATTGCACCGTTGATGGCACCTATCATGGGCGGCGAAATGATGCGCTGGTTCTCATGGCATGCCATTTTCTGGAGCATTGCGATTGCGGCTGTCATCGCTGTGGTGCTGGTTAGTTTATTTATCCGAGAAACGCTACCGGTTGAAAGGCGACAAAAATTCCATATCGGAACCACATTACGCCAGTTTGCGACGTTATTCAGAGCCCGCCAAGTGTTGTTCTATATTTTGGCTAGCTCATTCTCGTTTTCCGGTATGTTTTCTTTCTTAAATGCAGGGTCATTTGTCTATATCGACCTTAATGGGGTATCGCCTCAACATTTTGGCTATTACTTTGGCATTAATATTGTCTTCTTATTCATTATGACGACGATTAACGGCAAATTTGTAAGGCAATTTGGCGCTGAGCGAATGTTATATTTTGGGATTATTGTTCAGTTCGTTATGGGAATATGGCTATTAACGACGACAGCATTGGGTATGGATTTCTGGACATTGGTGATTGGCGTCGCGATTTATGTGAGTGGGATTGCCATGATCACCTCAAACTCGATGGCAGTGATCCTCGATAATTACCCTCATATTGCAGGAACAGTTTCTTCTCTTGCAGGCACAATTCGTTTTTCTATTGGTGCATTGGTGGGAACGTTGTTATCAATGATCCCTGCTAAAAATGCCTGGCCGATGGTAGGTTCGATGGTAGGCTGTGTGGCACTCTCCATGTTATTTGTGCTTTTAGCGAAACGCGCAAAATAGCATCTCTAATTGAATCAGTTTCAAGGATGAAACTGACAAACTGATTAGTTCCATTCCTTTATTTATATCATTCTGATTTATCTCACTAATGCACTATTCATAATACCCATAGATTAACCTGTATAATACATCGATAAAACTGACTAATTACGCAAGGTAATTAAAGTATTTATCAAGAAATGATCCATATCAATTATCTTAAGTCGAATATTTGTTAAATTTCTGTTTTCAATGAAAGGTAGGGCTCACTTTCTAATGATCCGAAATAAGGTTACATGAGCTTAAAAAATAGATAATTGTTAATGCATTTGAGTAATAATGTAAAAAATAAATTGATTTATTATGGTTTGTTTTGAAGATTATTCTCAAAATTTGTTTAAAAATTAACTTTTTTGTCAAAAAAATTCGTATGCAATGATGTGTGTCACAAAAATTTAACGACATGCTACTTTTTTAATGTTATATTTAAGTTCTTGCTTTTAACATTCACGTTACTTTTTGGTTGGGTTAAAAGTTCGGTTTGAACGAGGATTTCTTTAAGACTTATGTAGCTCTATTCGCTCTCTAATATAGAGAGAGGTACAAGGAAGAGGGACGTTGTCTCTTGGGGGAGTTTCAGTATCTAAAAGAATCGATATTCATTGAGTGAAATGTAAATTAAATGGCGATTTAGCTAGTCAATTTACTTGGCAAAATGATGACATATTTTAATAGGAAATTTTTGTGGAAAAATTAGGTCTTTCGGTGGTGCACAGGCTGCCGCAAAGCTATCGCTGGTTATCGGGAAAAATAGGTACGGATGTTGAGGTTGTGCCTATGAATGATATTAATAGCGATAAGCTAGTGGGGCTAAAATTGCTGAGCCACGACTGTGCAACAGATTGTATTGCAATGAAGCATTTGTCTGAATCGTTATCGGAAATGCAGATCGATAACGCCATTTTAGAATGGCAAAAAGAGATGTGCTTATTTATCCGAGCGAGTGATGAGCTAACAGCAATGTGCCGTTTAAAAGCATCGGGTGTTGCTATCGCAGAAATGGCTTCTGGTTTCTATTGTGCCTAATGGCATTGAGACTATTTAATATTAAGGTCGTCTTTATGATATTCGACCCAATAAAAAAGCTTCCGGTTTAGAGCCTGGAAGCTTTTTTATTGGCAAGGTATCTATATATTACTGCATTAATGTTTCTGGGTTTTAGGAACCATTAACCACACGGCGGCTTGCGTAATAACGCTTGCTCCAATAATCGTTAGTCATTTCAGAAACGATAACGCCATTACTTGTAGAGGCGTGAACAAATTTATTGTCCCCGATATAAATCCCTACATGCTTCATCGTGCGACCTGTTTTAAACAGAACTAAGTCACCCGCTCTTAAATTGTTGCGTTTTACACTTTTACCTGAAGATTCTTGTTCAGAGGTAGTACGTGGTAATTGCACGCCAAATTGCTCGAGGAAAGTACGTTGTACAAAGCTAGAACAGTCAATACCACTTTTAGTGGTTCCACCTAGACGGTAGCTAACGCCTTTCCAGCTTGCATATTGATCCATGATTTTGGATTTGGTATCAACACTTCTGACTAAATCTTCGAATTCATCTTGAGATGCCATTGCGAGTGAGTCATTCGATGTTGCGTTTAACATGCGAACATCTGAAGATCTTGCGGTAGTTTGACCATTCTTCGATGTTTTCGGTGCCGTACATGCTGAAAGCGTTACGGCAATTGCGACTGCCGGAACAATGCGCCAGACATAGCGCTTAAATTTTTCAGAAGTTAACATTAATAAAATATCCCTTGCCATTTTATTTATTGCTGTGTGGAAACTACACAACACACTTAAACTGATCCCTGTGAAAAACGCATTATAACGACTGAGTGTATTTTTCGCAGAAAGTGTTTATGTATCGAACAAATTATGCTCTAAATTAGCAGCTGTCTTGTGCTCTAACACCTGTTGATTATAAAAAGATAATCAGAAGCTGCTAAAAATCGTACTTATTTTATATATTTGGCCGATGAATATTGAGTTCTTTAACCAAACATAAAGAATATACATAAACAAAGCTGAAATGGCGAGTTAATAGGGGGATAATTTACAAAACATTATATAAAACGAGAGATCCATCATTAACTTGCCTTCAGAATGCGAATAATCCAGTTTTTTTGCGCCCTTACAGAGACCGTTCTCAAAGAAAATATGATCATAGTCACGTTTATTATCTAATATCTTTATAAAAACAGTGGGGATTTTTTAAATTTCAATCTGAATTGTAAAGAAGTTTAAATTTATATTGTTTGTCACCTAAATGTAAAAGCAATTGGCTGTATCCGATAGCTATATGTTGCGGATATTCTTACTACATTATCGTGTGTTTTTTATGCATTAGTCTTCAAGTTAAGTGAGCTAAACAGCTATGTTCACCATTAGGTGTTATGAAGTTTTACGCTTTTAATAAGTGAAAGGAATTAAATAGATTAAATTTTCACTAAGAAAATGAATTTATATAGAGAGTTGTTTATAGCCGTTCTGATTAATAAATATCAAATTTGATTGTTGGAGTAGATGACTGATTTTAATAAAACACAGAGTGATTTGTTATATAAATGAAATCAGTTTCAATGGGATTTATTGCATCTAAGTTAAATTAAAGGAGTTAAAGGTCGTGCCTATCCTTTGGGGTTATTTAAAAATAAAAAATAGCGGCCATAAATGAAATAACTATTCCCCTCCGCAAATTAAGCTTATATCCGAAATTTATTAAGTAATGCATCAATTAGATGTAAATAAATTTTAGTAATTGACGATAACTTAATTTTAAGCGGAGAAATTCTTGTGGATCACTCAGTAAAAAAAATAACATTAGCAGTATTTTCTTTAATGGCATTAACATTCGGTATGCACGCTAAGGCGTCTACGCACAGCGAAGCAAAACCCGTTTCATCAGGCACAATCCACTTTGTTGGCGCAATTGTCGCATCACCTTGTGTTATCACGAGTATTGAGCAGAGCATTGATACAAAATGCTGGAATGATGATGGTGTCGTTAAAACGACCTCAGTAAAGTTTAATAAATTGAGTGAAAAAGGGACTACGCTTCCAAATCAAAAAGGAACTCAAACATTTAAATGGATTAACAAGGAAAATAAAATAGGAGTTTACACGGTTATTTATGACTAATAACTAAATTGTCATATTTATATTAATTTTTGAATATTAAATGGAATGCTATTCTAGGATGAATTGGTGATGTTTATTTATAATGATGCCTATGGGCGGAATGCCCATAGGTAATGTAAGCTTATTTTCTTATTGAGAAAATAGGGCGAAATAATTAATCACAACGGCCCATATAACGGCGTTCAGGAATATGAATACGGATTTTTTCACCGGTAGTTATATATTCGGGAACTTGAACGGTTAAGCCTGTCGGCATTGTTGCAGGTTTAGTACGAGCACTCGCAGAAGCGCCTTTAATTCCTGGTGTTGTTTCAGCAATCACCATATCGACAGTTTGTGGTAATTCAAGAGCTAGAACTTGCCCATCCATTGTTAAAACCTGCATTCCTGGTAAACCTTCTTCAGGAATAAATAACAGCTCTTCTTCAATATCAGATTTTTTAAAGATATATGGGGTATAGTCTTCATTGTCCATGAACACATACTCATCACCATCAATATAAGAGAAGCTTACGGCACGGCGAGTGAGTGAAATTGTGTCTAAAATATCATCACCTTTGAAGCGCTCTTCAACTTTTTGGCCAGTTTTGATATCGGTAAAGCGCATTTTATACAGTGTACTTGCGCCACGAGCGCTTGGGGATTGGATATCAATGTCTTTAACCAGCAGTAATTTCCCGTTGTAGTTTATTGCAAAACCACGTTTGATTTCGTTGGCCTTGGCCATAAATAACCTTCTTTGTTATTGTCAAAAAGAGTTCGACAAAATTACTCGCAGATAAGGGATTAGGCAAGATGTTAACATCAAAAAAATCCCTAGTTTTCACGCTAGGGATCTCTTTTTAACCAATGATTGTCTTTGAATAACTTAATAGACAGGTAATAAACCTAGCAGAGACAAAATATGTGCGGCTGCGTTAATCAAACCAAATAAGATGACGAACCCAATCACAAAGCTTCCGCCGGGTGTTCGATAGCTATTATTAGGAAAACGCTTACGGCTTGCTCTTGCCATCATGGCAGGGACAATGACCGCCCAAATAGTTGCTGCGAGTCCTGCAAAACCGATAGCATAAATAAAGCCGTCAGGGAACGCTAAACCTAAAACCGTTGGCGGTAAGAAAGTAATAATGACTGATTTAAAACGCCCTTGATGGCTATCGTTAAATTTAAAGAAGTCCGCGATAAAATCAAATAAGCCGAGGGATACGCCTAAAAACGAGCTTGCTAATGCCATATAAGAGAACAGCGTTAAAAATTGCGAAATAAAGCTACTCTGTGCAGAAATATTCATTTGATTCAGTAACGCGCCAATATTGTTACCATTTTCTCTGATCGCAATAAAGGACGAACGTGGAATATTACCTTGGATAGCATACTGCCATAAGATGTAGATAGTGACCGTAATTCCTGCGCCGTACACTAAGCTCAACATGACACTACGGCTGTCTTTATTGTAGTACTTCACTAATCCCGGTACGTTACCGTGATAACCAAAAGAGGTCAGTAAATAAGGCAACGCAGCTAATGCATAAGGTAAATATTCACTTTGACTATTTTCATATTGGTTGAAAAGAATCAACGGTGAGGCGGTAGTGACCATGCCGCCGATGGACATCACAAATGTGATCACCATCCCGCCAATTAAAATCGTACTTAACCTATCAACTGCACGGGTAGATAACCAAACAAAAAACGCGATAACCACCGCAAAAACAAAGCCAGAAAGCGCTTGCGGAACTTGAACATATTTTGAAATGTTCTCGGTGATGATCGAGCTACCCGCCGAAATATAGGCATAGGTTAAAATATACAACACAAACGTGATGGAGAGAGTGTTAATGGTATTCCAGCCAGAACCTAATAAATCCTTCACCATGGTATGAAAACTAGCACCTGCTGGGTAATTCATATTGGCTTCTAAAATCATTAATCCTGATAACAACATACAGATAAATGTGTAGATCAGTAAGACAACTGAACCGGAAAACCAAACACCTGACGTCACCATCGGAATAGAAAACATACCTGCACCGACTGCGGTACCGGCTATGATCATTGAGCCGCCTAAAATAGAGGGGCGCTTTGGTGGTTTTGTTACATCGGCTTCCATGATGACTCCTGAATGATTGTTTCACTGTACTAGCTGAACGATACATTAGGTCGGAAATAATGTAAACATCTAAAAGATAATAAAATAAAAAATAGTTAAGAGTGGTTATTATATGCACAAGCAGTGTGATGTTTGTGCATATTGGGTTTAGATATGCGGCTGATAGAAACGTTTACTGAGCCATAATTCGATCGCATTACGGCTAGCTTCAAAATGAGGTTCAGGTAATGGGTCAGTTGGGGAGATCCACAACAGGCTTTCGCATTTATCCGCTTCCATGATCTGCGGGGCAACTTTCCCGTTATATTCCACATGCATACAGATAGAAACCGTATGTTTACCTTCTTGTCGGAACGTTTCGATATTATTGCTGAGACCAAATACAGTTGGGGTATCGATATCAATACCAATCTCTTCTTTTATTTCACGGATTGCGCAGGCTTCGAAAGATTCTCCAGGGTCAACGTGGCCTCCGAAAATAGACCAGTAAGGTGCATGTTGGCTGCTACGTTTACCCAGTAGAATTTGCCCTTGGCCGTTCGTAATCAGCACACCGACACCAACAACAACGTATTGAGGACCCGACATTATTTTTCCTTCTTCTTATTTTTATAAAGAAAGGAATTTTGCCACGTTACTTTCAAATTACAATCAGGAAAAAATACAAATATCACTGAAACCAACAGTTATTAATGTTATAACTATGCCCTGAAAATCTTGTGATAAGACTGTCTGCACGAAGACAATAATGATAAGGGAGATAAGTGGTTATGACTCGCCGGGTTGCTACAATTACATTAAATCCTGCTTATGACCTTGTGGGGCTATGCCCTTCCATCGAAGTCGGTGAAGTCAATTTAGTTAAGACCGCTAGTCTCAATGCTGGAGGTAAAGGGGTCAATGTGGGGAAAGTCCTGCGTGACCTTGGTATTGATATCACTGTTAGCGGCTTTATGGGTAAGGACAACCAAGAAGAATTCCAACACTTCTTTAGTGAAAATGGCATGGCAAACCGTTTTAGCATGGTGCCAGGTCGTACACGCATTAACGTTAAGCTCACAGAAAATAACGGTGAGTCGACAGACTTTAATTTCTCTGGTTTTGATGTCAGTAAAGAAGATTGGAACCGTTTTTCCACGGAATCCCTTAATTGGCTTGGTCATTTTGACATGGTGGTGGTCAGTGGAAGTTTACCTAACGGGATTGAACCTGAAGAGTTCACACGTTGGATGACTCGCCTGCGTCAGTTATGCCCTTGTATTATCTTTGATAGCAGCCGCGAAGCATTAAAAGCGGGTCTGAAAGCATCACCATGGTTAGTTAAACCTAATCGTCAAGAGCTAGAAACATGGGTAGGGCGCAAATTACCGGATTTAAAAGATGTTATTGCTGCGGCGCATGAATTGCGCGATAAAGGCATTTCTCACGTGGTTATTTCCCTCGGTGAAGAAGGCGCTCTTTGGGTAAATGCTTCAGGCTCTTGGTTAGCGAAACCGCCTCAATGTGAGGTTGTCAGTACGGTAGGCGCTGGCGATTCAATGGTTGCCGGGTTAGCTTACGGCTTATTAAATGGTGAGACTAGCGAACATACACTCCGTATGGCGACTGCAATTTCTGCGTTATCGGTTTCTCAACCGGATGTGGGTTTGAAAAACCGTAATAAACTGGCCGATATGATGGCAAAAATTGAGATGAAATCATTGTAACTATTTTACGATTATTTCATTGGGAAGGCGGCTTATAGAAGGCCGCCTTTTTGTTTGCTATGCGTTTAGTTTATTAGCAGTCTTATTTACTGAAAGCGTTAGCTATTTTGTTGCGATTTTAACCATGCAATTTCTTGTGGCCAAATATCGGGATTGATGGTCTCTAAAATCAGAGGAATGCCATCAAAACGCGGGTCTTTCATAATATAGCTAAATGGCGCATAACCAATATTGCCTTCACCTAAGCTATGATGGCGGTCAACACGACTGGCAAATTCACTTTTCGCATCATTAAGATGCATACCTTTTAAGAATTCAAAGCCCACAATGTCAGAAAATTGTTGGAATGTTTTCTCGCAATCTTCCGCTGTACGTAAGTCATAACCAGCTGCAAAGGCATGACAAGTATCTATACAAACCCCAACACGGCTTTGATCTTTCACGCGTTCGATGATTTTAGCTAAATGCGTAAAATCAAAACCAAGGTTTGTTCCTTGTCCTGCGGTATTTTCAATGACGGCGATAACGCCTTCAGTTTCTTCTAAGGCGATATTGATCGATTCTGCAATGCGGGCTAGGCAATCATCAACGTCAATTTGTTTAAGGTGGCTGCCGGGATGGAAGTTCAGCAGGTCAATCCCCAATTGCATGCAACGCTGCATTTCATCAATAAAAGCGACGCGAGATTTCTCTAATGCTTCAAATTCAGGGTGTCCCAAATTAATGAGATAACTGTCGTGGGGTAAAATTTGGTGTTTCCCATAACCGTATTTAGCGCAGTTTTGTTTGAAGCTTTTAATGACTTCGTCGCTAAGGGGGGCGGCTTTCCATTGACGCTGATTTTTGGTAAATAAAGCAAATGCGGTGGCTCCAATTTCATGGGCGCGAATCACTGCTTGGTCAACGCCGCCAGAGGCGCTGACATGTGCTCCAACATATTTCATGATTGACTCCTTTTTTCAGGAGTATGCCATTAATAATTAAAGAAATGAAACCAATAAAAAAATGCCGCTTATGAAAAGCGGCAATCGGAGGTGCTCAAAAAAGGAGACAAACTTAGCAAATAGAAAATGAGGGTTAAAACACCGACTGGATAACAACGTTAATCACAATACCGCCAAAAATTAACCAAGCGAACAAGATAGCTGCCATCAGTAAAGGTTTGATCCCCGCTTGTCGAATCGCACTGACATGCGTTGTCAACCCTAATGCCACCATCGCCATCGCTAATAAGATGGTATCTAACGTAATAATTTGTTTAACCAGTTGTTCAGGTAATAAGTTGAATGAGTTAAACGCGGCGACCAAAATAAAAATCACGGCAAACCAAGGGATCGTAATTTTACTTTTCTGAGCGCCTTCTTGTGTGCTGGCCGCATTTTTACGACTAATAAATGCAGACAAGATAATTAAAAACGGTGCCAGCATCATGACACGCAACATTTTTGCTATCACAGAAGCATTTTCTGCATCTGGACCAATAGTATGACCTGCGGCAACCACTTGGGCGACTTCATGAACGGTTGAACCGATATAAATCCCAAACGTTTCTTGAGTTGCAGGGATCCAGCCGAAATGTGCATTTAACTGATATAACCATGGGTAGACAAAAATACCGATGGTACCGAAGATCACCACGGTTGAAACGGCAACAGCGACTTTACTTGCAGACGCTTTAACCACTGGCTCGGTTGCCATTACAGCGGCGGCACCACAAATACTGCTACCTGCACCGATTAACATGGTGGTTTCATCATCAAGTTTGAATACTTTTTTACCAAGCCAGTAAGCTAAGAAAAAAGTGGAGGTTAATGTCAGGGCATCAATAATCAGTCCTGTGGCTCCCACGTCGGTAATTTGCTGAAAAGTAAGGCGAAATCCATACAGAATAATACCGGCACGTAAAAAATAGTGCTTAGCAAATTTGATCCCTGCATCGCTACTTGTACTAATAGCAGGGTAAACGGTATTTCCCACACAAATACCAAGAAGAATAGCCAGAGTGAGAGCGCCCAGCCCAATATCCATAAACCATGACTGTTCCCCAAGGTATATGGCAATGGCTGTTAAAATTCCCGCTAAAATGATCCCCGGAACAAGTTTTAGAATAGGGAATGAATTATTTTGTGTGATTGCTTTGGTTCCAGTTTTATCCATGACTACACTCTTTATGACGACTTAGATTAAGTTGGAATAAGCATATAACAAAAAATTCAATAATCTAAATTGATTGTTTATGTATTATTTATCTAAAAAATAGATTAAGAGTTTCTTCTGGTATATTGCTAATAAATGATTAATATTAACAATATTATTACAACTACATAATCATCTTGGAGCTTTCTGTATGCGTATTACACTGAGGCAGCTTGAAGTTTTCACGGAAGTATTGAAAAGTGGCTCCACGACGCAGGCATCGCAATTATTAGCGTTATCGCAGTCCGCAGTGAGCGCTTCACTGACTGACTTGGAAGGGCAGCTAGGCGTGCAACTTTTTGACCGTGTAGGTAAACGACTTGTTACTAACGAACATGGGCGCCTACTTTACCCAAAGGCATTAGCGTTATTAGAACAAGCATTTGAAGTTGAGCAACTGTTCAAAAAAGAGATGGGCGCAGTTCGTTTGGCGGCAAGTACCACAATCGGTAACTATATGTTGCCTGAAATTTTAGCTGGGTATCGTCATGATAATCCTGAAATTCCACTGGAGTTATTCATTGGGAATACTGAGGAAGTCATTAAAGGTGTGATGGAGTTTCGGGCGGATGTGGGGCTGATTGAAGGGGTCTGTCATAGTCCAGAACTCATTTCAAAACCGTGGTTAAAAGATGAGTTAGTGGTGTTTTCAGCACCAAGTAACCCATTAGCGCAGAAAAAAGTGACTTTAAAAGAGTTAAAAGATGCGCCATGGATCTTGCGTGAAAGGGGTTCTGGTACGCGCGATGTACTAGACCAACTGCTATTCGCACACCTTCCAGGCTTCCATATTTTGATGGAGTTAGGTAATTCCGAAGCGATTAAACATGCGGTACGTTTTGGGATGGGTATCAGCTGTTTATCTCGACGCGTGATTGCCGAGCAGTTAGAGAATGGCACGCTGGTGGAGCTTGAAGTGGAAGAGTTACAACTTGAGCGTACGCTATACCTGATTTATCACCGTCAGAAGCATCTTTCTAACGCGATAACGAATCTGCTGGATTATTGTCATTGACGTTTTATTCACCATAACGTGTTTTGCTAATAATTATCGCTGGATTATGAAGGTATCTTATAACAGCAAAGAGTTGCTTAGTTCTGCCGTTTGAGTTTGTTAGAATCCCCCGCGTTATTGACTGAAAATAAAATACAGGGAACAGATGGCAGAACAACATACAACGACATCGATGAGCGGCGGACCAAGATTACGTCGAGAACTAAAAGCTCGCCACCTCGCGATGATCGCAATTGGCGGCTCCATCGGAACCGGTTTATTTGTGGCATCCGGTGCCACAGTAGCACAAGCTGGACCGGGTGGAGCGCTCCTCTCATACGCCATTATTGGTTTAATGGTGTATTTCTTAATGACCAGCTTAGGTGAATTAGCGGCATACATGCCAGTCTCCGGCTCCTTTGCGACTTATGGCGCAAAATATGTCGATGAAGGCTTTGGTTTCGCACTAGGTTGGAACTACTGGTACAACTGGGCTGTCACTATCGCAGTTGACCTTGTCGCTGCACAATTAGTGATGACCTACTGGTTCCCAGATACCCCAGGCTGGATCTGGAGTGCTATCTTCTTAGCAATCATTTTCTTACTGAACTACATTTCCGTTAAAGGCTTCGGTGAAGCCGAATATTGGTTCTCGCTAATCAAAGTGACTACGGTGATTATTTTTATCGTCGTCGGTGTGCTGATGATTTTCGGCATTATGAATGGTGCAGAAAACGCAGGTTGGCATAACTGGGAAATTGGTGATGCACCATTTGCAGGTGGTTTCTCTGCAATGATTGGTGTGGCGATGATCGTAGGGTTCTCATTCCAAGGTACTGAATTAATTGGTATTGCGGCGGGTGAGTCAAAAGACCCAGCGAAAAATATCCCACGTGCGGTGCGTAAAGTGTTCTGGCGTATTTTGCTGTTCTATATCTTTGCGATTTTAATCATCAGCTTAATTATTCCTTACACTGACCCAAGTTTACTGCGTAATGACGTAAAAGATATTAGCGTGAGTCCATTTACACTCGTATTTGAAAATGCAGGTTTATTATCAGCAGCAGCGGTGATGAACGCCGTTATCTTAACCGCGGTTCTCTCTGCGGGTAACTCAGGAATGTATGCCTCAACGCGTATGCTGTATACCTTGGCTCGTGAAGGTAAAGCACCGAAAATCTTTGCTCGCCTGTCAAAAGGTGGCGTACCACGTTATG
This sequence comes from Providencia zhijiangensis, assembly GCF_030315915.2. Taxonomy (NCBI): domain Bacteria; kingdom Pseudomonadati; phylum Pseudomonadota; class Gammaproteobacteria; order Enterobacterales; family Morganellaceae; genus Providencia; species Providencia zhijiangensis. The sequence goes on along the minus strand of NZ_CP135990.1, from coordinate 2,201,512 downwards.
CATTGCTGGCAACTACGGTTGTGGCGGGTCTGTGCTTTTTAAGCTCAATGTTTGGTAATCAAACTGTGTATTTGTGGTTATTAAATACATCGGGTATGACTGGATTTATCGCATGGTTAGGGATTGCTATCAGCCATTATCGCTTCAGAAGAGGCTATATTGCGCAAGGTAGAGATCTTAATGACTTGCCATATCGCTCAGGTTTCTTCCCAATCGGGCCAATTTTCGCCTTTATCCTGTGCTTAGTGATTACACTGGGTCAAAACTATCAAGCTTTCTTAGAAGATAAAATTGACTGGGTGGGCGTCACTGCAACCTATATCGGTATTCCTCTATTCTTGGCTATCTGGTTCGGATATAAAATCGTGAAGAAAACCTCGATTATCCGTTATAAAGAGATGAGCTTCCCGTCATATAAAGAGAATTTAGAGAAGTGATTTTCGTTTAAAATTAAGATGTTAATGGGTAATGTGAGTCAGTGAGTTTGCTGACGACATTACCCATTTTTGTTTTCTAAGGGGATGACGTTGATTGGGTGTTTTCCGGTATAACTAGCATTGCACGCAGCACCATCTCTCCTGCATCAATTAGCGTGGACAATTCCTCTTCCGTTTCACCCGCTCTTGCTCGTAGCGATACTGAATGCAGCAATGCGATAAGCGTTTTTACCAGTAATCGCGCATTTTCAGGTTCATGTAAGGCCGATTTTTCCTTTTCGATACAAGTAATAAGCATCGTCTCCTGTGCAAGGATAACGTCTTTTAGGAAGGCTTGTACCTGTGGGTCATCGGTTTCTGCTACGGCAGTGGAGAGCACCATACAGCCTGTCTTACCATCCACTCCGTTATACAAGGATACGGTGGCACGTAGCCAACGACTAAGTCGTGCAAACAACGGCTCATTTGGCGATTGAGCAGCAAGTGCCGCTGCGTAATGTGCCTGCGCAATTTCACCAAACCGTGCCATTGCTAATTCATACAGTCGCGCTTTGTTTCCAAAAGCGGCGTAGAGACTCGGCTTTTTCATCGCAGTGCTGTCAACCAAATCTTCAAGTGAAGTCGCGGAATACCCCTTGCGCCAGAATAACGCCATGATGTTATTTAGCGCTTCATGGCTATCATAATTTCGTGGTCTACCTTTTTGTGCCATTTTATTACCATTCAGTACAAAAATAGTTTACTTCATTGTATATCATATATTATCTTACCGATTAGTATAATAATGATGATTAAATAACCAAGGATAATAGAATGAATAAATATGATTATGCCATTAGCACGGACGCTGGGTTGACGACACCGTCAATTCAGGCGCTGATTGCAGGGGGGAGGGCGCAACAATCGTCTTTACTTAAAGTGGGTATTTTTGTTTGCCCAGGATTTATGCCAATGGACATTAATGGGGCACAATCCGTTTTTACTATTGTGGGCGCTGAAATTTATTTTATCTGGAAGCGTAAAGAGTTGCTTGAGGGCTACACAGGGTGGCCAACGATGCCAACAATGACATTCGATGAGTGCCCTGATGATTTAGATGTTTTAGTCACGGGTATGGTGCCTCCAGAGGTTATTGAAGATCCTGAAGTGATTCAGTTTTTTGCTCGGGTTGGGCATACCGCAAAAACGGTGATTGGTACTTGCTATGGCTCGTTAATGCTAGGAACGGCAGGGTTATTGCGGGGTAAGCGGGCAACCAGCAATAGTAATGTTGTCCCGATGCTACCAGACGTAGGGGCAATCGCCGTAGGGGGCAGTGATGTTGTCATCGATGGTTCGATTTATACCTCAGGACCCGCAACCGGTTCATTTGACGCCTCATTGTTGGTGCTCAAAGCCTTACGTGGGGAAGAAGTTGCCTCCCTTGTCGAATTGGCAATTGAATATGATCCGCGCCCACCGTTTCGTACCGGTTCACCTGAACTCGCAGGCCCTGAAATGACAGCAATAGCACAGCAGATGACAGCACCACTAAACCAACAGTATCACGCTGCGGCAAAACGCGGTTACGCACAATTTAACCAGAATATTAATCAATAACCTTCCGTCTCTACTGTCTTTTCGCGCTTGTATTTAGTCTTTTTTTGGCAAGCGCTCACCTTTCTTCGTTTTTAATTTGATCTGCTGCGGATGTGTAATCCGCCGCAGATCTCGATTCAAAAGATTTAACCTTTGACTTAAGTCACACAATTCATCACGGAAAGTCATGAATCATTCAATAATGGCATTGATAAGTATTACCATTTACATTATTGTTACCGCCTGCGAATGAGAGTTAATTACTTAATTGATTTAACTTCAAAAGTAGTAAACCTCAGAAAGTATCATGTCAAAAGAATAATAAACCGTTGGGGCGTTAGACGACCCATGCTGAGCATAGAAAATTCATTGTTAAGATAAAGAAATCTCTTGGAGAATTGGGAATGGTTGTTTTTACTAAAAGAAAAATAGCAGTTAGCATTATTGCGGCTATCACTGCGGTACCTGCTTTTGCGGATGACAGCAGCGATAAAATTTTTGTAACAACTGCATCAGGATATCAGCAAAAGATTGAAGATGCGCCAGCATCAATTTCCGTTGTGACACGTGAACAGCTAGAAACTAAAGCGTATCGCGATGTGACGGATGCCCTGAAGGATGTTCCAGGTGTTCTTGTTACCGGTGGTGGTAGCAGCTCCGATATTAGTATCCGAGGGATGGATGCAAAATACACCATGATCCTTATCGATGGGAAACGTGTAGATACACGTAGCATCCGACCAAATAGTGATGGTTCAGGTATCGAACAAGGCTGGTTACCACCATTACCTGCCATCGAACGCATCGAAGTGGTACGTGGTCCTATGTCATCATTATACGGTTCTGATGCAATGGGTGGAGTTATCAACATCATCACTCGTCGTGTTCAGCAAGAGTGGACAACCAGTTTACGCGCAGATACTACCATTACAGAACGTAAAAATTCAGGTAATACAGGGCAAGGTAGCTTCTATACCTCGGGACCATTAGTTGATGGTTTATTAGGAATCAAGTTACAGGGTCAATATTCACACCGAAGTGAAGATAAAATTATCGATGGATTTGGTCGCCAAATCATGACCAGTGGTGGCGGTACATTATCACTGACACCAAATGAGCAAAACGCCTTTGATTTAGACTTTAAAAAAGATAACCAGCATCGTGACTATCGTGAGGGTTATACCGCTGCTTATGGTGATGGTAGCGGATTTAGTAAGTACGATATGACCCATGTAGCTTTAACGCATACAGGTACTTATGATCTTGCATCGACGGACACTTATGTTCAGTACGATGAAGCGAAAAATCCAGGTCGTAAAATGACGGCAGAAGATTTAGTCGTCCGTAACCAAAGTGTTTTCTTACTGGGTGACCACAGTGTCAGTATTGGTGGTCAGTACCGTAAGGAAAAGCTAAAAGATCAAAGTAACAAGCTACCGGGAAATAGCGAGTTAGACAGATACAGCTGGGCATTATTTGCAGAAGATGAATGGTTAATGACAAATGACTTTGCATTAACAGGTGGTCTGCGAATGGATAATGATGAAAACTACGGTGCTCATTGGACTCCTCGTTTATACGGTGTTTGGCATGCAGATGAGCAGTGGACGATTAAAGGTGGTGTATCTACAGGCTATAAAGCACCAAGTTTACGTGAATCATCTGCAAACTGGGGACAAGCAACAGGTGGCGGTAAAGGAAATGCAATTATTTACGGTAACCCAGACCTGAAACCAGAAAAAAGTATTACTGAAGAAATTGGTGTTATCTGGAACAACCAAGATAACCTAACTGCTGGGGTTACTATTTATAATACTGATTTCAAAGATAAAATTACGGAAATCAGACGTTGTGACAATAGCATTGACACAATCAGAGACTGTACGTTAGCCGATGGTGAAGGTGACAGCCCAGGTAAACCGTACCGTTTTGTTAGCGATAAAGCCAACGTTGACAAAGCAAGAATGCAAGGTGTTGAAGTGACTTTCAACTGGGGAATTCTTGATAACCTCGAATTTGCAGCGAACTATACCTATACGCACACAGAGCAAAAAAGTGGTGTAAATAAAGGTAAGCCGTTGAGTAAGCAGCCTAAGCACATGGTAAATACCACCTTGACTTGGGATACAACAGAAGATTTACAAACTTGGGGTCGTATGAATTTCCGTAGTGAAACTTCAGATTATCAAGGTCGTGGTCAGCAAATGAGTAAAGGGACACCATCCTACGCAATGTTTGACCTGGGTACGAGCTATAAACTCAGTAAAAATGCCAACATTGTTGGTGGTGTTTATAACGTATTAGACCGCCGTGTAGATAAAGGTACGTATGGTGCTGAATTAGAAGGTCGCCGTTATAATATCGGCATTAACTACAACTTCTAATTAAACCGTTAGTTTTTGTTTATCTAAGCCCTTTGGTTAATCGCCAAAGGGCTTTTTTGTACTATTATTTAAAAGAAAATAGATATCCAAAAAGAAAATCAGTAATTCGGAAATAAAGATATGGTTATTTATCTCTAACTGCGTCAATCTTCCTCACCGCGATATGGAGCCGAGCAGGAATAGACTATGCCCAAATTTAACCGTTATTTTAGAGCTAGTTGTCTGAGTTTTTTACTATTTATAGGCGGTATTTCCCATGCCCTTGCAGGTGACCCGGGACCTTACCGATTAGTTTTTCTCGATATCTCGCAATCACCGTATCAAGATGGTCAAAAATTATTAATCGAATTACGCAAAATGGAACGGCTTTCTTCAGTTCAAAGGGATGCCTGCTTTATGTGTAATGGCAGTGACGATGGCGATTCCGATGTGGAAGTTTTGTATGTCTACTCGGTTCCTGTGGGATTATCCATCGAAACACTCCGCAAAGCCGTCAATGGTGATGTTGAAGCGAGAAACAGTATGCAATCGGTACTGGGTAATTTTAAAGATCAATATGATTATGGCGTGGATGGTTTATTGATTTATAACCATCAAGAGGGAAAAGTGACGGTCTATACGATGGATAACAAAGTCGGTAGTCCATTGCAGTCAGAAACCAAAGCCGTAAAAAGTAAATTACTGCACTCAAGTTTAGATATGTTATTGGAAAAAAGTGCCGCGAAATTAGACCGACCGGTTTAGCATTTTATTAAGGATAATCAATCGGCTTTAGTGTCATTTATCGTCTTAAAAGCATGTCATATTAGCTATCAGAACGGAAAGTCCAAAATTATCAGAATTTCTCATCGAAAAGGGGGCGTTTTGTTAACAAATTGGCTTGCTATTTACAGGTATGACGTGCAAAATGCGCGGACTAAAAAATGACTGATGCCTGATAAAAACCGGCATCGGTTTTTTTTGCTTTTTAGGGTTCTTTCATTTTAACGGGGCCGGATATCAGGCCGGATAGATAAATAAATATTTACGTGTAGCTAATATTTCACGCTACAGCTTTGAGGAATGCTTTTATGGCTTACTTTTTCGCACTGGCAGCAGGGCCAAGCGGTCGTCGTTGCCGCATTGATGACTACGGAGCAAACACCGGCTTCGCACAGACGCTTTTCCACTTCTCTTCTTTCTTCTCTGCTTATAGGCAGATGCAAAGTCTTCCCAGTAACTTTCGATTGAGTCGAAGTACGCAATCGAAAGTTATGGGAGGGCTTTATCATGCAAAATAATTCCGTACCTTTAGATATCGGCCACAACCAAACTGGCGCTAATAACCGTGTTCAACTTGCGAAGACATTAACGCTTGTACAAGTTGTTATGATTGGTATTGCGTATATTCAGCCAATGACTATCTTTGATACTTTCGGAATGGTATCAGATAAGACTGGTGGTCACGTCCCGACTTCATACATTATTGCACTTGCTGCGATACTGTTTACTGCACTGAGCTACGGTAAGCTGGTTAAACGCTTCCCATCAGCGGGTTCAGCCTATACTTATGCCCAGAAATCAATGAGTCCACATATTGGTTTCCTTGTGGGTTGGACATCTTTGCTGTCCTACATTTTTATGCCAATGATCAATATTTTATTGGCGAAAATTTATTTACAAGATATTTTCCCGAACGTTGAACCTGCGTATTTTGTTATTGGCTTGGTCATTTTAATGACGGCTGCTAACTTACGAGGCATCAACGTGATTGCAAACTTAAGTACCGTAATTGCGATTATCCAAATGGGGGTAATGGCGGTATTTACAGGTTTAGTGATCCATGGGGTTTCAAATGGTGAAGGGACAGGGGAGATCTGGACATTCAATCCATTTGCGAACGAAAAAACGGAAATGATCCCGCTGATAGCTGGGGCAACCATACTCTGTTTCTCATTCTTAGGTTTTGATGGGTTAAGTTCACTGTCAGAAGAGACACCAAACGCAGGTAAAGTCATTCCTCGTGCAATTTTCTTAACTGCACTGATTGGTGGTGTGATCTTTATTACCGTTTCGTTCTTCTTACAGCAATTTTTCCCAGACGTTTCACGCTTTGCGAATATTAACGAAACACAGCCTGACATTATGCGATTTGTGGCCGGGTCATTCTTCCAAGCCATTATTCTTGTGTTCTCCTGTGTCACGGTATTAGCATCGGGTATGGCGGCTCATGCGGGTAGTGCGCGTTTAATGTATGTAATGGGTCGTGATGGCGTATTCCCAGAAAAAGTGTTCGGCTACGTTAGCCCAACATGGCGTACCCCAGCTTATAACGTCTTATTAGTTGGCTTCTTAGCCCTCGGCGCTATCTGGTTTGAGATGGATTTTGCAACCGCATTAATTAACTTTGGTGCGCTGATTGCATTTACATTCGTCAATATTTCAGTCATCAGCCAATTCTTTATCCGTGAACGTCGTATTAAAGGCTTCAAGAACATCATGAACTATTTGATATTACCGATCATCGGTACGCTAACAGTCTGTGTGCTGTGGTTGAATATCGAAGAAGATTCAATGGTTTATGGTTTGATTTGGACGGCGGTTGGTCTGGTGTATATGGCGGTGTTGACTCGGATGTTCCGTAGGCCGATGCCGCAGATGAGCGACATATAGATATATTCTTCATTCTTCGCGTCGTAGCGTTGTTGGCTGCACGCACTAGCCCTAGTCACATACTTATGTATGCTCCTAGGGTCTAGCTTGCTTGCCGCCTAGCTACAACACGAATTATTTTGAATATATGTCAGCATTGCTGCCTAAATATAACTTCAAATACAGGTTGGCATCAAAATAGTTAAACTGCGAACTGCGAACTGCGAACTGCGAACTGCGAACTGCGAACTGAAATTGAAGACTAATAAAAACAGCGCCTTTGGGGGCTGTTTTTGTTTCTAAAGGGTATTAATAATTTCTTAACATATTAATCTTATGTGATATTGTGGATGGGTTTAATGACAAGACCCTGACAGGAAGGCATGAGATGAATGATGTAAAAAATCCTGAGAACCAACGATTATTACTCACACTCAGGAACATTGTTGGCAAAAAGAATATCCTTACCGAACCCCATAAAACAGAACGTTATCGCAAAGGCTTCCGCTCAGGAGTGGGTGATGCCATTGCCGTTGTATTCCCAACCACGTTACTCGAACAGTGGTATGTATTTAAAGCCTGTGTCGAAGCTGACAAAATTGTGATCATGCAAGCGGCAAACACGGGGCTCACCGAAGGCTCAACCCCAAGCGGTTATGATTATGATCGCGATATCGTCATTATCAGCACGTTACGCCTAAACCAAATTCAAGTCCTACCCGAATTTAACCAAGTGGTCGCGATGCCGGGTAGTACGCTCTATGACCTCGAGAAAATCCTCAAACCGCTGGGGCGTGAACCTCACTCTTTAATTGGCTCTTCATGTATTGGTGCATCCGTTGTGGGAGGGATCTGTAATAGTTCAGGTGGCTCCCTTGTCCGTCGTGGCCCTGCCTATACTGAGTTGGCTTTATATGGACGCGTCAATGAAGATGGCAAAGTTGAGCTGGTAAACCATTTAGGTATCGAATTGGGGAAAACCCCAGAAGAGATCTTAACTAACCTACAAAACCGCCGTTATAGCAGCGAAGATATTGAAAATAGCGAAAAGTTGGCATCCGACCATGATTACGCAGAACGTGTGCGTGATGTCGACGCAGACACACCATCGCGCTTTAATGCGGATGAGCGTCGTTTGTTTGAGGCCTCTGGCTGTGCGGGTAAATTAGCTGTTTTCGCTGTTCGCTTAGACACTTTCCCTGCGGACAAAGCCACCCAAGTTTTCTATATTGGTTCGAACAATCCAGATGTCCTTGAAGACATTCGTCGCCATATCTTGAGTGAGTTTGAAAACTTACCTGTCGCGGGTGAGTATATGCACCGTGGCTGCTTTGATATTGCAGAAATTTATGGCAAAGATACGTTCTTAATGATCGATAAATTTGGTACCGACAAAATGCCAACATTCTTTACCATTAAAGGACGTATGGATGCGGTATTGAATAAAGTGCCACTGCTGCCATCAAACTTAATTGACCGTACCATGCAGCTGCTAAGCAAGCTGTGGCCTTCTCATTTACCACCACGCATGAAACAGTTCCGTGACCAGTACGAGCATCATTTAATGCTCAAAATGGCGGGAGACGGTATTGATGAAGCCAAAGTCTGGTTGAAATCCTTCTTCGCCACAGCCGATGGTGGCTATTTTGAATGTACACCGGAAGAAGGTGCAAAAGCATTCTTACATCGCTTTGCCGCTGCGGGATCTGCTGTTCGTTATCATGCCGTCCATAATAATGATGTGGAAGATGTCCTGCCGCTAGACATAGCATTAAGACGCAATGACCGTGATTGGTTTGAAAAACTGCCACCAGAAATTGAAAATCTGATTGTGCATAAATTATATTGTGGACATTTTATGTGCCACGTTATGCATCAAGATTATGTCCTGAAAAAAGGCGTGGATCCGAAAGAGTTAAAACAGAAAATGTTGGAGTTGCTAGATGCGCGGGGCGCTCAGTACCCAGCAGAGCACAATGTTGGGCATTTGTATAAAGCACCGGAACAATTGAAATCGTTCTATAAAGAGTCAGACCCAACAAACACTATGAACCCAGGACTCGGAAAAACCACCAAACGGAAACATTGGGAAGGGGATTGTGGTTGCGACCACTAGATTACTAAAAGATAAAAGATAATAAAAATGGGCAGGCTTTCTGCCCATTTGCATTTATATCGCTAACTATTAACTTGCTAATTCGGCGGCATAGTTCACTAAGGCTTTTAATTGTTGGCAGCGTTTTTCATCTTCATGATGAACTTCCATGAGTAATTGGATTTGCTGTAGATAATCCGTTAAACGACTTTCAGTAAAATAATCGCGGCGATGCTGTAACCAACGCTGTTGCTCTTCATAAGAGAGTGTTGCAGGGAAATTGCGTGCCTTATAACGGAAAAATAGCTCTTTCATACGCTTATCTTCAAAGCTAAGATCTAATGCGGGTAAATTTTGGGGTGGCGTTTCGCGAATAATGTCCATCGTAGAGCGATCGGACGGGCTGAAAAAACCATTATAGATTTGGCTATCCACGTCATTTGACTCTTCAAATTGTTGGGCGATGCTAAACAACTCAATCAGTTTATTACGCACATCAGGGTTCTTACGCAACAATTCTAAATTACGCAAGCACAGGTCACGGTCAATACCTGTACGCTCAGCATCCACCGTTCTCAAGGTCTTTTCAGGGGCAAGGATTGGGCATTTGTTAATATGTACCAGTTTAACTGGGACGGGGAGCTCGTCACCTAATTCGGCTTTCGGTGTGTATAAGCGCTCACGAAGTTCATCCGCATTTAACGTGAGAAGCGGCGACATATCGGCAGACAGGTCACACATAATCACCGCGTTTTTATTCTCCGGGTGCCACGCAAGAGGGGCAACTAAGCTAATATAAGAGCGTACCGCGCCAAACATCCCTGATACATGAACTAACGGGGTCATATCCACGATGTCGATCAGCTGGTTAACTTTGTTTTTATTTCGCAGTTGATAGAAATAATCAAACATGCGGGGTTGAGCTTGCTTTAGCAATTTAGCCATATTGATGGTCGCTAAAACATCAGACATCGCATCATGGGCATTTTCATGGGCAACGCCGTTAGCTTTGGTTAAATGTTCAAGGCGTAAGCTAGGTAGCCCGTCATCATTTTCTGGCCAGTTGATCCCTTCAGGTCGTAATGCAAAACAAGCGCGTAATGCATCCAGTAAATCCCAGCGAGAATTACCTTGCTGCCAGCTATAGGCATATGGGTCATAAAAGTTACGATAGAAAATATTTCGCGTCACTTCATCATCAAAGCGAATGTTGTTGTAACCCATAATGCAGGTGTTAGGTACGCTGAATGCGTTATGAATGCGCTTCGCAAATTCCGCTTCATTCACGCCGTTGGCCATCGCGATTTGCGGGGTAATGCCAGTTATCATTACCGCTTCTGGTTGAGGAAGATAATCATCCGTAGGTTTGCAGTAAAATACTTCAGGTTCATCGATGATGTTGAAATCTAAGTCTGTCCGCACACCCGCAAACTGAGCAGGGCGATCCAGCGCCGGATGCTTACCAAATGTTTCATAGTCATGGATAAAGAAGGTCGGCTGATTATGCTTATTTTTCAAAATGAGGTCCATCGTCGATTTAGGTGAGTAATGCAAACGCATAAAAGTTTGATGCTATGGTAAACCATCTGGCAGAAAATCTAAACTTATGTGGGGGATAGCGATTGCATTATATGGGATAGACACTGAATAAGAGCCTCTTGGCCGCCATCTTCATTAGCTTCAAGCAAAGCGTGCTCTAAATAACATTTAATAAGGTGGGGTTCATTTCGTAGAAGCTCAGCGATGGCATCGCTATGAAGGCGTGTTTTATCCATATTAACCTCAAAAGTAGTCTAGAAAAATTGAGTATAAAAAATAATCTGGATCAAAAAAATAGATGAACCTATACTAGATGTAAGAATATATCTTACATGAGAAAGTTTATGGCAAGAACAATGACAGTCGATCTCGGTGATGAACTTCGTGATTTCATCGATTCATTAGTTAATTCAGGTGATTACAGAACGCAGAGTGAAGTTTTACGTGATGCCTTGCGTTTACTTAAAGAAAAGCAAGCGCAATCCCATGTGCAAGAATTAAAAGATCTTCTTGCTGAAGGATTGAGCAGTGGAACGCCAATCGCTTGGGATCAAACCAAATTCCTTCCAAATACTCCAAAACAGTGATCCGTGTATTGAATCAATACCAAGATGTTATGAGTAACATTAAATCAATAAAATAGCGAATGTGTCTTGTAAGGTGACCCTAGAAGAAGGTATTGTGTTAATAGACAATACATTTTGATTATTGAATAGGGGATTTTAAACATGGACAACGCCAACAAACCTACTTTCCAGAATGTACTGGAATTTGTGCGTATGTTTCGTCGTAAAAATAAAATTCGTCGCGAAATCACGGATAACGAAAAGAAAATTCGTGATAACCAAAAGCGTGTTCTGCTGTTAGATAACCTGAGTGAGTATATCAAACCAGGTATGTCCATTGATGATATCCATGGCATCATTGCAAACATGCGTAGCGACTATGATGATCGTATCGATGATTACATCATCAAGAATGCTGAATTATCCAAAGAGCGTCGTGAGATCTCTAAAAAGCTTAAAGAGATGGGTGAGCTGGCGCGACCTGAAACTAAGTAATTATCGCCTGACGTAATTTTAAGGAAGCTGAGCTATGTCTCAGCTTTTTTTTAGTAATAAAATGAGATGGTTTACTTAATGATTAGTTGATTGGATTTAAAATACATATATATTAATAACTTAGTTTTACTATGAGTTTTCATTCGCATATGTTTTTTGTTATCATTAACTCTTTAGTTGGTAAGAAAACACGCAATGAATAAACGATATTATATTAAAAATATGTGCTGGGGATGGTTTATGGGTTCATTATTTTTATACTCTTGTTTAGATAATGAGCTTAAATATAAACCATTAATTATACTGATAAGCATTATTGGTATTGTAATTTTCCCGCTGGCTAAATGGGCTGTGGAAAGCTTTTTTTTAATTTTTACTACTAAAGAATTTTGGAGTAGAGGCTTGTTGATGGACACTCCAGGTAAGGCTGGAGGATTAGCTTTGTATCATGGTGTTGTTTTTTCCTTCGCAATTCCAATAACGTTAATATTTATAATAACTATATTTATAAAAAGATGGCAGTAATCAAATGAACTGCCTTCTTGTGGCTTACTATAGACCAACTAGCTTATTTGCTTTTTCTACCAAGCTATCATCAATTAGAGACCCTATTCCGGCAAGTATGAGTCCATAGCCTAATATACCAACTGGTCCACCTAATAAAAAACTAAAACCTAAGCCAGCAATACCCGTAGCACTAATTCCTATTAATATAGTTTCTACTTTCACAAAAAATGGCCTCCAATTATCGGTTTCTACGGCTTTAACCAATTCAATTCTTAGGTCGTTAGCATCAATTGAATAGTTTACAAAGCCCATGCCTTTACTGAATTTTTTCAAGTTTTTTGCAATCTCATCAACGTTGAGTGATTCTAATGCTGATGCAATAATTTTCCGGTTTTTAGTATCGATCTTTTTATTAATATTAGTTTTATATTTATCATAAGCTCTTAATGCATCTTCAACATTACGAATCCTTTTTCCTCTGGATTGCTCCGCTATAGTTTTAGCCAGTTTTTCTGCTTTTTTCCATAGGTATTAAAAACGTCTTTATAAAAATCAGTTGTAAATTTAACTGACTCCTTAATCTCCTCTGACTCTATTTTATTTATTTCATTTAAATCCTGCTCTATTTTCGGTTTCATCATTGGGTACAACCCGCCAAAAGAGCGCCAATAAATGGTATACATTAATTCAAGTTGTCCACTGTGATAGGCGCTTAACATTTTTTTATAAGGGGATGTCTTTTCGAAACGGCAATTACCGATCCCACAAACTCCGCATAATCCTTTTGCCATCGCATTCAGAATGTGGTCAGGCAGAATTCTGTTGTAACTTACATGAAGGGTTGGGAGTAGTAATACACCATCGCTTGCATAGGCATGGCCATTTTTCCAATGGTCTATTTGTGTATAATCATAATCCATAGAAATATCCTCATTAAGTGTGCTTTCCCACGGTACATATGTCTTTTATGCAAATGTACAATGCAGTTATCTACGATATTTCGTCAAAGATTTTAAGATGATAAATTTCGTTAGTATTTAATAAATTACAACAGGCCCAATTTTTTTGGGCAAAAAAAAGCCTTGATAGTTTCCCATCAAGGCTTTCGTCAGTGACTTGCTAAAATCAGAAGCTAGCAGGTTTTGCCATTTCTGATGTCGCAACATTGGCTGCCACATGACCACCTGCACCTTTAGATTCAAAGGTTGATGGCTCACGTTGATACTCTTTAATTTCAAAGTCTGAAGCCACTACAGCAGGCGCTGGGGCTTTCGTCATTGGTGAGTATGCATGGCGTTTATGTAAGCTAACTGTATTTGCTGTTGGAGCTGGTTCAATCACGGCAGTTTCAACGACTGCTGCAGTCACTGCGGTTTCAATCACCACATCTGCAATGACAGGTTCAACGACAGGTTCAACAACCGTTTTGATTTCTTCAGCGACAGGGACTTCAACCAGGGTTTCAACGACTTCTGATTTTGTCTCTTCGATAACGTCTGCTGCTACATTTTCAGCAACAACATTTTCAACAACAACATTTTCAACAATATCGCTTTCCATTGCAGCGGCTTCAACAACAATGCTGGATTCAGTTTCTACTTTTGGTGCTTCGATAACAGTTTCAGTAGCAACTGGGGCTTCAGTGAGCTCGGCTTTCACTTCAACATGTTCAATCGGTGCAGCTACCACAGGCGCTTGAACGGTATTTTGTTGTTCCAGCATCTCTTCATTGGTCATGATAGCCATGCTTTCTTGTTGAGGTTGAACAACAGGGTAGCGAATAAATACTTTACCAGAGGCTAATTCAGGGGAGGCTACAGCCGCCGCTAAAGGCATTGGTGATTTATTCAGATGACGCTCATCACGGTAACGGCGACGACGCTGACCACTCACACGCAGATGACGAGGTGAACGACGAGAACGGCGTGGAATGATGGTGTCTTGTTTTTCATCATCATCCAATTGTTCTGAGTTAGTCGCTAAGTTGTCATCTTCGTCCAGAGAAACATGAGCCTGTTTTTTCTCAACATTCACTGCTGCTGGTAATGCCGCAATCGGCGCAGATTTTTCTGCAACAACGGCGGTATCAGCAACCATTGACGTTTCTGCTGCTTGGTCATTGTCAGTTACACGAATTTTTTGTGTTAATTGACGACGTTCACGACGAGGAGCAACAGGGCGTTGTTGTTCTTCATCTTTTTCTAGAACGGCATTATCAACAGCTGTTTGCTGGTTATCTTGCTGCGTTTTTGCAGTTTGTTGTTGACGTTTTTCATCTTGACGACGACGACGTTCTGCACGCTGATCACGACGTTGCTGCTGATTTTCGCGGTTTGCACTGTCAGTAATTTGCTCTTCAACTTGGTTCGTATTCTTGTTATTACGTCCCTTGTTGCGGTTTGCAGCATCTTCAGATTGTGCATTGCGATTATTACGGTTATCGCGATTGTCACGATTGTCGCGGTTATCACGATTTTCGTAATTATCATCGCGGTCGCGACGATTGTTATTACGGCGGTCGTTATTATTGCGACGACGATCATTATTGCGGCGACGGTCATTGTTATTCTGACGAGGTTTCTGCGCTGGTTTTTCAACGGCTTTTTCTTCTTCAGCAAAGAGGCCTTTAAAGAAAGCGGCAATTTTGCTAAATAAACCAACTTTAGGTTGCTCATCCACTTTGGCACGAACTGGTGCTTTAGCCGGAGCTTCTTTTGGTTTCAGTGCAGGAACTTCAACTGGCTCTTGCAGTGCAAATGCTGAAATAGCAGGTTGTTCAGGTGCTTTACGCTCAGTCGTCGCTTCTTCACCGTGGTTTAAGGTTTCAGTTTCATGATACTGGGCTAAGTTGTAGCTCAGGGTTTGAACTTCTTCACCTTTACGGATACGGATGACGTGGAAGTGAGGCGTTTGCATCTGGTCATTCGGTACAATCACAACGCGAACGTTACGCTGACGTTGTTCAATTTCTGTAACTGCTTGGCGTTTTTCGTTTAACAAGTATGACGCGATTTGCACTGGGACAATCGCATGCACTTCATGGGTATTTTCTTTCAGTGCTTCTTCTTCGATTAAACGCAGTACTGACAGCGACAGCGATTCGTTATCACGGATAGTACCCGTACCTGTACAGCGTGGGCAGACGTGATGGCTGGACTCACCCAATGATGGGCTAAGACGCTGACGAGACATTTCTAACAGACCAAAGCGTGAAATACGCGCGATTTGAATACGCGCGCGGTCTTGGCGAACGGCTTCACGTAGGCGGTTTTCAACTTCACGCTGGTGGCGTACTGGAGTCATATCGATAAAGTCGATAACAATCAGTCCACCTAAGTCACGTAAACGTAATTGACGTGCAATTTCGTCAGCGGCTTCAAGGTTGGTATTGAATGCGGTTTCTTCGATATCACCACCACGGGTTGAGCGTGAGGAGTTGATATCAATAGCCGTTAATGCTTCGGTTGTATCGATAACTAACGCACCGCCAGAAGGTAAACGCACTTCACGCTGGAACGCAGATTCGATTTGAGATTCGATTTGATAGTGACTAAATAGAGGAACATCGCCACTATAATGTTTAATTTTACTAGCAAAATCACCACGACCAATCGCTTCGATATGGTTACGTGCCATCTCAACCACTTTCGGGTTATCGATTAGGATTTCGCCGATGTCAGGACGTAAATAATCACGGAAAGCACGGACAATCACATTACTTTCTTGGTGGATTAAGAACGGAGCTGGACGGTTTTCTGCGGCTTTTTGAATCGCTTCCCAGTGACGTAAGCGATACAGTAAATCTTGTTGCAGGGATTCTGCTGATTTACCCACACCCGCAGTACGGACGATAAGCCCCATGCCATCTGGAATTTCTAAGCAAGATAATGCTTCTTTTAATTCTGTACGATCTTCACCTTCGATGCGGCGAGAAATACCACCGGCACGTGGGTTGTTTGGCATCAGAACTAAATAACTACCCGCTAAGCTGATGAATGTGGTTAAGGCTGCACCTTTGTTACCACGTTCTTCTTTATCAACTTGAACAATAACCTCTTGGCCTTCTTTCAGCACATCTTTGATGTTAGGACGACCTTGGGAGTGATAATTGCTTGGGAAGTATTCGCGAGCGATTTCTTTGATAGGCAGGAAACCGTGTCTTTCAGCGCCATAATCAACAAAAGCAGCTTCGAGGCTTGGTTCAATACGGGTGATTTTACCTTTATAAATGTTGGCTTTTTTTTGCTCATGACCTGGGCTTTCAATATCCAAATCGTAGAGTCGTTGCCCGTCAACAAGGGCAACACGCAACTCTTCCTGTTGAGTTGCGTTGATTAGCATTCTTTTCATGTTATTACTTACTCATTATTTTTTAAATAATAGAGCAGCGAAAGAAGGAGCTACTGTAAACCGATGGCCTCATGATTTTTACAAAGCCGTCTACCTCTCGGCAGTCGTTCGTATAGAGACGCGCAGTATTCGGTGAACCTGATTTTTAGATTAAAAATTCAGCGTTCTTAATCAGGATGCCGTAGATTTCTTAGAAAACGGAGACTCCCAACCCAATAAGCTAAAATTCGTTGCTCGCTAATTTATTTGATTTAGTTAGATGTCTTACGCCATTGCAGCATCGTTACGCCATCAAATAATAAATTCCTACAGTATTACGTCTAACTTGTATTCTACTAGCTAAAAATAATTATAGCCGAAAGTGCAAAAACACCTAAAGCTAACATAGCAAAGCCAATTTTCGTTTTTAAACATCTTGGCACCGCTTATTATTCCATTGCCAAGTGCATTATAGCAAGTGCAACGTAAGTTATATGGAAATTTTATTAAGAAATTGAGCCGATCATGCAGAAATTGACCAATTTAAAAAAAAACATAAAAAAATTCGTGGAGTCGGTATGATATACCGATGTAAGTGAGACTATTTATTCATCAATCAGAGTTAACGCATTCCCGAATGAAAACAGAAAACCAAGTCCAATTTATTGATATTAGCGATGACGAAGCAGGGCAACGCATAGATAATTTCTTGCTGAGCAAGTTAAAAGGTGTTCCTAAGAGCATGATTTATCGCATCATCCGTAAAGGTGAAGTGCGCGTCAACAAAGGGCGAATTAAGCCTGAATACAAACTACTCGAAGGGGATCAAGTTCGCGTCCCGCCAGTGCGTGTTGCTGAGCGTGAAACTGCGCCTGTTTCAGCGAAATTGGATAAGGTGGCAGCATTAACGGACTGCATTCTATTTGAAGACGAATCCATTCTAGTGATCAATAAGCCATCAGGCACCGCAGTTCATGGTGGTAGCGGATTAAGCTTTGGCGTGATTGAAGGGTTGCGCGCATTACGTCCAGAAGCCCGCTTTTTAGAGCTGGTACATCGTTTAGACAGAGATACTTCCGGTATCTTATTGGTCGCTAAAAAACGTTCAGCGCTACGTGCACTTCACGAGCAATTACGTTTAAAACAGATGCAAAAAGATTATTTAGCGTTGGTACGCGGTAATTGGCAGTCACATACTAAAGTTGTACAAGCGCCATTATTGAAGAATATTTTACAAAGCGGTGAGCGTATTGTTCGAGTAAGTAGTGAAGGAAAGCCGTCTGAAACGCGTTTTAAAGTCGAAGAGCGATTTGAAAATGCGACGTTAGTTAAGGCGAGCCCTGTGACTGGACGTACTCATCAGATCCGCGTACATACTTTACACGCAGGACATCCAATTGCTTTTGATGATCGTTATGGTGATAAGCAATTTGATAGCCAGCTGGCAGATACAGGATTGAAGCGTTTGTTCTTGCACGCGTATTCACTGAAATTTACTCATCCGAAAACAGGTGAAGAGATGCGAGTTGTTGCACCGCTACATAACGATTTGAATCAGTGCCTGAAAGTCTTGAGAGCGAAAAAAGCACAGTAACAGTAATAATAAAGGTTAGCGATTCCCGGCAGGTTAGCTAACCTTATTATTTAGTCTAAGAGTGGATTGACCCCATGCTGGCGTAACATTTCCAGCAATAAAATAGTTGGCAAACCAATCAGCGTGTTTGGATCTCGCCCTGAAAGTTTATCAAACAGGCTAATGCCTAGTCCTTCCGATTTAAAACTGCCCGCACATTGATAAGGTTCGTCTTTATTTAGGTATTGGGTGATCTCTTCATCCGTGAGCTGTCTAAAATAGACATCGAAGGGTTCGCACTGGAGATTGAATTTACCTGTCGCACTATCTAATAAGCAAAGCCCAGTATAAAAAGTCACCCGATGACCTGACGCTGCCTTGAGTTGTTTAAAGGCATTATCAAAATTATGCGGCTTTCCGACGATTTTATCGTCAATGACGCAAACTTGGTCAGATCCAATAATTAAATGCTGTGGATATTGTTGAGCCAATGCATTGGCTTTTTCGTGAGATAAGCGCATCACTAAAGCTTGAGCCGATTCCTGTAGAACAGGGGTTTCATCAATGTTGGGCGCAGCAGCAAGAAATGGGATGCCCAGCTTCTTAAGTAAGGCTTGTCGGTATTCAGAGGTTGACGCCAAAATAATCGATTTCATGATTTTTCTCGAAACTCATAGCCAAAAGGGTTAACTCATTTTAAACTATATCCGCTTAACCGGCGATTTTTTGGTGAAAAGGCGAGTTTATCCCGCCTTTTTCTTTGACTATAGTTCATTACAAAGTTAATATGCGCGCCTTATGCAAAAGGTAAAATTACCCCTGACTATCGATGCGCAGCGTGCAGCTCAGAAAAACCTCGACTATGTCGGGAGTTACACACCTGAGCAAGTTACACGAATTGCCGAATCAGTAGTCAGTGTAGATAGTGATGTTGAAAGCAAATTATCATTTAAAATTGATAATCAGCGCTTGACGGTCATAGAGGGGCATTCTGAATTGGATGTCACCCTACAATGCCAACGTTGCAGAAAAGATTTCAAACATCATGTCTACGTATCGTATTGTTTTAGTCCTGTCGTCAGTGACGAAAAGGCCGAAGCATTACCGGAACAGTATGAACCAGTTTATGTAGATGAATTTGGTGAAATAAATTTGCTGGGAATGTTAGAAGATGAAATAATTCTATCCCTACCAGTGGTTCCGGTTCATGATTCTGAACACTGTGAAGTGTCCGAAGCGGACATGGTGTATGGTGAACTACCTCCTGAGGTAGAGAAGCCAAATCCATTTGCCGTATTAGCCAGTTTAAAGAAAAGTACTTAAGGAGTAAGGTCAATGGCCGTACAACAGAATAAACCAACTCGTTCAAAACGCGGTATGCGTCGTTCACATGATGCACTGACTGCTACCCTAGTTTCTGTAGATAAAACTTCCGGTGAAACTCACCTGCGTCACCACGTGACTGCAGATGGTTACTACCGTGGCCGTAAGGTTATCAGCAAGTAATTGTTGATACTTTGGCTAGTCTAACCATCGCGTTAGATGCCATGGGCGGGGATGTTGGTCCCCGCGTCACGGTGCCTGCTGCATTGCAGGCACTGGCATCTAATCCAGCATTAAAATTACTGCTTGTCGGTCAACCCGAAGCCATTCATCCTTTGCTTGCACAACAAAGTGCGGAGCAAATTTCGCGTATCGAAATTATCCCTGCCGAAAACGTCATTGCCAACGATGCTAAGCCATCCCACGCAATTCGCCAAAGCAAAGGGACGTCAATGCGAGTGGCATTAGAGTTAGTGAAGACAGGCCAAGCACAGGCTTGCGTGAGTGCGGGTAATACGGGTGCATTGATGGGCTTGGCAAAATTGATGTTAAAATCAATTGAAGGTATTGAGCGCCCAGCGTTAATGACCATTTTGCCAAATCAGAAAAAAGGAAAAACCGTTGTCCTCGATTTAGGGGCTAACGTGAATTGCAGCAGTGAAATGCTCGTGCAGTTTGCAGTGATGGGTTCGGTGATGGCGGAAGAAGTTGCCAACATCAATCAACCTAAAGTCGCTTTACTCAATATTGGTGAAGAAGAGAGTAAAGGGCTGGACAATATCCGCGAAGCCGCCGCTATGTTGAAAGAAACGACGTCAATTAATTACATTGGTTATGTTGAAGGCAACGAGTTGCTGACAGGTAAAACAGATGTATTAGTGTGTGACGGCTTCGCAGGTAATGTCTCACTAAAAACGATGGAAGGGGTGATTCGTGTCATTCTTTCATTGTTAAAATCAGCCGGTGAAGAGAACAAAAAAAGCAGTTGGTTTATGCAACTCGCTAAGAAATGGTTGAAAAAACGGCTAATGAAGCGTTTTGGGGATATGAACCCCGACCAGTATAACGGCGCGACTCTGTTAGGATTAAAAGGGATTGTTATTAAAAGCCATGGCGCAGCGAATGAAAATGCGTTTAAAGCCGCAATTGAGCGTGCGGTACAGGCTGTTGAACGACAAGTTCCCGAAAGAATAACAGCTCGACTTAATATTGTTTTACCCAGGAGTGATCAATAACCTATGTACAGTAAAATATTAGGAACAGGCAGCTATTTGCCATCGCAAATTCGTACCAATGCTGATCTGGAAAAAATGGTTGATACTTCTGATGAATGGATTGTAACGCGTACGGGTATTAAAGAGAGACGAATTTCAGCTGACGATGAGAACGTGTCCACAATGGGTTTCCAAGCAGCAAAAAATGCGCTGGAAATGGCACAGGTCGACAGCAGTGAAATTGGTTTAATTATTGTCGCGACAACCTCCGCAACTCATGCATTCCCAAGCGCAGCCTGTCAAATTCAGCAAATGCTGGAAATTAATGATTGCGCGGCATTTGATGTGGCAGCGGCTTGTGCCGGTTTTACTTATGCTATCAGTATCGCTGATCAGTTCGTTAAAACGGGCATGACCAAAAAAGCACTGGTAATTGGTGCGGATGCGTTATCTAAAACTTTAGACCCAAATGATCGCGGAACCATTATTCTATTTGGTGATGCCGCGGGTGCTGTGGTGATCGGTGCTTCTGAAGAACCAGGGATCATTTCTACACATCTACATGCCGACGGGCGTTATGGGGATTTACTCTCCTTACCAAACCGTAGCCGCTGTTCAGATGACCAAGCTTACTTGTCCATGACAGGTAACGAAGTATTCAAAGTTGCTGTGCGTGAATTAGCCCATATCGTCGATGAGACATTGGCGCAAAATGACATTGCAAAAGAAGAACTTGATTGGTTAGTTCCACATCAAGCAAATTTACGAATTATTTCCGCGACCGCAAAAAAATTGGATATGACCATGGATAAAGTGGTTGTTACGCTGGATCGTCATGGAAATACTTCCGCGGCATCAGTCCCAACAGCACTCGATGAAGCAGTGCGCGATGGTCGCATTCAGCGTGGCCAATTAGTGTTATTAGAAGCATTTGGTGGCGGCTTTACTTGGGGCTCCGCACTGGTTCGTTTTTAATTTACTGAGAAAACAGACATGACACAATTTGCTATGGTATTCCCGGGACAAGGTTCCCAATCTTTAGGGATGTTAGCTGATTTAGCAGAACAAAATCAGCTGGTTAAAGAAACATTCGCTGAAGCGTCTGAAGCATTGGGTTACGATCTCTGGGCATTAGTTCAAAATGGACCAGAAGAAGAATTAAACAAAACATGGCAGACTCAACCTGCATTATTAGCAGCGTCAGTGGCTATCTTCCGTGTTTGGCAAGCAAAAAATGGCAAAATGCCTACGTTGATGGCGGGTCACAGCCTTGGTGAATATTCAGCATTAGTTTGTGCGGGTGTTATCGACTTCAAACAAGCCATTAAATTGGTAGAACTGCGCGGCAAACTGATGCAAGAAGCGGTTCCTGAAGGCACTGGCGCAATGTATGCAATCATCGGTTTAGATAACGAATCTATCGAGAAAGCATGCCAAGAAGCGGCGCAAGGGCAGGTGGTTTCACCTGTGAACTTTAACTCACCAGGCCAAGTTGTTATTGCCGGCGAGAAAGCTGCTGTTGAGCGCGCAGGTGCTGCTTGTAAAGAAGCTGGCGCCAAACGTGCGTTGCCACTGTCTGTTAGCGTGCCTTCCCACTGTGCATTAATGAAGCCAGCTGCAGATAAATTAGCTGAAGCATTAGAAAAAATTGAATTTTGTGAGCCGGCCTATCCTGTTATCAACAACGTTGATGTTAAAATGGAAACGTCTGCGAAAAATATCCGTGATGCATTAGTGCGCCAATTATATAATCCGGTGCGCTGGACTGAAACAGTCGAATTCATGGCGGAACAAGGCATTGAGCAATTGGTTGAAATGGGTCCAGGCAAAGTTCTGACTGGTCTAACCAAGCGAATTGTCTCTAATTTAACTGCCGTTGCAGTCAATGATCCTGTATCATTAGACTCGGCTTTAGAAACTATCTGAGGACGACAATGAGCTTTGAAGGAAAAATTGCACTGGTAACTGGTGCGAGCCGCGGGATCGGTAAAGCAATCGCTTTAACCTTAACTGCACGCGGTGCGACTGTTATCGGTACGGCAACAAGCGAAAAAGGCGCGGAAGCGATTACTACCTATTTAGATGGGAAAGGTAAAGGCTTAGCGTTAAACGTGACAGATCCTGCATCAATTGAAGAAACATTGACCCAGATCCGTGCGGAATTTGGCGAAATTGATATTTTGGTCAATAATGCAGGTATTACGCGTGATAACTTATTGATGCGTATGAAGGATGATGAGTGGCAAGATATTATTGACACGAATCTTTCATCCGTTTACCGTTTGTCTAAATCCGTTTTGCGTGCCATGATGAAAAAGCGTTGTGGGCGAATTATTTCCATTGCATCTGTTGTGGGTGTTATGGGAAATGCGGGACAAACAAACTACGCGGCAGCGAAAGCTGGGCTGATTGGTTTTAGTAAATCATTAGCTCGTGAAGTCGCTTCTCGTGGTATCACTGTTAACGTTGTAGCGCCCGGTTTTATCGAAACTGATATGACTAAGGCATTGACAGACGAACAACGTGCAGGCATTTTATCTCAGGTTCCTGCGGATAGACTGGGTGATGCACAAGAAATTGCCAGTGCTGTAGCATTTTTAGCTTCTGACGAAGCTGCTTACATCACGGGTGAAACATTGCATGTCAATGGTGGCATGTACATGATCTAAAGAAATGAGGGAACCATTTGCATATTTTTGTGTTGCCTAATGCAAAATTATGCAAAATAATGGTTTCCACAGCCGGGATTGGGTTGTATCTTTTCCTGTATTTCATAAACTACGAAAACCATCGCGAAAGCGAGTTTTGATAGGAATTTTAATAGTATGAGCACTATCGAAGAACGCGTTAAGAAAATCATCGTTGAACAACTGGGTGTTAAAGAGGAAGAAGTTGTGAATACAGCTTCATTTGTTGATGACTTGGGCGCTGATTCTCTTGACACAGTAGAACTGGTTATGGCTCTGGAAGAAGAGTTCGATTGCGAAATCCCTGACGAAGAAGCTGAAAAGATCACTACAGTACAGGCTGCAATTGACTACGTCAAAGCATCTGAGTAATAGCGGTAAAACTTATCTAGGCGATCATTCGATCGCCTATGTTTCTTTTGTAACTAATTCCCTCCTTGGAGGACATACGTGTCTAAGCGTCGTGTAGTCGTAACCGGACTTGGCATGTTATCTCCTGTCGGCAATACAGTTGATTCATCATGGAAAGCTGTTTGTGGCGGACAGAGTGGTATCAGCCTAATTGATCATTTTGATACTACTAACCACGCAACTAAATTTGCAGGCTTAGTAAAAGATTTCAATTACGAAGATTTTGACATCTCTCGCAAAGATGCGAAGAAGATGGACCCATTCATTCAGTATGGCATTGCAGCTGGTTATCAAGCCATCAAAGATTCTGGATTGGAAGTAACAGAAGCCAATGCTACTCGTATCGGTTTAGCTATTGGTTCTGGTATTGGCGGGTTAGGTCTCATTCAAGACAACTGTGAATCTATGTTACACGGTGGTCCTCGCAAAGTGAGCCCATTCTTCGTACCTTCAACAATTATCAACATGGCTGCTGGTCACTTAAGCATCATGTATGGTCTCCGTGGTCCAAGTATTTCAATTGCAACAGCTTGTACATCAGGCGTTCATAATATTGGGCACGCAGCACGTATGATTGCGTACGGCGATGCAGACGTAATGCTGGCTGGCGGTACTGAAAAAGCAACAACACCATTAGGTGTAGCGGGCTTTGGTGCAGCACGTGCATTATCAACCCGTAATGATGACCCACAAGCGGCTAGTCGCCCATGGGACAAAGACCGTGACGGTTTTGTACTTGGTGATGGCGCAGGGATCATCGTACTTGAAGAATATGAACATGCTAAAGCGCGTGGTGCGAAAATTTACGCAGAAATCGCAGGCTTTGGTATGAGCAGTGATGCTTACCACATGACGTCACCACCAGAAAATGGTGAAGGCGCTGCATTAGCGATGAAAAATGCGCTAAATGATGCAGGTATTAAGCCAAGTGATATTGGCTATATCAATGCTCATGGTACATCAACGCCAGCAGGTGACTTAGCGGAAGCACAAGCGGTTATCTCTGTATTTGGTGAAGACACAAATGTGTTAGTTAGTTCAACAAAATCCATGACAGGTCACTTATTAGGTGCTGCGGGTGCAGTTGAATCTATCTTCACTATTCTGTCTCTGTGCGACCAAATCGTTCCACCAACAATCAACTTAGATAATCCTGATGAAGGTTGTAAGCTTGATTTTGTTCCGGGTGAAGCCCGTAAAGTTGAAAACATGGAATATGCTCTGTGTAACTCATTCGGCTTTGGTGGTACTAACGGTTCTTTAATTTTCCGTCGCTATCACGCGGAATAATCAATAATACCGTGCATTTCTAAGCTCCAGTATCGTTGATGCTGGGGCTTTATTTTTGCCTTCTTTTTGCAGTACTCTTTGCTTTAGTTTATGATATTACACACTATGTTACTGCCTGATTTATCAGCTTTTATTATAAGAAATGGTCATGACTTATTGGGTTAACGGGGTTTCTTGTCAACAAATTGATATTACTGATCGCGCTATTGCCTTTGGTGATGGCTGCTTTACGACTATCCATGGCGTGAATCAACAAGCAAAGATGTTAGAGAAGCATATTTTACGCTTACAGCAAGATTCCGCTCGACTCAAATTACCAGTGATAGATTGGCCACAACTGACGCAACATATTGAAGAGATTTGTGAACAACAAACTGATGAAGAGTTTGTTGTGAAGGTCATGTTAAGTCGTGGGCAGGGTGGTCGAGGTTATAGCTCTCAAGGGTTTGAACACCCGACAATCATCGTAATGGTTTCGCCTTTCCCGAAACACTACGCCGCATTACAGTGCCAAGGGGCATCGTTGTTGCTCAGCCAAATTCCATTAAGCCGCAATCCACTCTTAGCAGGCATGAAGCACTTAAATCGCTTAGAGCAAGTGTTGATCCGCCAAGAAATTGACGATGCTAAATTGGATGAAGCCGTGGTGTTGGATACAAATGGCGTCATTGTTGAATGCTGTAGCGCCAATATTTTTTGGCGTATAGGGCGTGATGTTTATACGCCTATTCTTAGTCACTCCGGCGTTAATGGATTAATGAGACAAAAGATCATAGCGCAGTTCAATAATAGCCAGTACCATCTGGCAGAAGTCGAGCGCTTTCCTGCCATTTTGACTCAATGTGATGAAGTGATTATTTGCAATGCTTTAATGCCGGTTTTACCGGTGAAAAGCATCCGATTTTCAGAAGATAAAACAATCAGTTATCAATCAAGAGAACTGTTTGAGTATTTACTATTACAGCGACAAATTTAAAGCTGATAACCATTTAACTCTTATCATTCATCGACAAACAATTATTCATCGACAAAAAATACATTTAAGTGACCCATAATGAAATTAGCGAAAAAAATAACACTGATTGTCTTTGTCCTTGCGGTTATCGGCGCGATTGTGGTGTATCTGCAATATCGCCAAGTTCTTGATTATGCGAAAAAGCCTATCAACGTTGTCCAAGAGACAATCTTTACTGTGCCTGCTGGGACAGGGCGAGTGGCCTTAGAAGGGTTGCTTATCAAGGAAAAATTTATTGAAGAGGGACATAATTTTCAACTTCTTCTAAAAGCACGGCCTGAATTAGCTCAGTTCAAAGCGGGAACCTATCGCTTACAGCCAAACATGACGGTGGAGCAATTATTAGCGGTGATTGCCAGTGGCAAAGAAGCACAATTTAGTATTCGTTTTATTGAAGGTAACAAACTGGCGGATTGGAGCAATATTTTGCGTGACGCTCCTTATATGCAACATAAAATTCAAGATGCTACGCCAACTGAGCTTTATGCCATGCTGGATTTTAAAGAGGGTGATAACCTTGAAGGTTGGTTATACCCTGATACCTATTTATACACTGCGGGCACCAGTGATGTTGAAATACTTAAGCGTGCTTATAAACGTATGCAAGCCGCGGTGGAAGAAGAGTGGAAAGGTCGCGATAAAGATCTACCCTATAAGAATGCCTATGAAATGTTGATCATGGCATCGATTGTTGAAAAAGAGACTGGCGTGGACAACGAACGTGCACAGGTTGCTTCGGTATTTGTGAATCGCTTGAAGAAAAACATGCGCTTACAAACAGACCCTACGGTTATCTACGGGTTAGGGGAAAACTATCGTGGTAAAATTTATCGCAGTGACTTAGATAACTACACCGCGTATAACACGTATAAAATTGATGGTTTACCACCAACGCCAATTGCCATGCCGAGCCTTGCCTCAATAAAAGCGGCGGCTCACCCAGCAAAAACAGATTATTTATACTTTGTCGCCGATGGTACAGGTGGACATACTTTTAGTCGCAATCTTAATGACCATAACCGCGCTGTTAAGGTTTACCGACAAATTGAGCAAAAGAATTGATAAACGAAATGAAAAACCAATTTATTGTTATTGAAGGATTAGAAGGTGCGGGTAAAACGACGGCAATCAACACCGTTGTTGACACATTAAAGCAAGCTGGCATCCATGATATGGTATTTACCCGTGAACCGGGTGGTACGCCGCTTGCGGAAAAACTACGTGAATTGATAAAGCAAGGCATTGAAGGTGATAGAGTCACCGACAAAGCTGAGCTATTAATGTTGTACGCGGCACGTGTTCAGTTAGTTGATACCGTCATCAAACCTGCACTTGCAGCAGGAAAATGGGTTATTGGTGATAGACACGATTTATCCTCCCAAGCTTATCAAGGTGGTGGTCGTGAAATCGATCGCCATTTAATGGCCTCATTAAGAGATTTAGTTCTTGGTGAATTTAAACCAGCTCTGACTCTTTATTTAGATTTACCGCCAGAATTGGGTTTACAACGGGCTCGTTCTCGCGGTGAATTAGACCGTATTGAGAAAGAATCGCTGGCTTTCTTTGAACGCACCCGAGCGCGTTATTTAGAACTGGCTGCGGCAGATGACACTATTTTAACCATCGATGCGAGTCAAAATATTGAACAAGTGCAAGCCGATATTCGCAGCACATTACTGACATGGCTGGCAAAATAAGGCACTAATGATGAATTGGTATCCATGGCTTAATGAAACTTACCGCCAATTAATTAGCGCTTATCAAGCAGGGCGTGGACACCACGCGTTGTTGATTCACTCAATAGCGGGCAATGGGGCTGAAGCATTAAGCTATGGTGTGAGCCGTTGGTTGATTTGCCAAAATAAAGATGGTTTAAAAAGCTGTGGAGAATGCCATAGTTGCCGCTTAATGTTGGCAGGCACACATCCTGATTATCATGTTCTGGAACCTGAAAAAGGGAAAACGACCATCAGTGTTGATGCGGTTCGTAAGCTAACTGATACATTAAGTGGTCATGCGCAGCAAAGTGGTGCAAAAGTCGTTTCCATTCCCGATGCACAAGTATTGACGGATGCTGCGGCTAACGCGCTGCTCAAAACCTTAGAAGAACCCGCAGGGCAGACCTACTTTTTATTAGGCTGTGAAAAATTAGATAGCTTGCTGGCCACATTAAGAAGTCGCTGTTTAACTCACTTTTTACCTGCGCCTGACCAGCAAGTTGCGTTGTATTGGCTGCAAAAACAGCAGGCGGGTTTATCTGTAGAGGATGCCGTGACTGCGTTAACCTTGTGCCAAGGCGCGCCTGTTGCCGCATTACAGTTGCTTGAGCCGGAGCAGTGGCAACGACGTCTGCTATTGTGCAACGAGTTAGAGCAGAGCTTACGTCAGAAAGATTTTTTAAAGCTTCTGCGAGCGTTAAATACCGACAATGGGCCTGAATGCATTAATTGGCTACTCGGGTTAATTGCCGATGGCATAAAATTGCAGCAAAAAGCAGGACAGTATGTTGTTAACCAAGATAAAATGGCGTGCATCACTTTGTTGGCAACATCCATGAGCAGCTCGCAGCTATTAGATGTGTATAGCCAGTGGCAAGCGTGTCGTTACCAATTACTAACCGTACCTGCGCTAAATCAGGAGTTACTCCTGACCAACCAATTATTACACTGGGAAGCGTTATTTGCTTCGCCTTCAAGATAAAAAGAGTAGACTATGTTTGTTGTTGATTCACACTGCCATCTCGACTGTTTAGATTATGAAAAATTACACACTAACGTCGATGATGTTATCGCAAAGGCATCTGCACGAGATGTCGGCTTTATGTTAGCCGTGGCAACCACCTTGCCAGGTTTTGAAAGCATGAAACAGTTAATTGGAAAGCGCGACAATGTCGCGTTTTCTTGCGGTATTCATCCACTAAATTTGGATGAAGGTTATGATTTTGAAAAGTTGGCGCAATTAGCGGCGGGGAGTGAAGTGGTCGCGCTCGGTGAAACGGGCTTAGATTACTATTATCAGCAAGAGAATGCGGCACTGCAGCAAGAGTCATTTCGTCAGCATATTCGCATTGGTCGTCAAGTGAATAAGCCAGTGATTGTGCATACTCGTTCCGCTCGAGAAGATACACTGTCTATTTTACGCGAAGAGAAAGTTGACGAGTGTGGCGGTGTGTTGCACTGCTTTACGGAAGACCAACAAACGGCTATCGATTTACTGGATTTAGGGATGTACATCTCTTTTTCCGGTATTGTCACGTTCCGTAATGCTGAACAGATCCGAGAAGCTGCACGAGTTGTGCCATTGGATAGAATTTTAGTGGAAACAGATTCACCTTACTTAGCCCCAGTACCGCATCGTGGTAAAGAGAACCAACCTGCGTATGTACGTGATGTGGTGGAGTATATGGCTGTATTGAAAGGGGTGAGTGTTGAGGAAATGGCACACATCACCACCGAAAACTTCAACCGTTTATTCCATTTACGCGCTGGGCAATAAATAGATAACTATTAAATTATTAAGGAATTTGTCATGGCAGAAGAGACTATTTTCAGTAAAATCATTCGACGTGAAATCCCGTCTGAGATCGTATATCAAGACGAACTGGTCACAGCATTTCGTGATATCGCGGCACAAGCGCCGACGCATATTTTGATCATTCCGAACAAATTAATTCCAACCGTGAATGATGTGACGGTTGATGATGAGCTGGCATTAGGGCGCTTATTTACCGTGGCGGCGAAAATTGCGAAAGAAGAAGGGATTGCAGAAGATGGCTATCGCCTGATTATGAACTGCAACAAACATTCAGGACAAGAAGTCTTCCACATTCATATGCACTTAGTGGGTGGACGTCCATTAGGCCCATTATTGGCTAAGTAATTCATCATGAAACGCGCTGCATCAACCTTAAAATACGTCGCCACACTGGGCTTACTTATGCTGTTTCTCAGTGGTTGTGCTTGGAACAAAAAAACAGGGTTATCATTTAATGATCAGCAGCGCATCGTGATGGAGCCTTCCGTGCTAGCCGCGGGCGTGATTGTAGAAAAACCGGTGATTAAGGTCGGTAGCGTAACGGCGACCGCAACGATCAATATGAGCAATATTGAAAAGAAACCGGTCACTGTGATGTATCGCATCTTTTGGTATGACGAGCAAGGACTGAGAGTGGATTCAACAAAGAGTCAACCTCAAGTCATCCCAGCTAATTCGTCAGTGATGCTAAAAGAGGTCACGACATCTCCGCTTGCACGTAATGCGCGTATCTATGTTTTCTTACCTTCAACGGCTGGAGAGTCACAATGAAACGGATCTTATTGGTCGCAGCAGCAGCATTTATTTTGGCAGGTTGTCCGTCAGTCCCTCAAGGGCCTAAACCCCCAATTGTTCCTGTTGAACCGGGTGGAACACCGAAACAGCCTGAAAAGCAGCCGGAATTAACACCGCCACCACCAACAGACACAGTACCGATGCCACCAAAGCAGCAAACCATTGATTGGGCTGGGGCATTACAGCCTTTAGTCAATAAAATGGTGGCGGATGATGGTGTTGAAAGTGGCAAAGTCTTACTGGTCGATTCTGTCAAAAATAATACTAGCGGAAGCTTGCCTTCACAGGCGGTAACGGCTGCGTTAACCAATGAAGTCATGAAAACCAATAAGTTTAAAGTGGTTCCTCAAGGCGTCGTCAGTGCTGCTCGTAAAACATTGGGATTGTCGCAGGATGATAGTCTGGTCACTCGTAGTAAAGCGATTGGTTTAGGGCGTTATGTCCAAGCTCAGTATGTGATTTACAGTGTCATGTCAGGCTCTTCTAAAGAACGCAGCATTGAAATGCAGTTAATGGAAGTGCAAACCGGTGAAATTGTGTGGTCTGGAAAACAGAGTATTGAGTAATCAATTATCACTGTTTGCATTACTTTCTGAATGCTTCCCAGCAGTTTTAGCATCATGCTGGGAAGTCTCTCCATTAGCGGGGTTATCGGGTGGCAGCTATTTAGTTGAATATCGAGACTCTACTCAAACCCAAGACAAAGTTCCCGCCATTAAATTAATCGCCCGCTCAGATGGGCAAGTGCAAAATGCGTTGTACGTTAATCGCCGCAAAGAAGCGCATATTCTTAAGCAACTGAAAGATTTTCCTTATTCCCCCCAAGTCATTGGGCGTAATGCCCATTGGTTATTATTGGAATGGGTTAATGGAGACCATCCTAGCGGCGAACAATTTCTTTCCTTTGAATTTCAAAAAAACTTGGCAGGGATCGTTGCTAAGCTCCATAATCATGACGTATTAAATTACCGGTTACCGTTACGTAATGAGATTGCTCATTATGGCTATTTAATTGATAATAAAAGAGTCTCTGCACGCTGGAAGCGAATACATCGTCGCTTCCTCCGCACGCCAATGCCAAAGGTGTTAAAGTTCGCACCCGCCCATATGGATATTCATCCGGGCAATGTGCTGTGTGAGCAAGGGGTGCCAAAAATGCTAGTGGATTGGGAATATGCAGCAAATACCGATATTGGGTTGTCCCTAGAAACCTATTTTCAATTCAATAGCCTGACGGTAGAACAACGAGATTATTTTTTGACGCAATATTGCCACACCTATGGCGCCTATAAAGATAAACCGCGTTTAGCAGAGCGCAGCCTACAATGGGAGCCATGGGTCAAATACATGACGTTAATGTGGTATGAAGTTCAGTGGTGCCAGCGTCAAGAAGCGCAGTTTTTAAATGATTCTTCCCCATTACGAGACTATTTTGGTCTTTGATTGGGCAATATAAAATCTCCGTGAATACACGAGAATTTGTGAAAATTAATCAAGTGAGGCATGTTATGGGTCCGATAATGCTGGATGTTCAGGGTTATGAACTGGACAACGAAGAGCGTGAAATTTTAGCTCATCCACTGGTAGGCGGGTTGATTTTATTTACCCGTAACTTCCATGATGCGGCACAGTTGCGTGAGTTAGTGCGACAAATCCGTGATGCATCAAGACACCGTTTATTGATTGCTGTGGATCAAGAAGGTGGCCGTGTACAGCGTTTTCGTGATGGATTTACCGCATTACCTTCTGCGCAAGCTTTTGCTGCACTGAACAACCAGATGGACGGCGCTAAATTAGCACAAGAAGCAGGCTGGTTAATGGCGGCAGAAATGATTGCTATGGATATCGACATTAGCTTTGCGCCTGTGTTGGATTTAGGACATGAAAGTATCGCTATTGGTGAGCGTTCATTCCATGCAGATCCTGAAATTGCAATGGTGATGGCAGAGCGTTTTATTCGCGGTATGCACAGCGCAGGAATGAAAACCACAGGTAAACACTTCCCAGGGCACGGCGCCGTCAAAGCCGATTCCCATAAAGAAACGCCACGAGATGACCGCCCACTCGAGCAAATTCGCGGCAAAGACATGTCTATTTTTAAAGACTTTATTCAGCGTGAATTGCTTGATGCGATTATGCCAGCTCACGTGGTTTATACTCAAGCGGACGATCGTCCTGCGAGTGGTTCACCATTCTGGCTAAAATCGGTATTACGTGAGCAGCTTGGTTTTGATGGCGTTATCTTCTCTGATGATTTATCGATGGAAGGTGCTGCCATTATGGGCAGTTATCCAGAAAGAGCGAAAGCATCATTGAATGCGGGCTGCGACATGATCCTTGTTTGTAATAATCGTGAAGGTGCGGTGAGCGTACTGGATAACCTACCGAAACAAAATGACAGCCGCGCTTCTAAGCTGTATCACAGTGGCCGCCAGTATTCATTGAATGAGCTACAATCTGTGGATCGTTGGAAGCAAAGTCACCGTCAATTAGTCGAATTACATGAAAAGTGGCAAGAACACCGTAGCCGCTAATTAAATCGTGTTGAAAATGAACCGATGGGATAATAACCCATCGGTTTTTTTTATCTTAAATTCACTGAATAAGTTACGGGTAACCTTATTGGTATAAATTGAATAGGAACAAGGAAAGAGATTGTCCTATTTGATTAGTAATACTGTATCTATATTCAATATATGTGTAAAAAACACGCACCAATATTGGCTGCCAGATGGAATTGACTAGGAATAATTCCTATTTCAAATAAAGATTTGGCGTTAAATAATCTATCTATATGTGATAAATATTCTCCATTGTGACTGATCAAACCAGTATATTGCTTAAAAACAGGATGATTGACTTAGCTATTTATTTAAAATGGAGAGCTAGGACATGCTTTAATATTATTGGTTTAAATAAAAATGTTATTTCACTTTAGTAAATAACATTTCATTAAAATATGGGCGATTAAAATAGCAAAATTATTGTTTAAATATGAAATTCAATTAATAGATGTAATAGCCAATAAAGTGATTAATATCACATCGAATGATGTGCGATTTGCAATGCATCTGGTTTGTTGTGACACCGATCGTGTTAATTGACACAAAATTACGTTAGCATACTTTTCATTATGAATATCAACCCAAAACGCGCCTTAAGAGTGCGGTTGAATATTGCCCAAATAAGTCTGAAATCATAGTGTGAACTTAAATCAAATCCGTATGTTTGGATTAATTATTTCGACTTATAAAATAATTAGATTTTATTCTTGATGCTCAGAAAATAAATTGTGCTTAAAGAATAGAGGATGCAACTTAAATTAAATAATCATTAAAGACTATTGCAGTAATTAAAGCTAAATAAAATTGTTACTTATTGAAAGATAGCAAGGTGTCATAACGCCCAATAAAAATTGGGTGCGGGTAGTTATATTCTAATAATCACGACTAGGTTTAATTTAAATGAAAGTCAAAAAAATAGCGTTAATATTGTTTCCATCTTGTTTCGTTGCGTTTGGGGCTAATGCTGGCGATTGGGAAAATGCCATCAAGGAAAACTCATTTGTTGCAGACTCTGAGTTAGAGCTTTCTACACGAAATATGTGGAAATACCTAAAGTCAGAAAACCGTTACGATGCCAATGAGCAGCGTTACAGAAAACAAGTTGCACAAGCTTGGGGTCAGAATATTCAGTTAGATTACCAATCCGGATATTTTGCCGATTTTATCGGGTTTGATGCCTCTTATTATGGCGCGATCAAACTGGCGGCAAGTAAAGACTTCGCCTCCCGAGCGATTTTATATAACGATGATGGTGAAGCGAAAGGCTATAACAAAATTGGTCAACGTTACGCTAAATTCAAATTAGACTTTGAACCCGTTAATTTCAAAGGTAAAGCGGGTTGGTTCACGTTGAAAAATACAGGTATTTTTACCAACTCTCAGCGTTTATCTTTAAACACCTATAATGGTTATTATACCAACACCGCAATTAGCGATTGGAACTTAGATTTACTCTATCTTGATGGCAAAGTAATGCGTCGTGATAGCCCGAATATTGACAGAATGTATTTCCGTGACGGAAATGGTGTCAATCATGATATCAACCATGTGGTTACGGGTGGCATTAACTACAACACCAAACCATTGAAAGCCTCTTACTTTATTGGTCAGGCGGATGATGTTTTCCGTCAACAAGGCTTAGAGATCAAATACAAACTAAACTCAGATATCACCTTATCTTCTCAAATTTATGGTCATGAATACGGTAGCGATGGTAAACGTACATCGACAGATACCAAACGCGGCAAACAAAACTTTGATAAGCGTGCTTGGCACTATGCGGGTGAAATTGAGTGGCGCGTTCCAGAAACGCCGTGGACTCTAATGACGGGAATCACGCATACCACCGCACATAAAACCAATGGAGTAGGGCAATTTGCGCGTAACCCAATTGGTAACACCCGTGGACGTTTTAACTCACCAGCTTATGCAGATATCGACTATGTGCGTGATGGCGAAACCATGCTGGCATTAAAAGCAGAATATCAAGTTAACCCAACTTGGTCAGTCGGGGCTAATAGTAACTACAGTGAATTTTCTTACTCTGGTGAGCGTTTAAAACAAGGTCAGGTTGGCTTATTTACTTACTGGAAGCCAACTGAGAACTTGTCAGTTTCATTAAGTGGCGGTATGGGCTGGCACCACCAGCAAGAGTCTGATAACTCCACACCAAAACTGTATGATGGTGAGTCGCGTCGCGCACATTCGTTGTCCGGTTCGATGACAACGACTTATCGCTTTAAAATGTAATTGGGGGCAATGAATAGATGAATCATAAAATCAGTTTAGTGACATTGCTGGTATCAGGTGCTTTATTAGCAGGTTGTGCCACGAAACAGAGCGATACCGTCAAAGTTCAAGTCATTGGTATTAACGATTTCCACGGTGCATTACAAGCGCCGGGGGATGGTAAACTCGGTGGAATCGAATCCATTGCGACACTGGTCAAGCAATTAAAAGCGGAAAACGCCAACACCATTATTGTGGGCGCAGGGGATTTAGTGGGCGCGAGTCCATTACTGTCATCGATGTTCTACGATGAGCCTACTATTGAAGCGCTTAGCGCAATTGGTCTTGAGACCAGTGCTGTCGGTAACCATGAGTTCGATAAAGGTAAAATCGAGTTACTGAGAAAGCAAAATGGTGGATGCCATCCAACCGCAGGCTGTGTGGGTAAAGAGTCTTTTGCTGGGGCTGACTTTAACTATTTAGCCGCGAATGTGATTGTCAAAGAGACCGGTGAAACGCTATTCCCATCTTATTACGTTAAGAAATTTGATGGCGTACCAATGGCATTTATTGGCTTAACACTGGAAGGAACGCCAGCCATCGTTACGCCAAGTGGTACTGCAGGCTTAGAGTTTAAAAATGAAGCCGAAACCATTAACCAACAAGTGAAATTGCTTAAGGCGCAAGGTATTCGTAGCATTGGTGTGTTGATCCACGAAGGGGCAACTCAGCAAGTGGATACCAAGGTTAAAGATATTAACCGTTGCGATAACATCAAAGGACCTATTGTTGAGATCGTTAAGCAGCTCGATGCCGATGTGGACTTTGTGGTGAGCGGCCATACGCATCAAGCGTATAACTGTGATATTAATGGTAAAAAAGTTATTTCAGCACAATCTAACGGGACATTATTGTCTCAATTGAATATTGAAATTGATAGAAAAACCAACGATATCGTCAGTATTAATGCGAAAAATATTCCGGTTGAAACCAGCCGTTATGAGAAAGACCCACAATTAAGCCGTTTTATCCAAAACTATGAACGCATTTCTAAACCGATTGCTGAGCAAGTCATGGGTACGTTGAGTGCGCCTGCGGATAAGAAATTAGCGGCGGGTGGCGATTCAACATTAGGTAAGATTATCGCGGATGCTCAATTATATGCTGCTGCTACTCCAGATGCGGGCGGCGCCCAAATTGCCTTTATGAACAGCGGTGGTATTCGTGCTGATCTTAAAGCAGGGGAACTGACCTACGGAGATATCTTTACGGTGCAGCCTTTCTCGAATGTGGTCGTTACGCAATCATTAACTGGAGCGCAAATTAAACAAGCGTTAGAGCAACAGTGGGATCGTGAACGCCCGCAAGTCATGCCAGTTTCCCACGGTTTTTATTACGAATGGGATGATAGTCGTGCGGTAGGTGATAAAGTGATTGCAGGTTCCATGAAATTAAATGGCAAGCCAATCGATATGAAAAAAAGCTATCGTGTCGCTGCCAATGAATTTCTGGCAACTGGTGGTAGCCGTTTCTCTGCCTTTAAACAAGGTAAAGATCGTATCTATAGCTTGCCGGATAACGAAGCGCTGATGAAATACTTCAAAGATAATTCGCCAATTCAGTTACCGACGGACGAGCGTATTAAGAAAGTGAAGTAAAATACCCTCACAAAATGCTAGGTTTCCAAGCCCGAGAATAACGCCATTCTCGGGCTTTTTTGTCTCTAAGTTAAATAAAGCTGACTCGTTTCTTTTTTTTCAAAAAATGATTTGACGAGCGTGATCGTTGTCATAATAATCAACTAAATTGATTTGCATCAACATTTGGTATGACCAAATACCCAAGCGTGATATTCTTCAAACCCAAACAAAATAAAACATGGCGAATTAGTGTTATTTAAGTTTTTTGTTATTAGAAATCTTAAATAACATTAATATATTTTATATGAGGGGCGTATGACCTTAACTCAACCTAAAATCGTTGTTGTAGGCGGTGGTGCTGGTGGTTTAGAACTGGCAACACGTTTAGGACGTAAATTAGGGCGTAAAAAACGTGCGGATATCACGCTGATTGACCGTAATCCAAGTCATTTATGGAAACCATTACTTCATGAAGTCGCAACAGGCTCACTGGATGATGGTGTTGATGCTATCAGCTACTTAGCCCATGCTCGTCACAATGCATTTCACTTCCAATTAGGCTCCCTCACGAATATTGACCGAGAAAATAAAAAAGTGATTCTCGGTGAATTGCGTGACAAAGACGGCGAGTTGTTAGTGCCATTGCGTGAAATTGATTACGATATTTTAGTCATGGCGTTGGGAAGTGCCTCGAATGATTTTGGTACCCCAGGTGTAAAAGAAAACTGCATTTTCCTTGATAGTCCTGCACAAGCTCACCGTTTTCACGATGAAATGCTGAATTTATTCTTGCGTTATTCAGTACGTGATAATGCGGAAGAAAAAGTGAATATCGCCATTGTTGGCGGTGGGGCAACGGGTGTGGAGCTTTCTGCTGAACTGTATAATGCGGTGGAGCAGTTAACGAGCTATGGTTTTAAAGGGTTAGACACTGATGCGTTAAATGTGACGCTAGTGGAAGCGGGCGAGCGTATTTTACCTGCGCTACCTCCACGTATTTCAAGCGCTGCACACCAAGAATTGAATAAATTGGGCGTAAAAGTATTAACCAAAACCATGGTGACCAGCGCGGATGCCGATGGCTTAAATACCAAAGAAGACGGCAAAATATATGCGGACTTAATGGTATGGGCTGCAGGGATCAAAGCACCTGATTTTATGAAAGATATTGCAGGGTTAGAAACCAACCGTATCAATCAGTTGGTGGTTAAGCCGACACTGCAAACCACGTTGGATGATGGAATTTTCGCGATTGGTGACTGTGCATCTTGCGCAAAACCGGAAGGCGGCTTTGTTCCACCAAGAGCACAATCTGCTCACCAAATGGCAAGCCTTTGCTATGACAATATCGTGGCATTAATGAAAGATAAGCCACTGAAAAACTACATTTACAAAGATCATGGTTCATTAGTTTCGTTATCTCGCTTTAGTACTGTAGGTAGCTTGATGGGAAACTTAATGCGTGGAGATATGATGGTAGAAGGGCGTATAGCGCGTTTCGTCTACATTTCCCTATATCGCATGCACCAAATTGCATTACATGGCTATATAAAAACGGGCTTAATGATGCTGGTTGGCAGCATTAACCGTATTATTCGACCTAAACTGAAATTACATTAATCTGTAGTTATCGTTTTTTCGGTTCTGCAATCGCAAGGATACACACGGTTATCAGTGAATAATCGTGTGTATCCTCCAATCAGAATAAAGATGTATTTAAAATAATAGTACCCAGTTAAAGCGGTACATATATTTTAAATATTTATTCATTAAATAGACGCCATAAAATCAGCTAATTACCCTAATGAGTTTGGGTTAAGTGTGATTTAATACAAAAAGGCGGGATATTTTTAATTTAAATCACGCATGATACCCATTAATTGTTAGAGTTTATTTTTTTGTTAAAAAACAAGAAAATAGAAAGAATTTTAATATGGTGCAATATATTGAAATTAATTTAGTTAATTATTTACGACTATTCGCGGTAAACTTATTACGCGTAAGTAAATAAGATGTATGTCTCATACTCAGACTAATCTAAAAAACCATATTTATTGTATGTAATTAATGTAGTTGATACTAGATAAGCTACAATAGCTAACACATTCACTATTTAAAAAAGGGCAAGCGATGAAGCTAAAAATTAAGTTGTTGTTAGCCGCATTCGTTGTTGTTTGCCTAATTGCTGTTGTTTATTTCTCTTTTGTGCGCAGTGACGAAGTGAAAATTGCCACTGTTTTATCTACCGAACCCATTAGAGCAACGCGTATGGTGGAACATGAAAACTGTTCAGTCACGGGTATTCTAGGCACATTCACGCAAGAGTCGTTATCTCGCTGGCACCCCGCACAACGCGAATGCAGAACCATTTTGATGATCCAATCCTTACAAGGAAGGTCGCTACCGCCATTTTCGAGCAATGAACCAAGGACGTGCGTGATCACCAAGAGCTTAGAGCAGATTATTGTAGGGTATGACGTGATTTACCGTATTGGCGATACGATTGGTAAAGTGAGAATGCCGTATGAGCCAACGGTGTTTATTCCACTAAATGAAAATGGGCAGTTAGATTTAACCATGTCCAGTAAAGCAGCATGCGAAACCCTGCGCGAAGGGGCAAAAAGTATTTTGCCATTCTACTGTATGAAGCCAGATGACCTACCAAAAGCTTACCAGCCGTCTACCGTACTGGAAGTCAAAACGGGCAAAAATACCTTTGGAATGTTTGAGTAGAAAGAGAAACCATGCTTAAAAAATTACTGGAATTTTTAGGTTTCACGTCGCGCAATATTCCCTCATTTAATGAACTCATGTTGAAAGCCAAAAGTGGCGACCTCGATGCGCAGTACGAAATTGGTACTCTGTATGATGTGGGGGAAGGGGTTGAAGAGAATGAGGAAAAAGCCATTGAGTGGTATCTGAAAGCCGCTAGCCAAGGGCATTCTCAAGCGCAATATATGATGGGAATGATGTATGAAACCAGTGAGCATTTATCCGATGATTCTCACCTATCCTTAGAATGGTTCCAAAAATCTGCGGCGCAGGGCAATAGCAATGCACTGGGGCACTTAGAAGCAATAGGTCATTCTATAGATAATAAAAAGTAGTCATTTATTGGTTAAAACCACATAAAAGAAAGCCATCGAAACATCATGAATCGATGGCTTTTTTGTTGTCAATTTCTGGTTTATGACGCTAGCTGATGCTCATCAAAATCAGCGACTAGCTGCTTGATAAAGTCTAAACGCGTCGCTCTGTCGGCTAAATCGTGGAAGAATTTCAAACGGATAGGGCCTTCCATGCGGAACGTTTTTGACTGATTTTGCAGTAAGCTGATTAAGAACATCGGGTCGACTTTGTTGCGTTCATTGAACTCAATAAACCCGCCTTTTTCATGAGCTTCAATACGTTTCATGCCCAGTTTTTGTGCTTGTAAACGAATGCCTGCTGTAGATAGCAAGAATTTACCTGCATCAGGTAAAGTCCCAAAGCGGTCAATCAGCTCGATACGCAGCTCATCCAGTTCGGTCTGGTCTTTAGCACTGGCAATACGTTTATAGAAAGACAGGCGGATATTCACATCGTGGATATACTCATCAGGCAGCAGTACTGGCATGCGCAGTTCCACTTCAGTTTGCTGGCTGGTGAGATCTTCAAGGGATGGCTCGCGTCCTTCTTTCAGTGCATCGACCGCACTTTCGAGTAGCTCCATATATAAGGTGAAGCCGATGGTGGTCATCTGCCCACTTTGGTCTTCACCTAATAGTTCGCCAGCACCACGAATTTCAAGGTCATGGGTCGCCAGCGCAAACCCAGCCCCTAAATCTTCAAGGGAAGAAATGGCTTCGAGGCGTTTTTGTGCATCGGTGGTCATGGCTTTTGGATGCGGCGTCAGAAGGTAAGCATAGGCTTGGTGATGGGAACGACCCACACGACCGCGTAGCTGATGCAATTGTGCTAAACCGAAGTGGTCAGCACGTTCAATAATGATGGTGTTCGCCGTTGGGATATCGATACCCGTTTCAATAATCGTAGTGCAGATCAGGACATTAAACCGTTGATGGTGGAAATCTGTCATGACTCGCTCAAGTTCGCGCTCACGCATCTGCCCATGACCGACAACAAATCGCGCTTCAGGTACTAAGGCTTCCAGGCGCGCTTTGGCTTTTTCGATATTTTCCACATCATTATAAAGATAATAAACCTGACCGCCGCGTAACGTTTCCCGCAGAATCGCTTCGCGCACGACTAAATCATCATATTGGCGAACAAAGGTTTTTACAGCTAAGCGGCGAGCGGGTGGGGTCGCTATAATCGATAAATCTCGCATGCCACTCATTGCCATATTCAGGGTGCGTGGAATTGGCGTCGCCGTTAAGGTCAGAATATCCACGTCAGCGCGCATCGCTTTAATGCGCTCTTTATGACGAACCCCGAAACGATGCTCTTCATCCACCACCAGCAAACCCAGATCTTTCCACTGAATATCGCTTTGTAGCAATTTATGGGTACCAATCAAAATATCCACTTTGCCTTCTGCGGCCTCAGCAATAATTTGCTGCTGCTCTTTGGCCGTTTTAAAACGCGATAGCATTTCGATACGTACTGGCCAATTCGCAAAGCGGTCGCGGAAATTATCATAATGTTGCTGGGCTAATAACGTGGTAGGAACCAGTACAGCCACTTGCTTATTATTGTTGATCGCTAAAAATGCGGCGCGCATGGCGACTTCAGTTTTACCAAAGCCCACATCGCCACAGACTAAGCGATCCATTGCTAGTGGCTGGCACATATCACTCAATACTGCGTTAATCGCCATTTCTTGATCAGTGGTGGTTTCGAATGGGAAACCTTGGCAAAACTCCCGATACTGCACTTTATCATGTTTGAAGGCGAAGCCTGCTTTCGCGGCTCGCTGAGCATAAATATCCAGAAGTTCAGCTGCCACATCCCGCACTTTTTCCGCCGCTTTTTGGCGAGCGCGTCCCCAACTGTCACTACCCAACTTATGCAGCGGCGCATTTTCATCGGCACCACCCGCATAACGGCTAATTAAATGTAATGAAGAGACAGGGACATACAGTTTATCTTCGCCTGCGTAGGTGAGGATCAAATACTCCGCGGGAATACCACCTGCTTCTAAGGTGATTAAGCCTTGATAGCGGCCGACACCATGTTCAATATGAACCACGGGTTGACCCGGGCGTAACTCTGCAAGGTTACGAATGAGCGTGTCAGTATTGATGGTGCGGCGTTGGTCACTGCGGCGGCGTACGACTCGCTCACCCAGTAAATCGCTTTCGCAAATTAATGCGCGGTGGCTTTCTGGTTGAATAAAACCATGTTCAGCCGCCCCAATCGTAATGGCAAAGCGGTCTTGGGTTTGACTAAAATAGTTGCTGATAATTTCAGGACGGATTTTCAGGCGTGCGAGTAATTCACTCACCGTTTCACGGCGTCCTTCACTCTCCACGGAGAACACAATCGTGCCATCAAACTGTTCGGTGAACTGACGCAGTTTTTCCAGTGGATTTTTACTTTGCCCTTGAGTGCTAATATCCGGAAGTGGCTGATAGTCTAAATTGGTATTGGCGGCTTTCTTCGGTAACTTTTCCGTAGACAGCTGCACCCGAGGCCAATTTTTTAAGTTCTGATTCAGTTGTTCGACGGTTAACCATAACTCGGCAGGGGGAAGTAATGGGCGCATTGGGTCAACGCCACGGCTTTCATAACGCTGTTGAGCGTCTTGTTGGAATCGTTCTGCAGGTTCTTGCAGATTTTGCGAAACAAATAGGGTGTTAGCGGGTAAATATTCAAATAAAGAAGGCAATGGCTCAGCGAAAAACAGTGGCTGCCAATACTCAATCCCACTTGGTAGGGTATTTTTACTTACTTGCTGATAAATATGTTCGGGATCACGGCGAACTTCAAAGCGTTCGCGCCACTGGCTTCGAAAACGCTCGATAGCGTCTTTATCGGTCGGAAATTCGTGAGCAGGCAATAAGTTGATTGCACTAACTTCTTCTAAGGTGCGTTGGGTATCAACGTCAAAGGTACGTAAGCTGTCAATTTCATCATCAAAAAAGTCGATACGAAATGGCAGGTCGCTACCCATTGGGAATAAGTCAAGTAATGCCCCGCGAATGGCATATTCACCGTGTTCAAGTACTTGCTCAACATGGCGGTATCCAGCTTTATCCAGCTCGTCTCGTAGACTATCGCGCGAGAGTTTATCGCCTTTAGCCATCACTAAGGCATGTCCCGTCAGAAAATCAGCAGGGCACACTTTCTGCATTAAGGTATTAACGGGGAGGATCAGTGCCCCTTTTTGCAGCGTTGGCAAGCGGTATAGCGTGGACAAACGGTGAGAGATGATTTCTTGATGTGGCGAAAAATTATCGTAGGGTAACGTTTCCCAATCCGACAGTGTCTCTATAGGATGTTGGGTAAACTGTTGAAGTTCATCACGAACGCGTAATGCGTTTTGCATATCACGCGTGACAATCACGACAGGACCTTGATGGCGTTCAATCATTTCTGCGCATTCTAAGGGGCCTGCAGCACCAATTAAGCAGCCTAAATGGCGGACATCTCCAGCACGACTGGGCAGTTCATAACGATAATTTGACGACATAGAAATATTCAGCTTCTCATAGCTAACTAGTTAATTAATGATTAGTTAGGCAATTAAAAATTAATTAAACAACCCACAGAACTCATTGAGTAGTCTGAAAGTGATCTAAACAAATAGTATTTATAATAAAAAAAACCACAAAAGCGCGGTTGGGTGGTTCCATTCATCAATCGTACCCTTTATTATCCCTGAACACTTCGCTTTGGCAACAGGGACATTACGTTTTCATGCATCAATCTGTCTCACTCTTTATAGGTCTGCGCTATATGCGTGGGCGCGCGGTCGATAAATTTGGACGTTTTGTGTCCAGCTTGTCGGCGATAGGCATAACCCTTGGTGTTGCGGCATTGATTACCGTGACGTCTGTGATGAACGGTTTTGAACGTTCGTTACAAGATAGCATACTTGCCTATATGCCACAGGCCATATTGACCTCAAATACCGGAAATATCGATCCCAATCAACATCCCATCACGGACTTAAAAAACCTCAAAGGCGTTAAGAAAATCGAGCCGATTGTTCAGTCGGAAGTGGTTTTACAAAGCCGAACTAACGTGGGAGTGGGCATGATGGGGGGAATTCGTTCCGATGAATCTTC
Organism: Providencia zhijiangensis; assembly: GCF_030315915.2. Taxonomy (NCBI): domain Bacteria; kingdom Pseudomonadati; phylum Pseudomonadota; class Gammaproteobacteria; order Enterobacterales; family Morganellaceae; genus Providencia; species Providencia zhijiangensis. The sequence goes on along the minus strand of NZ_CP135990.1, from coordinate 2,157,444 downwards.
CTTGTTACTCGATAAGCTGATAAGCGGGGATCGCCGTGATTTAGTCGATGGCGAATACAACGTTTTTCTCGGTAATCGACTGGCGGAAACCCTCGGCGTAAAACGCGGTGACCAAGTGCGCTTGATTATCCCCGGGGTGAGCCAATTAACCCCAATGGGGCGTATACCTAGCCAGCGTTTATTTACGGTTGCGGGTATTTTTCAAACCAATGGCGAAGCGGATACGAGCGAATTGATTGTTGCTCAGCCTGATGCAGCGCGAATGCTACGTTATCCAACCGGAAATATTACTGGCTGGCGTTTATATCTGGACGAACCTCTGCAAGTGGATGTGGCGAGTAAACAGACACTACCAGAAGGGTTAGTTTGGACAGATTGGCGTGAGCGTAAAGGCGAATTTTTCCAAGCAGTGAGAATGGAAAAAAACATGATGGGCTTGCTACTGAGCCTGATTATCGCGGTGGCGGCCTTTAACATCATTACGTCGTTATCCTTATTAGTCATGGAAAAACAAGGCGAAGTGGCGATTTTGAAAACTTTGGGACTCAAGCGTAGCAAAATTCTGACTATCTTTATGATCCAAGGCGCGGGCGCGGGCATTATCGGGACATTGATTGGTACCGTGCTGGGTACGCTGCTATCGAGCCAATTGAATGTGATTATGCCGCTAATTGGCTTATTACCGCGGGGAGTGGCACTCCCAATTGTACTCGACTATCCGGGTATTTTAATTATTGCGCTGTGCGCGATGCTGATTTCTTTGCTGGCGACGCTTTATCCTTCTTGGCGTGCGGCAGCGGTACAACCTGCTGAGGCTTTACGATATGAATAACCAACCACTTCTGGTCTGTGAACATTTAAGCAAGATTTATCAAGAAGGCGCACTCTCCACAGAAGTGTTAAAGAATGTCAGCTTCACGATGAATGAAGGCGAAACCATGGCTATCGTGGGTAGCTCCGGCTCTGGTAAAAGTACCTTATTGCACCTACTTGGCGGGTTAGATACGCCATCTCAAGGTAATGTGATTTTTCGTGGGCAGCAGATTAACCAGCTTTCTTCTGATGCGCGTGCGGCTATTCGTAATAAAGACCTTGGCTTTATTTATCAATTCCACCATTTATTGCCTGATTTTACGGCATTAGAAAATGTGGCGATGCCACTGTTAATTGGCGGTGTGGCGAAAGCAACGGCATTTGCGAAAGCCACCGAAATGTTAAAAGCGGTAGGGTTAGAGCACCGAGCCAATCACCGTCCATCTGAATTATCCGGTGGTGAGCGTCAACGTGTTGCTATTGCTCGTGCATTGGTGAATGACCCTGCGTTAGTGCTGGCGGATGAACCAACAGGTAACCTCGATTTGCGTAATGCGGATGCGATTTTTGAATTACTGGGTGAATTAAACCGTAAGCAAAAAACCGCATTTTTAGTGGTCACCCACGATATGAAACTGGCGAGTCGTCTATCCCGCCGTTTAGAAATGCGGGATGGTCATCTGCAACAGGAAATTACGTTGGGGGCAATGTAATGATTAAAATGCCTCTGACGCTATTAGCGGCATTGCGATTTAGCCGAGGACGCCGTAGGACAGGGATGGTGTCTTTGGTATCGATTGTCTCGACCCTCGGGATTGTTTTAGGTGTTGCGGTATTAATTATCGGCTTAAGCGCCATGAATGGCTTTGAGCGAGAACTGAATAACCGCGTGCTCTCGGTGGTGCCTCACGGGCAAATTTACGCTGTTGAAGCCCCTTATCAAGATTGGGAATTCGCCCAAAATGTGATCCGCAAAACGCCGGGTGTTCAAGGGGTCAGCCCCTATGTGAATTTCACGGGGCTACTTGAGCGCGGCGCGAACCTGAAAGCCATCCAGATTATGGGCGTGTCTCACGAGACGGAGTCCCAAGTCAGTGCATTGCCAGAGTTTATCTTAAATGATGCGTGGCAACATTTTGAAGCGGGTAAACAGTCGATCATTTTAGGGCAAGGGGTGGCGAACTCGCTGGGTGTGAAAGTCGGGGATTGGGTAACGATTATGATCCCAAATACCGATGACAGTATGAAAATTCAGCAACCTAAGCGTATTCGTGTCCAAGTAACGGGGATTTTCCGCTTAAGTGGGTTACTCGACCATCAGCTCGCCTTAGTTCCGCTGGCGGATGCACAGGAATATCTCGGTTATGGAAATGGCATTAGCGGCTTTGAAATTAAAGCGAAAGATCCTTTCGAAGCCGATAAAGTGGTGTATGACGCTGGGCTGAAAACCATGCATCATGTGGTGGTAAAAAGCTGGATAGGTGATTACGGCTATATGTACAACGACATTCAGGTGGTTCGCAGTGTCATGTACTTGGCGATGATTTTAGTCATCGGGGTCGCTTGTTTTAATATCGTCTCCACGCTCGTGATGGCCGTCAAAGATAAAAGTAGCGATATTGCGGTTCTGCGGACATTAGGGGCAAAAGATAGGCAAATTCGCGCTATCTTCCTGTGGTATGGCTTAATCGGGGGGCTGGTTGGTTCACTTATCGGCGTGGTGCTGGGGGTATTAATCTCCCTGAATTTAACCACGATGATTAAGGGACTTGAAGTGATTATCGGTCATCCTATCTTATCAGGGGATGTCTACTTTATTGACTTTCTGCCTTCCGAACTGCATGTGATGGATGTGATTTACGTGCTGTTCACCACGGTTGTTCTGAGCTTATTAGCCAGCTGGTATCCAGCAAGACGCGCAAGTAAGTTAGACCCAGCCCGTATTCTAAGCGGTCAGTAATCAACAAGGCGCGAGTGGCAACAGTCGCGCCTTATTTCATCATGTTATCTAAGGCTATTTCATCAAACTCTCTAGGTACATCTGCTTGTAGCTGCGGGTTTCAATTAATGCTTCCGTAAAACCATAGTGTTGCGCGGTAGACAGTAATTTTGTGTACAAGTTGTCTAACTCGCTCTCATCGTCCGTCATGATCGCAAATTCCGCAAACCAACCAATACCTTCTAAGTAGTCAATGGTGATATGAATATCATCCAGAAAATAGATGCTGCGCTGCTTGGCAATCGTTAGGTAACATTGATATCCCAAGGTGCTCAGCATGTTTTTGACATGTTGGCAGTCTGCAATATCAATCGCTTTACACTCGGAGCTACTAGGGCCTTTGACTATCCACAACTTAATGCCAGAGGGTGTCATTTCTCGCACGGATATACTGATATTTTGCGCGGCTAACTGCCCATCGGGATAGTCAAAAAAGTCATCAACTTCATGATTATTGACGGTAAATGCTTCAGCATTGTCATTGATAAGCTGCTCAAGAAAAGTGTCAGAATTGGGTAGTTTGAACTTAATTTCGGCTTCAAATTTACCGACAAAATGGTCACTCATTCTATTATCCAAGGTTGTTTTAGATGATGAATTAGGTGAGTGGATAGTAACATAGGGAATGATGGCGTGGCTGAAGATAATGTTAAGCCATATCAAAGAATAGCGGAATAATTAGGTACGAAAAGCTATTCTCGTACCTATGGTTTTCAATGCTAAGGTTTTCAATGCTAATGACTGTTTTAAACCCCAATAACAGTATCAAGGGAAATTGAATTCGCAACCCACTGATGTCCTGCGTGGTTAAGGTGGAGATGATCCCCAGAATCATAGATTAATGCTAATTGCTGAGGATTTTGTGAGTCGCGCACAAGTTGCTCAGTGTCAATTAATGCGTCAAATTCACCACTAGTGCGTATCCATTCGTTCACTTCTTGACGAATAGCGTCTTTTTCGGGGGTATAGAAGTTATCTAATCCATATTCATCGGTACAACGTAGCGGAACAAGAGTGATGCCAACGACGCGAATATTATGCTGATGTGCTATATCAAGTAATTGACGATAACCTTCAATTAACTGGCTAGCGGGAGGCGTCATATCCGCAGGCGCGAGGGCAGTTTGAGCAAGCCCTATATCATTGAGACCCACTTGTACAACGCAAGTGGTTACGCCAGCTTGCTCAATAACATCCCGAGTAAAGCGAGATAATGTACTGATGCCAATACCATCTTTGAGTAAGCGAGAACCCGATTGCCCTGCGTTGATCACCGCTGTGTGCTGAGAAACGGCACGTTCAGCAAGAAAATCCACCCAACGGTGATAAGTTCCCATTTCGACACCATTGCCATCCACCATGGAATCGCCAATGACAACAATCGCTTGGCTTGGCGCCTGATTCTGAATTTCAACAGCTTCTAATAATAAGCGCGAACTAATTGGCAGGCTTTCTTTCGTCGTTTTGGAATGAACGCCGTTACCCGATGTTAATTGAGAATAATGTCGCGCATCCCAATGAAAGGTCTCTACAAGCGTAGGGGCCGGTAGATAGGTTCGTAGGGTGACTTCAGACAAATCGTCAATAGGATGAATGATTTCATCACTGTACACCACTTGTTCTGCGGGGATAGAAACACCAGATTGCCCATTAAACAGAACAGGCGCACTCCATGACTTGCCAGATGGCGAGTTTACAACAATGGTATTTTCACCCAGCACTAAGGGTTTGGTGCCATAACGATTCGAAAACACAAGGCGTAATTGTTGTCCGCCTAATGTGATGCGCAGTGTTTGCTGTAGGGTTTGGTTATTCAATAAGGTTGGGATCTCCAATGGAAACGGAAATGCCTCACTGGTGGTGGGTTGAGATGTTGAAAGCCATGTGCAAACCCATGCATGACTGGGAGATGAACCGAATGAGGACATAGCGATTTTTTCCTAAAATTGAAGCGGATAATCAGTGGGTAGTTGATGCTGAGATAAAGGAATCAAACCCGCTCATAGCAACGTTAACCATCGCGAGCAACTGAGCTTTACTCACCCCGTCGCGAGCTTGAATCGAAATGCCGTGAAATAGTGTTGAGATATAATCGCCAAGTGCTTGGATGTCCGTTTTCTTGGGTAAATCCCCTTGAATTACTCCCTTATTTAAACGTTGTATGATGGCGGTGGTACGGGCTTTCCGGTAACTCGCCAGCCAAGACATAATGTTTTCATTTTCACTGGCATAGTTAGTTAGTGATAAAACAACCATGCACCCCTGTGGATGCGTTTGTTGGGTGTAAGTTTCGACAGCTTGGGTTAATAACTGTGTTATCGCTAGACGCGTATTTGGCTCTTGTAACGCAGTATCTGCAAAAGCCCCTTCTTGGCTTAGATAAAGGGCGATAGCTTCGCGAAATAGGTTTTCTTTCGAGCCAAACGCCGCATAAATGCGAGCAGAAGCGATGCCCAGAGCAGAAACTAAATCTGACATCGACGTACCTTCATAACCGCGTTGCCAAAAGACAAGTTTAGCTTTATTTAATGCCGCGTCTCGGTCGAACTCTCTTGGTCTTCCCGCCATAATTATGATCCCTCTAAAACATGATAATGATGCGCTGAATGAGAATGCGTTCATACTATCACTTCTTTGTCGAATGACAAATAATTATTGTTTATCGATTGACAAAGAATTAAAAAAACCTTTAACCTATTTATTGTTGATCGACAAACAATTAATGCGACTCGTGAATGAGTGGCTTTTTTACTCACATAAAAGTGTATGGAACAAATATGAATTCGGTATTTAAAAAGGTGTTGCTCGTCTCCCTGATGACGCTCTCTTTGCAAGTAACAGCGACGTTAGCAGCAGGAAATCTAACTCAAACAGCCAAAAGTGCTGCGCTTCCAACCATTGAGGCGAATGAAGCCAGCTTTCAACATCACTATGTGAAAGTTAACGGGCAGCGCCTTCACTATGTTACCGCAGGGGAAGGGGAGCCGGTCTTATTGATCCCCGGCTGGCCACAAACGTGGTATACATGGCGCTATGTGATGACGGAGCTCGCTGCTAATGGTTATACCGCTATTGCTGTCGATCCACTGGGAACAGGGTATTCTGATAAGCCAGACAATGGCTATGATACGGGCGCTGCCGCAACTACATTACACGAAATGATGAAGCAACTAGGTCATACTCACTATTCAGTGATAGGGCATGATATTGGCATGTGGGTGGGGTATGCGCTGGCCAGTGATTATCCCGCAGACGTGAAAAAGATAGCCTTAACAGAAGCGGTTATTCCAGGGTTAGCGCCAGCACCGAGTATTTTTGTGGATCCTGAGGAGAATATTTTCCTCTGGCATTTTATGTTTAACCAAGTGCGAGATTTACCGGAAACGCTGACGGCAGGTAAAGAGCGTGAGTATCTTAACTTTATTTTTGATCATTGGGCATATCGTCGTGATCGCGTTGCCGCACAGACGTATATTGATGCGTATGCTTCACCGGGTGGGCTGAGGGCAGGTTTTGCCTATTATCGCGCTATTCCACAGACGATTGAGCAAAATAAACTGCGAGCGCAAAAAAAACTCACTATGCCGGTATTGGCGATAGGGGCGGATCAGGCAACCCGGGATGCGCCGCAATTGACATTACAAGGGCGAGCAACCCAATTACAAGGAGCGATGCTTGGCGAGTGTGGCCACTTTGTGACAGAAGAGTGTCCTGAGCAGTTAATGAGCCATATTTTACCGTTTTTGAAAAAATAATTTTGGAAACAAAAAGGGAAGCACGGTAAGCTTCCCTTGTTTTATGCCGAATCGCGTGTATTGAGAGAGATTAATACTTGGCTTTCTTGGTCATTTTATCCAAATAACCCATTACAAACGCTGATAGCACGAAGGTTAAATGAAGGATCACATACCACATCAACTTATCGTTTTCGACGTTTTTGAGGTTCATGAAAATCTTCAATAAGTGGATGGATGAAATGGCGACAATGGAGGCTGCCACTTTATTTTTCAGTGATGTTGCATCCATGGTTCCAATCCAATTCAGCTTTTCATGATGATCAGACAAATTTAATTGGGAGACGAAGTTTTCGTAACCTGAGAACATTACCATCACCAGTAATCCACCCACCAACGCCATATCAATGAGCGACAGCAACGTGAGGATCAAATCAGATTCTGGAATGTTAAAAATATCGGGCAGAATATGAAATACTTCTTGGAAAAATTTGATGGTTAACGCCAGCAATGTCAGTGATAGCCCCAAATAAATGGGCGCCAGGATCCAACGTGAAGCGTACATCATTCTTTCAAAAAACTTTTCCATGCAAATCCTTCAAATAAGAGAAATCAAAATAGTGAGATGGCGGCTATTTTAGCCGTTAGGTGTGATGGGGATAAAGTTTTTTGTCATCTGAAAGTGAAAAAAATGTCTTTTTGATGATAAAAAAGTTATTAAATCGAGGTTATTGAGATATTTGTTTTACTTTGCAGGAGGTGAAGGGGTTTAGTATGTTACTATCCAAATTATGTATAAATAACATAATTTACCATGTTTATACTTTCACTTTTTATACCGACAAATTCACTGCAAGGATGAAAGGAAATTTCCGATGTTGCGATTTCGCCGTAGATTGAAAAAAATAAGTAAAAATAAATGTAAACGCCGTCAGCGACTTCGCAATCGTTCTTACTACATTGATAATAGACTGCTCAGTATGCAAAACATTAACGTGGTTGTATTAACCGGTGCGGGTATTTCTGCAGAGTCAGGGATTCAAACCTTCCGTTCAGCAGATGGTTTATGGGAAGAGCATCGTGTGGAAGATGTGGCAACGCCTGAAGGCTTTGCCCGTGATCCGCAATTAGTTCAGCGCTTTTACAATGAACGGCGTCGACAGCTGCAACAAGAGAATATTCAACCTAATGCAGCGCACTACGCATTAGCAAAATTAGAACAAGTGCTCGGGGATAGATTTCTGCTAGTGACGCAAAATATTGATAATTTACATGAACGTGCAGGTAGCAAGCGCGTGGTGCATATGCACGGTGAATTATTAAAAGTGCGTTGTAATTGGTCAAACCAAGTCCTCGAATGGAAAGGGGATTTATCCGTAGAAGAGCGTTGCCATTGCTGCCAGTTCCCGCAGCCATTACGCCCGCATATTGTGTGGTTTGGTGAAATGCCGTTTGAAATGGACAGGATCTACCAAGCACTTGGGGAAGCCACGCTGTTTATTTCCATCGGAACATCGGGGCATGTTTATCCTGCGGCAGGGTTTGTACATGAGGCGCGTTTACAAGGTGCTCATACGGTACAACTGAATTTAGAACCAAGCCAAGTGGAAAGCGAATTTGAAGAGCGCCATTATGGGTTGGCGAGTAAAGTGGTTAGTGAATATGTGGATGACTTGCTGGCAAAGTTAAACAGCGAAGAATAAAAATAAAAGGGAGCTTTGGCTCCCTTTTTTATGCACTAAGCAAATTAGGTTGATATCACACGTTTTCATCTAACATGGCGGGCATGGTAATTTCTTTTACGCAGGTGGCGCTGCTGGTGCTAAGAATAAAGCGCACGGCATTGACCACATCTTGAAGTGGAATTAAGGCACCTTCACTTTTTGCAATCACTTCATCAACGGGCATGGATAACGGATATTCGGTGGCGAGATAACCTAAGTTCAAAATAGAAATACCGATATTATCTTGGCGCAAAGTTTCTCTCAGTGATTGCACAATCCCGCGCAGAGCATACTTGGTCGCGCTAAAGGTGACTTCTTTGCCATTATGATTATCTAACCCCCACGTAGAGCCAATTAAAATAATTTTACTATTGGTGCCTAAACGCAAGTTGCTAAGCAGTGCTTTCAAATTTAACAAGCAGGCACTGATATTGGTCTGGATCATGGTGAGTAATTCAATATCGCTGGTGGACTCGAAATCATACTCTTCAGTAAAGGCGAGTTTTTCCCAAATGCCGACATTATAAATGAGGGTATCAATGGGTTTTTCGCCTAGCTGCTTTTTGATGATTGAGGCCGATTGAGTGTCACTAAGATCAGCGGGTATCCAGTGAAATTGCGCATCACCAAAAGGTGGTTCAGTGCGAGAAACACCGTACACAGTATCAGTTTGGTCAGGCACTCCTTCAACTAATGCTTTACCTAACCCTTTACTGACACCGTAAATTAAAAATGTTTTTGCCATCGTATTCCCACCTTAGAAATCATGCTATAGCGCATTTAGTTATATAAGATAGTCATTATATAACATGGTACTTAACGCGTTGCGTTATCCAAAAGTGCAGCCCAAAATGAACAATAAATTAAATTAATTAGTTATCTTCCTCACTCTTTAGCTGCAAATCTGATTTGAAACAATAATTGTTTCTGTGATCTTTCCCATAATATCCCCATTGATATTTAGGGGGAGGAAGTATGGACAAACTCTTGGAGCGGTTTTTTGAATACACTGCGTTTGATACACAATCAAAACTGAATGCAAAAACAGTACCTAGTAGCACAGGCCAGCTAAAATTTGCCCGCGCGTTAGCCAAAGAATTAAATATCCTTGGCTTTGAAAAAGTGACGCTGTCGGAACACGGCTGTTTAACGGCTATCATGCCATCCAATGTTGATTGGGATGTGCCTGCGATAGGTTTCATTTCGCATTTGGATACCGCCCCAGATTATTCGGGCAAAAATGTGTGCCCGCAAGTGCTTGAGAATTATCGTGGTGGCGATATTGCTCTGGGTATTGGTGATGAAGTTTTATCCCCCGTTATGTTCCCTGTATTGCACGAAATGATTGGCAAAACGCTGATTATGACCGATGGCAAAACTTTATTAGGGGCGGATGATAAAGCGGGTATCGCAGAAATTATTACCGCGATTGTGCGTTTAGAAGGGCAAAATGTTCCACACGGAAAAATCTGTATTGCCTTTACGCCAGATGAAGAAATCGGTCGTGGTGCACAACATATCGATTTTAAAGAATTTGATGCTCGCTGGGCGTATACCGTTGATGGTGGTGGCGTTGGTGAACTCGAATTCGAAAACTTTAACGCGGCCAACGTCTCCATCAAAATTGTGGGGAACAATACCCATCCCGGTAGTGCCAAAGGCGTGATGGTTAATGCGCTAGGTTTAGCAACGCGAATTCACTCCATGTTACCGCCGGATGAAACCCCTGAAAATACGGAAGGTTATGAAGGTTTTTATCACCTAACGTCCATTAAGGGGAACGTGGAAAAAGCGGAAATGAACTACATTATCCGTGATTTTGACTTAGCCAATTTTGAAGCGAGAAAGAAAAATATTATTCGCATCGCGGAAAAAGTAGGTGAAGGGCTGCACCCAAGCTGCTATATCGAACTGACATTGGATGATAGCTACTACAATATGCATAAAGAAGTGATGAAATATCCGCATGTTGTTGAATTAGCTAAACAAGCGATGCTGGACTGCGATATTGAACCTGTTATCAAGCCCATCCGTGGAGGAACGGATGGTGCGCAGTTATCATACCGAGGCTTACCATGCCCGAATATTTTCACTGGTGGCTATAACTTCCATAGTAAACATGAGTTTATTACTCAAGAAGGCATGGAGCAGGCGGTGAGCGTGATTATGCGAATTGCGGAACTAACGGCTATCCATGCAAAACGTAATACTGATAAATAGTTTTGATACGTTCTTAATATAAAAATTAGTGATAAAAAGGCCCCGATGTGAGGTGATGACATTCGGGGCATTTTGCTGTTTGTTGGCGGTTAATTATAGGAATAATTAGTCGTCAAAATACCAATATCCACTATTAATCAATGCTGTCATTAAGGCGATAAAATTGACATCGTCTAACGCGTCACCAAGATTTGCATGGTTGACGGAATCGAAACGGCACAGGCTATCTGCGGCTTCATAGCATTTAGTCTCTAAAGACTCACCATTAACAAAGAATTGGTCACCAACACGAAGAGCGCGCAACCCATTGAGTTTATATAGGGTTTCTTGCTGGTCTTTCAATAAATTATAAATATCATCTTGTTCATAAGGCGGCTCTGGCGGTGCCAAATCCAGCTCGTGACGTGATTGAGAAATGAATTCACCTAACCATTTACGGAATAGCTCTGGATCATGAATCAGTGATTCCATCATTTCGCGCAACTTAATTTGTTCGCCTTGCAAAATTTCAGCCGGATTATCACGGAAAGAAAGATCAGGGTCGCTGTAACGGTAGCTACCTAACTCATTGGAGATTAAATGATCAGCAAAGCTGCTCATTAATTCACGGGCATTGGGTGCACGGAAACCGACAGAATAATTCAGTGATGGCTCAATCGCATAACCTTCGTGTGGGAATCCAGGCGGGATATACAGGATATCGCCGGGTTCCATCTCTTCATCGATAATGGCGTCAAAAGGCTGTACTTGCAGTAGGTCAGGATGTGGGCTGTGTTGTTTCATTGGGATTTTTTCCCCAACACGCCAGTGGCGACGACCTTCGCCTTGAATAATGAATACATCATATTGGTCGAGATGAGGGCCTACACCGCCACCCGGAACGGAGTAGGAGATCATTAAATCGTCCATACGCCAATCAGAAAGGACACGGAAAGGTTTCATCAGTTGGGCACTTGGGTGGTGCCAGTGGTCAACCGCTTGAACCAAGATTGACCAGTTTTCTTCACCTAAATGATCGTAGCTTTCGAATGGGCCGTGGGCAACTTGCCAGAGGCCGTTTTGATGACTGACTAAACGGCTATCAACCTCATCTTCCATCGCTAATCCCGCGAGTTCATCAGGCGAGATAGGATCAATAAAACGCGTAAAACCCTGTTTGATAAGCAGAGGTCGTTTCTGCCAATGACTGTCCAGAAAACTCTGCCAGTCAAGATTCAGTTTATAATCCATCTTATTGTTCCCTAGTTATGACAAAACTTCCTAAATAGTATACCGGAAATGGATTGTAAAACAGGGCTTAGAGGGCGTCAGTTCACAGATTAGCCATCTTCATTGTCGGATGAACGAATTATCTTCGTTTATGCCTAGCTATCTCAATTCAAGGCCTAAGCATCTTCAATCACCGCTTGCTGCCTAAAGGTGACGGCGACGCGAGCACCACCAAGTGGACTATCCGAAATAGTGATTTCGCCATCATATTGGTCGATGATATCCACCGCAATTGATAGCCCTAAACCTTGTCCCGGTCGCAGGGTATCAGCGCGTTGCCCACGCATAAATATCATGCTGCGTTTACTTTCGGGAACGCCAGGACCATCGTCATCCACAAAAATGGTTAGGCTATCATGATCAACAAGCGCGGTGACTTCTACAAACTCAAGGCAATATTTACAAGCGTTTTCCATAACATTGCCCATCACTTCCATAAAATCATTAGGCTGACCTAGCCACGTGATTTCAGGGGAGATATCGACGGTGATGGAGACACCTTTGTTGAGATACACTTTATGCAGTGCGCTAGAGAGGCTATCTAAGATAGACGGCACCGATGCAATTTCCCGTAGCATCAGGTTTTCATCCCCTTGGTTCGAGGCGCGATGCAAATAGTAGCCAACTTGCTGAGAAATGCGTCCTATCTGTTCCAACATGATAGGCTCTGCTTGTTCGATGGTCATTTGCTTACCGGAACGTAGGAGCCGCAATGTGGACTGTAACACCGCCAAAGGCGTTTTTAGGCTGTGAGTTAAATCGGACAATGTAGTGCGGTATTTGCTATAGCGTTTGCGTTCGTTGCTTAGCAAAATATTCAAATTTCGCACTAGGCCTCGCAGCTCTGCTGGCGGGTTTTCATCCAACGTTTCTCGTTCCCCTTTTTCAAGGCTACTAATTTGCGAAATCAGTGACTTAATGGGGCGCACACTCCAATAGGCTGCGAGCCATAACAGTGGGATCACCAGTATAAAGTTGGCGAGTAACACGTAACCAAACCAGTCCCAGACAACGCCCGTGCTTTGTAAGTCTTGAGGTAATGTATCGACAACAACAATCGTCAGTGCTGGCATGGTTTCAGTTTCTAAATACTGGTTAACTGAAACGGAGTGCGTTAATGGCTCATCGATATTATCAATATCATTGAGTCGATGGCTGTAGTCTGGGTTATTATTCATTAATTGACGCGTTTCATCAAAATCAGTATCAATTTCGTATAACCCATTCTTTTTTAACCAGTCGAGTTGAATAAGACGCTCGACGCTGGGGACTTCACGTTGGCGCCAGACGGTTTGCCCATTCTTATCATAAATAATGATCAACGAGGGGTTGTTCAACGTAAAGTTTGGGGGAACGCGAATATCAATTTTATTATCTTGCCACTGAGCAAGGCTGTAAATTAGGTTACTTTGGCTACGTAGTAAGGTGTAGGTGGTTCGGTCAAAACTGACTAAATAACCCACAACAGCGACAATCCCATAAGCGAGGGTTAGCGCCAGAATGACGGCTGATGTCGCACAAATAAAACGCGCCTGTAAAGAGATGGGTTTGAACCTAAATTTACGCAGTTTCATATTAGCTGTTCACATCGAAACGGTAGCCTTGACCTCGAACAGTCACAATCACTTCTTGGGCATGGAACTGTTGGATTTTTTTACGTAAACGGCCCATAAGCACATCGATGGTGTGGCTTTCGCGTAATTCTGCGTCTGGATAGAGTTGGCGCATAAGGGAGTCTTTACTGACCACTTTTCCATTATTGCGCAGCAAGGTTTCAATAATCGTGTATTCAAATGCAGTGAGTTTGACCGACTCACCATTAACGGTGAATTCTTTACGGGAAAGGTCAATAACAAAGTTTTCAAGTTCAAGCACTTGGGAGGCTAATCCACTGTTACGGCGCATCAATGCTTGCATCCGTGCGACCAGCTCTTCTAGTTGAAAAGGTTTGGTGACATAGTCATCAGCGCCACTATTGAGAGCTTGAACCTTTTCTTGCCAGCTTTCTCGTGCAGTTAGGACGAGGAGCGGAATGCTGACATGGTTACTGCGCCAGCGTTTGATCATAGAAAGCCCATCTTCATCTGGAAGACCTAAGTCCACGACTGCAATATCGGGATGGCTTTCATTCAGAAAATAATCCGCTTCTTTTGCATCTTCAGCAGAATCTACCTGATGACCTAATTCTTTGAGTTGAACGGTTAAATGGTGACGAAGTAGGGCGTTATCTTCGACGATAAGAATGCGCATCTGAGAACCTCACATAAAGAAAGCATGCAAATGAGAATATTATAATGAGTATGGTAGAAAGAGATGGGATAGGGAACAAGATCTTAACTAAATATAAGTCAAACAGATCGGAAAAATAGTCGAATCTGAGATTTTTTGGAAAGGAAAAAAACAGGCGACACGAATGCCGCCTATTTTAATAACTATTGATTACTTGATTTCATCAATAAAATTAACTGCATAGCCAATATAGTTAGCTGGCGTCATCGCTTTCAGGCGCTCTTTTTCACTTTCTGGAAGTTCTAAACCATCGATAAACTGTTTCATGCCTTCAGCGGTAACGCGTTTACCACGAGTCAATTCTTTCAGTTTTTCATACGGTTTTTCGATGCCATAACGGCGCATTACCGTCTGGATTGGCTCAGCGAGGACTTCCCAGTTTTGATCTAATTCATCCAGTAAGTGCTGTTCGTTAACTTCTAATTTGTTCAAGCCTTTCATTGTGGATTGGTAAGCAATCAGGGCATAGCCTAAACCGACACCTAAGTTACGCAGAACGGTTGAGTCTGTCAGGTCACGCTGCCAGCGAGAAACAGGCAATTTGCTTGCTAAATGGCCTAATACCGCGTTTGCTAAACCTAAGTTACCTTCTGAGTTTTCGAAGTCGATAGGGTTAACTTTGTGTGGCATAGTGGATGAGCCAATTTCACCAGCAATGGTTTTTTGCTTAAAGTGATTTAAAGCAACGTAGCCCCAGATATCACGGTCAAAGTCCAACACGATAGTGTTGAAACGTGCAACACAGTCAAACAGTTCTGCGATATAATCGTGCGGTTCGATTTGGGTGGTGAACGGGTTCCATTGAATGCCCAGTGAGGTTACGAATGTTTCACTGAATTCGTGCCAGTTAACTTCCGGGTAAGCGGCAATGTGGGCGTTATAGTTACCAACGGCACCATTGATTTTACCTAAGATTTCCACTTGCTCTAACTGGCGGAATTGGCGCTCTAAACGGTACGCAACGTTAGCAAATTCTTTACCAATAGTGGATGGTGTTGCTGGTTGACCATGAGTACGTGACAGTAAAGGTAAAGTACGGTATTCGTGCGCCATTGCTTTAACTTTATCAATGATTTGACGCCATTGTGGCAGTAAAACCTCTTCACGAGCAGTTTTCAGCATTAAGGCATGGGACAGGTTATTGATGTCTTCCGACGTACAAGCAAAGTGAATAAACTCAGAGACCGCGTGTAGAGCAGGGATGTGCGCCACTTTTTCTTTCAGGAAATACTCTACTGCTTTAACATCGTGGTTAGTTGTGCGCTCAATTTCTTTGATACGCATTGCATCTTTTTCGCAGAAGTTCGCGACGATTTCATCTAAGTAAGCGATTGCGTTGGCATCAAATGAAGGAACTTCTTTGATTTGAGCGGTTGCAGCCAGTTTTTGCAGCCAGCGAACTTCAACTTGCACACGAAATTTCAGTAAGCCAAACTCACTAAAAATAGTGCGTAAAGCGCTGACTTTATCACCGTAACGGCCGTCAATCGGGGATACAGCGGTCAGTGAGGATAATTCCATTGGTAGCAACTCCAGATTTATAGGTGAGACAAAATTTGTTTCGCCTGATTAGACAGACGGCTTCGAGAAAACATCAGTTGGAGGCGACTTCCACCAACTTGCTGCCAGAGAACAGCGCAGCGAATACCTGCGAGCAATGTGGCTCTAACTTTGGCTTGAACAACGGTATTTTTCAGAATATCAGGGGAGCCAGTCACTTGAATACGGGGGCCTGCGGGACTGACTACATCCACATAAATTCCGGCGAGTGCGTTAAAAACACCTTCAGACATCGGTTCGAAATAGCTGGCTTGACGCTCAAATTGCTCAATTCGTTGACCGAGTTGGTTCATGGCATTGTCATCTTTGCTTAAGCGGCGCTCTAATGCCATGATGCTAAGCATATAGCGGGTCATTTCCGCAGAGATCCCGCTATTACCCCCGGTTAACATACCCAGCAGGGCAGTTAAACCGGTTTTTAAATTCGCTTCGTCATTACCGAACACATCCAGCGTAGTGGATGGATTCATGTTGGTCAGGCTATCGACCATGGTTTTACCATCTTGCTCATTAAAGGTACCTTCATGAGCGAGCTTTTGTACCATCAAACTTGCTTGGCAGATACCCGCTAAAGCTAGCGTGATATCGTAATAGTTTTTAGCCACATTTACTCCTGAATACGGGCTTCAATAACGCCGCCACCGAGGCAGACTTCGTCGATATAAAATACCGCAGATTGTCCCGGAGTAACAGCCGCAACCGGATAATCGAAAGTGACTTGGATTTTCTCGGCACTCAATGGGGTGATTGTACAAGGGATATCCGCTTGACGGTAACGGGTTTTCACCACGCAGCGCAATGGCTCCGTTAGCGTTTGTCTATCGACCCAATCTAATTGCTGAGCAATTAAGCCAGTCGACATTAAACGTGGATGTTCATGGCCTTGTGCCACAATTAATAGATTGTTTTCAACGTCTTTATCCACCACATACCATGGCTCTTCAGAACCGTCTTTGGTGCCGCCAATGCCTAACCCTTTACGTTGACCTAATGTGTGGTACATCAAGCCTTCGTGCTGGCCAATGGTTTCACCGTCAACGGTAACGATTGGACCCGGTTGAGCAGGGAGGTAGCGACCAAGGAAGTCTCGGAATTTACGCTCACCGATAAAGCAGATTCCGGTAGAGTCTTTTTTCTTCGCAGTCACTAAACCAATTTCTTCGGCGATGCGGCGTACTTCTGGTTTTTCTAATTCACCCACAGGGAATAAGCTTTTTGCCACTTGTTCATGGCTTAGGGTATACAAGAAGTAGCTTTGGTCTTTGTTGTTATCTAAGCCGCGTAGTAGCTGGCTTTTGCCGTCAACATCACGGCGACGAACATAGTGACCCGTTGCGATATAGTCTGCGCCTAGATCTTCGGCGGCAAACTCTAAGAAGGCTTTAAATTTGATCTCTTTGTTACACAGAATATCCGGGTTTGGGGTGCGACCCGCTTTGTATTCTTCTAAAAAGTGTTCGAATACATTGTCCCAATATTCAGCGGCAAAGTTGATGGTGCGCAGTTCGATACCGAGTTTGTCGCATACCGCTTGCGCATCTGCAAGGTCAGTCGCTGCGGTGCAGTATTCTTCGTTATCGTCTTCTTCCCAGTTCTTCATAAACAGACCGACCACCTGATACCCTTGCTGCTTGAGCAGGTAAGCGGAAACGGATGAATCAACACCACCGGACATACCGACGATGACCTTAATTTGGCTGTTATCTGATTTGGTACTGTTATTTGACATGGGAAATAGTCTCAATGCGGAAAAATCAAGCCCCATACTTTAGCACGTTGCCCCCTTGTTGCACCAGCGTTAGGAGAATAATGTTACTCGTAATGATCACCGAAGGCGGCTAAAACGCTTAAAGGATAGCGAGTACCTTCTTGGTAGCAGCGGATACTTTGGGCAACTAAAGGGGATCGAAGGCATTGGCTAGTCAGAATTTCTTCTGCGCTAACCCAATGACAAGCACTGATATCATCATCGTGAGGATGAGTTTCACATGGAGCATCCAGTTCAAGGGCGAATAAGACACGAATAAATTGGGTTTTATCGGGGGCTATCCATTGATGAATTTTAATTAATGTCTGAGGCTCACCAATAATGCCAGTCTCTTCATACAGTTCACGAACGGCAGCTTGTACTAATGTTTCATCGGCTTCAAGGTGTCCTGCGGGTTGATTCCATGTGGGTTTGTTATTAATCCACTCTTCGACCACTAAAAAACGCCCTTGGGCATGGACAATGGTGGCAACGGTAACATTGGGTTTAAACAACAGTGACCTCCTTCCATTCGCCGGAAGATAAGTTATCGAGCGTAAAATTCCCCATGGCGTAGCGTATTAATCGCAATGTGGGAAAACCAATATTGGCAGTCATCCGACGAACTTGTCGATTTCTTCCTTCATAAAGCGTGATCTTCAACCAAGAAGTAGGAATGTTCTTCCGCTCACGGATCGGTGGAACTCGCGCCCATAACCATTCTGGCTCACTGACTAATTCGATGCCTGCGGGTAGGGTGGGTCCGTCATTTAGGGTTAATCCTTGACGAAATTTTGCGAGCGCGCTTTCATCGGGAATGCCTTCTACTTGAGCATAGTAGATTTTTCCTGTTTTTTTCTGCGGCTGGGTAAGCTGAGCTTGTAATTTACCATCATTGGTGAGGACTAACAGACCTTCACTATCTCTATCTAAACGTCCAGCGGCATAAACACCAGAGATGGGAATATAGTTTTTTAACGTTTCCCGTCCTTGCTCATCTGTAAATTGCGGTAGTACATCAAATGGCTTATTGAAAATAATCACTTTACGTGGCTGGGTTGGGCGTGCCACGCGAGAAGATGAATTCGTTGCCAATGAACGACGTGGCTTTGACGGTGAGGATGTGTGCTTGGTGCGGTTACGGTTAGGTGCGTTCATCATTATTTATTGAAAGTCATTTATGTAATGCGCAATAGAATAACGATATTTTGGCGATAAAGTAAGGCTGTCTTGGTTGGTTATTTAAGGGAGAGATATGAGGAATCAGCAGGCAGCTCTCCCTTGATTTATGGTGTTATTGATTTATAGCTTATTGATTTATTTCATCGATAAAATGAGAAAAAGCGATAAATATTCGTTCTATCGAATGCACACAAAGAGCGTGTTCTTCATCTGTATAATTAATGGTATCAATTAATTCTGCATCACTGCCCATGGCATGACCGGATTCGTGAGCCAAATGAATCTCACCGCAATATTTCAGTGGTATTGGCGATAATTTAGCGATTTGATTGACGTAAGTGAAGAATGTACGCCCTGTTGCTTCCATACTTTCAATGACAGCTAAGCGAATTTTAGCCGGTTGATTGACAATGGCGCTGATTAATTCATAAACAAGCTTACGGTTAGCTTCCATTTGTGGCGACCATAACCATACCAAGGTATCCGTAATAAGTTGTGGCTCATTCATACGCAATGTGCGGAGATCATCGATATACCAATACCAATGATCGGAATCTTCTAACGCATGATTATTCACCGCAATTTCTAAATCATCTTGAGGATTTTCAAAGGGAAGAATGTATTTATTAATATCCCCAAACGCCAAAATAAAAAAAGCTATTTTAGGTAAAAATGCCAGTGACTCCTTGATGGGTAACGATGGATCAATAGGATTGTGAAAAAAAGGATGCTGTAAGAAGATTTTTTGCTTGAGATTGATTAAGTCCGATAACTTTTCCATATATTCACCTTTTATATTATCTTGAATTAATAATTATATTTTTAATAAATAAAAGTTTATCTTTCTTAATCTATTACGGTGTTTCATTATTTATTTAAATAGAATTCAATCAAATTGGCAATAATTTAAAATTATTTAAAATCAATGCGATTTTGGTTTGTGTGCATTAAAACCATTAAGTACGAATAATTTAATTAAATCTATTAAATCATAAAGATAATATGACAATATATTAATTTCTGTGAGCAGTACGAATGTTTGGGTAGAGTATTTTAGATAAGCTATGGAATAAAGCCGTTCAGTATTTAGGTGGTTATTTAGCTTAGCATTTGACTTTTTAGAGTATTGATGTTTGTTTTAATATTATGATTTAATTGAAGTTGTTTTGATTTCATTGAGTGTTTGGACACGAAGATAATGCGTTAAATGCGATCTGCATAAAAGCTTAGCTTAGTAATCATTGGCGTTCGACGCAGATTGCAGTAGTATTGACAGGTCTCTTACAAAAAATTAACAAGCAAAATACGCAAGTGAAGGAGAGGTTAATGGATAGCAAAGTAGTAGTTCCGGCAGAAGGCGCTAAAATTACCATTGATTCAAAAGGCAAATTACACGTTCCGAACAACCCAATTATCCCTTTCATTGAAGGTGACGGTATTGGGGTTGATGTCACTCCAGCAATGTTAAAAGTTGTCGATGCTGCAGTTAAAAAAGCCTATAACGGTGAGCGTAAAATTTCTTGGATGGAAATTTATACGGGCGAAAAATCCACTCAGTTATATGGCAAAGATGTTTGGTTACCGCAAGAAACCCTCGATTTAATCCGCGATTACCGCGTTTCTATTAAAGGCCCATTAACCACTCCAGTTGGTGGCGGCATTCGTTCCCTCAACGTTGCACTTCGTCAACAGCTTGATTTATACATCTGCCTACGACCAGTACGTTACTACAAAGGGACACCAAGCCCAGTTAAACAGCCTGAACTCACTGATATGGTGATCTTCCGTGAAAACTCAGAAGATATCTATGCAGGTATTGAGTGGAAAGCGGGCAGCGCAGAAGCAGACAAAGTGATCAACTTCCTGCAAAATGAAATGGGCGTGACGAAAATTCGTTTCCCACAAGATTGCGGTATTGGTATCAAGCCATGTTCTGAAGAAGGCACAAAACGTTTAGTTCGCGCGGCAATTGAGTATGCGATCGATAATAACCGTGATTCAGTGACTTTAGTTCATAAAGGCAACATTATGAAATTCACTGAAGGTGCATTTAAAGATTGGGGTTACCAATTAGCACAAGAAGAATTCGGTGGTGAATTAATCGATGGCGGTCCATGGGTTAAAATCAAGAATCCAAAAACTGGCAAAGATATCATTGTTAAAGACGTTATCGCGGATGCATTCTTACAACAAATCCTGCTGCGTCCAGCAGAGTATGATGTTATCGCGTGTATGAACCTAAATGGTGACTATATTTCTGACGCATTAGCTGCACAAGTTGGTGGTATTGGTATTGCACCGGGTGCAAACATCGGTTCTGAATGTGCGCTGTTCGAAGCAACTCATGGGACTGCACCAAAATATGCAGGCCAAGATAAAGTAAACCCAGGCTCTATCATTCTGTCCGCAGAAATGATGCTGCGCCACATGGGTTGGGTTGAAGCGGCAGACTTAATCGTTAAAGGTATGGAAGGCGCAATCGCGGCTAAGACTGTAACTTACGATTTCGAACGTCAATTAGAAGGCGCTAAGCTACTGAAATGTAGCGAATTCGGCGACGCAATCATTAAACACATGTAATTTATTGCATAGTGTGAATAATAACGGGAGCCTAAAAGCTCCCGTTTTATTTTGTCTAAAAAAATTCTTCTGCAAAACCCCTGCAAAACTATTCTGCAAAACCGGCTACAAAATAAGCGCTATTTTATCGCTAAAACCTGTTGAAAGTTATATTAATTCATCCCGTTTCGTTTTGAACCAATAACCGCCTAGTGCGGTTTTTTATTAAATTTAAATAATTAAATAGGTATAAATACGTGTAAATCTTATTACCTAAAGATTATCTGAATGCAACGTGAAGAGATTTAACAAATAAGTGTTTATACGTGTTTGCTGTTTTTTTATAAAAAATGGCGCTGGAAGTTAGTTTGATAAATGTTAATATGACAAGGATTATTTGTAGTAAAATTAATGATGTAAATAAAAATTAGAAAAGAATCGTTATAAAAATTAGAACACAGCAAATTAGCAATTCTGAGGTATAGAATTATATGAATAACAAATGCTTAGCTTCAATTGTTCAATTGGTATTATTTACCGTCTCTTTCCAATCTGCTGCATTTCAAAAAAATGAGTATAACCCGATCGTTTTTAATCTTGCTCAACTCTATGATTTTAATCCAGTTAAAGGCAATATCAAAGAATTGAATACCTTTGTTTATAATGAGGATGAAACCATTAATTATCAATCTGCATTAAAGGTTGGTCGTGATGGTTGTGTTGATAGTTTTACGATGAAACAAAAAAAAGATGAGTATTTAAATAGCATTGATAACTGGCTTTCAATCAAACGAGAAAAAAATAAATTGGTGGGTTCAGATGCGAATGGGCCAGTTGAAATGGAAGTGGCTGCGAATTGCTTGATTATTTCCAGAACTGATAGTAACGGGAAGTTAATATATCAGTACAATAATGATGGGATAATTATAGGCTCAATGAGTGCAGAGCCTAAAGTTCAATACAGCGAAAACACGTATAACAAAAATAACCTTCCTGAGACGATAAAATATTATAAAGATAATATTGTGTTCTCGGAAAGTATCATTAGTTACGGCAAGGACATAACAAAGCCATTTGATCTTCAAATGGAAATTAAGGCACTTGGATTGCCAATCTTAGTTGTCGATTCTAAATGTGATTATGACAAGCAAAATATTGCACACAAATGCAATTTTATACTCACAATCGTATCAAATGGAAAAACAATAAAGTTACCTAAAAGAAGTGTTACGGAAACTGTATTTTACTAGCGGCTAATGGATTGAAGTAAATAGATTAAAGATGCTATGAAGAGAGTTTTAAAAGACGGTTAAATAAGCCCCTTACTTAATAAGGGGCACTATTTTTATGCTTTTGGATCTGTGCCAAAACGGTTATCGCCTTTAGTACCCTCTAAGCACATGAAGACGAGCAATACGATCGCACCAAATGGGATAAATGAGATTAAATACCACCAACCTGATTTTTCAGTATCATGTAAGCGACGGACTGATACAGCAATAGAAGGGATGATAGTGGCTAACGCATAGATCCCTAATAAAATTCCAGCAATCATTCCTAATCCACCCATTTCACCTGTTGTGTAATCAACAGATGAAATGATCAATGCATATAGAACCATAATGATGATCATGTTAATAAGAGTAAACATCCAATACTCTTTACGTCTAGCACGACCTTCGAAATTAGCATAGTTGTTCTTGATGACTTCTAAATACCAATTCATGTTTATTCCTTAACGAAAAATTGAGTGGTGAGTATAGGTAGAACTTAAATTTGTGTAAATCAGCATTATCTGTATATTTCAATATAACAGTAAGATAACTCTCAATAAATTAATTTATCTTCCATGAGATAATCTGTTAAAAACAGGCATACTTGCGAAACTTTACATTAATTCTAGCAGCTTATTTAACTTTGCTAAAAGATTATGCTGATTTTTGTGAATTTGTAAAAATCTTAGTCATATAACGCGTTGTTAAAATATTCAGGATATAAAGTATATAAACTAAGAAGGGGATATCAGCTTTAGTTTTGACACTTATTTCGGATGGAAAGAAAATTACATTGAAGAAACATAGTACGACGGATGCTTCATTCTATTAACTGTAGGTTAATGGGGTGCTTTTTTCCATAGGATAAAATGCAATAATCCCATGAGACCATGCCCCACAATATAAGCTTCGATTAACCCCGTGAGTGTTTTATGGATATTTCTCGCTTCAGGGGCTAATGGTGAGTTTTGCCACCATAAAATAAACCAAGTCACACCAGAAAGGACAACTAGCGCCAATGCACCCAATCCAAGCCCTTGGACGCTTGTTGCTAACCCTTTTGGTGAGCTGTCGGGAAGCTTTAAATTAAATAAGCTTTTGACATCATTTTTTATCTGAGTGAGATCCCCCCATAAATAAGGATAGAAGTATTTAAATCCTCGATTTGAAAGGCAGATAAAAATGAGAATAGTCGCCAAAAATAATAAACAAAACCCCATGATAATGTGTAGCCAAGTAAAATAATACGCAAGCCCACTTGCTGGGATCACGCCACTTTTACTGACAGACATCCAATTGCTGATGATAATTTGGCCAATGACCAATAAAAATATTATGCAATGAGTTAAGCGAACGGCGGGTGTTTGATAAATACCAAAAAACTGCCAAATAGATTTAAACAGCTTCATATTATTCCTTAAAAGAAATCTTTCTCGATTACTCTACGTTGTAGTCTTTCTGCTTATGAACTTCAATAAGTTTGTTTTGATGATAAGAATTAGATGAATAGATTTGCTTAATGTAAATAAGAATTATTTTTATTCTAATAAAAGCAGTATGATTGAAAGTCATGTGAGTTGGCCAAATATAATATTAAGAAATGAAAAAATAATATTATATAGAGGAATAGGCATGAATAAGATGGTATTTGTGGAACAGGCATTGAAAGCGGTTCTTGGTAAACAAATTGGGGATTTGGTAGTAATTAAACAATTTTTTTCATCGGATTATGTGCAAGTAGTTGATGGGAAATTGATTGACTTCACTGAGTTCTGTACGCATATGCAAGTGGTAAAAGAAGCCACCGAGAGCATCACGATAGACATTAAGTCAATTGCAGAAGGTGAAAACTGTGTTCATACACAACATATTGCGAGAGCAATAAAGAAAGAGGGCACAGTGAGTGAATTTGAAGTATTTGCTTGTTTCCATTTGATGAATGGAAAAATTATTCGATGTGAAGAACTGACGAGAATGTTATCAGGCTCAAAACACGATAATGATCTGGGCTCAAGAACATAAATATATTTGTAAAGGCAATCAATATGAAGCCATGTAGCTAATATAAGTGCTACTTCAATTAGCTACATGATTAAGTGTTATTTTATGCAGGGTAGATGAGTTGCATGCCGGCTCCGACCTCTTGAACAGGGGCATGTTTCGCTAAATGAATTTTGGCAGCCAAGTCAGTGCAATGGCATGGGTGGATCTGCAATAAATTCTGTTTTTTTAAATAGTCACTGGTTTGGTTTAACAGCTCATCGGAAGCTTGTTGTAAATGAAACCCGCCAATGACAGTCACAATTTTGTCTATTTTGGTGACTCGCTTAGCATGCTCGACAATATTACAGATCCCTGAGTGTGAGCATCCCGTAATAACAATCAGCCCTTCGGAGGTTTTAATCGCGAGGGCGCTATCATCAAGAACATAATCATCAACGCTGTTGTTATGTTCATCGATAGTTTTACCTACCGGCTCTTTCCCTTCAAATGTGTTATTTCTTGGGATCTCACCTAAGAAAATCACATTCTCAGAAACAGAGTAAGCACCTTTGGTTTCAACAGTATCAAAGTAGGCTGTTAAAACATTTTTTGGGGTATTCGCGCCAATAACTTTTGAGTGATAACTTTTAGGTTGCAAAGCGTCTGGGTGATAAATCAATTTTTTGGATTGCTGGGATTCAACATTTCGGCGGTCTAAATATTGAATAAGGTGATTAATTCCCCATGTGTGATCATTATGACCATGGGATAAAACGAGGTCAGTAATTTGAGCAAGGTCGATATTGAGGATATTGGCATTGTTAATGAAAACGTCGGAATAGCCAGTATCAAATAGGATTTTTTTACCGTCAGCTTCAATGTGGTAGCAAACTGCGGGTTCACCACAGAAATAGCTGTCAATCAGGGTGTTGTTATCAACGAGTACAGAAATTTTTATTGTCATTTTTATCTCTTTAGTTGTTTCATTATACAAAGAGGTTATATCAGAATAATGGCAAAAAATATTCAACCATCGATAAACATATAGGGTGTAAAAAATCACATGTCTAAATATGTGATCGGGAAAGGATTGTTTATGAAAGCTAACTAGTCAATGTGAGTAGTTTAGAGTGATAATCAGTACAATTACTCTTAACCCTATTGAGTTTGCTATGACTTCTTTATTAATAAAATGCCTATTTGGTGCACTTGCTGTTTTAGTTATTGCGATCCTCTCGCGAAGCAAAGTTTATTATATTGCGGGATTGGTTCCTTTGTTTCCCACTTTTGCATTAATTGCCCATGTGATTGTGGTTCAGGAGCAAGGAGCGGAGGCCTTAAGAAAAACAGCATTATTTGGTTTATGGTCATTAATCCCTTATGCAATGTATTTAATCACTGTTTATGTCTTTGCAACCAAATTAACACCGTGGATTTGTTTAAGTTTAGCAACATTGATTTGGATAGTCACTGCAGCTGTTTTAGTGTATTTCTGGCAGCTTACCCAGTGAAATTTATCAATTTAACGCCTTCGTGGCGTAAACCAAATAAAAAATGCGATTTTTAGCATTTAAATTCATATACAACATTTCTGTGTTAGATTTGCACTCGAATTATTTTTTAGACGATTTATAATAATACTTAGTGTGTTCTAATTCGCCATTCTATAGAGAAAAATGTTACTAAGAGTCCTTGTATTATTATTAGTTGCTGGCTGTTCCTACATAGCAGGTGTGATGACAGAAGTTTCTTCAGATACTGAGATAGACGCGGAGAGTAAAGTCAAAAGCGCCGTTGAAGACTTTCTGGTATATCCATCAGCCGCAACATACAAAAATGTGAAATATCATGTCCTGAATCAGAATGAAGAGGGCGATGAGACTGGCTACTATTGTGGTGAAGTTTTTGGGTTTGAAGATGGTTTACCTTACGGATATAAACGATTCATTGTTCGTTTACATAAAAACAAAGATGGTAAAACAGTGGTATCTATTCCACTGGTTGAAAAAGTTGATGACATTGTCCCCGTTGAACAATTTGACCCGATCTGGGAACGTTATTGCAATCGATAGTCATAAATCATAATAATTAAAAGGCAGACTAGTCTTTGTATTATCAACTCTGCCTTATGATCTTATGGTTTTATTGCCAGTGTCGCTAGGAATGTCGGTAAGAAATTATCGATAACAAAACGAGGATTCGGCTGCCAATCTTCTTGAAAACCTGCAATGTTAAAGCCCGCCTGTATTTGCCCACCAATTAAGTCAGTCAGTGAATGACCAAAAACAAATGCTTCTTGCTTCGCTTGTTTTAACGCCATTTGTTCTTGAGATAAATGATCTAATTCTGAAAATGGCATAGTATATCGAGGTCGAATAATGGTATTTTCAGCAGAACTTTTTTCTCTATCATCAATAAATACGACAGGGTTAAAAAAACTTGAGAGCAATCGACCTTGCGGTTTAAGTACCCGAAAGCATTCTTGCCATACAGGATTAACATCAGGAATATATAAGTTTGAAATTGGGTGAAAAATAATATCAAATGAATTGTCTTCAAACATAGGGAGATGACGCATATCTCCTTGAATTGTCGTCAATGTTAAATTATCCCGCTTAGCCACCATGCTGTCCTGCTCTAACTGTTTTTCTGACAAATCAAATACTGTCACGATGGCACCCGCAGCGGCCAGGACAGGCGCTTGCTGTCCACCGGCAGAAGCTAAACAGAGAATTTTTTTCCCTTTTACGTTACCAAGCCAAGCTTTATTTAATGGGGTTGGCGTTAGATGAATTTCCCAATTACCTCTTTTTGCTTCTTCAATTGTTTGGCAGTCAACCGGAGTAGACCAAGGTTGTTGAGATGCAGCTTGTTTATCCCATGCCTTTTGATTTGCAATGATAAAATCCGTCATAAAGTGTACCTCTAAATACATTAATTGAGTTCATTGTAGTCGCGGTGAGATTAAAGTAAATAATAAAATGTACCAGTAAGTACGATTTATTTTCCTGCTGGGAAAAAATGCAAGATATTTAGTTGGTTATACGTGAGAGTAATAATGAACAAGAATGGGAAGATGGTTGAATTTAGGGGGAGTTATTCGCATAATATATGCATATTTGAACTTGCCATTGGCTTATCATGCTAGCAAAATTTTATCCTGTCATCTTATTGGTTATTTCCAATGTATTTATGATGTTCGCTTGGTATGGGCATCTAAAATTTACGAATAAGCCATTATATATTGTCATATTCTTTAGTTGGTTAATTGCATTTGTAGAATACTGTTTCGCGGTACCTGCAAATCGCTTAGGGCATCAATATTACAGCGCTGCTGAATTGAAAACGATGCAGGAAGTGATTACGTTATGCGTATTTGCTGGGTTCTCTGTGCTTTATCTAGGTGAGAGCTTTACAATAAACCATATTATTGGCTTTATTCTTATTTTTGCAGGCGCATTTTTTATTTTTAAAGGGCCTTTTTAGTTACCAGCATCTTCTACTTTATAGAGAATGGTAGGGTAGAAGATGCTTGGTAAAGAAGGGGATTTTTACTTACACCCAACCTTTTTGACGAAATTCTTTAAGTACCGCAACGAACTGTTCCATTTCTTGTGGGGTACCTAAGGTTAAACGGTTCCAGCCCATAACAGGTGGAAACTCTCTGCCAACCATAATATTGGCCTCTTTCATGCGCTGTTTATAGGTTTTCACATCGCCTTTTACTTTGTGGAAAATAAAGTTAGCTTGTGATGGCGCATATTCTAAGCCTAATTCATTGAGCGCAGTTTCAACGATTTTACGCGAAAGATTGTTAGATTTAAGGCTATATTCTAAGAATTTCTTATCTTTCAATGAAGCAATGGCAGCGACTGCACCCGCAGTATTGGTGTTATCAATCGAGATAAACTCATCGACTGCTTCAATGATTTCTGGGGTAGCAATACCGTATCCCACTCGCAAGCCTGCTAATGCGTAAATCTTCGAGAAAGTCCGTGTCACGATCAGGTTTTTTTGTCCTGCTTTGACTAATTCGATTGCGCTCACAAATTGTGGCTCTTCAACAAACTCGGCGTAGGCTTCATCAACAATAAAAAACTGTTTGTCTGAAACTTTTTTCATCCAGCTATCGAGCGGAGTATGTGGCGTTATCATTGCCGTTGGGTTATTTGGATTACAGATATAGATAATGGATAAACCGTCGAAATCATTGGCGATTTGCTCCATTTTTTTCAGGTCAAAACTCAAATCTGATTTTAATGGAACTTTAGTAATTTCTACACCGAGTGGTAGCGCATAGAGTTCAGCATAGTTAAATGTAGGATCTGGGGTGACAAGCTGAATTTTTATGCCTTCTTTTCTTGCCTTATTTGCGAGCATGGCGACAGCCGCCTGAATGGTTTCTGACGAACCATTTCCGAGGGTCACATTCTTGCTGTCTAGGCTATGCAGTGTACCAATATTGCCGATAAGCTCGGAGCGTGCATCATCAGGATAACGGAATGAACCTGGTAAGGCTTCGATGACCGCTTTTTGTGCATTAGGTGACATTCCCAATGAGTTCTCATTGAAATTGAGTAATAACGGATGTTGAGCATTCGGTTTGACGAGGGCTTTAGTATTTGCACTTGCTTGATTTAAAACTGAATTTAGTGCTAAGCCACCAGCAACAAGTGAGGTTGATTTTAGAAATGAACGACGATCCATAATGAGTCCCTGAAATATATTTATTTTGTGTGATTAGATTACTAGAAATAATTCAGTTGTAAATAAATATATAGTTAAAGTGATTTTTTATTCATTTTGTTATGTTTGTAAGGAGTGGTTTTAGATGGGGTTAATTTTTAAATTTATATAATTATTTGATTTTAAATAGTAATTTAGTTTAATTGTTATTTTTTGCAATAATGTTAATTATTGCACGTTGAATTGATATGGTTATGTATTAAAATATACAGCGATAACTAATCACAGAGAGATAATAATGAAGCTATTTATGTTTTATGTTGGTGGTAATGCCGGAAAATCCAATATTGAAGTACATGATGTGCAGTTTGCCGCAGTCAACACGCCAGAAGAAGCTTGGCCATTATTGCGAGATGCTTGGTTTGGGGATAAAGATAAAATCCATGTGGATGGGTATGCAGATATCAATTGGGCAGATGGATTCGACATCAGTTTGAGCAAAGAACCATCAGACAGTGAATACAAACTCTATTTTATCAATGTAGGCGGATATATTTCATCTACACTTGCAGAGCTGCATGAGTTTGATCTGTTTGTGGCAAAAAATGCCCAAGAAGCTAAACAAAAAGCAATTAGCCAACTTTTAGTTAATAGCCAGCAACAGCATAAAGATAATTTAAAAGATGTCGATGATTGTTTATTGCTACAAAAAATTGGTGAATATTATATTCATCTAAATAAAAATAAGAATGGAAATAAATATCAAGCATTATGGCAAGGATATTTACCAATAGGTATAAATAGCTAATTTTTAGTTAATACGTAATAGCCAGCATTATTAAAGATATTACTGGCTATTATTATACAGAGTAAAATTTATTGGACTTCCTGTGTGGCTAAGCTTGGTGAGATTTCAACCACTGCCACTTTCACCATGTATTTTTTGTTATTCTCACCTTTTGGCACTTCCGCTGTAATTTTCTTTAACGCCTCTTCTGGTTGAGTGGTTTGTACAGCTGTAGAGTATTGTATCATGCCTTGATGGCGCCCCATGTATTGCCCACGGTAGTTACCATCGCATGGTCTATCATACTGAGCTTGGTTAGATCCATTACACCAACTTCCATTGCCATTTCGGTGATAACCATTACCATGATAAGCAAATGTAGAGAAACTCACCGCTAATAAACTACCGATTAAAATAAGTGATTTTAAACTTTTCATTTTGATTCTCCTCTTTATTTATTATCAGTTTGTCATTGTGGTTTTTTATTTCAATCTGATTTACATAAATACAGGAGAGTTTCATATTTCAAACACAGTCATTCATTATTTCTTCACACTGATAAATATTTGTTAAATAAATTATGGTCGTATTATAAAGGATGAAAGTCAATATTATATAAATCATAAAGTTTTAAATGTAAAATAAATTCATTTTTATTTTGTCAATTAGATGGAGCTTTTTGTGCGGCATGAATATCGAGATACTTATTATTGACAGGGTAAAGGTGTTAACATAATCGATAAGCCCATAAGTGTAGTATGAGAAGGATTTGAGATTGAAACGTATAAAAAGCAAGCTACTGATAGTGATTTTATTGGCGTTAGGCGTATTTGCTTATCAGTTTTATACAACAATCGGTGATAGTGATGTCACCAAGCAAGCTGAAAAGCTTATCGAGAACAAGTTAAGTTCAGGAAGCCCTTTGACTTTTGATGATGTCAAAATTGTTCTGAAAAGCGAATTCAAAGAAGGTGAAAGTTACCGAGTCTGTGGTTTTTATCAAACCCGTGAGCAAAGTGAGAAATTACCGTTTGTTGCTAGCGTCAGTGTACAAGGTGGAAAATTCTCTGAGCATCATCAATTGATCACCAGTGATACACCGGAACTACGCACTGCCATTGTGTCATTGTGTGAAAAATCGCAGTAGTTTTCTCTACGAGATTGACGGCATATCAGAGTTCTCAATTCAGGCGTTCGCCTAAATTTTTCCCATAAAAAAAGCCAGTAATAGATACTGGCTGCTATAAATTAGCAAAAGCAATGTAAATGAAAATTCGTTATATACATTATCATATAGCGCTTAAAAGAAAAGGACTTTTATACAAAGTTGATTAACATCATCATTAACTATGATCTTGATCAGGGTTTGAAATAGGGAGAAGGGTGAGAGCGATGAGTTCCAGCCTAGCGGTTATCGCGAGAGGCTGGAAAATAGGGCTAGAGTATTATGCTTTTAACCAGTGACCATGACGGAAAACATCTTCAACCAGTTCATGAAGAACGATATGCGCTTCTTTATCATCATGGAAGCCTTTGGTATTGAAGGTGGTTGCACCACTGTCATGTGTAATGAAAAGGTTACTACCTGGGTATACTTCTAAAACTCTGGCGTGCAATTCAGCAGTGAACGCGTCATAGGATTTTTCAGAGAGCGTTGAGACTAAATCGTCAGAAACTTTGATGTGGATTTCCATATATTACCCTTTGATGTAGAAAGCAAATTAGCGATAAGTGTATTGGTATCATAAAACATTAGCAATAATCTTATTATGATGATTGCAAAATGATTATTTTGATCTGAAATAGGTCTAATCGGTAGATTTAAAATAAGTAAATATAATTCAGTAAAGACGTATCAAACTATATTTAATATTTATCTTGAATGGTTATTCAAAAGAGTAATAATTAAAAGCCATCAATTAGTTCTTCAATTTAAAAAGTACGGAAATATTATTTTAATTAAATACGCTTTCAGTTAATTAAATTTAATGCTTTTTTACTTATAACTGTAAATTCTGGTTAAAAATTGGCATGTTTTTAATCAATTGATTGAGATTGTTCTTAAAGTAGCCAATGAAGCCGTATCATTTTGTTTTAACAGTTATTTAATTTCATTTTTTTATTCTGGCTTGCATGATTGTTCGCTGTCTTAAGTATTAAATAGGCTGATAGCCAGAAAAAAATTTACAGAGAAAGTAAAAAAAATATAATTCATGGGTCTTGTTTAATAACATTGATTATTCATGATGAACCATCATGGTTTATATTTTTATGTTTTTAATTACTTAAATAATATGGAGCTAAATAACTCACCAACTAATACCTCTATTAGTGGATATAATAAAAGGAGCATAATTTGATAGAATTTATAAACTCAATCAGCAATCTTATTTGGGGCTCGTTATTAATTTATTTATTACTGGGAGCCGGTTTATATTTTACAATACGATCTAAATTTATTCAGTTCAGGCATTTTGGTCACATGTTCGGAGTACTGAAAAATAGCACTCAATCGGACAGTTCAGGTATTTCTTCATTCCAAGCATTATGTACCAGCCTAGCGGCTCGAGTCGGTACTGGAAATCTAACGGGTGTTGCTATCGCGATTACGGCAGGTGGCCCCGGCGCTATATTCTGGATGTGGGTCGTTGCATTACTAGGAATGGCAACGTCATTTGTTGAATGCACATTAGCGCAGCTTTATAAAACCAAAGATGACCAAGGTAACTATCGCGGCGGGCCTTCTTATTATATGGAGAAAGGCTTAAAACAACGCTGGATGGGTGTACTGTTCTCTATCTTTTTAATCATTGCATTTGGTTTGGTTTTTAATGCAGTTCAAGCGAACTCCATTGCACAAGCAACTGCTGTGGCATTTGATTTTAACCCACTCTATGTTGGAATCGCCTTAGTGATCCTCAGTGGCACCATTATTTTTGGTGGATTAAGATCAATTGCTAAAGTTGCCGAATTTGTTGTGCCAATCATGGCTGTTGCTTATTTAGTGTTGGCTTTCTGGGTAGTTGGTCAAAATATTGAGCGTTTACCTGATGTCTTTATGCTGATTTTCCGTAGCGCCTTTGGTTTACAGGAAGCCGCAGGCGGCGCCATTGGTTATGGTATCGCTCAAGCGATGACGCAAGGCATTCAGCGCGGATTATTCTCGAATGAAGCCGGAATGGGTTCTGCACCAAATGCCGCGGCGTCTGCGTCACCTTATCCACCGCATCCAGCTTCCCAAGGCTACGTGCAAATGTTGGGTGTATTCATGGATACCATTGTGATCTGTAGCGCTACAGCCATTATTATTTTGGCTTCTGGCGTGTTAGATGGTCCAGTGGGTAAAATCAATGGTATTGAGCTGACTCAGCTAGCTTTATCTTCTGCGGTGGGCAGTTGGGGGAGTATCTTCGTTGCGATTGCAATTTTCTTCTTTGCCTTTACATCAATCATTGCCAACTATGCTTATGCAGAAAGCAATATGATTTTCTTGGAAAATAACCATACAGCCGGGCTGTTTATTTTCCGCTTAGCAACATTGGGGATGGTGATGTTCGGGGCACTCGGTGAAATGCCACTGATTTGGAAGCTTGCAGATGTTTCGATGGGCTTAATGGCAATTACCAACTTGATTGCCATCCTCTTGTTGTCCGGTGTGGCATTCAAACTCGCGAAAGATTACAACCAGCAGTTAGGTGCTGGAAAAATTCCAACATTTGATATTAATGAACATCCAGAGCTGAAAAAACAGCTCAATGAAGGAATTTGGGAAAAAGAGTCAGTTGAGCAGTGGGTTAAGAACGAAGCCCATTAGTTTTGCAGCCGCTGATCGCTGTTGGCTGCAATTGACCACAGTTGAAAGAAAATAGAAGGCGCTTAGATTTGTTTCTAGGCGCCTTTTTTATTCTTCATTCTCTGGTCAATAAATATAAAAAACTTGCTTTATTGCCTTTAGAGCGTAAGGTTTTGGAGGAAAATAATAACCAAGATAAATATGAAATAAGGTGTTGATCAGGAAGATGAAACTCGGACGATATGCAGCAACATTTTACGGGGTCGTATCCATTTTATTGTGGAGCACGATGGTAGGCCTTGTTCGCAGTACGAGCGAAAACTTTGGCCCTATTGGTGGTGCGGCACTGATCTATTCCATAGGCAGCCTGGTTTTGGTTGTTGTAATGGGATTACCGAAAATTCATCTTTTCCCTAGACGTTATTTGTTCTGGGGGGCATTTCTATTTGTTAGCTATGAAATCTGCTTTATTTTAGCCGTAGGGCTTGCCAATAACCGCCAGCAGGCCATTGAGCTTGGTATGGTAAATTACTTGTGGCCGAGCTTCACAATTGCGTTAGCGGTTTTGTTTAACCGACAGCGTTTTAGCCTATTACTGATTATCGGGCTTATTTTAGCGTTTGCGGGTTTATTGTGGGTTATCTCCGGTGATCAACCTTTGTCCCTGAATGCGATCCTTTCAAATATTCAAAGCAACCCGCTTAGCTACGCTTTAGCCTTTGTTGGTGCACTGCTGTGGGCTTTTTATAGCAATATTACGAAACGAATGTCGAATGGCTGCAATGGTATGGTGCTGTTTTTTATCATGACATCGGTCGGATTGTGGATCTTATTTATCTTCTCGACGCCAGCGCCATTTAATATCAATGTGAATAGTGTCAGTTTGTTATTTGTCACCGCCATTGCAACCGGTGGGGCAAATGCGCTTTGGACTGTGGCAATCATCAAAGGCAATGTGGCTTTTCTTGGGACATTGTCCTATTTCACTCCAGTGATCTCTACGGCATTCTCTTCAATGTTATTGAGCACCGCATTAACGCTGGGTTTCTGGCAAGGTGTCTTGATGGTAACCATAGGGTCAATCACTTGTTTTATTGCCACAAGGCGCTGAGTTAAATTTTGGGGGGAGCGTGCTCATGCTAAAAAAGAAAAGCCGAATGTCAGCGATATGCCAACATTCGGCTTTTTAATATCAAGATTAAGCTAAGTTTTGCTCAGCGACAGGCTCGTTTTTCGCGATCAATTTGCCGATAAACATCGAGATAATAAACGCGATAATTCCAGGGATTAACCAACCCATACCTTGCTCAAACAGTGGTAAGTAGGTGATCAGGTTTGCTTTTACCGTCTCATTAAGCAGTTTCATATTATTGAGCGTATCAAACAAACTCATCAGAACCACGACAGCAATGGTGATCCCATAAGTGACTCGAGGAGCAGCCATAAACTTACGCGCAAATTGCAGGAATACGATAGTGACGGATGAAGGGTAAATCATCAGCAGCGCTGGAATGGTGACACGCAATAAAGTGTCGAGACCAAACGTGGAAACGACGGTGGTCAGCATTGTGAAGAAAACCACCCAGAAGCGATAACCTAAACGGTGATGGAAAGTCGCAAAGTAATCCGCACAGGCGCTGGTCACACCCACTAACGTGGTCATGCTTGCCAGTAATACAATTCCGCACATGATCCACGTACCGACTGAACCAAACAGGACATCGACGTATCGAGAGAAGATTTGTCCGCCGTTGGTGGCTGTATTCGCCACTTGTTCACTGGTCGCCCCTAAATAGAACAGGCAAATATACAGTGCGGCGAGTAAGCTTACTGAAATTAATCCTGCTTTAATCGTGATGGTCGCGACTTGGCGAGGTTCAGTGATCTGTTTCGATGCTAATGCGCGCGCCACAATCCCACCAAACGCCATCGCAGACAGTACATCCATAGTTTGATAGCCATCAATCACGCCGCCAAAGAAGGCAAACTCAGCATACTGTTTAACAGGCGGATTCATGTCAGAAAGCGGGTTAATGACCACGGCAATTCCCACAACCACTAACAAAATAAGTAACGCTGGAGTCATAAATTTACCAATCGCGCTGATCATGGTGCCTTGCTTCAACATGAAGAACATCGAGGTAAAGTTAAAAATGAGTGCGAAAGTGAGATGCGAGAGTGTACTTTTTTCAACAAAGCCTAATGGTAAGAAGCCCATTTCAAACGCGGTATTCGTTACCCTTGGCATCGCAAATGTGGAGCCGACGATTAAGTAGAGTGCAACCCAAAAAATGACGGCAACCCATTTGGGTAAATCAACAGACAGCTTTTCACCACGCCCTTTTACTGCAACCGTTACCAAGGTTAGGAAAGGTAACAGAACACCGGTGATCAGAAAGCCTAATGAGGTATCAAACCAGTCTGTCCCTGATTGATAGCCAGCCATCGGTGGAAAGATGATATTTCCCGCGCCTAGAAATAAGGCGAATACCATCATCCCCAGAATTAACATATCTTTAGTCGAAAACATTTTACTACCTGTTAGTGATGTGGGTTTTATTGTACTTATAGATGAATGACAATTTTTTAAAAGAGGCAGATAGTATCAAATTTGGAAGGGTAAGTAAGGTAAAGGATAAAATA
This sequence comes from Providencia zhijiangensis, assembly GCF_030315915.2. Classification (NCBI taxonomy): domain Bacteria; kingdom Pseudomonadati; phylum Pseudomonadota; class Gammaproteobacteria; order Enterobacterales; family Morganellaceae; genus Providencia; species Providencia zhijiangensis. The sequence goes on along the minus strand of NZ_CP135990.1, from coordinate 2,121,182 downwards.
ACTCTAAGAGAAGCACAGGAGATGGATATGCCAGAATGGGGATGTCTAGGCATATCCCGTTAAATTGTATTTTGGTCTAGAGACTTGAGCTCTAAATTAGCTGACCACTAGATAATAAATTTGTTTATTGCGACAGCAACGCCATCACAATCGTTGGTGTCGGTGACAAATTTTACTATTTCACGAATATGTGGTGCAGCATTTCCCATTGCAACCGAAACACTCGAATACTGTAGCATGGCAACATCATTATTTTGGTCACCGATGCTCATGACTTTGTCTGGCGTGAGGGATAATTTTTCACATAACACTTTCAGCGCAGAGCCTTTGCTTGCATCCTTATTCGAAACTTCGAGGAAATAAGGGCTGGTTTTGATTAGCGAATAGTTTTCAAAGGTATTTTCAGGAATATAGCTAATACCCACATCCAGTTTCTCAGGATGGTCAATAATCATGATTTTGGTAAAACTGAGCGAGCTATCCATTTCGTTAACGGGGCAATAAACCAGAGGTGTATTGGTGAAATAGGCATCATGAATGGTATAGCGGCTAATATGGCGATTAGCGGTGAACATGGTGTTATCCGCAAGGGCGTGCATATGGACCCCCACGTTGTTAGCCAGATCAGCAAAATATTGATAATCTTCAAAATCTAACAGATTTTCATACAGGTGGCTGCCATCATTGGCTTGATGGATCACGCTGCCATTGTTACTGATGCAGTAGTTGCTGGCAGTATCTAATCCAAGTTCTTGAAGGTAAGGTAAAATGCCAGAATAGGGGCGACCTGAGGCAAGGACAATTCGCACACCTTGTTTGTGCGCGCGGGTAATGGCTTCTTTCACTGCGGGAGAAATTTGGTGCTGCGAATTGAGTAACGTGCCATCTAAATCAATGGCGACCAGTTTGATTGACATCAATGCCTCCTAAAATAGAACTTTTACACGTACCTTACTCTGATTATCGAGAATGTAAATTATCTAAGAGGGCAACGAATAAGTTGCTCAGTAAAAAGGATGAGAATGCCCATGTTTTATCGCATTAAAACTGAAAAAATGCAGGTTAATGCGCGTAAAACAAATTCACTCATCATCCGGGGTTAGGTGTAATGGCTCTTTTACATCCAAATGAATTTGGTCATTTTGACGGAAATCAAACGGTGTAATGCCATATTCTTTGCGGAACATATAGGTAAAGTGAGATTGCGAGCCGAAGCCAAAATCTAACGCAATATCAAAAATGCTTTGGCTGCTATTTCTTAATAAATTTACGGCGCCAGCCAGTCGACGTTGACGGATATATTTTCCTAAGGAGATCCCTGTGACTTCCTTAAAGATTTTTTGCATATGCCAAAGGGAATACCCAGAATAGGCAGCGAGTTCTTCCAAGTGGATGACTCGACCTAAATGCTCTTCAATCCATTTACTTAGAGCATTAACAAGTGCTACGTGGTTATCTTGTGCCATCTCAAATTCATTCTTATTTTACGGTAACTGAAGTATACACAACTTCATTTCACCATGACAAAGGTTGGTTGTGCGGTATTACTGATTTATGTATAAAAATCACACAACAATAGCCAGTTATTTATCAAGAGCTGCAAAAATAAACAATTGTTTTCCTAAAAACGATGAATAGCCCATTTTACGCAACTAAAGACGGTAATATCGATTAATATTGCCAGATGATGTGACTATTAAGAACCCCATTATCTATGCGAAATATGCTATTAATCATCAGCATTGTAATTATTTGTGCTTTTTTATACCTCTTAGCGATGAATAATCTCTGCGATCAGGGTGGGGATGACTTTCAACTCGGCGTTTGCCGCGTGACGGGTTTGTTACCATTTTGAGTTTGCATTTTGCAACGTCTTACTGGATATTAGTTTGTCATTATTTGGAAACATTAGAAGACAGGCAGAAAGCCAGCTTTACAGTGGTGTAATTGCGAGTGGAGTTCATGCAAAAATTCAAATAAACTTGCGTGATTATCACAACTGTGGACGATAACAAAAAGCTAGAGGACGAAGGGTAAAGATATGGCGCAACAGACGTTAAAGCGCGGATTGAAAAACAGGCATATTCAGTTAATTGCCTTGGGGGGCGCTGTCGGTACAGGGCTATTTTTAGGGATAGCAACCACTATCCAAATGGCAGGTCCGTCGGTATTACTCGGGTATGCATTGTGTGGATTTATCGCTTTTCTGATCATGCGTCAGTTAGGTGAAATGATTGTTCAAGAGCCTGTTGCAGGGTCATTTAGCCATTTCGCATTCAAATATTGGGGCGGTTTTGCCGGATTCCTCTCGGGTTGGAACTACTGGGTGATGTTTATCCTCGTGGGGATGACTGAACTGACTGCGGCGGGTAAATATATGCAGCATTGGTGGCCTGAGTTACCTATTTGGGTTTCGGCGCTGGTGTTTTTTATTGCAGTTAATGCGATTAACCTGATTAACGTTCGCTCCTACGGGGAAACAGAGTTTTGGTTTGCGCTGATCAAAGTTGTTGCGGTTATCGCGATGATTTTATTTGGCTGTTACTTGCTGTTTAGTGGCCATGGCGGCCCTCAAGCCAAAGTGAGTAACTTGTGGGAATACGGCGGCTTCTTTGCCAAAGGCTATAACGGGCTATTGGTTGCGCTGGCGATTATTATGTTCTCATTTGGTGGACTGGAGTTAGTCGGGATCACCGCAGCAGAAGCGGAAGATCCAGATAAAAGCATTCCAAAAGCCATCAACCAAGTAGTTTACCGTATCTTAATATTCTATATCGGCTCATTGGCGGTATTACTGGCGCTGTATCCATGGGTACAACTGGATGGTAAAACTAGCCCATTCGTACTGATTTTCCATGAGTTGGGTGACTTGCTTGTTGCCAACGCATTGAACGTGGTGATTTTGATTGCTGCGCTGTCGGTTTATAACAGTGGTGCTTACTGTACTAGCCGCATGCTGTATGGTTTAGCACAACAAGGTAACGCACCGCGCTTTATGGCAAAAGTGAATAAAGGCGGCGTGCCTGTAATGGCGCTAATTATTTCAGGTATCGCGACTTCTGGCGGGATCTTGATTAACTTTGTGATGGAAGGCAAGGCGTTTGAATTACTGATGTCCTTAGTGGTAACAACGCTGGTGCTAAACTGGATTATGATTTGTGTTTCTAACTTGAAGTTTAGAGCCGCGATGAATAAACAGGGCATTGAAACGAAGTTTAAGAGTATTTGGTATCCGTTTGGTAACTATCTATGTTTAGCGTTCTTGTCGCTGATCTTGATTATTATTCTGACAATGGATGGGTTACGCGTTTCTGTACTGATTATGCCTCTCTGGGTCGCGGTTCTGTGGGTTGGTTATCAATTCTCAGGTGCCAAAAAACAAGGTGTAGAGAGCAAGGCTGCATAAGTAAAAAGTCTTGATAAATAAAAAACAAAAAACCGGTAAGATGCTTAATCTACCGGTTTTTTTATGCGCTTATTTTCTGTTAAATCAGTTCTGCTAAATCAGTTTCTAGCGAGATGAGCGTAAGCTCAAGCGCTTACCACTGCCAACGTAACCAAGCAAACAGGACGTTACCGTTATTGTATGTTCCTGGAATATAGGTCGCTTGAACAGAAAGCTTATCATATTCAATAGAAACTAAAGGCAGGGGCGCAGGGAGTGGAATATAGCTATATTCTTCACGCGCGGTGATACCTAATGTGAAACCTGCTCCCATACGGAAGCCATCAAGGTCACCTGGGATCCACATTTTTTGGAAACCATAACCTACGATTGGCTCGACTTTATTATGGGAATCCATAAATGCCATCGCGTAGAGCGCATGCCAGTCATTATCTTCATCATAACGATATTTACCGATACCAAAGCCCCATGGCTCTTCATTATAGGTATCTGTTTTTTCTTTATCGTACATAAGACGGTTATGCCATGTGAAGAACGGGATATACAGCTCATATTTGTCAGAATCCCAAGTGGTACTGACATTATTGGTGAATTTATCCCATAAACCGACTGACTGCTCTTCAGCCAACGCAGGTGATGACATGCAGATTGAAGCGCTCAGAATTGCCGATGCGCCTACAACCAACTGTATGTTTTTATTAACTCTCATTGTGGATCCAATCTAGTGTTATCTGATAGATGAGTCATGATAGACATTGACAATGATGACATCATTATCGCAATTGTAATAATTGTAGTGTGAATTATTTTAATAAAGATAAGCTAAATAGGACAGCAATAAATGGTTAAATTAGGATAATGACTTATTGGGATCGTAATTTGCTGTAAGAAATCAATTCGATATTCATAGCAAAAATAGATATTTCAATGAATATTCATCATGCAACATGATGATTTTCAAATACAAATTAAACTCGTTGTTTTTGATGAAAATCAATCGCATTTAATTATTGAGGTCAATGGATAATCTGCTAGTAATTAGCATTGTGTATGAGACAATTCATTTAAGGACGTTATTTAATTAACTTAATGATTTTTATTAAGTTAAAAAGATGCAATAAGCGCAATATGACTAAGGTCAATTATCTTTCTGAAGGCAATTATTTTTCTGAAGGCAATTATTTTTCTGAAGACAATGGAGGGGCATTAATGAGAGTGAATGCATTAACGATTGCGGGAACGGATCCATCAGGCGGAGCCGGTATTCAAGCAGACCTGAAAACATTTTCCGCACTCGGTGCGTATGGAACCAGTGTGATGACTGCGCTGGTGGCACAAAATACGCAAGGTGTTCAAGCCATCCATAATATCCCTTCAGACTTTGTTGCGGCCCAATTGAACTCTGTTTTAAGTGATGTCCGTATTGATGCCGCGAAAATCGGTATGTTATCTAATCGCGATAATGTCCAAGTGGTCGCCAATGCGTTGAAAAAAACACCCGTACCTTATGTGGTACTCGATACGGTGATGGTAGCCAAAAGTGGAGACCCGCTATTATTACCAGACGCGGTAGAGACCCTAAGACGCGAGCTTTTACCCATGGTTTCGCTGATCACGCCAAATTTGCCGGAAGCAGCTGTATTACTTGATGAGCAAATGGCACAAACTGAAGAACAAATGCGTGAGCAAGGACAACGTTTACTGCAATTGGGTTGCCAAAGTGTCTTGATGAAAGGTGGGCACTTAATCGATTCTCAAAGCCCTGATTGGTTGATCACCCCAGAAGGCGAGTGGCGTTTTACGTCGGTGCGTATCGATACCAAAAATACCCATGGTACAGGATGTACATTATCAGCAGCGTTAGCCGCACTGAGACCGCGTTTTGCGAATTGGCAACAAACGGTTGTGGAAGCAAAAGCCTATTTGCAAGGGGCGTTGGAGCAAGCGGATAGTTTAGAAGTTGGCAGTGGTTTTGGACCTGTACACCATTTTCATCGCTGGTGGTAAGAATTTGGGGAGCTAGAAAAAAGAAATGGCTAGCTCAAGGGAGATTGAGCCAGCCAAGGAGGTGGTTCCTAGTCTTAATTTATGACTTTCTAGTTCTTCGTTTTCGACAGTGACTATACGATATAGAATAACCAATTGATGTGATCTGTTGCATAAATTTGGATATTGAGTGCACTTTTTAACGAAACTGTCAATAACGAGAATGATTCTCAACTAAAATAAAGCATAAAATGACCGTTTTTTACACGAATACCTAAGAAAAAACCCATAGTCATCGACCATGGGCTTCTATTTAGTAAAACGTGTTTAGCAATAAGCTAATGGAATGCTCGGTAGTTTCCGCTTTTACGCTTTTTCTTCTTGGGCTTGATGCGGGTCTCGAGTCGTCGTTCCCGCAAGATTACGGATCAACAAGCCAAAATTTACATCCACATCTTCGGGGATCGGCAGATAAACCACATGCCCATTGCCAGGAGCCACATCAACAGATTCACCTTTGCGGTTAGTTAATGCATCCAGAGTGAAGACGATATTACCTGACGGTGTCATTAACTCTAAGCTATCACCGACACTAAATTTGTTCTTCACATCGACTTCCGCTAAGCCATTCACTCGGTTACCTGTAAACTCACCGACAAATTGCTGGGTATCTGAAACGGAATAGCCATATTCATAGGTTTGGTAGGCATCATGGGTATGACGACGTAAGAAACCTTCGGTATAACCGCGGTGTGCTAACCCTTCAAGGGTAGAAAGCAGGGTTGGGTCAAATGGCTTACCCGCTACTGCATCATCAATGGCGCGGCGATAGACTTGGGCAGTACGAGCACAATAATAGAATGATTTAGTACGGCCTTCGATTTTCAGTGAATGAACGCCCATTTTTGTCAGCGTTTCAACGTGCTCGATGGCGCGTAAATCTTTTGAGTTCATGATGTAAGTGCCGTGTTCGTCTTCAAAGGCTGTCATGTATTCGCCCGGACGCATCGCTTCTTCAATCATGTAAACTTTATCAGTTGGCGCACCTTCACCGAGTGTTGGCGCTACGTTTTTAACTGGGATTGGCTCATGGACATGCACGATGTTACCCACATCGTCTTCTTTACCTTCCTGAACTTTATATTCCCAGCGACACGCGTTAGTACAGGTACCTTGGTTCGGGTCACGCTTATTAATATAACCAGATAGCAGGCAGCGACCGGAATACGCCATACATAACGCGCCGTGTACAAAGACTTCCAGCTCAATTTCAGGCACTTGCTGGCGGATTTCAGCGATCTCTTCCAACGATAATTCTCGGGATAAAATCACGCGAGTTAATCCCATTTGTTTCCAGAATTTCACGGAAGCCCAGTTGACGGCGTTAGCTTGAACCGATAAGTGAATATCCATCTCCGGGAAGGCTTCACGCACCATCATAATCAGACCGGGGTCGGACATAATCAGTGCATCGGGGCCCATTTCAATCACGGGAGTGAGGTCACGAATAAAGGTTTTTAACTTGGCGTTATGTGGCGCGATATTGACGACCACATAGAATTTTTTACCCAGCTCATGGGCTTCATTGATCCCTTTAGCGAGATTCTCATGGTTAAATTCGTTATTGCGCACGCGTAAGCTATAACGAGGTTGACCGGCGTAAACCGCATCGGCACCGTAAGCGAAAGCATAGCGCATGTTCTTCAAGGAACCTGCTGGGGATAATAATTCTGGTGTAAACATGTTAGTTCTCAGTCTGATGTCAGGTCAGCACCAAGCCGGATGGCTTGGTGTAAAAATTCGAGGGTGGGGATTTTAACGCTAAATGAGGGGAATGCCAAATTTCCCATGCAAAAAACAGGGTTATAATTTTGTTACAGAAACGCTGGCTGTGATTAGATGTCGTCCCAGCGATAGCCTAAACCATAGATAGAGCGGATAAAGGTTTTTTCGTCATCCAGGGATTCGAGCTTACGGCGTAAATTTTTGACGTGGCTATCAATGGTTCTGTCGGTAACCACGCGATGGTCATCGTACAAAATATCCAGCAATTGATCCCGCGAAAACACGGTACCAGCGTTATCAGACAAAAACTTTAGCAGACGAAATTCTGCGGGGGTCAATTCCAGTAATTTATCCCCATAACGGACTTGGAAGGCATTTTCATCGATAACCAGCTGAGTCTCTTGGCTTCCCACAGAAGAAGGGGCTCTTTGGCAACGGCGCAAAATCGTTTTCACACGGGCAACCACTTCTCGCGGGCTAAAGGGCTTACAAACGTAGTCATCGGCACCAATTTCCAACCCTAATAAACGGTCAATTTCTTCCGTTTTAGCCGTCACCATAATCACTGGAACGTCGCTGAATTTACGCAGTTCACGACAGACTGAAATACCATCGAGTCCTGGTAACATCAAATCTAATAAAATCAGGTCAGGAAAGTGCTTTTGTACATAGGGGATGACTTCATCACCGCGCATCAGCAAGGCGGGAACATAGCCAGCCGCTTGCAGATAATCAAACAGTAACTGCCCAAGTTTAGGTTCGTCTTCAACAATCAGAACATGGGCGCTATTGGCTCCCAATAAAGGGGATTCAGACAAAGACACTATTGCTCCTCCTGCGTCGCAATGGGAAGTTGAATGGTTATCTTCACGCCACCGAGTGGAGAGGGTGCCGCAGAAATAGTCCCGTTATGGGCTTCGACAATATTATAGCAAATCGCCAGCCCCAAACCTGAGCCGCCACTCGCACGGTTACGAGAAACTTCCACACGGTAAAATCGTTCAAACAGACGCTGGCACTGTTCAACACTTAATCCCGGTGCGCTATCTTCCCACGTGATCACTAATTGTTGGTCATGTTGGCTCACGTTGACGGCAATTTTACCGTGAGGATCGGTATAGCGCAGGCTGTTTTCCATCAAATTATAAAACAGTTGGTTGATGCGATCAGGGTCAGCAAATAGATGGGAATGGGCAGAAAATTGAGTTTCTAACGCTAGCTGCCTATCTTCCAATCGCCATTTGGCTTGCCCTAAATTCATCTCAATAATCGGGATAATATCGATAGATTCCATACGGTAAACCAAGGAGCCTCTATCGGATAACGAAAGCTGATGCAGGTCATTGACCAGTTTTATCAGTGTTTGAGTCTCATTGAGTAGGGAATTGATGGTTTCAGGTGTTGCTTGGCGCACACCGTCTTGCACGGCTTCAAGTTCGCCGCGTAAAACGGAGAGCGGGGTACGTAATTCATGGGAAATATCCGCCATATAATCGCGGCGCATTTGCTCATTTTTTTCCAAGGTAGAGGCGAGATGGTTAAAGTCTTTCGCCAGCTGTCCCAACTCATCTTGACCAACCTCAGACACCCGCGCACTGAAATTACCTTTAGCGAGTTGTTGAGTACCTTCCAGCAATCGGGTGATGGGCTTTAAAAAGCCGCGAGCTAAAAATAGGGTCACTAGCAGCGCCACGAACAGCGATAACCCTGCAATTACCCAGCTAATGTGCATCTGCTGGGTATCGAAACGTTGGTCTAATTGGTTGCTGATCCCACTTTCATAACTGGCGACTAGCCAGCCGACGGTTGCGCCTCGGTTCGTTTTGACGGGCACGCGGATGACTTGATCCGGTGGGGGGAGGTCACGCCCCCAAATCAGGTTGTCTTTGGTGTCATAAACCCAAAACATACCACGCATTCGCTTATGACCACCGCCATGACCTTGCCCTTGGTGCTGATTATCGACATTGCGTAAAATACGGAAAAACATCCGCTCATCGACCGCCAAAAAACGCCAACTTTCTTCTTCCTCATATTGTTCGGCAAGCGCTAAAGCGAGTAGCTCAGCACGTTGTTGGTCATTCTCTTTAATATAGTCAATAAAACCATGCTGGAAGCCCATTCTGACGCCTTGGTGCATGATAGCCACCAGCAGCAAACAGGTGGCAAAGATAGCGATAAATAACCGAGTGCTGAGGCTTGTGAGTTTAAGCTTCATGGGATTTCTCCTGCATTGAAGGCGCTTTGCGTGAAAAACGCTGTCTCAAACTATCAAAACTGAGATACACCACCGGAGTGGTGAATAGGGTCAGCAGTTGGCTCATAACCAAACCACCGACAATCGCGATCCCCAGCGGTTGTCGTAACTCTGCGCCATCACCCGTGCCTAGCATCAAAGGGAGCGCCCCAAAAATCGCAGCAAGGGTGGTCATTAAAATCGGCCTAAAACGCAGCAGGCTCGCGCGTAAAATAGCCTCTTTCGCCGATAAGTTCCCATTGCGTTGGGCTTGAAGAGCAAAATCCACCATGATAATGGCGTTTTTCATCACAATACCAATAAGCAACATAATGCCGATTAAGGCAATGAGGCTAAATGGCGTATCAAATAATTCCAAGGCTAATAACGCACCGACACCTGCGGATGGCAGTGTCGACAGAATGGTAAGTGGGTGAATATAACTTTCATACAAAATACCCAGTACCAAATAGACCGTGACAATCGCCGCTAAAATTAAAAACAATTGAGATTTTAAGGTATCTTGGAAAACTTGGGCGGTTCCGGCGAAAGTGCCACGCACCGCCGAGGGAACGCCTAAAGCGGTCATGGTTTTCTCCACCGCCACAATGGCATCATTTAAGGTATAACCGTCTGCCACGTTAAAGGAAATGGTGGACGCGGCTGATAACCCTTGGTGGTTAACACTTAAGGGTGCATTGGCGGGCTGCCAGCGAGCAAAATAGGAGAGGGGGATCGCTTCTCCTTGTTTATTCACCACAAACATTTTATCCAGCGAACTGACGTCTTGGGTATATTCCGGCGCCACTTCCATCACCACTTTATATTGGTTCATAGCTTCATAAATGGTAGAAATTTGACGTTGACCAAAGGCGTTGTTGAGCAGATTGTTTGCATCACGCACATCGATCCCCAGTTGCGCCATCAAATCGCGGTCATAGGTTAATGCCATCTCCGCGCCTTTATCTTCTTTATCGGAGTTCACATCGGTTAACTGAGGTAAATCCCCCAGCGCTCGGCGAATAGCGGGCTCCCATGAACGTAATGCATCCAGCTCGTCGGCTAACAGAGTAAATTGATAGCTGGCTTCGGATTGACGTCCTCCCACGCGAATATCTTGCACGGGCATCATAAATAAGTTGGCACCGGGTTCGTTCGCCAGTTTCATGCGCAAGCGGTTAATCACGCTGTTAGCACTCTCTTTGCGCTCATCCAGTGGCTTTAAGGAGATAAACATAGAGCCACTGTTGACGCGGCTGCCGCCCGTAAATCCAGTGACGCTATCCACGGCAGGATCCGCTTTTACTTGCTGCATAAAGCTAGTCATTTTTTGCTTCATTGACTGGAATGAGATGCTTTGGTCTGCTCGAACGAATCCCAGCAAACGTCCTGTATCTTGCTCTGGGAAAAAGGCTTTAGGGATCGAAATATACAGATAAACATTCAAGCCAATTGCCGCAATCAGCACCGCCAGCACACTGCGACGATGAGATAACACCCAATTTAACGTGACGCCGTAACTTTCTTGTAACCGAATAAGAACGCGTCCAAATCCTCGTTGCTTGGTATTGGCCGCGCCGCGTTTTTTCAGTAAATGTGCGCACATCATCGGGGTTAACGTTAGGGAGATAATCAGTGATATCGCGATGGCAGTCGAGAGCGTAATGGCAAATTCGCGGAATAATCGCCCAACTAATCCATCCATCAGTAACAGTGGAATAAACACCGCCACTAAAGAAATACTCATCGAAACGACGGTAAAGCCAACCTCAGAAACCCCTTTAACAGCCGCGATAAACGGTTTTCGACCATTTTCAATGTGCCGAGAAATGTTCTCCAATACCACGATGGCATCATCCACCACAAATCCGGTGGCGACGGTTAAGGCCATTAATGACAAGTTATTGAGGCTGAACCCGCATAAATACATGGCAGTAAAAGTACCAATTAACGAGACAGGCACAGCAATGGCGGGAATTAAAGTGGCACGACCTGAACGTAAAAATAGCAATACGACGAGGATCACCAGCGCAATCGCAATCATTAATGCTCGTTCGACTTCTGCCAACGATGCTTTGATGGTCGGAGTTCTATCTTGGGCAACCTGTAAATCAATGGCGGCGGGGATCATATCCTTAAATTCTGGGAGTTCCTCGCGAATGCGTTTGACCGTTTCAATGATATTGGCACCCGCTTCGCGGCGAATGATGATCAAAATTGCGGGTTCACCACTGGACATCCCTGCGGCTCGCACATCTTGGACAGAGTCTTTTACGACGGCGACATCACTGAGTTTGACGGCATTGCCATTACTGTAATGGACAATAATTGGACGGTAATCGGCGGCTTTTTTCAGTTCGTCGTTAGTCTGAACTTGGTAGCGATTATCGTCATTATTGATATAGCCTTGTGGTTGGCGCACGTTAGCACTACTGATGGCAGAGCGCACAGCATCAAGGGAAACCCCTTGATTAAATAGGGCTGTTGGGTTGAGTTCCACACGCACAGCAGGAAGAGAACCACCCCCTACTGCAACTTCACTGACCCCATCGATTTGCGCGATACGCTGAGCTAAGCGTGTAGACGCCACATCATACATTTCCCCTGTACTGAGGGTTTTTGATGTGAGGGTTAAAATCATGATCGGCGCGTCAGATGGGTTTGATTTATAGTAACGAGGGCGGCTTGGCATACCGCTAGGTAATAAGTTTTGTGCGGCATTCAACGCTGCTTGTACTTCCCGCGCGGCATTATTGATATCTTTGGTTAAATCAAACTCTAAGGTAATGGAGGTTCGTCCTAACGAACTGCTCGAGGTCATCTCATTTAATCCAGCAATACTACCTAATGAGCGCTCAAGCGGTGTCGCGATGGAGGAGGCCATAGTTTCAGGAGAGGCACCTGGAAGTGACGCTGTCACTCTTATCACAGGGTAGTCTACCTGTGGCAATGGCGCCACAGGTAAAAATAGAAAGCTCAATGCACCGCACAGGGTAATGGCGACACTGATTAACGTGGTCGCCACCGGACGGCTAATAAATAAAGCAAAGAAGCGTTTCATTAAGACTCCTGTGCCTTGTGCCCACGACGATTGAATCGATGGGCTAAACGGTCAAACATCAAGTAGATCACAGGCGTGGTGAACAGGGTTAAAATCTGGCTCATGATCAACCCACCTACCATACAGACTCCCAGAGGCTGGCGCAGTTCTGCGCCGACACCGGTACTGAGCATCAGCGGGAGCGCACCAAGCAATGCGGCCATGGTAGTCATCAGGATTGGGCGAAAACGCAGTAAACAAGCCTGATAAATCGCATCATATGGAGATAAACCTTGCTCACGCTCTGCGGCGAGGGCAAAGTCAATCATCATAATGGCGTTCTTTTTCACGATCCCTATCAGCAAGATAATCCCGATAATGGCGATAACATCGAGCTCATTGCCCGCCATCATTAGCGCGAGCAAAGCCCCCACGCCAGCGGTCGGCAATGTGGACAAAATGGTAATTGGATGAATAAAGCTTTCGTACAGAATACCCAGCACGATATACATTGCGATGATCGCGGCAAAAATCAGCCAAACGGTGCTACTCAGCGCCGCTTCAAAGGCTAGGGTCGCCCCTTGGAACTGGGTGGTAATCGATTTTGGCATCGCAATCTGTTTTTCAGCCAGTTTCACCGCATTGACTGCTTCTTCTAATGAAGAATCTCCCGCTACATCGAAAGAGAAAGTGACTGACGGGAATTGGTCGAGGTGATTAATCGCTAAAGGCCCATAACCTTCTTGAATATTCACGAGGGTATTCAGCGGAACAATGGCGCCATCAGTGCCTTTTAAGCGAATATCATTGAGCGCCTCCATTCCATCACGGGTTTGGGTATTGTGTTCTAAAATCACGCGATACTGGTTAGCTTGGGTGTAAATGGTGGAGATCATGCGTTGACCAAACGCGTTATACAGCGCGTTATCGATATTTGACATGGTAATACCAAAACGGCTCGCGGTATCACGATCCACATTCACATACGCGACTAAACCTTTATCTTGCCAGTCGCTGCTCACATCAATGAGTGCGGATTGTTTATTTAAGGCTTCCTGCAATTTTGGTACCCAAGTGCTGAGCTCATCCAGAGAGCCTGCTTGCAGCGTGAATTGATACGGGGTACGGGAAACTTGCGTATCAATGGTTAAATCCTGTGATGGCTGCAAGTAAAGATTAACCCCTGTAATACCGCTGGTGGCTTGTTGTAAGCGAGGAATGATCGTAGGCACACGGTCATCTCGCTCATCAAGGGGCTTCAATGTGATTTGAATACGGGCGTTATTCAGTGTGGCATTATTACCGTCGATCCCCACATAGGTGGTGACGTTCTCAACCGCCGGATCTGCCAGAATAATTCCCGCCACTTCTTGCTGCTTCTTCGACATTGCAGCAAACGAAATAGATTGGCGACTTTCAATGGTACCTTGAATAATGCCGCTATCTTGCAGTGGGAAGAACCCTTTCGGGATCCACATATACAGCAGCACGGTTAGTACTAAGGTTCCCAACGCGACACACAGAGTTAACCATTGGTGGTTAAGAATCCGTTTTAACCAGACACCATAACCCGCAATCATCCATTCAAAGAAACGCTCACAGGCGATTTCAAAGCGATTATGTTTATGCTGGGATTCCGGTTTAAGCAAGCGGGCACACATCATTGGGGTGAGTGTGAGGGATACCACGGCGGAGATCAAAATTGCCACCGCCAACGTAATCGCAAACTCACGGAATAGGCGCCCGACAATATCCCCCATAAACAGCAGTGGGATCAGCACGGCAACCAAAGAGAAGGTCAGGGAGATGATGGTAAAACCGATTTCTCCTGCACCTTTTAAGGCGGCAACAACCGGTTTGTCCCCTTTTTCAAGATAGCGGGAGATATTTTCGATCACCACGATAGCGTCATCCACCACGAATCCCGTGGCGATGGTTAGCGCCATCAATGTGAGGTTATTGACGGAAAAACCACAAAAATACATGACGGCAAAGGTGCCGACTAACGATAATGGCACGGCGATGCCGGGGATCAGCGTCGCAATCCCATTACGCAGGAATAAATAAATCACCATCACCACGAGGGCGATAGCGAGCATTAATTCGAATTGGACATCATTGACGGAAGCGCGAATGGTGCTGGTGCGGTCGGTCAAAATATCCACGTTAACGGATGCTGGTAAGCTTTCAATTAGTTCGGGCAGTAGAGCACGGATAGTATCCGTGGTGCTAATCACGTTCGCGCCCGGTTGGCGCTGAACGTTAATCACAATTGCTTGTTGGCTATTGGCCCATGCACCGAGATAGGCGTTCTCAGCACCTTGTTCAATAGTCGCAATATCCCCCAAACGCACTGGTGCGCCATTTTGGAAAGCCACAATCAACTTGCGGTAATCCTCAAGGGATTTCATCTGGTCATTCGCAGATAACGTCACAGAGCGGGTTGGGCCATCAAAACTCCCTTTTGCGGAGTTGACGTTCGCATTATTGATAGCGGTACGAATGGTTTCGCTGTCTAATCCTTTTGCCGCCATGGCTTGTGGATTAAGGTTGACGCGCACAGCTGGGCGTTGCCCCCCCGCTAAGGTGACTAAGCCCACCCCAGTCACTTGGGAAATTTTCTGTGCCACGCGGGTTTCAATAATATCTTGTACCTGCGTTAACGGCATTGCATCTGAGGTAACGGCGAGCGTTAAAACGGGCGGATCCGCAGGGTTTACTTTGTTGTAAATCGGTGGATATGGTAAATCTGAGGGCAGCAAGCTGGTGGCAGAGTTAATCGCCGCTTGGACTTCTTGCTCCGCCACATCGAGAGGCAAAGAGAGCTGGAACATCAAGGTGATCACTGACGCGCCACCGGAGCTACGTGATGACATCTGTTGTAAGCCGGACATTTGACCGAATTGCGTTTCTAGCGGTGCCGTGATAGCCGACGTCATCACATCGGGGCTGGCTCCGGGGTATAAGGTCACAACTTGAATAGTCGGGTAGTCAACTTCCGGTAATGCCGAGACAGGTAAAAACCGATAACCGATGATCCCCGCGAGCAAAATCGCCACCATAAATAAGGTGGTTGCGACAGGGCGTAGAATGAAGAGGCGGGATGGGCCACCGCCTTTATGTGTTTCCGGCTGCATTAGGCTTTCTCCTCGCTATTGCGAGGTTTTCTCTCTGTGGAAGCCGGTTTCTTTTCGAGGCTTGAAGCGTTGACCACTTCAACTTTCGCGCCATCTGTTAGCTTATCGACGCCATCGGTAATGACTTTGGTGTTAGCGGATAAACCGCTTTCAATCACCACTTGTTGGCTGTCTTGAATGCCCACCGTCACAATGTGTTTCGTCACGGTATCATCGTCGCTCAATACCCAAACATAGTGACCTTCATTGCCCATTTGCAGAGCAGCAGTTGGGATCACGACGGCATTTTGTAAGGTCTCTACCTGCATTTTGACGTTCACAAACTGGTTCGGGAACAGTTTTTGCTCTTCGTTAGTAAAGCGTGCTTTGATTTTCAGTGTGCCCGTTGCTGGGTCAATTTGGTTATCGGTACTCAATAACTCTCCGCGTGCAATCATGGCAATATTATTGCGATCCCACGCTTCAATCAGGACTTTATTCCCTGCTGCTTGCGCTTGTTGGATAGCAGGAATGTCACCTTCAGGTAAGGCAAATAGTACGTCAGCAGGTTGCGTTTGGGTGATCACCACAATCGGCGTGGAAGTCCCTGAAGAGATAAAATTACCCACATCCACTTGTTTTAAACCGATTCGTCCAGAAATTGGCGCGGTAATTTTACTGTAGGTCAGTTGCAGCTTGGCATTATCAACGGCGGCTTGGTCAACTTTGATGCTACCCTCGGCTTGTAATACGGTAGCTCGCTGGTTATCCAACTCTTGTTGGGAGATGACTTTGGTTCCCGCCAGTTTTTGGTAGCGGGTCAAGTCTAATCGAGCATTGGCTAAAGTCGCTTTATCTTTGGCTAATTGACCTTCAGCTTGGGCAAGTTGCACTTCAAAAGGGCGAGGGTCAATTTGCGCGAGTAAATCACCCGCTTTGACGGATTGCCCTTCGGTGAAGTAGATATTCATGAGTTGGCCTTCAACACGGCTAGTGACCGTCACCATGTTAGCGGCCTGCACGGTACCTAAACCAGATAGAAAACGCGGCACGATTTTTTCTTGGGCAGTGGCAAATTGAACGGGTGCAAGTGGGCGTGATGGTCTTCCACCTGCTTTTTTCGCTTGTCCGCCTTGGGTTGCACTGGCTGTGGTTGGTACTTCATTTTGGTTATTTTTATGGTAGGCATACCACGTTGCGCCAGCCGCAGCTAACAGAGCAACAAACAGGGCAGAGCGAGTCAAAATTGTACGGCGTTTCTGTGTCGTCATGGTGGGTAATTCGCTTAACTCAAGGTTGAGTAAAATCAGTTAGGAACCATTTCAATAAATTTAACTGAATATAATAAGGTATATATTAAAAATTAATCAGTTGCGTATTTTAATAGTTTAGCTTGAGGGGAACAAAAGAAAATGGAGGAAATATGAAAAAATGGAAAAGAACTATGGATAAAAGCACGGTTTTTCGTAAGAAAATAAAAAAGCCTGTGACTTTACAGCCACAGGCGAGTAATTGTTCTCATTTGTTTTATTGAGTGACGCTGGTTTTCAATACTGCCGCAGGGTTACGTTCCTCTTCTGCGGTACGAGTCCAGCCTTTGTATGACAGAGGGATAAACGCCACGGCAACGGCTAACAAGGAAACTCCTGCAACATAGTATGCTGGTGCCATATGGGATTGCTGTAACCATGCCCCTGTTAAGATTGGGGTCAACCCGCCAAATACCGCATACGCCAAGTTATACGCAAAGGATAATCCAGAGAAACGAATTTCTGGTGGAAATGCGCGAGTACTGATAATTGGCGTTGTCGCAATTGCTCCCACGAAGAAGCCCATTAATGCGTAATTAAACGTTAAGGTATTCGCAGAAATATCGGATGACAATGATGAATAGAAGTAGATAGCGGTAACCGCTAATCCGCCCCAAGACAAGGTCATCGATGTACGAGTTCCGGTTTTATCCCCTAACCAACCCCAGAAAATACAGCCTAATGTTAAGGTTAAAGTTGCTGCGCAGTTGGCTTGCAACGCAATATTACGATCGATGCCATAAATACCTTTTAATACCACGTCAGGTGTCATCAAAATGGTGACAACGATAGCGGTAGACAGCGACCACGTCAGTGCAGCGGTGATCATGCAAGCTTGTTTATGGGATTTAACCACGGTTTTTACTGGTAACTCTTTGGTTAATGCTTTTTTAGCTGCCATCTCTTTGAAAATCGGGGTCTCTTGTAAGAAACGACGAAGATAGACAGAGATAAAACCAAAAATGCCCCCTAAGATAAACGGAATACGCCACGCAAAATCATGTACTTCTTGGGTGGTATAAGAACGCTCAATGATAATCGCGACGATAGACCCTAATAAAATCCCGCCAGTGATCCCTGAGGTTAATGTTCCCACGCCTAAACCATAACGCTGTTTCGGAGTATGTTCGGCAATAAACACCCATGCACCTGGCATTTCACCGCCGATAGCAGCTCCTTGCATGATACGCATTAATAACAGTAACAGTGGTGCAGCTGCGCCAATGGTCTCAAATGTTGGCAAGAAACCAATAATAAAAGTTGGGAATGCCATCAAGAAAATACTTAAGGTAAACATTTTCTTACGACCGATTTTATCGCCAAAGTGGGCCATGATAATGCCGCCCAATGGGCGAGCAAGATAACCCGCAGCAAACAGACCCAGCGTCGCCATTAATGCGAGAAATTCATTATCGCCCGGGAAAAATAGTTGGGAGATAATTTTCGCGTAAAAAACGAAAATAACGAAATCATAAAATTCTAATGTGCCACCTAAAGAGGATAAGCCCAATGTTTTATAATCTTCTTTGCCTAACGGTCTGGCCGCAGGCTGGCTGGTTGTTTGCGATGTCATAATTCTGTCCTTCTAAATACACAACATTTCAATATTAGCGCGATGAGGTTATTTGTAATAATAGGTACGTTAAATAGCGAAGTAATTAATATTATTTGGCAAAGGATATGAGAGATAAAACGAGGGAAAATAAACCAAGGTAATACTCTGTATCTCTAACGTGCCTTCATTTATAGCAGAAAGTTTCATATTCTGTAAACTGCCACCTTGAAAACAAGCATAAGATTCTATTTAGTTAAAAAAGGTCGAATTACTACTCTAAATGATAATTGAATGCCACGATATGATATTAATAAACTAGCAATTACAGACGATTGTATATTTTGATGTGCAAAATAATCACAAAAAAGGCAAAAAATATAATGGTACTCATTTATTAAGTGTGAAATTAAATAGAGTAAATAACAGGTACAGATAAAATAATATAATTAATTTGCAGTGGATAAGGCTATTTAAATAAATAATACTCGCGGATGTGATCTGTCAGTTATTTCTATTTTAGTATGACTAGGAGGTTTTGCAGGAAATGGCAGGTTTTTATAAACCCGCGTACCTAGCTTAAGGCAAAGTACGCGGGTAGGCAGTTAAACTAAGAATAGGGTAGCTAACCCTAAGAAGATAAAGAAACCGCCAGTATCAGTGATTGCGGTGATCATCACGCTAGAGCCGATAGCAGGGTCTTTACCCATCTTAATCATAATTAATGGGATCAGAACACCCATGATGGCAGCCATCAAGAGGTTGAGCACCATCGCGAGGGTCATCACGGCACCCATAGCGAGATCCCCATAGAGAAGGTAGGTGACGACGCCCATAATACCGCCCCAAACCACCCCGTTAATAAAGGCGACTCCAAGCTCTCTGACCATCAGGAAGGAGAAACTACCGTTCTGAATTTGGTGCAACGCGATGGCACGGACAATCATCGTAATAGTTTGGTTACCCGTATTACCACCGATACCCGCTACGATTGGCATTAAGGTCGCGAGGGCAACCAACTGTGAAATCGTATCTTCGAACACACCGATAACACGAGAAGCGACGAAAGCGGTACACAGGTTAATGGCAAGCCATGTCCAACGGGTTTTAACCGCTTGACCAACAGGAGCGAATACGTCCTCTTCAGGACTTAACCCCCCCATACGGCGGATGCTGTTATCGTTTTCTTCGCTGATATTATCAACGATATCTTCAACGGTTAGACGCCCCATCAGCAAGCCGTTACTGTCCACAACCGCGGCAGAAATTAAGTCGTAACGTTCGAACGCGCTCGCTGCATCTTCCCCTTTTTCATCGGGTAAGAAGGTGACGGTATCGGTTTTCATCACGTCGGCAACTATACGCTCTGGCGCTTGGATCAAAATGGTGGTCAGGGGTAATTCACCTTGCAGATAATTATCTTTATCGACAACGAAAATTTTATCCGTTGCTTCAGGAATTTTTCCCCGTTGGCGTAGATAGCGTTGCACTGTTTTCAGGGTGACGTTTGAACGCACGGTGACGAATTCGAAATCCATCATCTGCCCAACGCTGTCTTTGGCGTATTGGAGAACTTCACGAATACGGCTGCGTAAGCTTGGGTCTAAGTAGGTGAGGAGACGGCGCATGGTATCGCGGGGCAAGTGCTCTGCGATATACGCTTGTTCGTCCACATGTAAGCCGGCAACTGCTCGCAGCAGTTCTCGGTCTGACATATCTTTAATCAGGCTGTCCCAAACAGAGACAGAGGCTTCAACCAACACTTCACCGCGTTCGTTGTTATCGACTAAGCGCCACAGTGCGAGACGTTCGTCGTACGGTAGCATTTCAAGAATATCGGCGATATCCGCAGTGTGGAGGTCAACAAGCAGTTCTTTAACCGTACTAATTTTTTCACTAAATGCTTTATCATCCATACTGACGTGTTGGTCTTTCTCGACAAGAGCATGAACAAACTCTTCGTCTTCCATGAATAACGTCAGTATTTGCTGGCGGATGTACGCCAGTCTTTGTGAATGCGGATTGATTATTGGTGCCGCATCAGTTGAAAAAGCAGTTTGTGACATGTTAATCCTTAAACCATTCGGCGCCGAAGCGCTTTAAATTAATTCGCCTGCGAGGTGACGAAACTTCTACCCAGTATTGTCGCTGATCCCAAAAAAATATCAAATTTGTTCATAATTCGAATAAGAAGAACAAAACAACACTGACCGCAAATCATTATTTTTTGTTTCTATTTTCTAAATCAGACTCATTTCTGAGTCATATAAGCCTATGGCTCATTTTCTGCGCAAATGGTGAGTTTCCAGCCCGGAACCTCTTCCCAGTAGGCACTCTCTTTTTCAAGGTCGAGCAGCATTAACGCATTGTGGGCGAGATACTGCGCAGGTAAGAAAAGTGTCCAATGACCTTCGTCGGTTTCAATGCGCATAGACGAAGGCGTTGTTGTCGATTGGCGCTGATTATTCAATAAGATAGATAAGCGCAAAATCTGAATCAACGGCATAAATTGCTTGCGTTTAAACAAGTTAAATTTAGGTATTTCATCGTATTTAATGGCTCGACGATGATTACGAACCAGCGTAGCTAATAGCAATTGTTGCTCTTGGCTAAACCCCGGTAAGTTGGTGTTTTGTAAGATATAAGCGGAGTGGCGATGCATGCCGCTATGGTTAATACTCAATCCCACTTCGTGCAGCATAACCGCCCAAATTAAAATGGATTCTAATTGTGGGTTGGCCTGTTTAGGGTTCTGCTGGCGCCACTGATAATACAGCTCTTCCATGGTTTTCAAAACCCGTTTGGCTTGTTCACGGTCGATATTATAGTGCTCGGCAAGGCTTAATGCGGTGCGTTGACGAATATCTTGGTGGCGAAAACGGCCTTCCATTTCATAGAGAACACCTTCACGTAAGGCGCCGTCTGAGAGGCGTAATTCTTTGATGTCGAGGGAATCAAACACCGCAATTAAGATAGCTAAACCCGGTACAAAAACCTGTTTGCGATCGGAAGAAAGTCCCGGAATTTCTAGTGATTTAAACGTTTTGTACTTCAATGCTATTTGTTTGATTTTTTCAAGGCGTTCGCGGGTAATAATCCCATCACGGTCGCCCATCTCTACAATCACCGCATGTGCCGCTTTAATGGTGCCGGAGGCCCCCATCGCCACGTCCCAGACTTGTTTTTTAAACAGGGTAGCGGTGCTTTCCAGTTTTAAGCAGGCGGCTAAATAGGCACGATTAAAATTATCTGGGGAAATCGTTTCATTAGGGAAATAGTGACGAGCAAAGCTCACGCAGCCCATACGACGGCTTTCAATTAAAATCGGTTCAAATTTTTCACCAATTACCAGTTCCGTGGAACCGCCGCCGATATCGATAACCAGCTTGCGCCCTTTTTCCGGTTGCGTGTGCTCAACGCCCATAAAAATCAAGCGAGCTTCTTCTTGCCCTGAAATGATCTCAATCGGGTAGGGGATAATGGCTTTAGCACGGCGCAAAAATTCTTCAACGTTGGTGGCGACACGCAATGAATGGGTACCGACGATACAGACGTTATCAGGCGTGAAGCCTTGTAGACGCTCAGCAAATAGCGATAAACACGCCAAGCCGCGCTCCATGGCTTCTTCACTGAGTTCGTTGGTATCACTCAGCCCATCAGCAAGATGAACACGTTTTTTTAAACGGGTTAGAACTTGTAGTGCTCCATTGACAATACGCGCAATAACCATATGAAAACTGTTTGAACCCAAGTCAATCGCCGCAATTTCTTGTGGTCTTGGGGTAGATGAACTGGCAATTGGCATAGTATCAAGCTCTTGTTTCAGGCATTTCGAGTGCTTTTAAAAATTCATAAACAGCTAATTGAGCGCGAATTTTGCGCTTATTGCCGCGGGGAACATAATGATTACTGAGTTCTTTGTCAACAAAGCGGGCTTTGACGGTATCACTGAACTGTAATTCGAGGATATCTAAAACCAACTGTTTAAGTCGCGGATCCAGCAAACGAACAGCCACCTCGATACGGTAGTCAATGTTGCGGGTCATCCAATCGGCCGAGGAGATAAACACTTTTTCATCGCCAGCGTTGGTAAAGACATAAACGCGGTCATGCTCTAAGAATCGGTCCACCACACTGGTGACTTGGATATTCTCGCTATAGCCTTGTTGCCCTGAGACGAGTGAACACATGCCACGCACTAACAAGCGAATTTTAACCCCTGCATTGGAGGCATCGTAGAGCTTATCGGTCAGTTCTTTATCGACTAAGTTATTAATTTTGAGCGTGATGCCACTAGGCAACCCAGCTTCAGCATTCGCAATTTCTTGGTCAATTAATTCAGTGATTTTGGTGCGCGTATTTTGTGGAGACACCATCAAATTATCGAAAGTGACAGGGCGATACGGGTTTTCAATAAAGCTAAATACTCGGCGCACTTCGTTGGTGATTTGCTCGTTACAGGTGAGTAATGAGTAGTCGGTGTAGAGGCGAGCGGTTTTTTCGTTAAAGTTACCGGTACCGATATGGGCATAGCGAACAATTTGGCCTTCTTCCATACGGGAGATAATAAATAATTTGGCGTGAATTTTAAGCCCCGGCGCGGAGAAGATAACGTGAACACCCGCTTCAGTCAGGCGTTTTGCCCAGTGAATATTGGCGGCTTCATCAAAACGCGCTTGCAGCTCCACCACTACAGTGACTTTTTTGCCATTGTGGGCTGCGTGGATCACGGAGTCGATGATGCGAGAATCTTTTGCCACGCGGTAAATATTGATTTTGATGGATAACACATTCGGGTCAAACGACGCTTGGCGCAGCAATTCTAATGTGTGCTCGAAGGTATAATAAGGGTAGTAGAGCAGCACATCGCGCTCGCGAATAGCATCAAATCCGTTACGGAAATTGTCAAACCAACGGTGACGTAAACGCGGTAACGGTTTGTTGAGTAAGTTTTTATTTCCTTCATTCGGGAAGTTAATAAAATCTTTAAAATTATGGTAACGGCCACCAGCAATCACTGAGTCATCGCTCGATAATCCCAGCTTTTCTCGTAGCAGCGCGACCATTTCATCGGGCATATCACGTTGATAAACAAAGCGAACTGGCTCAGCCGTTAAACGCTGTTTTAACGTGGATGACATAATTTCCAGTAGGCTAGATTCCATCTCCGTGGCGATATCATATTCCGCATCACGGGTCATTTTCATGGAATAGGCGTTGAGCTTGTCGTAATCAAAGAAGCCTTTGAAAATTTCATCAAGGGTATAACGAAGGATATTATCAATTAAAATCATTGATTTGCGACGCTTTGGCATCTCAGGTGGGAGATTCACAAAACGCGGGACTTTATCCGATGGGATCTCCAATAAAGCGTATTGCACTTCAGCACCATTAATAATTTCAACGGCGAGATAGGTGTAATCGTCTTTCAGAAATTCCACTAAGTTAGTATCACGATTGATTAAAATTGGCGTGATATGTTGGCGTAGATTTTGGCGAAAGTATTGACGCAACCAAATTTGCTGACGAGGTGAAATTTGACGCTCGTTAATTAAGAATATTTGGTTACGTGCCATTTCAAGGAGCAGGTCGTTGTAGAGAACGTCGAACTCTTGCTCTTGTTTGGCCACTTTAGACTGAATTCGTTTGAGCAGATGACGGGCACCGCTGGCGGAACCGCGCTCTTCATTGATTAAGATACGGCGCTTAACATCCGCAAAACGGACTTTATAGAATTCGTCTAAGTTATTGGAGTAAATGCCCAAAAAACGCATTCGTTCTATAAGAGGGTTCCGCTTATCCGCGGCTTCTTGGAGAACTCGTTCGTTAAAAGAGAGCCAGCTGAGCTCTTTTTCATGATAGAGGCGTTCTTGGGACATTGTTGCTCCGTATTTGGCTGGTTAATGCTGATAAAAAAACCGATTATCACCTTTGACTTCTAGCGCGCTATTCTTGGGACTATTACGCGTTTTCAGACTGCTGTTTCATTGCAAAATATTGGTGCTGGAACACACACATACGGATTGCGGTGTGGTAGCGACCATTAACGAAAAATTCGTCAATTAGCTCGCCTTCTGTGTGGAAGCCGAGTTTATTATAAATATGGATAGCTTTGACATTTTCTTTATCGACTATCAGATAAAGTTTGTACAAATTGAGCACTGAAAAGGCGTAGTCCATGGCCAATTTTGCAGCGCGGCTTGCATACCCTTTGCCTTGATAGCGGGGTGCAATGATAATCTGGAATTCAGAACGACGGTGAACATAATCAATTTCAACCAGCTCGACTAAACCGACTTTTTCACTGTCAGATTCGATAATAAAGCGGCGTTCGGATTGGTCATGAATATGCTTATCGTAAAGGTCACTGAGCTCAACGAATGCCTCATAAGGCTCTTCGAACCAATAACGCATAATGTTGGCGTTATTGTCCAGCTGGTGGACAAAAGCTAAGTCTTCACGCTCAAGTGGGCGCAACTTAAACAGATGAGCTTGCCCGGTCGTCATAAAACACCTCGATTGTTGTTAATTATAAAACTATTTATGGCGAAAGTATCAACTAGAAAATTAATTACTTAGCGCTGTTATAAGGATACCACTTATTTGCAATAAAATAATGACAGAAAGCAGGGTGAGGGAGAGTTTGTCGAAGATGAGTTTGTTTAAGGGGGGTAGGGGGTTATGGATTTAAACCAAAAAATTATGTTCACTCGGATTTGAGTTGGGGTGTAGATGGTGTACATCTATAATGGCAGGCTGCTTTGTGCCAATAGCTGACCCACCCTTACTATAAACAGGAGGACCGTTCTTCTACATACATTTTTCCAGAAAGCTTTATTTTTCTATCCAAT
This sequence comes from Providencia zhijiangensis, assembly GCF_030315915.2. Lineage (NCBI taxonomy): Bacteria > Pseudomonadati > Pseudomonadota > Gammaproteobacteria > Enterobacterales > Morganellaceae > Providencia > Providencia zhijiangensis. Next base: position 2,095,900 of record NZ_CP135990.1, on the reverse strand, counting down.
ATTTTGGGCAGATTGGTATTGAATGTAACAGTTACTCGGACAACGAGGTTTAATCGCTAGGTGATTAAACCTGCTCGTTTTTTTGTGCAGTCAAAGAATATGGGTTTAAAATCCTGATAGTCCACCATACCAGTATGTAGGGGTTCAAATATACGACTTATGCCGATTCCAGCTCTGACTGCATCGCATATGGTATCAATATCGTTACATATCACCACTGGTGTGATTTCAGTATTAAAGGTGAAAGACGATTCGAGGTGGTAAACCTGTAGGTAATTAGCAGATGGGCAGAGAAAAATGCAGTAAAACTGGGGTTTATTCAGCCGGGTAAGCCGACACAGAATGCTTTCATTGAGCGCTTTAACCGGATATACCGTACAGAAATACTCGATTTTTATCTGTTCAGAACGCTGAATGAGGTACAGGAAATTAAAAAAAATGGTTGTCAGGATATAACTGTGAACGCCCGCATGAATCACTGAACAATATTACGCCGGAGAAATAGTGGCAATATTATTTAGCAGGGATCTCAAAAAAGGCATGGAACTAAAACGGACCTATTCACACTCGACACCGTTGAGCTATGCCAACGTCAGTGATATGTCAGCTATAGGGGGGTTATTGAAATAAGCCCCCTATAGCTTAACTCCGTTTTGGTTAGTACCAAAGTTGGAATTAGATAGTATTTTCAGTTGTTTGTGGCTGAATCTAGATACCTTCCACTTGAATCGATTTAATTACAGTTGGTCTTTCAAGCATACGCTTGTACCATGACTCAATATTTTTCATATGGTTCAAGTCAATATCAAGATTGAATCGTGAGACTATCCACTCAGCACTAGCCCAACTTGTTAAAGCAAAAAGATAACAATCAGCAATCGTGAATTTATTACCTGTCAAATAGTCTGACTTGGCTAACTGATCATCAATCCATTGGAATCGAGATATTAGCTTCGGTTTAGCTATATCCAGATAAACACCAGATTTATTGCCATAAAAAAGAGGAATAAACCCTTTATGAATTTCAGAAGAAAGAAAACTCAGCCACTCCATTAATTTATATCGTTCTATAGTTCCAAATAATGGAGCAAGACCAGATTCTGGCGCTAAATCAGCAATATATTGGATAATCACAGCACCTTCGCGCAATACATCACCATTATCGAGCTGCAATACAGGAACATATCCAAGCTCATTTACTTTATAATAATCGAGATTATCACCATAGGTATGCTTTATAGTATCGACTTTAATTAATTCAAAATCTAATCCAGCCTCACGTAATGCTATATGAGGGGATAACGAACAACTACCGGTAGAATAATAAAGTTTCATTTTTTATCTCACTATAATAAAAATAGTTTAATAACATGCTGAGTTATTGTGAATACTTTATGTAGAGTACTTGATTTTTAAGGATTGTATGATCCCTTTTGTGTTAAATGACAAGTTAGATAGATAAAACGTCGATTCTCTCCAGGCAGTCTCCGCATACCATTTTAATATTACATTACGCATACGTTTAAGCAGCGTGAGATCCAGTATCCGCGGGGCATCTTCACCCATTCCACCGCCGCAGGTCTGGCCGTGATTTCTATCTGTTATCTGTCGATGGGGTCTCACAGCCCGGTGCAGGGAGTAACAAACGGTATTCAGGCGATGAACACCTATATTGGGACTGTTTTGGCGTTTATGGCCGGGCGTTGTTAGCGACGATCATTATCCTAGCCTGCCTAGTCACTGCTATCGGTCTGACAACCGGAACAGCATGCTATTTCAGCCAGACGACCCGCGCGTCTTATGGTCTACTGGTGACGCTATCCCTGGTAGCATCAGCGGAACTTGCTGTGCTGGAACTGAATTCTCTCACCGAAATGGCAGTTCCCGTGCAGTGCGCCATTTACCCGGCTGCGCTGATCGTGGTCGTGCTGGGTATCGTTAGAAAATGGGTAGACGTGCAGACGAATCAGTATCAGTTGCATTTTATAGCGCCCTGACTGTGGGAATAATGAGCTTGTTTGTGAAATCCTGAAGGGACAGCCGCGACCTCGGAAGTTGTCTTTCTCGCTCGCAAATGAACATCAACTTCCGCTTTTCGCTCAAACCAGCCCCATAAGTTCTATTTATGGTTAATTTAGTGCCAAAAACATACGTTGTCCCTTCAAAGCAAACTCTATAGTTAGACTTGAGCTTTTATGGTAATAGAAAATACTAACCGATGAAAACGCTCAAAGAGAAACTATGAAAATCAGGTTTGCGGTGCCTGCGGAGGCTGAAGAATGCTGGAATATTCGAAATCAAGCTATACGTTACGGATGTAAGAACAGCTATGACGAGGTGGTTATTGCCGCTTGGACACCGGAGAAAATGCCTGAAAGCTACAGAGAGGTCATTGTCGCGAATCCTTTTTTCGTTATTGAAGATTCAGATAACCGGCCAGTAGCAACGGGCTTCCTGGAGCTTTCTTCAAGCAATATTGAGGCTGTTTTTACGTTACCGGAGTACACAGGTAGGGGGCTTGGCAGTCAAATCATTGAAGCCATCAAAGATGAAGCTCGTGAGCGTGGTTTTGAGCAATTAACGTTATCTTCAACGCTGAATGCCCAAGCTTTTTATGAGAAACATGGTTTTATATTCGAGCGGGAAAGCATTTATTACTCCGCGCTTGCACAGTCTGAGCTACGCTGTATAGAAATGTCGATAAAACTCCAAGCATAGCGGCTCGCTGCTTTCCCGCTAATGATAAGAAAAAATAAAACAGGGCGCATAAAATATGAAAAACAATATTACGTTGATAACGGGTGGTGATCGCGGCATCGGTCGAGCGACAGCAATCAATTTGGCTCATAAAGGTCATAAAGTTTGTATTGGCTACCACACTCGTCAAGATTGTGCACAGGAAGTTTTAGACATAATTCGGCATTCAGGTGGTACCGCCATTGCGGTGCAGGCTGATATTTCTCAAGAAGAACACATTGTTTCGTTGTTTCAGCAGATTGATAAAGAATTAGGCCCCATTTCTGGGTTGGTTAACAACGCAGGAATAATCATGCCTCAAGCCTCAATAGAGCAGCTAGATGCACAGCGATTAGCGCGATTATTTGCAACGAATGTCAGCGGTAGTTTTCTTTGTGCGCGTGAAGCGGTCAAACGTATGGCATTTCGTCATGGTGGGCAAGGTGGCGCGATTGTGAATGTTTCTTCTGCGGCATCTCGCCTTGGTTCTCCCCATGAGTATGTGGATTATGCCGCATCCAAAGGTGCCATCGATACAATGACGATTGGTTTATCGCTCGAAGTCGCTGGGGAGGGTATTCGAGTCAATGCCGTCCGCCCCGGTTTTATCTATACAGATATGCATGCCGATGGTGGTGAAGCTGCACGGGTTGATCGGGTTAAAGATAGTTTACCGATGAAACGTGGAGGTCAGCCAGAAGAGGTTGCCCAGGCAATCGCGTGGTTATTGTCTGATGAGGCATCTTACGTAACGGGAAGTTTTATCGATTTGGCAGGTGGGAAATAAAGCGTTTCTTGCGAATGGTTGGGTTTGAGTTATTCGCTCAGACCAGCCAATCAAATCTGAGCGAATATATATAAACTTACCTAACCGCGTATTAATCTGCTTGAAAGCCCGTTGCCGATAACGGCTGGCCATCGAGTAGGGCTTTACCGTCTTGCATTACAAGGCGACCAGAAACAAACCACGCAATAACTTGAGGATAAATCAGGTGCTCTTGCAGTTTAACACGTTCAACCAAATCGTCTTCGGTGTCTTGCGGTAAAACGGGCACATGTCCTTGTAAAATAATCGGACCGCCATCCAGCTCTTCAGTAACAAAATGCACGGAAGTGCCGTGTTCTTTATCACCATTTTCAAGTGCACGTCGATGGGTATGCAGCCCCGGATATTTAGGCAGTAAAGAAGGGTGGATATTCAGCATTTTTCCTGTGAAATGTTTCACAAACTCAGGGGTTAAAATGCGCATAAACCCAGCCAAGACCACTAAATCCGGTTGGTATTGCTCGATAGCGTCTAACAGTGCAGCATCGTAGGCTTGGCGGTCAGTGAACGCTTTTGAGCTAACACAAAGGGCTGGAATGCCAGCCTCTTGTGCGCGAACCAAACCGTAAGCATCGCTTTTATTACTGATCACTGCGACGATTTGCCCATCGATTTCATGGCGTTGGCAGGCATCAATAATCGACTGCAAATTACTGCCACTGCCTGAAATCAAAACAACGATGTTTTTCATTAGCGGATAACAACCTGCTCTTCACCCGCAGGTAAGTCGCCAATGGTTCCGATCTGCCATGCATTTTCACCTAACGCAGTCAGCAGTTTTAATGCAGACTCAACTTCGGTTTGTGGCAGGGCAATGATAATACCGACGCCGCAGTTAAATGTACGATACATTTCGTGAGTGGTGACATCGCCCGCTTGTTGCAGCCATTCGAAGACTGCAGGCCATTCCCAGCTGTTGCCATCAATGATGGCTTGAGTGTTGTCAGGTAAAACGCGAGGAATATTTTCCCAGAAGCCGCCGCCCGTAATGTGTGCAATGGCATGAATGTCGTTTTTAGCGATCAGTTCTAAGACATTTTTAACATAGATACGGGTTGGTTCTAACAGGTGATCAGCGAGAGGTTTGCCCGCTAATTGCGTGGTTTCTGGATTGGTTTTGCTCACTTCCAGAATTTTACGCACTAATGAATAACCGTTAGAGTGAGGGCCGCTTGAGGCTAACGCGATCAGTGCATCGCCCGCACTGACTTTTGTGCCATCAATAATTTCAGAGCGCTCAACAACACCCACACAGAAGCCAGCAACATCATAATCTTCGCCGTGGTACATGCCCGGCATTTCAGCGGTTTCACCACCGACTAATGCACAGCCAGACTGCTTACAGCCTTCCGCGATACCAGTGATAACGCTTGCAGCGGTATCCACATCCAGCTTGCCAGTTGCATAGTAGTCTAAGAAAAACAGTGGCTCAGCACCTTGGACAATCAGGTCGTTGACGCACATAGCGACTAAATCGATACCGATGGATTCATGACGTTTTAAGTCCATCGCGAGGCGTAGTTTAGTTCCCACACCGTCAGTGCCTGAAACTAAAACAGGTTCACGGTATTTTTGTGGTAGGGCACACAGTGCGCCGAACCCTCCCAATCCTCCCATCACTTCTGGACGGCGAGTCTCTTTCACCACACCTTTGATACGTTCAACCAATGCGTTACCTGCATCAATATCAACACCGGCATCTTTATAGCTGAGAGAGGTTTTATCAGTCACTACGGCCCCCAAGGCAATTGCATTTTGGAAAAGATAACTTCATTTGCCGATATTCTATCAGGCTCCGCAAACGTTTGCGATAGCTTTCTGACTGAAATATTTGATGTAATAAATTGCGATGTCGTGACGCAAAGCGCATGATTTTATTCGCTGCCTACACCATAAAAAATATTATGTGTATACTAATTCAGCAAATAACGTGTGATTGATGATTGTTTGACCTGAATCAAGATGATACTAGTGGCATTGAGGGAAAAAAGCGGTATAATCCCGCGATTTTTTTGTCCGGTGACGTTTTAAAAAAGTAGGAGAAACCCATGAAGATCGTTGAGGTAAAACACCCTCTCGTTAAACATAAACTCGGCCTGATGCGAGATCATGACATAAGCACTAAGCGCTTTCGTGAACTGGCCTCAGAGGTTGGTAGCCTACTGACTTATGAAGCGACCGCTGACCTAGAAACTGAAAAAGTAACAATTGATGGTTGGTGTGGTCCTGTAGAAATTGAACAAATTAAAGGTAAAAAAATCACTGTAGTTCCTATTCTACGTGCCGGTATTGGCATGATGAACGGCGTATTGGAAAGCATCCCAAGCGCACGTATCAGCGTAGTGGGTATTTACCGTGATGAAGAAACGTTACAACCTGTCCCTTATTTCCAAAAATTAGTTTCTAACATTGATGAGCGTATGGCGCTGATTGTAGACCCAATGTTAGCAACGGGTGGTTCTATGATTGCAACCATCGACCTCCTGAAAAAATCTGGCTGTAATTCCATTAAAGTCTTAGTTTTAGTTGCTGCACCGGAAGGTATTGCTGCATTAGAAGCAGCGCACCCAGACGTTGAACTGTACACGGCTTCAATTGACCAACACTTAAATGATGAAGGTTACATTGTTCCGGGTCTAGGAGACGCGGGCGATAAGATATTTGGTACTAAATAATAATGAAGCCGACTGAAGAGTCGGCTTTTTTTTGATAAAAAAAATAATATTCACGACGCATAAGAGGATGACGAGCATGACACGCCGCACGATAAGTGTTGAAGAAAGACCACCATTACTACAAACCATTCCATTAAGCTTTCAACATTTGTTTGCCATGTTTGGGGCAACGGTTATTGTTCCTATTTTATTTGGCGTGAACCCGGCAACGATTTTATTATTCAACGGGATCGGTACGCTGCTGTATTTATTTATCTGTAAGGGCAAAATTCCCGCTTATTTAGGGTCGAGCTTCGCCTTTATTTCTCCAGTATTAATTTTACTGCCTCTTGGGTATGAGCTAGCGCTTGGCGGATTTATTATCTGCGGGGCACTGTTCTGTATAGTAGCATTGATTGTCAAAGTGGCAGGGCGCGGCTGGATCAACGTGATGTTTCCACCTGCAGCGATGGGGGCGATTGTCGCGGTTATCGGTCTAGAATTAGCGCAAACGGCAGCGGGTATGGCGGGCTTATTACCTAAAGAAGGCGCAGCGGTTGATTCAAGCACCTTAATTATCTCGATCACCACATTGTCGGTCACTATCTTGTGCGCCGTGGTTTTCCGTGGGTTCTTATCGATTATCCCAATCTTAATCGGTTTCCTATCAGGTTACGCGCTTTCCTACTTTATGGGGATTGTGGACTTTACACCAGTAATTGAAGCGCCATGGTTTGCTATTCCAACATTCTATACGCCACGTTTTGAATGGTTTGCGATTTTAACCATCCTACCTGCGGCGTTAGTGGTCATTGCGGAACACGTTGGGCACTTAGTGGTGACTGCGAATATCGTTGAGCGCGACTTAATGAAAAATCCTGGCTTACATCGCTCCATGTTCGCAAACGGTTTCTCTACCATGTTATCGGGTTTCTTTGGTTCAACGCCAAATACCACTTACGGCGAAAATATCGGCGTAATGGCGATTACTAAGGTCTACAGTACTTGGGTTATCGGTGGCGCGGCTATTATCGCTATATTACTCTCTTGCGTGGGTAAATTAGCGGCGGCAATTCAATTAGTGCCAGTACCTGTCATGGGTGGTGTTTCACTGTTACTGTACGGAGTCATCGGCGCTTCGGGTATTCGCGTTCTGATTGATTCAAAAGTTGATTATAACAAACCACAAAACCTGATTTTAACCTCAGTGATTTTAATCATCGGAGTGAGTGGCGCGGTGATCCACATTGGTCAAGCTGAACTGAAAGGGATGGCGCTGGCGACTATCGTCGGTATTCTGATGGCGCTGTTATTCCGCTTTATTACCTTTGTTCGCCCAGAAAAACAGTTTGTGACTTCAGAAGTGAAAGTCTTAGACGAAAATAAAAAATAAGTCACGATTAAGTAAAATAGATTGCCGGAGTGGCTAAAGCTCCGGCAATTAACCGTCAGGCTGTTCATCTCTTCTTGTTATTTATGATAAACTCAATGGCGTTAATTGAACTGCACAATCAGAGGCGCTTCTGAATACACCATCTCAACTCTCATTACCACTTTCTCTTCCTGATGATGAAACCTTTGCCAGTTTCTATGCAGGGGAAAATGAGGGATTACTCTCTGCGCTAAAAACGGCGATTAATCAGCCTCATGGTAGTTATATCTATTACTGGTCAAGAGAAGGGGGCGGTAAGAGTCATTTACTGCATGCGGCATGTGCTGAGTTGTCTGAGCAAGGTGTTGCTGTGGGTTATGTGCCGTTGGATAAACGCGCTTACTTTGTGCCTGATGTGCTCGAAGGTATGGAACATCTTTCTCTGGTCTGTATTGATAACATTCAATGCATCGCAGGAGATGAAGAGTGGGAAATGGCCATCTTCAATTTGTATAACCGCATTTTAGAAATTGGTCGAACGTGCTTACTGATCACCGGGGATCGCCCACCGCGCCAGATTGATTTGAAGCTGCCGGATTTAGCCTCTCGCCTCGATTGGGGGCAAATTTATAAACTGCACCCTTTAAGTGATGAAGACAAAATTTGTGCGCTGCAATTACGTGCCAGTATTCGTGGATTTGAATTGCCTGAAGATGTTTGTCGGTTTGTATTAAAACGGTTAGACAGAAAGATGGGCACCTTATTTGATATCTTAAATAAGCTTGATCACGCCTCGATTGTCGCTCAACGTAAAATGACCATTCCTTTCGTTAAAGATATTCTCAAATTATAAAAAATTGGCAGCCCATCGACTGCCAATTTATTGTCTGCCAAATAGCCTGCTTATAAAATTTCCAGCACCTGCTCTGGTGGGCGACCTAACTTGGCTTTTTTACCTTTTACTACAATCGGGCGCTCAATTAACTTTGGATTATCATGCATGGCTTGAATAAGCTGCGCTTGAGTGACGCTATCATCCGCTAATTTCAACTCTTTATAGATATCTTCTTTGGTGCGCATTAACTGGCGTGCATCGGTAAATCCAAGCATCTTCAGTAATTTTTCAATATCAGCTACTGAAGGTGGCGTCGTTAAATATTCAACTACCGTTGGCGTGATGCCTTTTTCTTGCAATAAAGCCAGCGTTTCACGACTCTTGGAGCAGCGAGGGTTGTGATAAATTTTAATTGAATCCGTCATTATCTTTATTCCTTACGGTTTTGCGTTGCTATCGCGCTCTTTTAATCGAGTAAGTTCATCGATTCGCGCATCAAAACGTTGTTGTTCATAACTACCTAAGCGGCTTTTACGGCTCGCTTCGCTTAAATAATTAATGGCAGTGTCATAGTTACCGCGCAGTGCCATGCCTTCAGCATACGCTGCCAATTCTGCATTACGATCCCCTAGTTTTGCTGAGGCTTCGGCAAGCAGATCCCAACCAATAGGGTCGTCAGGGTAATCAAACGTATATTTATTCAATAAATTAGTGGCTTCTTTATATTGCCCGTTACTGACGTATGCGTTCGCTAAGTTGACAATAAACACCGTATTTTTCGGTGATTTTTTCAAGGCATCTTGCAAACGAGCAACTGCTTTGCCAACTTGTTTTTGCTCAATATCGATATCGGTCATGGAGTCGATAAACCACGGGTTATCCGGCTGCTTGGCTAACAATTCAGAAATAATAACGCCCGCTTCGCTGTATTTTTTATCTTGAGATAATAATAATGCTTTACCGTACTTCGCCGCCATTTGCTCTTGAGCATTGCCTTTATTGTAGTTTTCGATGATTTGATCCAGTGCATTGCGTTGATCCGCAGGGCTGTACATGGACAAAATACGAACACGTGCCAACATAAAGTCTAATGAAGATGGGGCATGGACTTTCGGATATTGGTTTGAACGGTTACGGGCATCGGCTAAACGACTGTCTGGTAAGGGGTGAGTCAGTAAAATTTCTGGCGGTTTAGACATATAGCGGGTTTGGTCCGACATGATTTGCATAAAATCAGCCATGGCATGAGGATCAAACCCTGAACGACGCAATGTTTGCAGGCCAATACGGTCGGCTTCTTGCTCATTGGCTTGTGTAAAACTGATCATCCCTTGCTGCATTCCCGCGAATGTTCCCGTTAATGCGGCAAAACCGGCTTGCGGGTTCGCCATCACCAGTAATAGAGAACCGATAGTACCTGCGATAGCTAACGGCGTTGTGGCTTTTTGGTCTTCCATCATTCGCGCCAGATGGCGCTGAGTCACGTGAGAGATTTCGTGCGCCATAACGGAAGCAAGCTGGCTCTCATTTTGGCTATAACGAAACAGTGCGGAGTGAAGAACCACGTTACCGCCAAAATAGGCGTAAGCGTTAATATTCGGGTTATTGACTAGGTAAAATTTAAATGGCGTTTTGACAGAATCGGCATTCGTCACTAAACGTTGCCCCAGTTTATTCACGTACTGGGTTAGTAATGGGTCATAAATGAGTGGGGTACTTCCTCGAATTTGACGAGTGATGGCATCACCCATAATGATTTCTTGGTTAATGCTGAGCGTTCCTCCCGCGGTTGTACCAATATCGGGTAGGGTATCTTCAACAGCACTATAGGCAGGTAATACAGCACTATGGATAAGTGCGGACATCAGGATAGCGAGCAGTGGATATTTCAGTTTTTTAGTCATCATGCATATCTTCACTTATTACCTACAAAAAACGCGAATTAATTGGGAGATATGATAGCAAAAGCTATCGTAAAATCTGTTATTCGGTATAATTTTCTTCAATTTAGGAACTGTCTTTGTTTTACATTCCCAGGAGCCAATGAATGTTAGAAATGTTTTTACAATGGTACCGTCGGCGCTTTGCTGACCCGCAAGCAGTTGCGTTGTTTAGTTTGCTGGTTATTGGCTTTCTGGTCATCTTTTTCTTCAGCAGTATACTGGCTCCATTATTAGTCGCAATTGTCTTAGCATATTTACTTGAATGGCCAACACATTTACTCCAACGACTGGGTTTATCCCGCGTTTTAGCGGTTAGCATCATTTTGACCTTGTTTGCTGGAATAAGTGCCATGGTGATCTTAATTATTGCACCAACAGCGTGGCAACAAGGGATCAACCTCGTGGCGGATTTACCTAACATGGTCAATCGCTTTAGCGAGTTTGCTCGCCGATTACCGGAGCAATATCCCGCACTGGTAGATGCTGGCATCATTGATATGATGGCAGATAATGTGCGCAGTAGATTGTCAGTTGTTGCGGAGTCTGTGGTGAAAGCGTCGGTGGCCTCACTAATTGGTATTTTCACCTTAGCAATCTATCTGGTTTTAGTACCATTGATGATGTTTTTCTTATTAAAAGATAAAGAAAAAATCACCAAAAGCTTTGTTAAACTTCTCCCGAAAAATCGCCAGTTAGTCAGTAAAGTCTGGTTGGAAATGAATCAGCAAATTACCAACTATTTGCGTGGTAAAGTCACGGAAATGGTGATTGTGGGCGTCTGTACCTACATTGGTTTTGCTTATTTTGATTTGCGTTACTCAGTGTTGTTGTCCGTACTGGTGGGTGTTTCGGTGCTTATTCCTTATATTGGTGCGGTTGCGGCGACGATCCCTGTCGTGCTGGTGGCATTATTCCAATGGGGCATAGGTACTGAGTTCTGGTCACTGTTTATTGTTTATCTGGTGATCCAAGGGCTAGACAGCAACATCGTCGTGCCGCTGTTGTACTCAGAAGCCGTGAACTTACATCCACTCGTGATTATCTTGTCGGTGGTGATTTTTGGCGGGTTATGGGGATTCTGGGGCGTGTTTTTTGCGATCCCGCTTGCAACTTTAATCAAAGCGGTGATTAACGCGTGGCCACAAGATTTAAGTGATAGTGAGACAACAGAGAAAATAGAAGGCTAGAAAAGAGCCAGTAAGAAAAAAGGGTTGCTAAATTAGCAACCCTTTTTAGTGATTAGGTTTTAGTCACTATGTATCAGTAATTAGGCGTTAGCGTTGATGTACGCTAATACGATTTCATGATGGTTACTGGTTTTAAAATCGTCAAATACGTGCTCGATGGTGCCATTTGCATCGACAAGGAAACTAATGCGGTGGATACCGTCATAAGTTTTACCCATAAATTGTTTTTCACCCCACACACCAAATTGTTCACAAATTTGATGATCTTCATCGGATAACAGTGTGAAGTTTAATAACTCTTTTTCAGCGAAACGAGCCAATTTTTCTGGTTTGTCTGTACTAATACCTAAAACTTCGACACCTTTTGCTTTTAGTGTATCCATCTCATCACGCAGTCCACATGCTTGAACTGTACAGCCTGGCGTCATCGCTTTAGGATAAAAGTAAACTAATACGCGTTGACCCTGGAAATCAGAAAGATTGATGATTTCACCATCTTGGTCAGGAAGGCTAAATTGAGGTGCCTTATCACCGGCTTTCAATGGGTTCATTACATATATCTCCGTTAACTCTGCATTTTGGGGTTGTTAACAATACTGATGTTGCCTTTGGCATTTAGCATTGTACATAGTTGTTGAAATTTATTCTTTATAATTATGCCATTATCATCCAGTGGGTCATGGGCTGTAATTTGAATTTCCAATTGAGCCGGTTGTGTATCATTTGCAGGCTGTGTTTTAGAAATCAATTCTGCGATGTTGCACTGTTGAGTGGTAAACAAATTGGTAAATTGTTCAATAATACGCGGCGCATCGTCGACCATTACATTCACGGTTACAGTAGACGGATAGTAGGTTTTTTGTACGCTATGCGTGCGTTTCATAACAATCAGCAAATCTAACTCTGCCCCTTTAGTTGGTAAAATCGCCTCTAGAAGCGTGATAGCATTCCAACTGCCGGATAACATCATTATAAAAGTAAATTCCTCGCCAAACATAGCGAGTCGACTATCCTCAATATTACAATCACATTCACTGACAAGGCGTGTAATTGTATTCACAATGCCCGGACGATCTGTTCCCAGCGCAGTAATAACAAGAAATTGCGGTTCAGTCTTAGGCAAAGTATCTTCCTTATTTTGACTAAATTTAGGTCAATGATATTGACTCAGGATGCTGGTAAGGAAACCATAAAATTGTGAATCTGCCAAGTGGGGCGATTCACTCTTGCGACAAATATGGCTGAATTATTACTTCTATTTAAGTTAATGTCATCGGCATTAACAAAATTCATTAAAATCTTGCGTTTGGGTGGTTTTCTTCTGTGAAATGAAAACGTAACATGGAAACTCACTATTTAGGGGGCATTGCGATGGCTAATCAAAACGTAAACTACAAAGACTTTTTACAAGGCAGTATTGTTGCTGTGATCACACCAATGGATTCAGCGGGTAACGTTGATAGAGAAAGCTTGAAACAGCTGGTGGATTACCATGTCGCAAATAAAACCTCTGCGATTGTGTCAGTGGGAACAACGGGGGAATCAGCAACATTAAACCATAAAGAGCACGTTGATGTAGTGAAAGCGACGCTTGAGCTAGCTGATGGCCGTATCCCAATTATTGCGGGAACAGGTGCAAATGCGACCGCAGAAGCGATTTCGCTAACAAATGAGTTTGAAAACAGTGGTGTAGTTGCGTGCCTAACAGTAACGCCTTATTATAATAGACCGTCACAAGAAGGCTTATATCAGCATTTTAAAGCAATTTCAGAAAACACCAGCTTGCCACAGGTTCTCTATAATGTACCATCGCGCACTGGATGTGATTTATTACCTGAAACTGTGGGCCGCTTGGCGAAATTGGCGAATATTGTGGCAATTAAAGAAGCCACAGGGAACTTAGCACGTGTTCATCAAATCAAAGAGTTGGTTGATGACCATTTTGTTCTGCTTTCTGGTGATGATGCGACTGCACTTGATTTTATGCAACTCGGTGGAAAGGGCGTCATTTCGGTCACCTCCAACGTCGCGGCTGCACAGATGGTAAAAATGTGTGACTTAGCGCTTGCGGGCAAATATACTGAGGCCCGTGAATTGAATAAACAGCTGATGGGAGTTCATCATCAGTTATTTGTTGAGCCGAATCCAATCCCTGCGAAATGGGCTTGTCATCGTTTAGGTCTTATTGCGGATGATACTTTACGGTTACCAATGACACCGTTAACTGTATCTGGACAGCAAAAGGTTGAAGATGCCTTGAAACTCGCGGGTTTACTGTAAAATTTAGGGAATTTTAATGGCAACATTATTGCAAAAATCGAAGGTTATGAAGGTTGCTGGCCTGTCACTTGTCGTGTTACTGGCAGCCTGCTCCAGCGATCAGCGCTATAAACGTCAGGTCAGTGGTGATGAGGAATATCTTAATGCTGCGCCATTGAAAGTGCTGAATGCGCCGCAGGGGATCACTTTACCAGCAACTAACGGTGAATATGATCTTCCTAAAACCACCTCAACAGGAGCGGTTGGGAAAGCATTAGATATTCGCCCACCAGTACTGACGATTTCACAATTAGCCGGTTCACGCACTGAAAACAGCGCAGAAGCCAGCCGTTTGTTGCTAGATAATACTCCTGAAAATAATGCGTTATGGTCACAAGTGACCATGATTTTAGAACAGCGTGGCATCCCAGTTTCTACGAAGAACGATGGTTCTCGTTCTATCGAAACTGACTGGATTAAATGGGATCGTGCAGACGAAAACGTCCCATTAGAGAGCCGTCATAAAGTCACTGTTCAGCCAGAAAACGGCATGATTGCATTAACCGTGACTAACCTAGGCTTACGCCAAGGTGATGAAACGGTAACAGATGCAGCGGAAATTCAACGCTATAACAAACTGTTATTAAACGATTTAACTGATGCTCTGTACACCCTGCGTGATACCTCAAGCAAAAATAGTCTGCAAAGCGCCTATGGCATCATTGATGTTCAAACCGGCAGCAATGACACTGGTTTACCAGTGGTTATCGTTCGTGCACCGTACGATGCAGTTTGGGAGCGTTTACCTCACGCATTAGAAAGCGTTGGTATGAAAGTGGGTGACCGTAGCCGTTCAGCAGGTTCCGTCATGGTGACTTACAAAGGCTTGAGCAGCTCTGAGTGGCAAGCGCTGGGTATTGATGACCCATCGGTACCGGAAGATGACTATAAAGTCCAAGTAGGTGATTTGAATAACCGTAGTAGCCTACAGTTTATCAACACCAAAGGCGTACCATTAACTCAGAAACAGAATGATGAAATGGTCGCCGCACTGAAAGCCGCTTTCAGTAAAGCACCGACTAAAAAATAAGTTTAGTTAGCTAACTTATTTGTTCTATCAAGTGAAAACGCCGTCCTATGGGATGGCGTTTTTTTTCGGATAAACTTCAGGCTGTAATGGCTAACAGTGAAAGAAAAGTTATGGATAATAACGCATCGAAACCAATGGATAGTAGGAATAATATAACGATGCCAAGAAGAATTGCCGGGACAAACTTTAATGATAATTTACTAAATTCATTAAATAATATTGCTCATACAAGAAGTTTTCTAGAGGAGGGTGCAACTGTTTTTAATTTACCAAATTATGTGGTACCTCAAGGATATCAATTAATGAAAGTATGTAAGAAAAACCAATATCGGATGGTGACTACTGGAAGGGAGCCAGAAACGATATATTTGCTAGAATTGAAACTGCGTAGTGATATTGTCTTTGGTGAAACCACATGCACTCAAATTAAAGTTTGGCGCACCATATCTCATTTGCATCGGAATAATATTGGAGATTTACCTCGAATATTTTTCATTCATTTACTCGACAATCATAGCATCATGGTAACGGATGAAGAGCATACTCGAGATGGACAGCGCTTCTGGGAAATTATGATTTCTTGGGCATTTTACAGCGCTATTATATTTATGCTTTCGATGGCACGCTCGAAGACAGACCACTAACACAAATCCAGACTGAGTCTGAATTCTTTGAGCAATGGGTCAATCAACTTTGGGGGAGAGATATCGACGTATATACCCACAAACTGATTGTTATCAGCAAACATCCATTACTTTAACTACCCATCTGCACATCTATCCATCATAAAATTCTCGGTGAAACAAATGGACAAAAAATCAGTATTTGCAGCTAAGTAATCGTTTGCGTATGCGCGAGAATTTTATTATCATAATTAGCAGTTAATCATAAAATATTGAATATCAGTTAGTTAGCACGGTATCAATAATTTTGGGATAACTGGCTGAATCAGAGCAGAAAATTAACAATGAATCCGCCATTTTTAGCGGTTTATTCTACTGTTACTTATCTGAATCTGCTGTGCAGGTTGATTTCTATTGAGTGTAATCACATCCCTGGAGTGTTTAAGATGCAAAAGAAAGCTGAGTTGTATCGTGGCAAGGCAAAAACGGTCTATACCACAGAGGATCCAGATTTATTAGTTCTGGAGTTCCGTAATGATACATCAGCACTCGACGGTGAGCGTATCGAACAGTTTGACCGCAAAGGTATGGTTAATAACAAATTTAACCATTTCATCATGACTAAGTTGCAAGAAGCAGGCATTCCTACACAGATGGAAGCTTTGTTATCTGATACCGAAGCCTTGGTTAAAAAACTGGATATGGTGCCGGTTGAATGCGTTATCCGTAACCGCGCGGCAGGCTCTCTGGTTAAGCGCCTTGGGGTTGAAGAAGGGATGATTTTAAACCCGCCTCTGTTCGATTTATTCCTGAAAGATGACGCTAAACATGACCCGATGGTGAATGAATCTTACTGCGAAACGTTCGGTTGGGTGAGCAAAGAAAACTTAGCGAAAATGCGCGAGCTGAGCTACAAAGCGAACGATGTTTTAAGCAAGATTTTTGCGGACGCAGGTTTAATCTTAGTCGACTTTAAACTGGAGTTCGGTTTATTCAAAGGCGAAGTCGTGCTGGGTGATGAATTCTCTCCAGACGGTAGCCGTTTATGGGATAAAGAAACCCTGAATAAAATGGACAAAGACCGTTTCCGTCAAAGCCTTGGTGGCTTGATTGAAGCGTACGAAGAAGTGGCTCGTCGTATCGGCGTTAAACTCGACTAAGTTTCTAAAATCATCTTGAAAGAAACAATGATAGCCTGCCAACCGCAGGCTATTTTTTTGCCTTTAAATCATGGCTGTACCAGAAATTGCTGAATCCAACGCTCAGCTTGGCTTTCGATAGGTAGATTCAGCTGATGGCTGAGTGAATGCAAAGTCGGGGATGGCAAAACGGAATCTGGCTGTAACTCAGGGTGACGTAATACCGTTTCAATATTGCCGTCTGCTATTAAGCGACCTTGGGATAAATGTACTGCACGAGAAAAATGGCGTGCCGCAAAATCCAAATCATGGCTGATCGTAACAACCGTGGTACCCAATTGTTTTTGATAATCTAGCCATTGCTCAAAATACCCTAGCCACCGTGTATCGAAATCACGGCTTGGCTCATCTAACAGCAGCAATTTAGGTTGGACCGCAGTTAAACAGGCCACAGCGACCATGCGCCGCTGCGCGGAATGCAAATCAAGCGGATGTTTATCCGCAACATCTGTTAAATGGCAAAGTGTTAAAGCTCGCTCTAATTTTTCAGCAATATCCGACGAGGATAATTTTTGGCGGCGTAATCCAAACATAATCTCATCTTTCACCGTGCTGTGAAAAATCTGTTTTTCAGCCTCTTGGAATAAAATGCCAATTTGTTGAGCGCGTTCCGCGGCTTTCAATCCACTGATGGGTTGTTGATTAAAATTGACTTCCCCACTCGAAGGCGGCAATAAACCGGCCATTAAACGCAATAAGGTGGATTTTCCCGCACCATTGTCTCCCACTAATGCCACCCATTCTCCAGCGCGAAGCGTAAGTGTAAGATCTTCAATGGCATGTGCGGTTTTCGGGGTGTATTGAAAGCTTAATTGATTAATTTGCAGCATAACACGCCTCAATACCTTGAATCAGTTGTTGTTCATTGTGAGGCACTGGGGAATGCCAACTACCATGCGCCATTAATTTCCCGACAACACGCCACGCATCGGGCATATTGATTGTCTGCTGTGCGGGTATAAATATGGCGTCAATATCCCCTCGAGCAGCAATAATGCCTTGTTCCAGCAACGAAAAATCATTGCAAAAATGCAGAGCTGGCAGTAAATACCGTTCGAACAAAATGACACAACAGCCAGTTTGTTCACTGTAATTTTTTAACTGAGTGAGTAATCGATGCGTGGCTGCGGGCGTTAATCTGCTAAAAGCTTCGTCTAATAGCAATAATCGTGGCTGCATAGCAAGAGCGCTCGCCAATACCACGCGTTGAGCTTCCCCGCCAGAGAGGGTGGCTGGGTGACGATGACGTAAATTCTGGCTGAACGTTAACTCAAGAGCCTGTTCAACCCGTTGAACGATTTCTTCAGGTGGAAGTCCTAAATTTTCGGGGCCAAACGCCACTTCTTGCTCAACGGTAAACGTACAGCCAGAGAGTTGTAATTGCGGAGATTGCTGCACGAGTTGACGTTCAATCGATAGCTCAACTAAAGATTGCTCTCCTAATGGTTGAGCAAGGATCATACCATTACCAGTGACTTTGCCGGTTAACTGATCAGGTAACCAACCCGCCAACAGTTGGGCTAATGTGGTTTTGCCGCTGCCATTACCCCCTAAAACACAATGCCAATTACCTTGATTTAGCGTTAAATCAATCCCGGAAAGGATAGGGTGATCGATGCCTTGAGGTGTAAAAGAAAGTTGTTGAAGGTTTACCACCCTGTTTTCCGTGATATTTACCAACATAGCGCCAAACCTCCTTCAATTACGATCAGTGCTAATAAGCCAAAACGCAATATATATTGAAGGCGGCTATCAGCAGGTTTATTCAATGTGGTGCGATGGCGAGTGTAGCGAAAACCTCTCATATCAAGGGCTGCACTGCGGACAGTTAGTTCACTGAGTGCTTGGCTCGCCAGAGGAAGCAATAGGGCGGGCAACGTAGCTAATCGTTGCCAAAAGTGGCCATCTAAGGGAACCCCTCGGGCAAGCTGAGCTTCACGAATCGTGGCAAGCTGCTGACGAAGTTGCTCAACAAGTAAAAGTGGACCCGCAAGCACATAGGCAAAACTGGCCGGGAGGCGACTGGCAAATAGCGCTCGGATAAATCGTTCAGTAGGAACATACTGTAGCCATAATTGAGATGCACTAATGATGGCGAGCAGACGCAGCCATAAAGCCATGGCTTTTTGCTGCTGAAGGGCTTGTGGCGGTGAGCCTGTTAATAATTCACTTAGCCACCCTCCGTGGATTAGCCAAAGTCCTACCGCCATTGGTAACATAATTGCTGCGATAAATTTCCAGCGATGGAATGACGCTGAGCGTAAGATGACTGCGGCAAGGGTAGCGAAAGCAACGAGAACTAACCCCCAGCCTAGCGGTAGCATCAATGTGCTAGCGCTAAACCAGAACCATAAGGTTAATGAAGTAAAAGGGTGCATCCTAACCCCTAACGCACTTTAGCCATATTCGGGAAAGTACGTTGAACGCGCTCAGGTAAACGACGAACAAGCAACCAAGCCACAATGGCTGAAATTATTTTATCCGCGATATTAGCGCCTAAAACGGTGATAGCCACAGACTCTAATAAGTTTTCACCAACAGCATGGAAATAGGCTACAAAAAAGTCTGCGCCACTACCGGTAGTACCCGAAAATAAGTAGGTACGAATAGGCACGGCGACGATCATCAGTGCGATAGTGATCACCACGCCCGATAAAATAACGCGTGGTAGGGTACGAAAACCGCCAGCACGTGCCAGTAAACCAGCACTTAAGCCGATCATCATCGCAACAGGCGCAAATGCCGCCGCGATAGGGCCTGTTAAAAGGCCCCAAAGCAAGTTAGTCGCTAAGCCACTAAAGATAGCCGCCCAAGGACCTGCGAGCAGTGCACAGATAATAGTGCCGATAGAATCAAGGAAGATAGGCAGTTTTAACATGGAACTTAATTGCCCAACCACCATGTTGATTGCAATAGAAAAAACAATTAAAGCCAATGTTCGGCTGGAAATGATTGACGAGTTTGCCATGAATTAAATATCCCTAATAAGTTGTAAAATAAAGCCAGAATAAAAATCAAAATAAAATGAAAGTTAACGAGAGGTGACGACCAATTCTTCATATCCTGAGAGCGCGCAAGGCTCGCGGGTAAAGGTTTTATTTTCAAGTTCGCCAATAATCAATTCGAGGGTGGTTCTGACGGTACAACCCGGCATCATATGCCCACCGCTCATTTGTCCGTTTTCATCGGAAACCGCCAAATGCAGATGTTCCCCCTGAGCGTCAAGGGTGCCTATCAGTGACACAATTTCAAACTTACCAGAAGTAAGATGGGTATTTTCTTGCCCAGCAAAACGCAAGGCGACGTCGGTCAAACTACCCACGCAGCCAGCAATAAATGCGGCTTGCAACTGATGATATTTGACCTGCACTCGTAAGGTAAGAATGACATCTTCCCCTGGACGTAGACGCAGTGCGATAAAGCGAGCGTTTGAATAAGTGGTTAAATCGTGAGACATAGCCGAGATCCTAGTAAATCGTGTTTATAAATTACGGCAATCTATTATACGAATAGATAACTTGCTGTCTGGGAAAGGTATTTTTTTCAGTTTTTTTTAGTGAAACACTCTGTATCTTAAAAAATATTGATCAAGAAGGTCGGAATAGTGGGAGAAAAAACAATGTGGAGTCTCGAATATTCTGATTATTTAACTTAAGTTTAATTGGGGTTCCGTGAATGAAGGAGAGCCTATTTTCTAAGATAAACTTTTTTCAGATAAACTATAGAAAATAGCGTTTAAAGGTGAAGGATGATTTGCCTCTTCAACGCGAGATCAATAACATACTAACTCAATTGACACGGTGGAACTGTGTTGCCGCAATGTATTTATTTTACAGGGGAAAAATTATGAGCCAAGTGGATCCTACACTGATCATTTTGCTGGTATTGGCAGGATTAGGCATTATCAGCCACAACATGACAGTGACGTTAGCCATGCTATTTTTGCTGGTGGTGCGGATCACGCCGCTGAATAATTTCTTCCCTTGGGTCGAAAAATATGGGTTAACCATCGGAATTTTAATCTTGACGATAGGTGTCATGGCGCCTATTGCGAGCGGAAAAATCTCAGCGAATGATGTATTAAGCTCCTTTTTGAATTGGAAATCATTATTGGCAATCGTGATTGGAATATTGGTTTCTTGGCTAGGCAGTCGGGGTGTTGCACTGATGGGAAGCCAGCCTTCCACGGTGGCGGGGCTATTGGTGGGGACAGTGATTGGAGTTGCCTTATTCCGAGGTGTTCCTGTTGGACCATTGATTGCCGCAGGGATTCTGTCATTACTTATTGGTAAATAGTCATCTTGGCGATGAAAAATTCATTACAAGCGATTGTAGAGCAGTTACATCATATCGGTTTCCGCCGCTTACTGGTTTTATCTGGGGAGCATGAGTGGGTTACATCTCAACTTCTGGAGTTGCAAGGTTTCTTAGCGGGGGATTGGCTCTGTCTCTCACCTGAATTACCCAATAGTATTCCACCAGAAAAAGCCCAACTATTGCTTGGACGCGAATTTGTTCATGGTATTTTTGATGCGCGTAAAGGGTTACATAGCGAGGCGCTGGCTATCTTAGCGGGAACCCTAAAAGCAGGAAGTTTATTGGTGCTTTGCACGCCACCACAATCCCGATGGGCGCAGCAAAATGATATGGATAGTGTGAGATGGAATGAGCAATTTGGTGAAATCTCCACACCGAATTTTGTGCATCATTTGCAACGTACTTTCCGGAATTGCCCTGATGTGCTGTTTATTGATCAACAGCTTGAGGAACAAAAACAGCCGCACGCACTGAATTTGTTACCCGATCACCCCAAATGGATAGCCCCCACGGGTCAGCCGACAGAACAGCAACAAGAGGCTCTTGGACAATTGCTGAGTGCAGAGAATGGAATATGGGGATTGATAGCGCCGCGTGGACGGGGTAAGTCCACGGTTGCGGGAATGCTGATAAAGGCGTGGAAAGGTGTGTGTTGGTGTTGTGCGCCAGCGAAAGTGACCACCGGTGTGATGGCGGAATATGCTCAACATGAGCTTGAATTTTGGGCGCCTGATGTGCTTTTGCGCTATTGCCAATCAGGGCAGCAGATTAATGCTGATTGGTTAATTATTGATGAAGCCGCTGCCATTCCATCTCATATTCTGCGGCAGATTATCGCCTTTTTCCCACGGGTACTTATGACCACGACGGTGGAAGGTTATGAAGGTACGGGGCGTGGTTTTATGATGAAATTTTGTGATAGCCTCGAAAATTTCACATCGCTGTCGCTCACTCAACCGATCCGCTTTGCAGAACATGACCCACTCGAAAGGGTGATTAACCACAGTTTATTATTGGAAAGCGCTATTTCGACGAAGGCCGTGTCAGAGCCGATTATCTTCAAGCTACTTAGCCAGCAGCAACTGGCTAATGATCCTAAACAGCTCCATGCATTTTACGGTTTATTGACCGCGGCACATTATCGAACCTCGCCGTTGGATTTACGCCGATTATTGGATGCTCAGCACCAACATTTTGCCGTTGCAAGCCATCATAATCAGGATGTTATCGGCGCTGTATGGATGGTGGATGAAGGTGGTTTAGATGAAAAACTGAGCTGGCAAATTTGGGCAGGACAACGGCGACCACGGGGAAATCTGGTTGCTCAATCCCTCGCAGCGCATTGCTATTTTCCTCAAGTCCCGAGATTACGTTCTCGCAGAGTGATGCGCATTGCCGTGAATGCTGGATATCGTCGCCAAAAAATTGGCTACCAGTTATTAGAATTGCAAATTGGACAAGGCATTCAGGACGGTTTAGATTTCCTATCGGTCAGCTTTGGTTTAACCCCAGAGTTATTGGCTTTTTGGCAATCATCAGGGTTCCAGATCGTACGAATTGGGCGGCATGTTGAGGCGAGTAGTGGCTGTTTCACTGCGATGGCGGTGTTGCCATTATCCGCAGAAGCGCAGTCAATTTGCTATTTAGGGCAACAGCGATTGCAGCGGGATTTATTCTGGCGTCAGGATCTGAACGAATTTAGTCTGAAAAGCACATCTGAGCAGCACCTTGATGATGGAGATTGGCTAGAATTGGTTGGCTTTAGCGATTATCACCGTTCGTTGGCTGCAAGTGAGGCGTCATTACAGCGTTTTTTAGCGGTTTTACAGCAACGAGATTCGGTTGAAATCACCGGTTCAGCCCTTGGGGCTTATTTTCATCAAGGGCAATCTGTTGAACATATTGCTGGGCAATTCGGGTTAGCAGGGCAAAAACAGTGGTTAAAACGGGCAAGAGCCGAAGTCGCACAGTGGCTGAATGGCTATTACCCTGAAGAGGTGAAAAGTTTAAGGCAACAAATTAGTGCTTTTTGTCTTTAGGCCAGTCGTCATCTTCATCGTCCCACAGGTGATTATTATCTTTGTGAGGCGGAATCTCTGGTTTGTCATCTAAATATTTTTTTGGGTCGAGTCGCATCATCTCTTTGACTGAGTTCCAAATGACCCCGACTAATAACAGTAGGATGACCCACCAGTAATCGGCTAACCAATGCATATTTGCCTTCTTATTTTAATCATAATAATGTGTAGCCCTGCCCACATGACGTAGTTGGTAGGCTTTAGTGGGGTCATTTAACCATGTTTTTTGTTGTAACGGGAGAGCCTGAGTGAATATAAAGAAAATCATATTCATTACAGTAGGGTGGATTGCTGTTGGCTTAGCTTTTCTTGGCGCTATTTTACCCGTCATGCCAACGACCTGTTTTTTATTATTAGCGGCATGGTGTTTTTCGCGTTCCTCACCACGCTTTCACAACTGGTTGCTATATCGTTCATGGTTTGGCGGGTATTTACGTCACTGGCAAGCGCATCGCGCGCTACCAAAAGGTGTAAAACCGAAAGCTATGACGTTAATCGTTATTACGTTTGCCTTCTCGATTTGGGTGGTCAGCTATGGTTGGCTAAAAATCGGGCTATTTTTAGGGATGTGTTGGTTGCTGATTTTTATGTACCGTTTACCTGTCGTCGATGTGTCAAATTCGGATCAGAATAATGAAGGTTTGTAATCAGGAAAGCTGTCACTCAGCAAGAGGCTGAGTGACAGATAAATCATTCAGGCACTTTAATATAGCGGTTAAAAACATACTCAAGGTTATCTAATAACCAAGTTTTTCCACTAATATCTTCTTCGGTGAGCACCTGTCTAACAATTTCGGGCGTCAATAGCTGTTCAGCTTCATGGGACAACAGCCAATAACTAATATGCCAAGGTTCTTCCGCTATACCTGCATTGGTGGCGGTGAAAGGGCGGTAGAAATCAAAGGTCGCCATATTGTCGGTTAACCAGTGACTAAGCTCAGCAAAATGACCCCCTTCTTGATATTCCCAAGGTTCTAATTGCAAGGTTTGCCCCGCAGGAATACGTAGTGGGTCGTAAACATCAATCTCAGTTCCCCAGTGGTGACGGCTTGCCCCGGGTAATGCAGACCAATGCAAGATTGCCTCACATAATTCCCCTTCCGTTAATGTTGAAATATCTAACGGCTGGCTATGGGTATCAAGAACCGGGCGCTTACCTGCAAATTTTTCATTCCAAATGATTTGCTGGCGAGCAAAATCACGAAAAGCACTGGCGGATTGTAGCTTAAACCCTGCGCGTGCCGCAGCTTGCTGCATGGCAAGAAACGCTTTAGTAGCATTAAACTGTAGGCGATGATTACCGCCCAAAGTCACTAAATGGTCGGTGGAGCGCCCAGTCAACATTTCGATGGAGAGAGTCATAGTAATAGTAATTCCATGATGCGTTCGTAGATAACGGCAAGCTGTTGCAAATCATCGACGCTAACGCACTCATCCACTTTATGGATCGTCGCATTCAAAGGGCCAAGTTCGATAACATGGGTTCCCATTTGGGCGATGAAACGTCCGTCAGAGGTGCCGCCACTGGTGGATAAGGTAGTGGCACGTCCCGTCACTTCTTGGATGGATTGCACCGTTGCACTCACTAATTCGCTGTCACCCGTCAAGAATGGTTGACCCGATAAGAACCAATCTAAATGATAATTCAGTCCGTGGCGCTCTAACATGTCTGTCACGCGTTCGCGGATCATGGTATCGGTCAGTTCGGTGCTAAAACGGAAATTAAATTGCACTTTTAGCTCACCGGGGATGACGTTATCGGCACCTGTACCTGCATTGATATTGGCGATTTGCATGCTGGTAGCTGGGAAATATTGGTTGCCATCATCCCATTTAGTGGAGACTAACTCTTGCAGAAAGCCGGTTGCACGATGTACTGGGTTATCAGCAAGATGTGGGTAGGCAACGTGTCCTTGAGTACCCAAAATAGTTAAGTGTGCGGTGATAGAGCCGCGACGACCATTCTTAATGATGTCACCAAGTGCAGACTGGCTGGATGGTTCTCCCACTAAGCAGTAATCGACTGGTTCATTACGGGCTTGCAAGGTTTCAACAACTTTCACGGTACCATGGGTAGCTTTCGCTTCCTCGTCAGAGGTAATTAAAAACGCAAGACGACCAGTATGGTTAGGGTGTTTTTCTACAAAGCGCTCGGCGGCAACCACCATGGCGGCAATGGAGCCTTTCATGTCGGCAGCACCACGACCGTATAAATGTTGGTTAATAATTGTTGGGGTAAATGGCGGAGTTTGCCATTTACTGTGATCGCCTGCAGGGACGACATCGGTATGACCCGCAAAGGCGAGGGTTTTGCCATTATTGCCACGGTGAGCCCAAAAATTGAGAGTATCCCCAAATGGCATTTTTTCCACCGTAAAGCCGATTTTATTCAAACGTTCGATGAGTAAATCTTGGCAACCTTGGTCATCCGGGCTGATAGAGGGACGGGCGATAAGTTGTTTTGCAAGTTCAATGACAGGGCAGTTCATTGAGTCACCTTTTATTTTGTGAATTTTTTGTAGTCGTCGGCGTTAAACCCGACAAGGTAATGACCATTAGCAGAAACAAGAACAGGGCGCTTGATCATCGCAGGTTCAGCCAGTAAGACTTTTTTCGCGCTATCAGCATCGACAACTGCATTTTTCTCTTCATCGCTGAGCTTACGCCAAGTTGTACCGCGTTTATTCACCAAGGTTTCCCAATCGATGTGTTGCAAAAATGTAGAAAGGAGTTCATCAGTGATGCCATCAACACGGTAATCATGGAATTGGTAGCTAACTGCGTTATCGTCTAAGTAACGGCGAGCTTTCTTAATGGTATCGCAGTTTTTAATTCCGTACATGAGATAAGGGGATGCAGGGGTGTTGGACATATGATTTTCCTCTAATGGCGAACAATGTATGCCCTACATAATGCGGGAAAATACAATTATGGTCTACCCCTTTGAATCGAAAAGATTTATTAATCTAATAAGCGATTTAATAATAACTAAGGCAGAGTTAATATTCATAATATTATATAAATAATAAAATAATTAATTTAGGAAACTTACGTTAATTAAATTAAATCAGATGAAATTATTTTGAACGCATGTATATTAAACTGGCTTCTAAACGAGATCGAACTCGTAATTTCTTTAAGACATT
Source organism: Providencia zhijiangensis (assembly GCF_030315915.2). Lineage (NCBI taxonomy): Bacteria > Pseudomonadati > Pseudomonadota > Gammaproteobacteria > Enterobacterales > Morganellaceae > Providencia > Providencia zhijiangensis. The sequence goes on along the minus strand of NZ_CP135990.1, from coordinate 2,069,635 downwards.
TCGGATGTGAACTTTAACGGTTTCTTCAGAAATAAATAATAGTTGAGAGATTTCTCTGTTTTTTAATCCCGCTGCCATTTCGTGCAATATTTCGCATTCACGGCGAGTTAATGTGGAAAGTGGATCTTTGGATTGATGCCGGGTAATCAGATGCTGATAAACTTTTTCGCTAAATACATGGTGTCCCTCCATCGCTTTTTTCATACTATTAAGCAGCATATCGAGTTCGCTATTTTTTAATAAATAACCTTGAGCACCTGCATCGATAGCGGCGTAGATATCGGTTTTCATCGTTGAGAGTGAAAGAACCAGCAAATAACTGTTAGCGCAATGCTTACGTAGTAATCGAATCGTCTCGAATGTTTTATTACCATGAAGAATAGTATCTATCAGTATCATATTGGGTTGTTTGCTGGTGGCGATATTCAGCGCTTCTTTACTATTTGAAACTTCTGCCGTTACGTCAAAGTCAGCTTTTGATTTTAATAAATGAGATAGTCCAAAACGAAAGATAGGATGTTCATCGATAATCATAACCGTATAATTAGACATAGTGGGTTCCTTTTTTATGTCTGACAACTTATTAGATTAACTAGAATTGATATAGTTAAAATATAATATATTTAAGATTACATGAAATCATTATTCTTAATTGATAAATTAATTAGCTGTATAAAAGCATGAATAATGGAAGCGAAAACTATGAAGCTGGATATATTTAAGGCTAAAAAGAAACGAGCTTTCGAATAATACATTAATTTCAAAAAAATAATAACTAAGATTGAAAAAAATTAAAGTGATTTAAAAAATGATATGAATAAAAATAATAACAATATTGTGTATCTCTAGAAATTCACCATTGTATTTTTGTGGCAAATCCGTGTAAATTCCTTGTAAATGAAAGATTTTTCTGGAAATCATAGGCGTGATCATGATTTGCTAACAAGATGTGTTTATACTGTGATGGCTCTTACCTTACCAAATTTTGAAAGGACTTGATGATGGATGATAAATTAAAACAAAGTGCTCTCGATTTTCATGAGTTTCCTCATCCTGGGAAAATTACTGTAACACCAACCAAACCATTAACCACGCAACGTGACCTAGCCTTAGCGTATTCCCCGGGCGTTGCAGTACCTTGCCTAGAAATCGCAGAAGAACCTCTAAAAGCGTATCGCTATACAGCGAAAGGTAACCTTGTGGGTGTTATCTCTAATGGTACTGCGGTACTAGGCTTAGGGAACATCGGTGCATTGGCAGGTAAACCTGTCATGGAAGGGAAAGGGGTACTATTTAAGAAATTCTCGGGTATTGATGTTTTCGATATTGAAGTCGATGAAACCGATCCTGATAAACTGATTGATATCATCGCGTCGCTGGAACCAACATTCGGCGGTATCAACCTCGAAGATATTAAAGCGCCAGAGTGCTTCTATATTGAACAAAAATTACGTGAACGCATGAATATTCCTGTGTTCCATGACGACCAACACGGAACCGCAATTATCTGTACCGCGGCGGTGATTAACGGTCTGCGCATTGTTAAAAAAGACATTGGCGATGTTCGTTTAGTTGTATCCGGTGCGGGTGCCGCATCGATTGCCTGTATGAACTTATTAGTGGCGTTAGGATTAAAGCGCGAAAATATCACCGTTTGCGATTCAAAAGGGGTGATTTATAAAGGTCGTGATGAGCGAATGGATGCGACTAAAGCCGCGTATGCCATTGACGATAACGGTCAACGCACATTAGCGGATGCTATTCCTGATGCTGACATTTTCTTAGGTTGTTCAGGCCCTCGCGTGTTAACACCAGAAATGGTGAAAACCATGGCAAAAGACCCACTGATCTTAGCATTAGCTAACCCTGAGCCAGAAATTCTGCCACCATTAGCGAAAGAAGTTCGCCCAGATGCCATTATCTGTACAGGTCGTTCAGACTACCCGAACCAAGTGAACAACGTACTGTGCTTCCCATTCATCTTCCGTGGCGCGCTGGATGTCGGCGCAACAACAATCAACGAAGAGATGAAGCTGGCTTGTGTTTACGCTATCGCGGACTTAGCGCTGGCGGAGCAAAGTGAAGAAGTTGCATCAGCGTACGGTAACCAAGATTTATTCTTTGGCCCTGAATATATCATTCCAAAACCATTTGACCCGCGCCTTATCGTGAAAATTGCGCCAGCAGTGGCAAAAGCGGCAATGGAGTCAGGTGTGGCAACACGTCCAATCACGGATATGGATGCGTATGTTGAAAAACTGAATCAGTTTGTCCATAAAACAAACTTATTTATGAAGCCAATTTTCTCTCAAGCGAAAAAAGAGCTAAAACGCATCGTATTAGCGGAAGGGGAAGAAGAGCGTGTATTACATGCGACTCAAGAGCTGGTTTCCCTTGGTTTAGCATTCCCTATTTTGGTTGGCCGTCCTAGCGTAATTGAAATGCGTATCCAAAAACTGGGTCTGCATATTGAGCTAGGTAAAGACTTTGAAGTGGTCAACAATGAAAATGACCCACGCTTTAAAGAGTACTGGCAAGAATATTATCAAATCATGAAACGTCGTGGTGTTTCTCAAGAAATGGCGCGTCGCGCATTAGTTGCTAACCCAACGATTATCGGCGGTATCATGGTTCTGCGTGGTGAAGCTGATGGGATGATCTGTGGTTCAATCGGTAGCTACAGTGAACACTACCAAGTTGTCAAAGACTTGTTCGGTTTCCGCGAAGGTGCGCATACAGCTGGGGCTATGAATGCCTTGTTATTACCAACCGGTAATACCTTTATTGCCGATACTTATGTGAACGAAGATCCAACGCCAGAAGAGTTAGCGGAAATCACGTTAATGGCAGCGGATACGGTTCGTCGATTTGGTATTGAGCCTAAAGTGGCGCTGTTATCTCGCTCAAGCTTTGGTTCTTCAGATTGTGGTTCAGCACAAAAAATGCGCGATACACTGGCATTAGTGAAAGCGCGTGAACCAAACTTGGAAATTGACGGTGAGATGCATGCGGATGCGGCGTTGATTGAGTCAATCCGTAAAGATGTGATGCCAGATAGCCCACTGAAAGGCTCAGCGAACTTACTGATTATGCCAAATATGGAAGCGGCGCGTATTAGCTATAACTTGCTGCGCGTGACAAGTTCGGATGGTGTCACCGTGGGACCTGTGCTAATGGGGGTTGCAAAACCTGTCCACGTCTTAACGCCTATTGCATCTGTTCGTCGTATTGTCAACATGGTGGCGTTAGCCGCAGTGGAAGCTCAAACGAACCCACTGTAATTAGCATCATTATAATAGTTTCTCGAATGATTGATTAATCATCGAGTTCCGCATAAAGACTTCCATTGTGGTTAATGGGAGTCTTTTTTATTTGAAAATGATTATCATTATCTGTATTTTGAATGGCTTCAAAGTCACTATATGGAAAAGATAATGATATCAGCACGTTCTTTGAATGATTTAACGAAAAAAACATCACTGTTGAGTTTAGGGATGCTTTTCGTTTTGAGTTTCACACAGTTAGGATGTACCTCGCAAACCCCAAAACCTGTTCAGCAATTAGATCACCAACTCACACAAACTGGCAAAATTATTGATTTAGATTCAGGCAAATCCATCACGCCACAGCAGTTAATTCAAGAACTTGCAGCCTCACCTCGCGTCATTGTCGGGGAAAAGCACGACAATATTTACCATCATCAAATCGAGCAGTGGGTCGCCCAAGAAATGCAGAAAATACGCCCCCAAGGTGCGGTGTTACTCGAAATGCTTACCCCTGATCAACAAAGTCGAGTAAACAATGTTCAAAAACAGATGCAGGGGAACCCGTATATTCGGGATGAAAAACTGCAAGAGGTTATACATTGGAATAGTGGTTGGCCGTGGGCGCAATATGGGGAACTCGTGAAGTATTTACTGGCTCAGCCATCCCCAGTTTTAGCGGCGAATATTAATCGAGATGCTGTACTGAAGGCTTATGACAACCCACCTACGCTTAAGGGAACACATTCAACGCAACCCGTTATTCAGGAACTGATCAGCGAAACCATTAAACGCTCACACAATGGTGAATTGGATGATAAACAAGCGAAAAAGATGATGGTGATCCAGCAGTTAAGAGATAGGGCGATGGCGCAGGGCTTATTAGATGCTCCGGCACCCGCATTACTATTTGCAGGTGGATACCATGCAACGCGAGCGATTGGTGTGCCGTTACATGTACTCGATTTAGCGCCAGATGAATCATTGAAAGTATTGATTATTTCGGAGCAAGGCGAGGAAATCGATAACTTGCATGCAGATTATGTGTGGTACACGCCGAAATAATCAACAAGTACGATCAATATGATGATTTAAAATCGTTAATTTTGTGAAGTAATCATCACATTTATTTACAAATAATTTCCATTTGCATTCGTTATTAATTATCATTTGCAACTCTGTAAAAGCACGTAAGATGAATATGAGCACAATAACGTTTGAAAGTGGGTATGTGAATCGGACCTCCAAAATGGGCGGGTGGCTGGTTTTAGCCGTGGCACTGCATATTGCCATTGTGGGATTTTTTATCTGGATAACACACAATGCGCGATGGGAGGAGTCATTGCCGCCGCCTTCAGTGGTGATGGAATTATCTATCGAAGCACAAGCCAAACAGTTAACGGAAGTGAACATTGGCCAAACCCAAGAGCTGGCTGTGGCGAGTGAATCCCATAAAGCGCAAGCAGAGGAAGCCACTATTCCCACATTGCCAGTTAATGAGCAAGCGGAAGTGCAACTGACGAAAACAACGGCGAAAAAACCAAAGCCCGAGTTAAAAAAACAAAAACAAGAACAGCAGCAAGTGAAGAAGGTGCAAACCACAGATTCAAAAGCCAGCGATGCGCCAGTGACCAGCGATGCGGCGGCACTCGTCCAAAGCCAGCAAATTGCCGCGGAACTTAATAGCCAGTCCGAAGCCCTTGATAGCCTACAAAAACAGTGGGAAGCGATGGTGCTTGGAAAATTGAATAAATATAAACGTTACCCTGAAGATGCAGGAAGGCGTAACCGCATAGGGAAACCGGTGGTGATGTTTACGGTAGATAGCCAAGGTTTTTTACTTGATAGCAGTTTAGTGAACTCATCAGGCACACGTTCTTTAGACAAAGAAGCGCAGCAGGTGTTATCTCGCGCGGCGCCGTTACCCGTACCGCCAGCAGAAATTCTCAAGAATGGACGGATAACGGTTAGGTTACCTATTGATTTTACTCTTAATGATAAATAGATTGGACTCACCATGCGTCATAAAACCATACATAATAAAACCATGCGTAATAGAATCACCACTTATTGCGTGGTTACACTACTTGGGTTATATGCGGCCAGCAGTGCTGCGGAGGACAAAATGCTAGCACCAATAGCGAAAAAACAGCCCCACACTATGACTATCCATGGGGATCAGCGCGTCGATAACTATTATTGGTTAAGAGACGATAACCGTGAAGCCCCAGAGGTTCTTGAATATCTGAATCAAGAAAATACCTATACCACGCAGCAGCTTGAATTGGGTGAGCCATTAAAACAGGAAATTTACGACGAATTATTATCTCGCGTAAAGCAAGATGATGAATCGGTACCATACAATTACAATGGCTATACATACCGTTCTCGCGTTGTCGCCGGTAAAAACTACTCCATTTATGAAAGACGCCCTATTAATAGTGATGGCGAATGGACAGTTTTGGTTGATGGTAACCAACGCGCGGAAGGCACTGAATATTACCGAATGGGGGCGTTAGCCATTTCCCCAGATAACACCACGTTCGCGATTGCTGAAGACCGCCAAGGTCGTAATGATTATGCGGTTTCGTTCCGCAAAGTTGATGATGCAAAGTGGCAAGAGAATGTCCTAACTAACACCTCCGGCAATATTGTATGGGCAAATGATAATCGCACACTGTTTTATGTTAATAAAGACAAACAAACACTGTTGCCTTATCAAGTGGTTAAACACCAATATGGAACGGCGCAATCTACTGATAAATTGGTGTATGAAGAGAAAGATGATACTTACTATGTCAGTTTAGCGAAATCCACCTCTAAAGATTATATTCTGATTGGGATCACTAGCACCGAAACGTCAGAATATCGCCTTCTGGATGCGAACCAACCGGAACGTGATGCGGTAGTGCTACAACCTCGCAAAACGGGTGTGGAATATTACCCTGACCATTTCAACGGTAAATTCTATATTCGTTCTAATCATCAGCATCCATTATTTGGGTTGTATATTGCGGATAATGCCACGGCACCATGGGTGAGTTTTATCGCACCTCGCGATGATATAGACCTTGAAGATTTTGCATTATTTAATAACTGGTTGGTGATTGAAGAACGTCAAAACGGCTTAGTGAATATTCGTCAAATTAGTTGGTTAACCCACAAAGAACATTCTGTCAGCTTTGATGACCCGGCTTATATGGCGTGGATTGGCAACAACCCAGAGCCAGATACTGATAAATTACGCTACGGCTACTCCTCCATGACAACACCATCTTCGGTGTATGAAATTAATATGCTGACTCAAGAGAAACAGCTATTAAAACAAGAGGAAGTGAAGGATTTCAATAAAGCGAATTATCAAAGCGAACGTATTTGGATCACTGCCCAAGATGGGGTGAAAGTACCGGTTTCATTGGTTTACCGTAAAGATAGTTTCAAACAAGGTAAAAACCCACTTCTGGTCTACGGCTACGGTGCATATGGATATGGTATCGACCCGTCATTCAGTTCTTCTCGCTTATCCTTGCTTGACCGTGGATTTGTGTATGCTATTGCCCATATTCGTGGCGGTGGGGACTTAGGTAAGAATTGGTATATTCAGGGTAAAACTGTCCATAAAATGAATACCTTTACGGACTTCATTGATGCGACTAACGCGTTATTGGCGCAAGGCTATGGGGAAAAAGGCCATGTCTATGCCATGGGCGGTAGCGCTGGCGGCTTGCTGATGGGTGCTGTCGTCAATATGGCACCTGATTTGTATGAAGGCGTGGTCTCTGCTGTGCCGTTTGTTGATGTGGTGACGACTATGCTTGACCCATCAATTCCACTGACTACCGGGGAATATGATGAGTGGGGTAATCCAGAGAATGAAGAAGATTACTGGCGCATTAAAGCCTATAGCCCATATGACAATATCAAAGCCCAGCATTATCCGCATATTTTGGTCACCACAGGGTTACATGATTCCCAAGTACAATATTGGGAGCCGGCAAAATGGGTGGCAAAACTGCGTGATCTGAAACAAGGCAATTCTTTATTGTTATTAGAAACCAATATGAATGCCGGACACGGTGGAAAGTCCGGTCGTTTTAATGCCTTGGATGATATTGCCAGAGAATATAGCTTTATTCTGATGTTAGAAAATAAAGCGAAATATTTTCCAGATTTAAAATAGCGTTACCCATAATAAGTAACCAAAATAAGGTTACCAAGGATTAGTTGTGAAGTTATAAAAACTTGCAACTAATCCTATTCGCAGAAAACATATTTATTCTGCGTTTGCAATGTGAGCGGCTGTTTTATCAGTACGTTTACAGGAATGGTTTAATGAATAATAAAATAATAATCATGGTAGCTGGGACTATTTCCGCTAGCTTCCACGGCTTCGCTTTGTCTGAAAATACACAGCAGACAAATAAGCAGAAAGATGATGTGGTTAATTTTAGCCAATTAAAAGTGTCGGGCGCACAAAAACAAACGCCGTTGGTCAAAGCCTTGGAAAAACCGGGGGCCTATAGCGCAGTCGGTACCGAAAATAAATTACAATCCATGGATAAAATTATCCGTTCGATGCCCGGAACCTATACCCAAATGGATGCGAGCCAAGGCACCATCAACGTGAATATTCGCGGGCTGAGTGGTTTTGGGCGCGTGAATATGATGGTCGATGGCGTCACGCAAAGCTATTACGGTATATCGCCGAGTAAGTTCACCCATGGCATGCAGCCGAGTAATGACTTTGGCTCACTTATTGACCCTAACTTTATTGTGGAGGTTGAGGTAGAAAAAGGGCAATTGAATGGCAGCAACAGTGTTAACGCCTTAGCGGGAAGCGCAAACTTTCGAACCTTATCTATCGATGATGTGATTTTCAAAGATAATTTATGGGGAGTACGTAGCAAAGGGAGCTGGGGAGATAATGGACTCGGCTATAACGGCATGGTTTCGGTTGCGGGAAAAACGTTATTAAATGAGGGTGACGGTTATTTTGGCGGCTTAATCGCTGTGAGTGGACACAATATCCCAGGCAGCTATAAAAATGGCGATGGCTTTGATACGGATGAATTTGCAACCGACCCGACATTCAAACAAAAACCGCAATCTCAATTAACTAAATTAAAATATAAACCGAATGATAGTCATGAAGTCGAATTCAGCGGCCGATTTTTACAAAACAAATTAACTAGCCGTAAGATTAACAGCGAAGATTATTACCTTAAATATAAATACACGCCAATCAATGAATTGATTGATGTGGAAGTGCTGGCGAGCCATGGATTTAATACTCAAAAATTCCAAGGAGAGCCAATTGGCGGTGCATTAAAAGACGCAGAATCAGAAAACAAATCTGACAGTATTAATATTTCCAATACTAGCCGTTTTTCTTATGGTGACACTGATTTTAAGTGGCAGGTTGGTTCGAAATTAATGAAGACCAAATACCAAAAAATCACAAAACCAGTAGAAGATCCGAACACTATTACTTACAACCCATTCTCGCCGAGTGGCACACAAGATATTGCGAGTTTGTATACGCAATTTGAGGCGCAGTACGATATTTATACTGCTACATTCGACCTCAATTATTTAAATTATCGCGTTCAAGGATATAAACCCGCTTGTGATGAAACCGAGAAATGCTTCCCTCAAGAAGCCAGTACGTTAAATTTACGAGAAAGTGGTATTAACCCAGGTGTGTTAGTCTCGGCACAAATTATTCCTGAATTTCAGCCATTTGTGAGTTACGCGCATTCGATGCGTGCGCCGAACTCTCAAGAAGCCTTTTTCTCCCAAAATGGCGGTCAGAGTATGAACCCATTCCTAAAAGGGGAAAAAGCACAAACTTGGCAAATTGGTTTTAATAGCTTTAAGCCAGATTTAGTGGTGGAAGGAGACCAGTTTAATCTGAAAGCGCTGTGGTTCCACACTCATATCAAGGACTACATTACCAGTAAATCCTTCATGCTATGTCGTGCAACTTCTCAAGAAGAATTTGATTGGTGCTTAATTAACGACGATGTGTGGGATAAAGAAAATCCAGATATTTTCCAACGTGCAGATATGTATGTGAACGATCCTCGGGATGTCAATTTGCGCGGCTACGAGTTGCAAGCGAACTACGATGCTGGGGTATTTTACTCCATGGTTTCCTACACCAAAGAGTCTGGTAAGCAACCCGTGTCAATTAACAGCACTTCGGTATTTAGTGCAGGGGACTTTACCCAACTACCTGAATATTATGTGACTTTAGATTCGGGTGTTCGCCTGTTTGATGAAAAACTGACCGTAGGCTCGACAGTGACATGGACGGGGCCATCTAAACGTATCAGCCCGGTTCCTGACGGTGACATGAACGGGGATGCGATGACGGAGAAGTATGAAAAACAGCCAACTATCGTTGACCTGTACGCAGACTATGAAATCAATAAACACTTCAAGTTAATGATGGCGATTAATAACCTCACTAATGAAAACTACACCGACGTGTTAAACCGTGCAAACTCTGGCGCAGTGATGGAAGAACGTGGCAGAAATAATGAAACGGGAAGAGGGCGCAGTTATATGATTGGCGGTCAAGTGCGCTTCTGACCAATAGATAGTTAACGGAAAGCGTTTAGTATTTTTAGCCTTACTCACTAAGGAAGATTGATAGGCTTATTATCTAAACGCTTTCAATATTGGCTACGCCACTCTCAGTTTGTCCCTTTGGATTCATTACAATCAATGAATAAGAATGTGGAGATTGCAATGAAAACAACCAATAAAATCAATGTGCTTGATTTAATTTCGCCAGAGATGCAAAAAGTAATTCAATACTATGAGCAACAGACATCGGTGGAGCCAACCGACGAAAGTTATGCAGCTCAGCGCCTTGCTTATAATGAAGATCGTCGTTATTGGAATGCCAATGCTCCGGAGCTCTTTCGTGTTGAAGACATGACGGTTAAAACTGCTAAATGTGACGTTGTCACGAGAGTGTATCATCCTATTGAACATACGCCTGCTACACTGTTTTATTTGCATGGTGGCGGGTTTATCCTCGGTAACCTCGATACCCATGACCGAATTATGCGTTTATTAGCATTGTATTCAGGCTGTACTGTGATAGGTGTTGATTATTCGCTTTCCCCTGAAGCTCGTTATCCTCAAGCGATTGAGGAAGCGGTAGCGGTATGCCAGTTTTATTCTCAACACGCTGAAAAATATTCGTTGAATATGCACCGCATTGGGTTTGCGGGGGACTCTGCTGGAGCGATGTTATCCCTTGCTACCGTATTATGGTTACGGGATAAACAAATCTACTGTGGTGATGTTTGTGCAGTTTTACTGTGGTATGGATTGTATGGCTTACAAGATTCCAGCAGTCGCCGTTTGTATGGCGGTGAATGGGATGGGTTAAGACGAGAAGATCTCCAAGAGTATGACAATGCTTACTTAGGCGAACAAGGAAGCCGTGAAGAGCCTTACTATTGCTTGTTTAATAATGACCTAACGCGAGACATTCCACCTTGTTTTATTGCGAGTGCGGAATATGATCCGTTACTTGATGATAGCGTGACATTATTTCAAACGTTTCAATCGCATAAAATACCTTGTGAATACCGAATGTATCCGGGGACACTGCATGCCTTTTTACATTACTCCCGCATCATGCCAACGGCGGATAACGCCATTCGAGATGGTGCGGAATATTTGAAAAAACAGCTATTTGGTTGATCTTTTCGCTCGAACCTTCTGAATATTGGTCACTTGGCTTTCAACCCAACCATCATTTAAGCGAGTTTTGAGCTGTTGGCCTAATTTCACTTGGCTGGTTTTTTTCAATACAGCGCCTTCAGCGGTTTCGCTGATGCTGAAACCTCGGGCGAGGGTAGCAAGCGGGCTAACAGCCTCCATTTTGGAACAGGCAACAGCAAAACGCTGGCGGTAGTTATTCACCAACTGGGTCAGCATATTTTGTAAATGGTACTGAGTTTGCTGCAATTGGCGCTGTTGGCGTTGCAATTGAGGGCGCAGGTCATTTTGCATCAAGCGGCGTTGGTTTTTATCGAATTTAAAGGTGGCCGATTGTAGCTGGCGGCTGATGGCATTGGTCAGTTTTTGGCGCAAAGCTGAAAGCTGATTTTGTTGCCGAGCAAGGCGTAATTGCGGGTGTTGCTGCTGTAAACGATGCTGCAGACGTGCAAAACGTTGCTGCTGCGCCGCCAGATAATAATCCATCGCCATCTCTAGGTGCTGTTGCCCTGACTTCAATTGGCGAAGCATCTCGGTTTGATTGCGACTGACAAGCTCCGCGGCTGCCGATGGCGTAGGTGCACGTACATCGGCAACATAATCGGCGATGGTCACATCCGTTTCATGCCCAACGGCGCTAATGATTGGTAATCGGCTAGCAAAAATGGCGCGTGCTACGACCTCTTCGTTGAATGCCCATAAATCTTCCAGTGAACCGCCTCCGCGGCCCACAATGAGCACATCACACTCATTGCGCAGGTTTGCCAGCTCGATGGCTCTGGCGATTTGCGTAGGCGCTAAATCCCCTTGAACAGCTGTCGGGTAGATAACCACGGGTAGGGATGGGTCACGGCGATGTAGAATATTTAAAATATCATGCAGGGCAGCACCAGTTGCAGAGGTAATAATACCCACGCGTTTTGCTGGAGATGGCAAGGCTTGTTTGTGAATAACATCAAATAGCCCTTGGGCATTAAGGGTTTGTTTGAGTAGCTCGAAGCGCTGTTGCAGTAGACCTTCACCAGCGGGTTGCATGCTTTCGATGATTAGCTGATAGTCTCCACGCGGCTCATACAGTGTGACAGTGGCACGGACTAACACCTGCTGCCCATTTTGTGGACGGAAGGTGACGCGAGTATTTTGCCCACGGAACATCGCCGCGCGAACTTGGGCACGATCATCTTTGAGTGTCAGGTACCAATGTCCCGAACTTGGCTGCGAAAAATTGGAAATTTCGGCCGTTAACCAAATTCGTCCCATTTGGGTATCAAGAAGTTCTCTTACCGTTTGGTTGAGTTTGCTGACTGAGTAAATTGCGCTATTTTGTTGAGTCGACATGTGAGCTAGATCAAATTTTAAAACAATGACTTAATTGACTGATACTAACGTAGCCGACGGACTTATCAAGTTTTTTTTGAAAAAAGTGCTGGAAGCAACCGATTACGGTGTGTATAATGCCGCGGCAATATTTTATACCTTTCATAACGCTGCCTGGTGGGATATTGCCTATGTTACGCATTAAAAAAGAAGCACTAACTTTCGACGATGTTTTACTCGTCCCTGCACACTCAACTGTACTGCCAAACACGGCAGATCTGTCCACTCAACTGACCGCAAAAATCCGCCTGAACATTCCTATGCTCTCCGCAGCGATGGATACTGTCACCGAATCTGATCTGGCTATCGCACTAGCTCAAGAAGGTGGTATTGGATTTATCCATAAAAACATGTCCATTGAGCGTCAAGCTGAAGAAGTCCGTCGTGTGAAAAAACATGAAAGCGGCGTAGTGACTGATCCTGTCACTGTTACCCCAGAAACCACAATTCGTGAAGTGCAAGAAATGGCTGAACGCAATGGTTTCGCAGGTTATCCTGTTGTCTCTAAAGATAATTCTTTAGTGGGTATCATTACAGGTCGTGACGTCCGTTTCGTAACGGATTTAGACCAACCAGTGACTGCGGTGATGACGCCAAAAGAGCGTTTAGTGACCGTGAAAGAAGGCGAAGCACGCGAAGTCGTTTTACAAAAAATGCATGAGCAACGTGTTGAGAAAGCCTTAGTTATCGATGATAACTTCCATCTGTTAGGTATGATCACCGTTAAAGATTTCCAAAAAGCAGAACGTAAACCAAACGCATGTAAAGACGAGCAAGGCCGTCTGCGTGTAGGTGCGGCTGTTGGTGCTGGCCCAGGTAACGAAGAACGTGTTGATGCACTGGTTGCAGCAGGTGTTGACGTTCTGCTCATTGACTCATCACACGGTCATTCTGAAGGGGTTTTACAGCGTATTCGTGAAACTCGCCAAAAATACCCTGATTTACAAATCATTGGTGGTAACGTTGCAACAGCTGAAGGCGCGAAAGCGTTAGCAGACGCTGGTGTTAGCGCAGTGAAAGTGGGTATCGGCCCAGGTTCAATTTGTACGACTCGTATCGTCACTGGCGTGGGTGTACCTCAAATCACGGCAATCGCTGAAGCAGCGGGCGCATTAGAAGGCACTGGCATTCCTGTTATTGCAGATGGTGGTATCCGTTTCTCTGGTGATATTTCTAAAGCTATCGCGGCTGGCGCTGCGTGTGTGATGGTCGGTTCAATGTTTGCAGGTACCGAAGAATCTCCTGGTGAAACTATCCTGTTCCAAGGCCGTACCTATAAAGCGTACCGTGGAATGGGTTCTCTGGGCGCAATGTCTAAAGGCTCTTCAGACCGTTATTTCCAATCTGATAACGCAGCAGACAAACTGGTTCCAGAAGGTATCGAAGGTCGCGTGGCTTACAAAGGTCGCTTAAAAGAGATCATTCACCAACAAATGGGTGGTTTACGCTCATGTATGGGTCTGACAGGCTGCGGTACTATCGATATGCTGAGAACGAAAGCTGAATTTGTGCGTATCAGTGGTGCGGGTATTCAAGAAAGTCACGTTCATGATGTGACTATCACTAAAGAGTCTCCTAACTATCGCTTAGGGCAGTAATTATTGTTTAGGATAATAACGCCATTTCGGGGCGCTATTATCCTTTAAAACAGTAATCGAAAAGTTTCAGGGTGGCACATATGTTGATGGTGTCACCACCTTTTATTTTGACTTGAATTGCTGGAATTCTCCTCAAATGACTACAAATATCCATAAGCATCGCATTCTTATTCTTGATTTCGGCTCTCAGTATACTCAGCTGATTGCACGTCGTATCCGTGAAATTGGCGTCTACTGTGAACTGTGGGCGTGGGATGTGACCGAAGAGCAAATCAGAGAGTTTAATCCTAACGGGATTATCTTGTCTGGTGGTCCAGAAAGTACGACAGAGGCTGATAGCCCACGTGCACCAGAGTATGTATTTAATGCGGGCGTGCCTGTTTTAGGTATCTGCTACGGCATGCAAACTATGTCCATGCAATTAGGTGGCGCGGTTGAAGTGTCTGGCGAACGTGAATTTGGTTATGCGAACGTTGAAATTCTGGAAGATTGCGACCTATTCCGCGGCATCCAAGATGCGCTGAACGAAGATGGCAAGCCAGTTTTAGATGTATGGATGAGCCATGGCGATAAAGTGACCGCTATCCCATCTAGCTTTAAAACGATTGCAAGCACGCCAAGCTGCCCATATGCCATCATGGCGGATGTTGAGAAACGTTTCTACGGTGTTCAGTTCCACCCAGAAGTGACTCACACTCATCAAGGTTTAAATATTTTAAAACGTTTCGTATTGGATCTGTGCCAATGTGAAGCGTTGTGGACATCAGCTGCGATTATCGAAGATACCGTTGCTCGCCTGAAAGAACAAATCGGTGATGACCATGTTCTGTTAGCTCTGTCTGGCGGTGTGGATTCTTCTGTCACTGCGCTGTTATTAAACCGTGCGATTGGTAAACGCCTGACTTGCGTATTCGTTGATAACGGCTTACTGCGTTTAAATGAAGCTGATCAAGTCATGGAAATGTTCCAAGGTAAATTTGACTTGAACATCATCCACGCGAAAGCGGAAGACCGCTTTATGAACGCACTGGCAGGTATTTCAGATCCAGAAGCGAAGCGTAAAAAAATTGGTCACGTATTTATCGAAGTATTCGATGAAGAGTCGTCTAAGCTGCCAAATATCAAATGGTTAGCGCAAGGAACGATTTATCCAGATATTATCGAGTCTGCGGCATCAGCAACGGGCAAAGCACACGTTATTAAATCTCACCATAACGTGGGTGGCTTACCGGAAGATATGAAACTGGGTCTGGTTGAACCTCTGAAAGAGCTGTTCAAAGACGAAGTGCGTAAGATTGGTCTGGAGTTAGGCCTGCCATACGATATGCTGTACCGCCACCCATTCCCGGGTCCAGGTTTAGGTGTTCGTGTTCTGGGTGAAGTGAAGAAAGAGTATTGTGACTTGCTGCGTCGCGCAGATGCTATCTTTATCGAAGAGCTGCACAAAGCAGATCTGTACAATAAAGTTAGCCAAGCATTCACCGTATTCTTACCAGTGCGCTCTGTTGGCGTAATGGGCGATGGCCGTAAGTATGACTGGGTTGTTTCTCTGCGTGCAGTTGAAACCATCGACTTTATGACTGCTCATTGGGCTCATTTGCCATATGATTTCTTAGGCCGTGTGTCTAACCGCATTATCAATGAAGTGAATGGCATTTCCCGCGTAGTTTATGACATCAGCGGCAAGCCACCAGCGACCATTGAGTGGGAATGATTTAGCTATAATCGATAGCGATTTTTAGAAATCATTAATACTAAAGGCATCAGTTACTTACTGGTGCCTTTTTGTTTTTAGTGATCGATAGCGATTGACAATTGCAGGTAATTTTGACGGTATATATGACGGTATCAGAAATTAAAACGACTAAATCTATAACTTAATACCGTCACAAAAAATACAGAATAGACGGTATCGTGCAAAGGAATACCGACGTGTTAACCGACAAAAAATTAAAGAGCTTAAAGCCAGAAGATAAGCTGTATAAAGTGACTGATCGTGATGGTCTATATGTTGCCGTATCAAAAACAGGAACAATTTCATTTAGATATGATTACCGTTTTAACGGGCGCAGAGAAACGATAACATTTGGACGATACAGTGATGACGGTATTACTCTTGCAGAGGCAAGGGAAATGCTGATTGAAGCCAAAAAGATGCTAAATACAGGTATATCACCGGCTTCACAAAAGCGAGACGGTATTGATAGTCGAAAATCAGGAACGGTATTGCAAGACTATACCGTCAAATATTTAGAAGATACCCTATTTGCTAACAGCACCAGGGCGATGAAAGAAGCTATCGTACGCAAGGAAATATACCCAACGCTGGGGAAATTACAGCTAGAAGAGATAACCACTCAAAAGGTTAGGGCGCTGTGTGAAAAGATAAAGGATCGCGGTGCAAGGGCGACTGCTTTACAGGTCCGCGAAATTATTGGTTCTGTTTTTAATTATGTTATTGATCGTGGGTATGAAATAAAAAACCCGGTCGATAGTATTAAAGCCTCATCCATCGCCACGTTTGAAGCTCGTGAACGTTCGTTATCACCAAAAGAAATCGGCATCTTTTTTAATGAACTAGAACATTACAGTTGTTACCCGACTCTAAAATTAGGGGTTAAGTTTGTTCTCTTTACTCTTGTAAGAAAGAGTGAGTTCATTAAAGCAAAATGGGATGAGATTAACTTTGAAACAAAAGAATGGACAATCCCCAAAGAGAGGATGAAAAAAAGGAGGGCACACGTCATTTATTTATCCGATCAGGCAATGGATATTTTAATAGGGTTAAAAACATGTGCGATGGGTAGTGAATATTTAATACCTGGTAGGCATGACATTAATAAGCATTTATCTAATGCTGCATTGAATAATGTCATTACAGGCGTAGTGAAAAAAATAAACAAGAAAGGTATTGAATTTGAGCACGTCACAGTACATGACATGCGAAGAACAGCCAGCACACTGTTACATGAAGCCGGCTTTAATTCTGATTGGATAGAGAAGTGTTTAGCCCATGAGCAAAAGGGCGTCCGTGCTGTTTATAACAAAGCGGAATACGCAGAACAGAGGCGTGATTTATTGCAACAATGGGCTAATATGATTGATGAATGGACAGGAAAAGAGAAGGGTAAAATTTAAGAGGTTTATTTTTCTGGTCCTAAAATTTTTGTGGCCAGTAGTGTTGATAGCATAGATGCACCAACCACCAGCCAAAATACGGAATAAAAAAGCCGCTCTATAATTACTGGGCGGCTATCATTTTCGGCACCAATTGCAGAGAATACATATCCTGCAATCCATGCATACTCTATCAAAATGAACTCAATCAACGGTAGCCTCCTTGGTTATAAATTGTGGCCCAGTAAGTTCGATACTGTTATTCGGGCATTCATTACCCCAAGCATCCCAACCTTGTGACATGTCACGCGAAAATAATTCTATGCGGCTAACATCACCGTATAATTGTTCAAGCCTGTTTTTAACCTCCCACGGCTTTTGGCTATGCTCACCTAAACAGCTAAATACGATTTGCTTAACGCTGGCGCTCATACGCTCTAAACCATTGCCACGAGTTGCGATTAACACGTCCTCGCTATTAGCTCTGGTGTAGTTGCCACCATTCATTTTTGTTTCGGCATTGAGTAAATCAAGTAGATCATGCCAATCAAACAAGGAGCCATTTTGTATAGCCTTATCGAAACGATCATGCGCTAGCGAGTTGAACTTAACCCACGTGAACGCCTTTGATGTGCGAACCGTAAAGCCCCATGACTTTGCTAGCTCAAATGCTTCTTGCACAAAATTACCTGTATACCACATGGCAAGGACTGAGTTTTCGGCGGCGATGGTATGAACGGGGAGGTGTTTTAAATCAAATAGGCTGGTGGTTTGGTAGTGGTTATTAGCGGCACCGTTGGAAACTTTATTGCTGTATTGCCAAGGGGGATCGCAATAAATTAGATTGTATTTTTTCAATGTACCTCCTGAATTTTAGGTATAAAAAACCCTGCTAGTGCAGGGTTATGGTTATTTCATTTCATTAAGAGATTTGGTTACTTCCCATTCTTTTTTTAAAATAATTTTTATTTCAATAGAAAGTTGCTCTATTTCATTTTTTGTTTTTTTTAAGTTGTTGTCTGTGTTTTTTTTATTTAGATGATTTAAAATATTTTCTAGTTTTGTCTTTACATTTGATGATTCTATAGGTTGAC
Organism: Providencia zhijiangensis; assembly: GCF_030315915.2. Taxonomy (NCBI): domain Bacteria; kingdom Pseudomonadati; phylum Pseudomonadota; class Gammaproteobacteria; order Enterobacterales; family Morganellaceae; genus Providencia; species Providencia zhijiangensis. The sequence goes on along the minus strand of NZ_CP135990.1, from coordinate 2,051,446 downwards.
TTCCATCTTTATTGGCAGGTAAAAGCAACTCTAGGTAATTTATCTGACATAATAGTTCATAGTATTTAGACCTATGCTCTATATAAAAAAGATTAGCATTGCTATCGCCAGATTTTATTAATGATTTTATTTGGATGATGAACTGTAGGTGTCCAATTATTTCTGATGATGTTTTTCTCAAATCATTAATCCAAGCCTGCCTCATCGGAGCAATATTATTAGTTATCATTTGCTGGCGAAGAGCTTTTTTATCTTCTTTTATCTTCTTGCGAGCTAAAAAATAATTGAGAAAGAAACCTATTCCACCACTAACAGCAACGATAAACCCTACCGCCTCTTTGTTATCTTTTATTAATGTAATAAAATCGCTCATATCTCCCCCTTATCTAAAGCAGGAATCATACTCACATCCATGTGACTAATCCACTGTCAAAATCCTTAACTCGCCTTTTTGAACTCAATCACCCATACCCATTCGTTATTCATCCAGCTACCAATGCCATATATTGATGACCATAATTCTTTGAATGCATTTTTTGCGGTTATATATGGCTGATTGCTATTTGGAATATAAAATCCAACTAACCAGTTTCCTTCATTTCCATATCTACCAGCTTTTATTCCTTCAGCTATCGCATCGCTAGGTGATATTTCTTGAATCTGTTGTAACCAAACATCAGTAATTTCAATTTTCCCTTTGATATTACCGTATTTATCTGCAAGATTGATGATGTCGCCAATCTCACCATATGGGCAATCAACATCAATAAATCCATGCCGCCATGCTGCACATATTTGCTCTGATAGTGTGTAACCATCTTGCCATGCACCTAAATTGCGTAATTCATCCTCGGTTACTTTTAGCTGTGGCTCAATAGGTCTACGTGTCTGCGTTTTTCTACCATCCATGACTGCCGCCAACATTGCATCGTTAAACTTGATTCTGTCTTTTATATTCATTCCTCTTCATTCCTCTTCATTGCATCCCTGCGATAAATTATCCAGCCGTTGATTCAACTGGCGCTGGGAAGTCGATATGTAGTGGTTTAATAAATTTGGCCACCTGAACAGAGGTGATATGCTCACCTCAGAACAACACAGGTGCCTTAATGAAAAAACGAAATTTCAGTGCAGAATTCAGACGTGAATCAGCCCAGCTGGTTGTGGATCAGAACTATACAGTTGCAGATGCCGCGAAAGCCATGAATGTCGGGCTTTCCACCTTGACGCGGTGGGTAAAGCAATTACGGGACGAACGGGCAGGCAAAACACCGAAAGCATCCCCTATCACGCCGGAACAAATTGAGATACGTGAGCTGAAGAAAAAAATTCAACGTATTGAAATGGAAAACGAAATATTAAAAAAGGCTACCGCGCTCTTGATGTCAGACTCCCTGAACAGGTCTCGGTGATCGGGAAACTCAGAGCGCATTATCCTGTGGCCACTCTTTGCTGCGTGTTCGGAGTTCACCGCAGCAGCTATAGATACCGGGAAAACCGGCCTGACAATCCGGACGGCAGGAGAGCCGTATTACGTAGTCAGGTTCAGGAGCTGCACGGCCTCAGTCATGGCTCAGCAGGTGCAAGAAGTATCGCTGTAATGGCAACACACAGGGGCTTCCGGATGGGACGATGGCTTGCCGGACGGCTAATGAAGGAGATGGGGCTGGTGAGCTGTCAGCAGCCTGTTCACCGGTATAAACGTGGCGGTCATGAACACATTGCTATCCCGAACCACCTTGAGCGACAGTTCGCAGTGACAGAGCCCAATCAGGTATGGTGCGGCGACGTAACGTATATCTGGACCGGTAAACGCTGGGCATACCTGGCCGTTGTACTCGACCTGTTCGCAAGGAAACCCGTGGGCTGGGCAATGTCATTTTCTCCGGACAGCAAACTGACAACCAAAGCGCTGAAAATGGCATGGGAAATACGAAATAAGCCATCCGGGCTCATGTTCCACAGTGATCAGGGTAGCCACTATACAAGCAGGCAGTTCCGACAGTTACTGTGGCGATACCGGATAAAACAAAGTATGAGTAGGCGTGGTAACTGCTGGGATAACAGCCCGATGGAGCGCTTCTTCAGAAGTCTGAAAAATGAGTGGGTGCCGGTGACCGGCTACATCAGCTTCAGTGAAGCAGCCCATGCAATAACGGATTATATCGTCGGGTATTACAGCGAAGTCAGGCCGCATGAATATAACGGTGGATTACCACCAAACGAATCAGAAAACCAATACCGGAAAAACTCTAAAACCGTGGCCAATTTTAGTTGACCACTACAATATAAGTAAAAAAGTTAGCGTCCATTGCTTTAGTTGCGAAGCAAAAGTCACCTTTGTTTTTATTCATCCATTCACTCACTTCGGGCTCTTTACTTCTGTCATAAATCCAAACCATTGGGTCGCCAGTTGTATAGAAGCCAAGACGTTCTGACGGGCATTCGTCCAACACCTTTTGAACCTTTTTAATCCATGCCAGTTCTTTTTTGGTTAGCTTTGCCATATATCTATCTCCTGTTTGCATCCTTGCACTGAGTCCCTTGGTTAATAATCGTTGCTGTAATAAATTTCATCAGCGTCAGATTCATCTAAAACTAACAAGCTACCGCCGTAATAAAGTGCACCAACAAGGCGCTCAAACTCAGAACGGAACTGAACAACTTGCTTACCAAGCGTGTCATGGTATTCAAGCTCACCAGCGTATAGGCTGTAAACTGGATACCCATCATGCATAACTGCTACGTCTTCACGCATTTATCTAGTGGTTTTTTGTTGGAAGCTAAGGTAGGTATCGCACTGATGATATTTTTCTTTGCTTCTATGGTAGTATGAAGAGTTGCTAGTTGGCTGTTTCTCCAAGCCGATATGAAAAAATCCTTTTTCCCATGTATATTCTCCCTCGGAAATAATCACTAGTGGTCTTCCCCAGCCCTCATGAGCCGCTTCTTCTTGATATTGATCTACGTATGCCTTCCAAAGGTCAGATGCTTTGATGTATTTTGGAATTTCATGTGATTTGATAAATTTCAATACCAAATCTTTCATGCCGCTAACCATTTGCTCACTGACGCAATTCAATTCCCATTGGCTAGAAAGCTCTTTAGCCATTAATAGGTTATATTTAGGCAGATCGACCACTTCACTAATATTTTCTGGAAGCGCTGATTCAAGAGCTTTTTTAACTCGGTCAGGAAAACTTCCCCAGCTAAAAGTATCTTTAATTGCTTTTTCATAAAGGCTTTTAACATGAGTGCGGATCATTTCTGCATACTCAGGTGATTTTTCAAACTCTGAACAATGTTTAGCTATATCGCTGGCTAAGCTGTCAGCAATAGTGTTGTTATCTTTCATGGTTATATCCTTTGGTTAAATCACATAGGGAAGGGTAGTTAGTTAGAGACGTGATCAAATGTTTTAGAGTGATTTGGGTTGTTTTTGTTAACGAAAGCCATATCAATATCTTCTTTAGCCGCTTCCGGGTTATTCCAGCAGCTAGTGATATAGGCGTTAACTTCATCACGACGATAAACATATGAGCGCTCAGATAGATAAACTTTCACAAGAATTTTTTCTTTGTGCAGTTTATTCAAGATTGAGTTACCGACGCCCGTTTTAGCTTTAACTTCTTCCGGGGTGCAAATATCGTCTAATGTTTTTAATGCTTCTAAATTCATAGTAACTCCAATGGCGGGATAAACCCGCCGTCAGCCATTATTGATATTCGTCTTTCATGTCATTCAGCGTGATACTGAACGCATTGAATAACTCATCGCCAAGCTTACGTTTATTGGCGTTAAGGAATTGAAAAACCTTTTCGAAAGCTGCTTTAGCTTCCGGTGAACCGCCAGCAGGTAGGCTATTAATTTGCGCTTCAAGGTTGTTATTTGCATCGATGCGGTGATAAGCCTGAACCGCCTTGTTTTTCAACTCAGTGAAAAGCGCGGTACCAAGTGATGATTTAAGCTCATCAATTTGTAATCGAATTTCTTTAACTTCATCCAGAGTTGAAGCGTCGGTGATCGATTGGCGCAGTAATTCAGGGTTAAAACCATCATCAACAATTTCACCTGTGATTACATCATTTCCGTCGATGGTGGCTTTGTGATGCTGTTCAGGCTCATTTTGCTGAGTGATTTCATTGAGGCTTACTCGCTCTTTTTGTGGCGTAACATCTTTGATGGTTCGCTCTTCAAGTTCATCTGGCGTATAAACCCCCATGATCACTTCTGGGCAATACAGGCGGGACCAGTATTTAACAGCTAAGTAAGCAATTTGTTGCTTAGGCATAGTTTTCCATAGCGGTGAGTTTCGCGTTTGTACATCGGCTAAGTAAACCGGTTCACCGTATGTAACTTCTGTTTCACCTCGGATAACTGCACCAACACGAATGAATAAGCCGGATTCGTCACGATTTTCTTTTACGCCGACAATCTTTTCCCAATCACCGCCGTATTCGTAATGGAAACGACCTGTAACAACGTTTGAGCTGGTGATTACTGCGTTGACCAGTTGAGCTTCATAACCTAGAGTGCCGTTAATTAAATGCGTTTTTTGGCCTACTACAAATGGATCCATTCCCCAGCGAGACGCTTGCATTGTGATAGCCAAGCAATCAGCTGGCTTACCCTGTAAATGTTTAGGCACTGTCGCGGTACCAGATGCCATTAAATCAGCAATACGGATAACACAATTCATTGCTTCCGCATTAAAAAGAAGTGACATGTTATTCATGACACCAGTTTGTTGTTGGTTGCTTAAAGCGACTTCTGACATGATGATTACCTCTAAATTGATAAGCGCCATGCAGTAAGCAGGGCGCTAGAATTGATTACGCTTCTAATTGAAGTTCTTCTAACTTGCGTGTTTCAAAGTCAGTAAGATTAATGGTGAGTGTTTCGGTGACTGGTGCAGGCCATACGCCAGTATTCATTGAGTTATTGATATCGCGCAGCGTCTTTTTGTACTCTAAGCGACCAAGTTCAAGCAGTTCAGGTGAAGCTTCGACGATTGCAACCCAGTGGTAATTTTCGTCTTTGTTGACGAATATCCAGAAGAACTGATCTAGCATTGCGATATCACAATACATTGCGGCACTGACATGGTAATCACGGTTAATGATTTCTTTACGGATCATCGCAGTGATAGCATCCTGCTTGTATCGACCTAATGAAGCTGATTTAAGGTCAAAACCAACTCTTAGGTTTTCGTCATACTGGATCTCTAAGTCAGGACGTACGCGAACTTCTAAGCCTGTATCATCGTCGATACCGTAATAACTAACTTCAACTGCACGGTTAGGATGAGTTACCAGTTTCCCAGCCTCTGGATGGTCAAATACAGCTTGCTGCATTGCTTTACCCAAGCGGTACTGATCACCTGTAATACGAATGCGTGATTCATCGGCTTGCCATGCACTGATTAAATCATCTTCAAACACTGCATCAGGCTTAACGGATTTAACAGAAGCTGCTAACTCTTCTTTTTTGCCTGTTAACTTAAGCTGCTCTGCCTTTGGCTTGTCAGCGTTATATTCACGGATAAAGGCTTTAATCGAATCCGTGTTAGTGAAAGCCCCAGCGGGAATGGTCGGAGCTAGGCTAAATTCATCTTCAACTTTTTCAGGCTCTAAAACCAAGGTATGGAACAAGCTACCGAAGTCTAAGGCTTCTGAACGTTCACGCTGAATAACTTTGCTGATGTGGCGGCGTTCGAAGTACATCAGACTGATACGAGCATCTTTTAGCATCGTGCTACTAATGCCGTTTGATGAATGGTAATCATCATTTGAAATATCGGTATAACGCCCCGGTTCAAAGTATGGAGGTACTAAGTGTAAGGAACATTCGCCATTAACTTCGGGCTCGATATTACCAATTTGTTTATCTTCACTGGCGTGAGCAACCACATCATGCTTATCCTGCTCTGGTACAACTACAGGCTCAGATGATAACAGTGACTTAAAATACTGTTTGCGGTCTGCATTTGAGCGAAACTGGTCAGGGTTTTTAATGACATGGATAAATGCGTCGATGATGTCATTATTATGTAATTGCATGAAGTTTGGTGTTGCCATTGAACTTAGCGATAAATCAAAAGCGATCTTTTCAAATTGCTGCATTTCTTCGCTGATGCGCTCTTTGCTTAAGTGGTCGGTAAGCGCGTGCAGGTTATCTGCGGTGTTAATATCGTTAGCCATTAGGATCGCGCTAACAATATTTGCGAGGTTACGTTTTTCAAATTGTTCTTGATTACACATTGTTTAAGTCCTTGTCGGTTTGAATTGCTAGGCTGGTGGTAAAAGCCCACTCAATGCCATCTTTAAAACTACTAAATACTTTCTTGTTTCCACGCACGATAAACACATGAAAACCATTTTCGATAAAAAACATCATTTCAATCACCTCTGATAAACAAAATGTTTATGTTTGTGGCGTGAAAAAAATCCAGCTAAAACAGCTAGATTGATTAATATTGTCACTATCCAAATCTTGCATTCCGAATCTACGGGTTAGCTAAGACATTCTGCGGCTCACAGAATTTAGGAGTGTGATAGCCATTCTGTATTGTTAAAGAGCATTAACCTTGCGGGTTAATCTGAGATAAATAATAACCCGTAAATGATGGTTGTCAATCGCTAAAACGAAATAAAATAAACAAACCGTTTATCTTTGCGCGTATAAAAAAGCCAGCTCGAGGCTGGCTATAATCATAATGCTTTGTTTTAATTTTCATTTTTACTAATGATGAACTCAATAAAGTCTTGGATTTTTTCTTTCTCGTTGTCTGGTAGGGCTGCAAACTTTTTGTGATCGTAATGAAGAACATCCTCATCGTCTTTTGACATCAAAAGCTCATAGGGTTTTCTGCCTAATGCATTAGCGATTGCAGCAACACTATCAATAGTAGCGCTAGATTCATTCTTGATTATCCGGTTAACCGTTGCTTGACCTAATCCTGAGCTAACCGATAACTGTGCTTGCGATTTGATGCCATCAACCAACATAAATGTAGTGATGTTATCGCCAAGTATGCGGCCAATATCAGTAGGCTGTCTGGCTAGTTCATCCGCAATTTGTTCAGCCGGGGAATTTAAGTGATCCTTATCCATGTAATACTTTGGAAGTTTTGTAAGGAACTCAATTTTTCTAGCGACAGGATCGCTTAGCGAGCGATGACTTTTCATATCTGATGACATTAAATAACGAGAAATAACGTTCGGAGCGCAACCCAAAGCAGTAGCCAAGCGTTTTTGTTTCCCTTCGTAATGCTTTTCTATCACAAAGACAAGGTTGTCTCTTCTGATATCTTGGATGCTTTTCACGGTACGTTCTTCCTTTGTGTGTAATTTGCTCGATATTGTTTATTCTGTTTATCTATTAAATATCAAATTAACCTTTGAGGTAAATTCCCAATTTGTTTATCATGATTTCAATTTCTGTGATTTGTTTATCTTTTTGGGTGGTTAATATGGTATTTACAGACTTTAAAACATTCTGGAATAGTCTATCTAAACGTGAGCGTCAGCAATTTGCAGACAGCGCAAATCTGACCGTTCAGTATATTTCTATTCACCTACGCTATTGCAGTCGCAGCGTGTCATTGCAAACAGCTAAGCGATTACAAAAAGCTCTAAACACATTCGGAATAGAGCTAACACTAGACCAAATAGCAGACAAGTTTATGAAGTAAATCACACTAGGCCGCGAAAGCGGTCTTTTTTTTGATTAGATAGATAAACAATAGATCATTTATGGTTGATTTATTTTTTGATAATGTATAATCTTACTGCACACATAACTGTAATAGAGGTTTTCAATGAAAGTTATTAGTAGAAAAGAAGCAGCAACTAATGGACTGTCTCGCTTTTATACGGGTAAAGCCTGTGTGCATGGTCATGTTGCGGAGCGATTTGTAAGTAATGGTGTTTGTGTTGAATGTGCTGCTAAGCATGCTGCAAATTACCGTGAAAGTGTTAATAGCATTCTCAAGCAGGCAAGAGAAATGAGGGCGTGTCAATGAGTAAAAAACGAATTGGCCTAACAAAGAAAATACGCTTTGAGGTTTTTAAACGTGATGGGTTTACCTGTCAATACTGTGGTGATTCTGCTCCAAAGGTAGTGCTCAATGTTGATCATATTATTCCAGTCAGTGCTGGTGGTGATAACAACATGATGAATTTGATAACTTCCTGCTTTGATTGCAACCAAGGAAAAAGAGACAGATTAATAAGTGATGATTCACTCATTACTAAACAGTTGTCGCAAGTAAAAGAAGTTAGTGATAAGCGAGAGCAACTACTAATGATGCTTGCTTGGCGTGATGAGTTAATCAAATTTACGGAAGAGCAGGAATTAATTGTTATCCAAAAAATTGAAGAACTGATACCCGGTAAAGTAATAACTGAAAGTGGAAAGAAAACTGTTAAGAAGTGGCTATCAAAGTATACAGCAGAAGAAATTATAACCGCAGCAGATTTATCAGCGGAGCAAAAGTTAGATGTTGAAATTACAGCGGATAGCGCTAGTGAGTTTTTCTCTTATATACCAAGAATAGCATCGATGAGAAGAAACCCTCCTGAATATGCAAGGCTTTATTACGTAAGAGGAATACTAAGAAATCGCGTACATGTAAATGAAAATGTAGTCATGGGGCTACTAAAGGATTGGGTTGGTAGTGGGCTTGAAATTGATGACTTGGAAGAGCTAGCTAAAACAGTTCGTTCATGGACTCAATTTAGAGAAACTGTAGAGACTTTTACACATGAAAACAGTTCAGGGGGTTGATATGGCTCGCATAAGAACCATTAAGCCGACTTTTTGGACGGATGAGGACATGGCTGACATTTCTGAGGCGGCATGTTTACTGGCGATTGGTTTATTAAATTATGCAGATGATGAAGGATATTTCAATGCTAATCCAAAACTCATTAAAGCCGCTGTTTTTCCTATACGGGAGACCTCCGGTAGTATTCCGGTACTACTACAGGAGCTTTCCAACTGTGGTTATATTAGCTTATTTTCTACTCAAGATGGTAAGCGTTATGGACTGATAAATAATTTCACAAAACATCAGGTCGTTAATAAGAAAACTCCCAGTAAAATCAAAGAACTAAACCTACTACCGGAAAACTACGGTAGTGATACCGGAGGACTACCTTTAGGAAAGGAAGGGAAAGGAAATATAAAACCTCTCTCTAATACGCGCGAGGATAATTTTCAATCTGATCTGAATGCCAATAATTCTATCTTGAACGGTCGTGTTCCAGGTGGTGGTTTTGGTGTGAATGATAAATTTGTCATGTATCACGAATGGCAACCTGATCCTGATTTTGTTCAGAAGGCTGCGTACTGGGGGGCTATCCTAAAATCGCCAATGCAGCCACATGAGTTAGCTGAGTTTGTTACTTTTTGGAAATCGGAGGGTAAGGCTAAAACTCATGAACAATGGGAAATGGCTTTAGCCAAGAGTATTAAATATCAACGTTCTAAGAATGGTGAGGTGAAAAATGGGACAAGTAACAGAGTTTCGTCACAGAAAGAATTTTCAGGACACTCCAGATCAATGCAAGAGTTCTACAGAAGCGTTAGAGAAGAATACGGGGACGAGGCTATTGCTGCTATGGAGGAAGCTGATAGAGCTTTATGGGGACAAGTGGACCAACAAGAACGGTCCGAAACCGTCATTGATGTGGAAGCAAGCGCTAAGCGCATTGAGTGATCAGCAACTGGAAGGATTGTTTCAATTCTGTATTGACCGTTGCATGAATGGTAATCCATGGCCACCAGAGCTATCAGACGTGATTGTCGCGTTATCTGGTGAAGCGGCTAAGCATAATCCGTTTGGGCTTGATCCTGACGAACAGCTTAGAGATTTTTTAACCTACTGCGCTAAGCGTAATAACTACCAGAGCGCAGAAATGTACCCATTCAAACACCCAGTTCAGTACTGGATGTTTACAGACCTTAGAGCTCAAATGCTTGAACATCGATTGACTGATGTCGAATGCGAGAGACGATTGGCTAAAATGCTTACCAAATGGACTGAGCGAGTTCACAAGGGGGAAACTGTACCGAGACCAACGCTAAAGGTTGAGGATAAAACTAGACCACCGCCAGCGTGGATGGAATTATTAGAAAAAAGTAAACAACGGAGACAATAAGATTCAAAGGTTATCAAAATCGTAAGCAGGATTAACATACAGGCATTTTTGATATGCAGGATGATAAATCCCATAGGTTTAGCGTAAAAATCAAATGTAGAACGTTACAGAGCGTTTTAAAGGGTGGTAAGAAAATCAATTCTTACTGATTTTTTATGGTTGAAAAGATAAACAAATTGTTTATATTAACCGTGTGGGTTAATCAAATTCGAGGTAATGGTTATGTTATTTCAGGATCGAGTCATAGAAGCACTTAAATGCGGTCAAAGCATGACGATTAAAGGGATGCGTAATCACATTGAAAGCACCGGAGTTAAGGCCGCATATGGCGCGGTAAAGCACGCCGTAATTCAACTTGAAAAGTTTAATGTTATTTCACCTGCAGTTGTCGAGGGTTCTCCTTGGCTGGGTTACAAGCTGAATGACAACTACAAAGACGGCTTGAAGCTGCAGGCAAGCAGCAGCAAAAGACACATGGTGAGAAAACAGGTTCATAAGCCTGTAGAGAAGCCAGTCAAGGTTATTGAGCCAACGTATGGGCCGTGGCGCCAAACAGGTGAACCGGCACGTTTACAAATCATGTTTAACGAGTTACTGGCGAAGCCTAGGGCGAAGCGTATCAAACGGGGCTTAGCGGTATGAAAACTATTGAATATCCAATTGTACCCGTGCCTAAGCCGCGCATGACTCAGCGTGATAAGTGGCAGAAGCGTCCAGCCGTAATGCGTTACAGAGCGTTCTGCGATGAGGTGAGAGCAAGAGGCATTAACCTGCCTGAGAGCGATTACCACGTTATTTTTGTTATGCCTATGCCGAAGTCATGGAGCAAGAAAAAACAGGCTGAAATGGACGGTAAGCCCCACCAGCAAAAACCAGACAAGGACAACTTAGAGAAAGCCTTACTGGATGCCATCTTTGATGATGATTCACGTATCTGGGATGGACGAGTTTCTAAGGTGTGGGGTGCCACTGGAATGATAACGGTAAGGTTACCGGAATAATCGACAAATCATGAACTTGTTACCAGTGGGTAAATAAGTGATTGAAATTACTAAATTAGAAATGAATAAGGTAATTAATTATGAAACTGAAAGTTAATCGTGGAACGTTGCTTGCCGTCATGGAATGTATGGCTGTTCGTGATGTGCGTTATTACATCAATGGTATTTGTTTTCTGCCCGATGGAAAGGTAGTTGGAACTAACGGTCACATGCTTGCTTATGGTCATCATGACAATGAAATTACAGACCAAGTGATTTTGTCTGTTGGGAAGTTGCCAACTAAAACATTTGAATACGCTGTTTTCGATACAGAGGAAGAGATTGTAAAACTTCACTCAGAGTCTGGTTTTGTTGTTGGTGTTGGACTGTGTAGTGTTATCGATGGTCGCTACCCAAATATTAATCCTCTTATCGAATCTACCGCAAAAGCAGATGAAAAATTACCGCCCGTTCTGCTCATAAACTCTGGTTATTTATCCAAATTAGAAAAGGTAGCCAAGTTTGTTAATCCACGTATGCCAGCGTATGAAATCAGAGTGAAGTCAGCCACTGATGCTGTGGTGTGTGAAGTTAAGAACCCACACGATGAGCGCGTTACTGTGATGATCATGCCGATGAGATTGTAATCATGGCAACTATCGACGCAATTAGGCTGTGCTACGACATTCTTGACGGCTCTGTATCACCTGAAAATATCTCATCTCAAGAAGTGTATGCAATTTGCACTTACCTTGATGATGTTGTTCGTGAAAACCTTGCATTTGCTCAACAAAAGCCTGTGGCGTTCATGGATGGTGACGGTGAGGTAATTAGCGCGGTTAAAAAAGAATTTGAGCAGTTAACGGGAGGTAATCACATTGGTTTCGACATTCCGTTAATTCAACTAAACAAACAATCGTGACATGTCACGCGAGGTAAATATGAATTACGATTCAATACAAATTATCAAGCACAGAAAGCTCAGTAGAGGTTATAGCTTCGAGGTCAGGGGCGATTGGCGTAGTAACGGTTGGCAATGTGGTGGTGCGATATGGGTTGCACAACCTGTTGATGGTGGGATTGTGATCAGTGATGCTTTGATGCAAACGCCGATAAAAGTAGTTAATTCTATGAGCGAGTTTTTAACATTTGTAGAACTGAAAACAAGGCAAGTTCCTGAGCTAATAGGGTGGCAGTTATGATTAAACGTTACTTGGTATTTGCTGCATTCTGGTGCGTGTTCGCCGTAGCTGTGGGGATGTTATTCAATGGCTAAATCACCAGCAGAGCGCAAAGCAGCGCAACGTAAACGCCAGCGTGAAGCTGGCTTGGTTACTCCGCAGTGGCAGGTTGAAGCCGAAGAACACGAAATGATTAAGCGTAATTGTGCATTGCGTAGACCAGGGCGCTAACCGTACGACGAATCAGAATACATTCAAATGCTCATACGTAACGACGATGCACGGCTCAAGCGTGAGATTGCGGAGCTATCAAAGCGGTGCTGTGGTAAGTGCGGTGAACAGTTGCCTGTTTCAAGCTGCTGCCTTGATGGTGATTCAGAGTGCTGGGCAACCAGAGGGTGGCATGAGACTAAATTGGAGGTAGAGGGTGCGGGGAACTAATCTAATCGAATTGAACATTGCATACCGGTTTCAGGCTCTAAAAATGACAAGCAGAACTCTAAGGAACAGGAAGTCAACTGTTAATATTTTTGTTTCAGAATACCGCAAAAGCTACAAGAAACTCACTCCAAGAGGTAAGGCATTTAAAAAAATAAAAAATATTAACAATGCATTCTTCAAGAAGAGATTTGATGAGGAGTGCATGGAAATCAAAGTTATTCAGAATGAAGTGGATTAATTTGACTATGGTTGACAAATCACCCTCAAGACAGAAATTCGGTTGACACGAATATTGTCAATCAACTTAGCGGTAACCCTATAAGGTTTGAATGTTATCTTTTAGTTGGTCATAATAACCGTAGAGGTGATGATTATGACCACAAAGAAAACACGAAAACCACCAGCCAGAAAACCTACACCACTTAACGCTCAAATGGAGCGTTTTTGTCAGGAATATATCAAAGCCCCTGATAATCAAACCAATGCAGCGCTAGCAGCAGGCTATGCCGAAGTTAGCGCCTGTAAGCGTGCATCACAACTCATGAAAGACCAGCGCGTCATTGACCGTATAGCACAGATTATGCAGCAGCGTAATAAGCGCAAGAAGCTAGATGCTGACAGCGTGTTAGAGCGATTGGTTAATATGCTGGATGCAGATATCGCAGATATTCTCACTAATACTGGTGATATCAAGCAAATTAAAGATTGGCCTGCAGTATGGCGCAAAAGCATTTCTGCATTTGAAATAGCCGTCATTGATGAGAAGGTTACCGTTAAGAAAGTGAAGCTGTTAGATAAGCTTCGTGTACTTGAAATGGTTGGTAAGCACGTTGATGTTAACGCATTCCGTGAGCGCTATCAGGTCGATGTAACTATTTCCCTTGCTGATAAGCTTGCAGCAGCCCGTAAGCGTGCCGCTGGTGGTGAGTCATGATTGATACCATGTCACCAGAAGAGCAATTGATTAACGATATCGGCATGTTTACGCATGACCCGTTAAGCTATGCGTTATACGCATTTCCTTGGGGTGAAGCTGGTACCGAACTTGAAAATGCTAGTGGGCCTCGCCAGTGGCAGGCGGAAGCGCTGAACGAAATAGGTGAACATCTACGCAATCCAGAAACGCGCCACCAGCCGCTACAGCTTGCTAGGGCATCAGGTCACGGTATTGGTAAATCTGCATTCATATCGATGATCATCAAGTGGGGCATGGACACCTGCGAAGATTGCAAGGTTGTTGTTACTGCTAACACTGAAAACCAGCTACGTACTAAAACATGGCCAGAGATTGCAAAGTGGCAGCGCTTATCTATCACTAAGGATTGGTTTACCTGTACCAAAACAGCTATCTATTCCAATGACCCTAATCACGCTAACGCATGGCGTGCTGACGCTGTGCCGTGGTCAGAGAACAACACAGAGGCATTTGCAGGGCTACATAATCAGGGTAAGCGCATCATTCTAGTTTTCGATGAGGCTTCCAACATTGCGGATCTGGTGTGGGAAGTAGCAGAGGGTGCCTTGACGGATGAGAATACAGAAATCATTTGGATAGCGTTTGGTAACCCGACACGTAATACAGGGCGTTTCCGCGAGTGTTTCCGTAAGTTTAAGCACCGCTGGAAAACCAAGCAGATTGATAGCCGTACGGTTGAAGGTACCAACAAAGAGCAGATTGATAAGTGGATTGAGGACAGGGGCGAGGATAGCGACTTTGTTAAGGTTCGTGTGCGCGGGATCTTCCCGTCAACATCTGAAACACAATTCATACCTACTGGCTTAACTGATGCAGCAATGAAGCGCACAGTAACACAAGCAGAGGTATCACACGCACCAATTATCATAGGCGTTGACCCTGCATACTCCGGTGATGATGATGCGGTTATTTATATGCGCCAAGGGTTACACAGTAAATGCCTGTGGACGGGTAACAAAACTACTGATGATATGGTTATGGCTAAGCGCATTGCTGACTTTGAGGATCAGTTTGGTGCTGATGCTGTTCATATTGACTATGGCTATGGTACAGGGATTTATTCTATCGGCACTGGATGGGGGCGTGATTGGCAGCTTGTGCAATTCGGTAGCGCGTCTACAGACCCACAAATGCTAAATAAGCGTGGTGAAATGTATAGCAGCGCTAAAACATGGTTAAAAATAGGTGGCGCGCTTGATGACCAAGAAACAGCTGATGATTTATCCGTGGCTGAATATAAGGTTAGAGTTGACGGTAAAATCGTACTAGAACCAAAGGAAGAGATTAAAAAACGTATCGGACGTTCTCCGGGTAAAGGTGATGCGTTTGTCTTAACGTTTGCTTACCCAGTCACCAAAAAAGAACGCAATAACATTTCTATATCTAATCATGGTAGTCACGTTGTTAGTGATGCTGATTACGATCCATATGCATAAAAAAAGACCGCATTAGCGGTCTATGTCTGTTATGGATATACAAAAATCACATATTATCTTTTAGTGTTTTTATGCAATCCTGCAATACTTCTGCTAACGCAGGATATTCTCCATTGTTATCTTTTAGCATTGTTTCAAGGGCTGCGTTCATTTCGCCAATAGCGCGCTGCAACGCTTGCTGCCTTAATACCTGTAATATTGTTTGATCACTCATAATAACCTCGTCTAGTTATTCGTCATTTAGCAGCACTGGCAGGCGGTGACGATTCCGCTTTTCGGGAGCTACCCTAGCCAGAGCAAATACCATACCACAAGTTAAAAAAAATGCCCTCACGAAGAGGGCAAATGTAAGCAAAGGAACGGCACTTGATAACGAGCAAAGGAACATCCGACTAACGACCTGTGACCAAAATGTATCTCGTGGTTTTATATTTGTCAAATAAGATATACAATAAATATTAAATGACATTATTGTTTATCTTATGAGGTGATATATGTGTGGAGGTCTTTTTGGTGGTACGCCTAAGATTAAAACCCCGCCACCAGTGCAAGCAGCGCCGCAAGAACAGGACGAAGCTGTAGTGGGTTCTCGTGATGAAGAACAACGCCGCCGCCGTGCTGCCGCTGGTCGTAAGTCAACATTGTTAACCGGTGCGCAGGGTGCGACTAGTTCAGCATCAACCAGCGGTAAAACGCTACTTGGTCAGTAACCTAACGGGGGGCGGTATGAGTTTAAAGCAGGATTTATTAAAACAACTCTCACAGCTTAAGAATGAGCGCCAATCATTTGAGCCGCACTGGAAAGAGCTTGCAGAGTATACACGCCCTCGTAGCACTCGTTTTAACACATCAGAAGTCAATCGCGGTGATAGACGTAATACGAAAATCATCGATCAAGAAGCGGCTAAATCTGAACGTACGCTTTCTAGTGGCATGATGTCAGGGATAACTAGTCCTGCTCGTAAATGGTTTCGTTTGGCTACGCCAGACCCTGACATGATGAACTATAGCCCTGTCAAAATGTGGCTTGAAGTAGTTGAGCAGCGAATGAACGAAGTGTTCAACCGTTCCAATATCTATCAGTCACTACCGCAAACCTATTCCGATATTGGCACATTTGCCACCAGCGCACTAGCTGTACTGGAAGATAACGAGCGCGTCATTCGTACGGTGCCGTTTCCTATTGGTAGCTATTACATTGCGAATGGACCAGATCTTACAGTTGATACCTGTTTCCGTGAATTCAGCATGACAGTGCGCCAGTTGGTTATGGAGTTCGGCTTAGACAATGTGAGTGAGCATGTTAAAAGCATGTGGGATTCTGGCAACTACAGTCAGTGGATCACCGTCATTCATTCAGTCTACCCGAATTTAAACCGCATCAGCGGCAAGCTGGACGCTAAGAACAAGCTGTTTAAATCCGTTTACTTTGAAATGGGCGGTGATAGCGACCGCGTTCTGCGTGAATCTGGCTTTGATGAATTTCCTATTATGGCTCCACGCTGGGAAGTTAACGGCGAGGACGTCTACGGCTCATCTTGCCCCGGCATGATTGCGTTAGGTAGTGTGAAAGCACTGCAGCTATTACAACGCCGCAAAGCACAGCAGATTGATAAAGTGACCAATCCACCTATGCAAGCGCCTGCCTCAATTAAGAATCAGCGCATTTCTCTTGTGCCTGGTGGGATAACTTATCTACCAATGGCTGGCGCAGACCAAATGATTAAGCCGATATTCCAAGTGCAAGCCGACATTAACGGCTTGATTGCTGATATTGGCGATACTCGTAATCAAATCAAAGAAGCCTATTTCTCTGACCTCTTCATGATGATGCAGTCTGTAAACACACGCTCAATGCCCGTTGAGGCAGTAATTGAAATGCGTGAAGAAAAGCTACTCATGTTAGGTCCTGTCTTACAGCGTTTAGATTCTGAACTACTCGACAAGTTAATTAATCGTACGTTCGCAATCATGGCACGTAAAAACCTATTACCGGTTCCACCAGAAGAAATGCAGGGCATGCAGCTTAAGGTTGAATACATCTCTGTGATGGCACAGGCGCAGAAATCAGTTGGTGTTAGCAGCATTGAGCGTTTTGTTGGTTTTGTTGGTGGTCTGGCAAATATGAAACCAGAAGCACTCGACAAGCTGAACACTGACGAAATGATTGATAACTACGCTGAGTCAATCGGCGTTTCCCCAACTATCGTTTCATCCAATGACCAAGTAGCCGCTATTCGCCAGCAGCGTGCAGAGCAACAGCAGCAGATGCAGCAAATGCAAATGGCACAAGAGGCTATGGCTGGTGCTCAGACTCTTAGTAATACATCAATGGATGACAACAGCGCCTTAGCTGCGCTTGCTGGTGGTGGTCAATGACACAGTTTGATGATTACACCGAAGAGGAAAAGGCAGCGATTCAAGCTGATTTAGAGCTTAAAGACAAGCTTAGAAAAGAACGTGAAGACGATGATTTAAAACAGGTAATGAGCACTGAATATGGTCGTCGTTTTATCTGGAAAACGCTCTCATTAAGCGGTGTTTTCGAAGTTTCATTTACGCCTGATCCCTATATCACTTCATTCAATGAAGGTAGACGCAATAAGGGATTAGAGCTGTTTAACGATGTAATGAGTGTTTGCCCTGATCTCTATTTGGTCATGGCAGAAGAAGCCAAAGAACAGGAGAACAATCAATGAATTTATTTCAACGCTTGGTGTTTCGTCGCCTTTGTAATGAGGTTTCAGTTGATGGTGGCGAGGGTGCAGCTGCGACAACCACAGAAACTACAGCGGTTAAAACTGAAACATCAACAACAGGTGATCAGACTACGACTACTGGTACAGAAACTGACAAGGATAATGATACGTCCAGTACTAATCAGGAAGGTGATAACAAGAAGCCTGTAAGCGCTGCGCCTGAAAAGTATGAGTTTACGGCCGGCAAAGACCAGGAGCTTGATAAAGAAGCCGTAGCAGCGTTTGAGCCTGTCGCACGTGAACTTGGATTAAGCAACGAGCAGGCGCAAAAGATTGTTGATGTGTACGGATCTACGATCATGCCGCAACTGGTTAAGCAGCAAGCCGATGCATGGCAAAAACAAGTTACTGATTGGGCTGAAACAGTCAGCGCAGATAAGGAAGGGCTTAGCTCTACAGAATCGATTGGTAATGCACAAAAGGCGTTGGACCAATTCGGTTCACCTGAACTTAAAAGTTATCTGGTTGAAACAGGCTTAGGCAATCATCCAGAGCTTGTTCGTGTTTTTTCAAAGATTGGCAAAGCTATGTCTGAGGACGGCTTTGTTAGTGGCAGCAGTGAAAACGCTCGCAGTGCTGCGGATGTTCTTTTTGGTGATAGCAAATAAGGTATAGGAGATAAATTATGCCTCAAGCTTTAACTCTAACTGATTGGGCTAAGCGTCAAGACCCAAACAGCAAGCAAGCGAAAATCGTTGAACTGCTCAACCAGTCAAACGAAATTCTTGAAGATATGACCTTTGTTGAGGGTAACTTACCGACAGGTCACCGTACCACTGTTCGCACTGGTTTACCGTCTGCAACGTGGCGTTTATTGAACTATGGTGTTCAACCAAGTAAATCAACAACTGCGCAAGTTACAGATGCCACAGGTATGCTGGAAACTTATTCAGAAGTAGATAAAGAACTAGCTGATATGAACGGTAGCACATCTGAATTTCTATTATCAGAAGCACAAGCGTTCATTGAATCTATGAACCAACAAATGGCTGAAACTCTGTTCTATGGCGATACATCAGTTCACCCTCAGCGATTCACTGGTTTAGCTGCTCGTTTCAATGATTTGAGTGCTAAAAATGGCGTAAACATCATTGATGCTGGTGGTACTGGTAGCAATTTAACCTCAATCTGGCTAGTGGTATGGGGACAAAATACTGTTCATGGTATTTACCCTAAAGGTTCTAAAGCTGGGCTTGAACAAAAACACCTGGGTGAAGTCACTCTTGAAGATGAAAACGGTGGTAAATATCAAGGTTACCGTACCCATTTTCAATGGAAGAATGGTTTAACTGTTCGTGACTGGCGTTATGTAGTACGTATCGCTAACGTTGACCTTTCTAAGTTAACCAAAGATCCAGAGGCAACCGGCGCTATCGACTTGCCTGATTTACTGATTCAGGCGATTGAAAAAATCCCTAATCTGTCTATGGGTAAACCTGTTTTCTACTGTAACCAGCAAATCCGTAGCTGGATGCGCCGCCAGATTAAAAACTCTAAGAACGTCAATATTTCCATGCAAGAAGTTGCAGGGAAAAAAGTCGTTTCTTTTGATGAGATTCCGGTGCGTCGTACTGATGTGATCCTCACCACAGAAGACCAAGTGAAGTAATTCCGTACGGGGCTGATATCTAGCCTCGTTAACTTAATTTTGTTGGGAGTTCGCAACATGATTTTAGATAAAGAAAACCTATTTTCCCTCGACCAAGCAGTGACCGCATCAGCGACTGCGACCAGTATCATTGACCTAACACCAGTAAAAGGTGATTTCCGTGATATCGGTATTGGTGAGCCGTTGCAACTGTTTGCGCAGGTTACTGAACAGGCTACAGCAGCAGGTGAAGCAAAAGTACAAATCGTACTGGAAACATCAGCAGATAAAGCATTTACAACGCCTGTTGCATTGTTTAAATCCGTTGAAATGCCTATTGCTGATTTAAATGCAGGTAAGCGCATTGTCGGTGCAGTTCCTCATGGTGTTATTAAGTATCTGCGTCTGCGTTACGTTGTCATAGATGGTCCATTAACTGCAGGTAAGTTTACGGCTGGCATCGTACTTAACGTTGATGCTCATCCTATCTACAACGCTGTAACTAATTAAGGTGTGACATGTCACGATATAAAGTTTTAAAAAAATCATTTATCGCTGGTCGTCTGCTTGAAGTTGGTGAAGAGGTTGAATACAGCGGTATTGCTGGCAGCAACTTAAAGTTGATTGGTGGTGATGATGCTAAACCTGATACTGGCGCTTTGGTTGATGGGGCTGGTGGTGATACTGGTGAAGTTGTAACCAATACCGCTATTAGTGGCTCAGGCGATACAGTTGAATCCAGCCTTGAATATTTGCGCGAACAGTACACGCAATTATTTGGTAAGGCACCTCATCACAATATGGGCGCAGATAAAATGCGCACTGAGATTGATGAAAGACGTAAAGAATTAGCGATTTAACTTTCGCGTTAAAGGGGGCGAAAGCCCCTTTTTCTTTTGGAGTAACTCTAATGGCCTCAGAAATTGAAATCTGCAATATGGCGCTTAGCCGGATTGGTAACAGCCGGTTCATTAACAGCCTTAGCGAAAAGAGCAAAGAAGCCGAGCAATGCAATCTACATTACGGTCATTGCCGTGACACTGTTCTGTCTGATTTTCCATGGAATTTTGCAAGTAAGCGTGTTGCGTTAGCTGATACCAATAACCCGCCACCGGACTGGAAGTTTGCCTATAGCTACCCAACTGACTGTTTAAAGGCAATAGCGATTATTCAATCTGGCCAGAAATATCCACAGCCAAATAATGCAATTCAATTCATTGTTGGATCTGATGTGAGCGGCACAGGGAAGCTTATTTATTGTGATCAACCGCAAGCATGGCTCCAATACGTTGCATCAGTAACTGACGTGAATATGTTTGATTCTCTATTCATTGATGCGCTTGCATGGCGCTTAGCTGGGGAGCTTGCACGCCCATTGGCTTCTAACGCTGGCATTGGTAGTGAAGCATTCCAAATGTACACCATGGCGATTGCTAGCGCCGGTGCTCATTCTCTCGATGAATCTTCTGAGCCTAATGACTACATGGATCCTTTCACAGAAGCGAGGATATCGTAATGGCATATAGCATTATTCAACCTAGTTTTTCTGGTGGCGAAATCGCACCTAGCCTTTATGGTCGCATCGACTTAGCGAAGTACTCAACCGCTTTGCGGAAGTGTGAAAACTTTCTCGTGCGGCAATATGGCGGCATTGAAAATAGACCGGGTACCAAGTTTATTGCAGCGGCAAAATACCCTAACAAGAAATGCCGCCTGATCCCGTTCCAATTCAGCACAGTGCAAACATACGCCCTTGAAATGGGTGATAAGTACATGCGTGTCATTAAAGACGGTGGGCAGGTACTTTATGCAGATGGTGAGCATAAAGGTGAAGTATTCGAACTAGCTACGCAATACAAAGAAGCTGACCTATTCAACTTAAAATTCACGCAGTCAGCAGACGTAATGACCATCGTACATGCTGATTATCCACCAATGGAACTACAGCGCTATGATCATGACGATTGGAAGCTGGTACCCGTTGAAACGCGTAATGGTCCATTCGAAGATATCAATGTTGATAAAGAGCGAAAGGTTTACGTTAGCGCTAGCACTGGCGAGGTGACACTAACTGCAACTCATAATATTTTTGGCGCTGAGTTGGTCGGTAAGCAAATCTATATAGAGCAGCAGGAGGTTGATGCTGTTCCTGTGTGGGAAACGGATAAAACAACCAATAAGAATGATCAGCGCCGTGCCGGTTCTAATTACTACAGAGCAAACACATCAGGTAAAAGCGGAACATTGAGGCCGTCACATACAGAAGGTATGAGCTGGGATGGATGGGGCGGTGATACAGGGATCCAGTGGGAATACCTTCATAGTGGATTTGGTATTGTTAAAATCAATTCTGTCAGTGCTGACGGCTTAACAGCAACTGGCAAAGTTATTTCTTACATTCCATCAAACGCAGTTGGTGAAAGCAATGCCACATACAAATGGGCGCGTTCGGTTTGGAATGATGTAGACGGCTACCCAAGCACCGTTATGTATTATCAGCAGCGCTTATTTTTTGCTGGTTCCCGCGCATATCCACAAACCATTTGGGCTAGCCGTAGTGGGGACTATAAAGACTTTGGCAAGAATAACCCTATACAAGATGATGACCGTATCATCTATACCTATGCAGGGCGCCAAGTTAATGAAATTCGTCACTTAATTGATGTGGGTTCGCTGGTGGCTTTAACCTCTGGTGGTGAGTATCAAATCACTGGGGATCAGAACAAAGTATTAACGCCTAGTAGTTTCTCTTTCTCCTCGCAAGGTGCCAATGGTTGTAGCGATGTACCTCCGATTTCTGTTGCCAATATTGCTTTGTACATCCAAGAAAAAGGTAGCGCAGTGCGTGATCTAGCGTATTCATTCGACGTTGATGGGTACCAAGGCACTGACCTTACCATCATGGCTAATCACCTGTTTCAGCGCCACCAGATTATTGATTGGGCATTCACTATCGTTCCTTACTCAATCGCCTGGTGTATTCGTGACGACGGTAAATTACTTTCACTAACGTACTTAAGAGAGCAGCAAGTATTTGCTTGGGCACCACAAGACACTGACGGGCAATTTGAATCAACATGTAGCATCAGTGAAGGCAATGAAGATGCGGTTTACTTCATTGTATGCCGTAAAGTTGGTGGCGGTACCGTACGTTATATAGAGCGATTAAGTAGCCGTTTATTTACTAAGACAGAAGACGCTTTCTTTGTTGATTCAGGCCTAAGTTATGACGGCAGAAATAAGGATGAGACTAGCACTGTAATTCTAACTACCGTCGATAACTGGACGTACGAAGGTGATATCGCCATAACCGCCAGTAATGCCATTTTTAAAGAGAGTGATATCGGTAACGCTATTCACTTACCTTACTTTGAGAATGACGAACAGAAAACACTACGCTGTGAAATTACTGAGTTTTTTACTACTCATGGTGTGAGGGTGTCACCTAATCGTGATGTGCCTGAATTGCTACAGGATAAGCCGTTAAGCGAATGGGGCTTTGCGCGTTTCCGTTTTGAAGGCTTACAACATATCGAAGGTAAAAGCACCAGCATTTTAGCCGATGCAAACGTATTACCTCAGCAAAAAGTCTCCGGCGGTTCTGTAATGCTGGAAGAGCCGGCGGTAGTTGTTCACATCGGCTTACCGTACGTGAGTGATATGGAAACCTTAGATATTCATATCAATGGACAAGAAACGCTACTCGACAAAAAGAAACTGGTTAAGACGGCAAGCCTTATTGTCAATTCAAGCCGAGGGATATTTGCTGGTACCGAAAAAGACCGACTATATGAATATCCACAGCGTGAATTCGAGTTCTATGATAACCCGGTTGATGACGCTACTGGCGTAGTCGAAATTAACCTTGATGCACAATGGAGCAAAAACGGCCGTGTGTATGTCAGACAGTCTGATCCATTACCTCTATCTATCTTAGCGGTTATACCTCGTTTAGATGTGGGGGGCTTCTAATATGGCGAAGAGCATTGTTCAAATCGTACCTGCAACATTAGATCACGCTAAAGCATTGGTACCGCATGTTAGACAGGCTGATATCGATGAATTCTATGCAATGAACTTATCAACGCCTGATGAGGTTTTAGCATCAGGCATCAGACTATCTACAAAATCATGGGCCGCCATTTTCAATGGTGAAGTAGCGGCTATCTTTGGTGTGTCTCCGGCGTCCATTATTGGTGGAGTTGGGATCCCCTGGTTAGTTGGTTCAGATATTTTAGAGAGGCATCAAAAAGCTTTTCTACGCCGCTGCAAGCCATTCGTTGGTTTAATGCTGCATATCTATCCTGAACTACTTAATTACGTTGATGAGCGCAATTACGTTGCTAAGAGTTGGCTGCATTGGTTAGGGTTTAAGTTAGAAGATGCACAGCCTATTGGCGCACTTAATTATCCATTTCACAAATTCACGATGAGGGCTAAATAATGTGTAACCCAATGTTTGTAATGGCAGGGATTGCTATCGGCTCATCATTACTACAGGCAACATCACAAAGTAAAGATGCTAAGTTTCAATCGCAAATGGCAGAAACTAACGCTCAGATAAATGAGCAAGCAGCAAATGATTCTATCAATCGTGGTAATGCCGAAGCAGAGAAACAGCGTTCACGCACGCGGCAATTAGCTGGGTCACAGGCTGCGGCAATGTCAGCGAGTGGCCTTGATTTAAGTTCGTCAGGTGCTCTTGATATTTTTGGTGATACTGCTGCAATGGGGGAGCTAGATGCCTTAACCATGGTTAATAACGCTCAACGTGAAGCGTACGGGCTAAGAATGCAAGCTGCGAATGATAGGCTACAGGGTGAAATGGCTAAAAAACAAGGCAATAATGGCATGATGCAAACATTACTTACCACTCCACTTAAAGCTTATGGTGCTTATCAAATGGCTGGCGGTACATGGAATCCATTCTCGGGTACAGCGACTAAGGCTGCAAGCGGTAGTTCTAGTAATAACCTATTCGATATTGCAAAGAAAAGCGGTACAAATCGCTTTAGCTTCTAAGGGGTGATGCATGCCAATTGTACCAACGTATAAAGAACAACAGGTTAGTTCATCACCGTTGCCAAATAATGGCTTTAGCGTTCAATCTAGCCCTGAGCATTTCGGGGCGGGTATTGGTCAAGTTGCTGAGCAATATGCTGGTGTATTCGCTGAAGCGAAGCAACGGGCTAATGTGGCTCTGGCACAAGATGCATCATTGCAGCTTAGACAAAAAGCCAATGAACTGATGAACGATCCGCGCAATGGCTTACTTGCTAAGCAAGGTAAAAATGCCATTGGTAAAGGTTATGAGTTTGAGCAAGCATTTGATAATGCCGCTGGTGAAATAGCAGTAACGTTGCAGGATGATGCAATAAAAAGCATGTTTGCACAGCAAGCAAAAGAAATGCGATTGCAGTTTAGCTCTCAGGCTAATAAGCATGAAATGGGGCAAATTCAATCATTTGAACAGGAGCAATACGAAGCAACAAAAAAAATAAATTCGGAATCAGCGTCCGCTTTGTATGCTGATAATAATGCTTATGTATCAGCACATCGCCAAGTGTTTAATCAAATTGAAGAGTATGGGTTGGCTCGTGGCTGGAGTGATGAAAAAATTATTGCAGAAAAGCAAGAGTTTAAAACAGCTACAGCAAAGAGAGCCATTGAAAATCAGATAGGCTCTGATTATATGCAGTTTATGCAGCAGAATGGGGAGCCATCAGATAACGGCGGTGTCAGTCGTTCATCAGCGTATTACGGCGGTTCAGTTGGTTCAACCAAAGGTATGGTTGAGCAGGGCAACATCAATTTACTTAACAGACCAACTGTTAAAAATAAAGACGGTTCGATTAGTACGGTAAGGACTATTTCAATTGGTACCGACCAGGGCGAAGTATTAATTCCAACTGTCAGTGATGATGGTCGATTGCTTTCTGATGATGAAGCTATCGCACTCTTTGAAGAAACAGGAAACCATTTAGGCGTTTTTGATAACCCGGATGATGCAACGGCATACGCAGAAAGCCTGCACAATCAGCAGGATTATTTTTATTCTCAAAATGGCGATGACAAGAGAAAAGCAAGAGGGTTAAGAAATAATAACCCGGGCAACATTGAATTTTCAAAAGAAAACAACTGGGTTGGACAGCTAGGTAGTGATGGGAGATTTGTGCAATTTGAAACACCAGAGCATGGGATCAGGGCACTAGGTAAAAACTTATTATCTTATTCAAGGCAAGGGTATGTAACTCCTGAGCAGATCATCACGCGGTGGGCTCCACCTGGTAAAATAGATAAAAATGATACTGAGGCATATATTAAGTTTGTTTCGGAATATATCGGTGTAGATAGGGATGTTCCTCTTGATTTGACCGATTTAAATACCCTGACAAAAATAACTATGGCAATTATTACGCAAGAGAATAAAGGCCATAAAATTGACTATACACCAGAGCAGATATCGAATGGAATGCAGAGCGCATTAGGTTTAACAAGTTTACCTAAATCTGATCGCCAACCAAAACGCTTAACTGGTTCGGTAGCTTTCGATGCACTTGACGAGTCAGACCAGGCAAAATACTTAAAGCAAGCTGAGCAAATGGACAAGCAACGCCAGCAACAATTACAAACTGAACTTGGAACTACTATTTCTGATTCCTACGCCGCATGGGAAAACGGTCTTGATGCACCTAATGCGCCATCTGAAAAAACTATTATTTCTGCTTTTGGTTATGACAAAGGCACTGCAATGATAGCGGATATGCGAGAAGCTAAGCGATATGCTGGATTGATATCAGCAGCTAAAGATATGACGCCACAGGCTCAACGCTCATTATTAAATAGCATCATGCCGGATCCATCTGAAAGCAATTACGCAAGTAAAATGCAGCGCTGGGAAAAATTCGGTAAGTTTGTTGATAGCAACATCAAAGCGCAAGACAAGGTGTTTTCTGCAAATCGTCTTCAGTTATCTATACAGAATAACTTCCCGCTAGATCCTAACGATAAAAGCAATCAGGATGCAGCAGACAACTACTTTGCAAACAGTATCGAATCATCATTCAATATTCGTGATGAGAATAGTTTAAATGCAGTAGCTGAAATATCTAGCCGTACTGGAATTATTCCATCGCAAATTAAATCAAAACTGGTGACTGGTTCAACATCAAGAAACCCTGAATTAGTCATTCCAATGGCTAAAATGTACGGACAGATATTTGATAATAATCCATCTGCTATTAATGGGTTATCTACTGACGCCATGGCTTACTATGGAAAAATCTATGACTTAACTCGATCAGGTATGGATAGTGAAAAGGCAATAGATATTGCATACAACCTAACCTATGAGCAGAACGATAGAACCAAGGCGATTATCGCCGAACAGATGCGTGATAAGAAATATAGCAAAGAAAGAGACAAAGCAGCGCAAGGTAATATTAATAGTTTCTTTGCCTTAGGTGGTTTCTCATCACCTAATGTTACAAAGCCTAGCATTAGCAACCGTGAATATATGCGAGATTATCAAACGCTTTATGATGCGAATTTTGCTAGTACTGGCGGTGATCCTGATTTAGCTAAAAAAATGACGGATGCACAAGTTAAGAAAACATGGGGCGTTACATCAATAAACGGTAAAGATGAAGTTATGCGTTATGCTCCTGAAGCTGTTTACGGCACTAATGAAAGCGGTGCTGGTAACTGGATCATTGGTCAATGGCAAGAAGAGCAAAAACAGCTTAAATCTAAAGTGTTTGGTGGCATGCCTGGCGATGCTGAATTTGTTTTAGTTCCTGATGCGGTGACAGCTCGTGATTACAGTTATGCAATCATGCTAAAACAAACTGGTAGTGACGGCATCCCTATGTTTACACCTTTCCTTGGTGATAGCGGTATGCCATCACGCTTTAAACCTGAGCAATCATCATCACCAATGTACCGTGAGGTTATGGATAAACGCCAGAAAACATATCAAGAGGCTAAGAAAGAGCGTGAGATATTAGAAGGTAACGCTAAGCCTGATCCGATTGATTATGGCTTCAGTAATACACTCAACACCATGTTCGGGAGAGAATAGCCATGCCTATTTATGAAATGGATCCAAATGATGTAATGGGCGCTGATATTGCTTCAATTAAACAACCTGAACCTCAATATGGTGAATCAAATGATGTAGGTATTCTTGATGCTGCAAACCCTTTCAGTGATAAAAATGAGGTTTCTAGGCTACGTGATGCAGCATTTAGGATTGATAACTCAGTAGGTAGTTTAATCGCTACCATGCCTTTTAATCAGTTCGAAGAACAAGACGGTTATAATCCATTCGATGATGAACGCACATTATCTGGCTATGAAGATTTTGCAGATGCTTTTATTCACTCTAAATCACCAGAGGAAACATCAGCAATAAAACAGCGTATTAATAGACAAATTCAAGATAGGCAATTGCTGCAAGATGCTGGTGGAGCTGGATTAATTTCAAGCATAGCGATGGGGGTAATTGATCCTATAAACGTAGCAGCAATGATGGTACCTGCAGGTACTATTGCGCGTGGCGGGGATGTATTAGCTACCGCCAGTAAATTTGCGGTTTCTAACGCGCTTGGTGGTGTTGCTTCTGAATTGGCGTTATCTGCTACCCAAGAGACTAGAACGCTTGAAGAAAGCGCATTGAACGTAACGTTTGATGCTATGTTAGGTGGATTACTTGGCTCTGCTGCTCAGTTAGTTAAAAACAGAGGGCAGATAGTCAGTAAGTTTAAAAATGATGTGTTAGGCGAACAGCAGACAATACAACAAAATATTCCTGATAATACTAGTGTAGGTGCAATGGAAGTCCCTGAGACCACGTTAGAACAGGAAACATTGAAAGGACCATCATTTATTAACAGAACAATGAATGTTAGTCCTGTTGGGCGAGTAGCTCAGTCACCATCAAAAACAGCACGGCAAATTAACCAGCAGCTTGCAGAGAACAATTTTACCTTTGCAAAAAATGAAGAAGGTATTGCTTCGTTTACAGCTGTAGAAACCAAGGTAAGAGGCTATGAAACGCTTGTTTATAAGCAAGTTGAATCAACCAAAGATTTTTATAAAACCTATCGCAAAAAAGCCAAAGAGCGTGACGGTAGTCGATTAAGCTTATATGAGTTTAGTGAGCAAGTTGGTGATGCTATGCGCAATAATGATCGCCATGCAATACCAGAAGTCGCAGAAGCAGCAAGAGCGGTGCGTCCTATTGTTGAAAAGACCAAGGATCGCATGGTTGAGCTTGGCATCTTGCGTGAAGGGATAACTGTATCAACAGCAGAAAGCTATTTTCCTCGCATTTATAAGTTCGACAAAATACTGAATGATCGGGCTGAATTTAGAAATATTATTGCTGATTGGTTACAGGAAATGAATCAGCGCACAGTTTATAAAGCTGAATCTAGTCTAGCTAAAGCCGATGCAGGAATAGAACAGGCCAGAGCGTCCGCACCACAAGCAGAAAAGTTGAACGCTGAAATAAAAGAGGCTGAACGCTGGTCTGGTAAAAAACAGCTTTTAATGGATGAGATAGAAAAGAACCGCAAATTAGTTGCAGAAAAAGAAACTGTTTCAGCAGAAATTGAAATACGTAAAGCAAAAAATCCAACTAAAAAACTGGAACAATTAGAACGCAAACTCATGCGTATTGAAGAGGCTGAAAATAAACTGGCTTCTTACCAGCGTTCGTTAGATATTTTAGATAATCCTCGCCAGTTTAGAAACGAGTATCGCCAATTAACACGTAAAGCAAATTCACTAACTCGCTATGATAATCGTCGCCATGCAGCATTGCGCAGAATGGAACCATTAGCGCGTGAAGAGGTTGAGGCAGCAGCGGATGATATCATTAATAAAATTATAGGAGCACCATCTGGCATTG
Source organism: Providencia zhijiangensis (assembly GCF_030315915.2). Classification (NCBI taxonomy): domain Bacteria; kingdom Pseudomonadati; phylum Pseudomonadota; class Gammaproteobacteria; order Enterobacterales; family Morganellaceae; genus Providencia; species Providencia zhijiangensis. The sequence continues at coordinate 2,022,009 of NZ_CP135990.1, read as the reverse complement.
TACCTAGTGAGCTGATCCCTGATGGATTAACTAAGCGTGCAGGTTTCACAAAATCACGTACGTTAAATATTCCAGATGAACGTATTAAAGACTTTTTAGAGTCAGATGTTAACTACGTAATGGAAAACTATATTCGCCAAGTAGCACCAGAAATAGAGCTCACGGCGCAGTTTGGGCGAGTGGATATGGACGCACAAATCAAAGCCATTACTAATGATTACAATACGTTAATTTCCGAATCTAAAACCGCAAAAGAACGTGGCAAATTAGAAGCCAGAAGGGATGCTGATTTACGCGATATTCGAGCCATGCGTGACAGGTTATTAGGTACCTATGGCGCACCTAAAGATCCATCAAGTTTCTTTGTCAGAGCTGGTCGCATTGCTCGTCACGTTAACTTTTTACGTTTGCTTGGCGGCATGACAATTTCATCATTGCCAGATATGGCCAGACCTATTATGCAGCATGGTTTGCGTAGCGCACTAAAACCATTGGGTAAAATGCTCACCGACATTAGCGCAATGAAGATTGCCAAAGCGGATTTGCGTGAAATGGGTATAGGCCTTGAATATGCGTTATCTAGCCGTTCTAAAGTTATTGCTGACCTTAACGATCCCTACGCTCGCCGCACTTTTATTGAACGAGGTTTAGAATGGTCATCACAAAAGTTCGGAAATTTCACATTGATGAATCAATATACAGACACAATGAAGATGTGGACTGGCGTTGTAACACAATCAAAGATACTCAGAGCTGCGCAAGAGGTGGCGGCTGGTAATGCATTAAGTAGCAAGGAAATAAAAAAGCTGGCTCACCTTGGCGTTGATAAAAATATGTTAGAGCGTATAGCTCAGCAATACTCTAAGCACGGTGAAGATTTAGACGGCATGTTAACTGGTCATAGTCACTTATGGGATGACCGTGTAGTTCGTGAAACCTTCCAAGCGGCAGTATTGAAAGATGTTAGAACGACTGTAATCACACCTGGTATTGGCGACACTCCATTAATGATGAGTAGCGAACTAGGAAAGATTGTGATGCAGTTTAAAACCTTCTTCTTTGGTACCCACAATAGGGCGTTAGTGTCTGGCATTCAGTCTGGTGATGCTTCATTCTACTACGGTGCACTGTTACAAATTTCATTGGGCTCATTGGTTTATGTATTAAAATCAATGATGGCAGGGCGTGAAATTAATGCTGAACCAGCTAATCTTGTGAAAGAGGGTTTGGACTGGTCTGGAATGATGGGCTGGCTAGGTGAGCCTAATAACATATTAGAAAATCTCAGCGGTGGTTCGTACGGTATGAGCGCTATGTTTGGTGGTCCACCAGCATCACGCTATCAGAGTCGTAATGGTATCGGTGCATTATTAGGCCCTACATTTGACCTTGGTGGAGATATCCAAAATATTACCGCAGGTGTTATGAATGGTGAGTTTGATGATAGAGAAGTCAGGTCGGTAAGAAAACTGTTACCATTTCAGAACCTTTTCTATTTATCACCATTACTTAATCAGGTAGAAGAACAACTTAAGTAGGATTAAATGAAATTTATAAACTTAAAAATAATATTATTAACAGCAAGCCTGCTAGTTGTTAATTCAGCTATATCAGCTAGTTGTGCTCTGTCAGAGATGAAAGGATTTAATATTAGTGGAGATAATCTATGCTTAGATAAAATAAATTATCCAGCGGTTATGGCCGCAAAGAGTAAATTAGATATCAATAGCTTTGCGTTAATTAATGATAAGATGGTTTTATTTACATCTAAGTCTTTGACTGGAACAGCATTAATGCTAGGCACACCAGATGGAATCATGAAAATTGTTGGTGAAATTCCGGGTAACGACCTAAAGGAAAATATTAATGATATAAGAAGTGTTTCTTTTTATAGTGGTGATAACAGTATTTATTTTATGACTAGCGCATGGGCAACATCTGGTGCAATACATAAAATAAATTGGGATAAGGTTATAAATGCCCTTAATAATATCCCAGTAACTAGTGATGACATTGAATTTATAACAGATGGAAACTCTCTTTATGTTATTAATGAAGGAAAATACTCAGGTTATTTGATAACTAATAAGCATAAATATAAAGATGGTGGCGGTTCATATGATACATACGTTCTTGTGTCACCTGAAGGAAAGCCTATGAAAGAAATAAGTGAACACGCAGAAGGTGTTAACGAATTTCTAAGTTCATCTGGCACAATGGAAAGGCTGCGTTAAACAAAAAAGCACCTACGTATAGGTGCTTTAAATCACCTTAAACGATTACTTGTTTAACTCGTTAGTGATATATTCAATATGCGTCTTGATGTTCTCTTTAACCTTCAAACTCAGATTTATGTAATTCATCATTGCTGTAATTTCAATGAGTGCCGCGCTCACATCACATCCTTCACTGTCCAGTTTTCTTAGCAGTTCTTCTACGTTCGACTTGCTCATCAAATCCTTTATTCCAGTTTCGGTATTAACTTTTTCTGCATAGTTATCGGGTGCTGGAAAATTAATTACATCTTTCATATTAGATACCTAAGTTGTGTGTAAGACTTAACAGTAAACTAAAAATGAACTTCTTGTTTATCTTTTTGTTATTAATGTAAACATAATTCCGGAAATGGTTTTTAAAGGCTATCATACACGAACTCAACCAAGTGGAGAATAGCCATGACTGTTTCAACTGAAATCAGCAGTAATGAATATGTAGGAAACGGTGTAACAACCGATTTTGATTATAAGTTTAGGATTTTTAAGGCAAGTAATTTAAACGTCACAATGTCAGACGCAGACGGTGATAACGTTGTAACTCTGCGTTTAGGCACTGATTACACAGTAACTGGTGTTAACAAGTCAGCTGGTGGCAAGGTTATTTTAACTAAGCCATTAGCTGAGAAACATCAAATTAGCATTGCCCGTATCATTCCAATCGTTCAAGAAACCTCATTTCGCAATCAAGGTAAGTTCTTAGCTGAAACGCATGAAGATGCATTTGATTATCTGACAATGCTTATGCAACGCGTATGGGGAAGCTTGTCATTATTTCTAAAGCGCCCAAGCATTTTAGCAAACTGGTTCGATGCCAAAAGTTATCGCATTTCGAACTTAGGAAAACCAAAGAAAGATAGTGATGCTGTTGATCTTGGAACAATGAAGGATGCCATTTCATCGCAGAGTAAGCGTTCATTGCGCGTTGACGATATGGATATTGTGGCACTACCTAAAGCTAATGACCGTGCTGGTAATGTGCTTACGTTTGATAAAGATGGTAAGCCAATTGTTGTTGCTCCTGCTAGCGGTAGTGCAATTGATGTGCTTCATCAACTTGGTATGGCCGATGGTCAATCTTTAATTGGTTCGTGTTTATCAATTGATGAATTAAAAGGAATTACACCAAAATTTATTTACCAACAACAGTCAGTGCTAGGATTCTATGTTGACACTCCTTACAAGGCTGGTGGGATGTTCTTTTCCGCTGACTCATCTAGTTTTGAAGTTGATAATTGGGTTGTTTTCCCAAGTGCCGACCCGAATTATGTTTGGGTTAGGCAGGGCGTGGAAAAGGAGAGATCAATATTAAATTTTGGTGCTAGAGAAGGGCAGGATATAACCGAGTTCTTGGCTCTTGCGGCAACCAAAGGCCTAACAGTCATTCAAGACAACCCTTTTGACGTAAAAACAACGGGCGGCATTCCATTAGGCAAAGGCATCAAAATTAAAGGCGATGACGAAAGTGAAGGGTTTATTGTATTGGACTCTGCTAACTTTGATGAAATATTTTTGCCAAATAAAAGCGAGCACTGTTATTTCAAGGCTGAAAAAGCAAGGTTTAAGGCTGTTACATGCAAATCAAACACCCCTTACGTGTGTGGTGTAACGATGGAAGATCCAGTAACAAGTCTCATCGAATACAAATTACAAAATTGTGTTTTAGTTGACATTGGTGAAACATCGGACATGTTATACGGATATAACGTTGATGTTGTGAAAACCGACAATAAAATAAAAATGTCCAAGGGGATGATTGATAAAATAATTGCAACAGGAAGGAGTTATCTTAGGGGGATCACAAGTACAAACAATGCGGATCCAACTAAAATTATGAATGCAAATTCACCGAGATTCGGAAGGTCCTCAATAACAGGTAATGACATTGAAGTATATATGCCTTCATTACATAATCAAGATATTGCTAAATTTTCAGGTATGTTTAATAACCAAAAAATTTACGGAAACCATTTTCATAATACAAATTTAAAATCTGGTGCGGAATGCGACTTATATGCTGGGGTAACTAGCAGTGTTATTTTCGGTAATACATTTAGAAACGTATCATTAAAATGTATGTCATTATCAAATTCAGACACTAATGAATATTTATCAACGTTTGGGTCAGTAATTGCTGTAAATACTTTATTATTTGATGATGGTGCAGTAAATAACTACGGGGTGTATTTCAAAGGTGATATATCATCGTTCGTAGCAAATACCATCCGAAATAATCAGACTACAGCGAAAGATCAGTTTATTGGTGTTTGGTCTGAAAGCAATAGAGGTAACGGTGGATATCTAAACTCACAGTCACCAGTTGGGAATGTTATTAGTAATAATGTAGTAGACATACAATGCGGTGACTATAATGGCCAATACTGGAGAGCATTTGAAAGCCCAAGCACATTATCAGCGTCAATAATTTCATCCAATGTTTTTGCTGGCGGTGGGCTAAGAGAGTATGAAGGTGGAATAAACTCAATGACAGGAAACTCATTCATTAATGTGAGTATGGATGTAGGATGTGAGCTTAGAACCTATAACGGTACTAATAGTCGAGTTTCATTGATTGATGGCTTACCTTTAGACGCAAGGCTTATAACCCCAGCAGTTGGTAATGTGTCTGAAAGTGATATGAGAAAAGTTGCTGGCGTAGTCACTCCTTGGTTTGATAATGATAAAGGTGTCTGGAGACTTTATGTTGAATGTAAATCAGTAAAATCAAGCGATTGGCAATACTTTGATGTTTGTGCAAACTCTAGTAACGGAACAATATCTCAAACTGCTGGAAGAAAAATGGAAACCCCATCAAACAAAGATGAACTAAATACTAGATTTATTTTATCTGTATCAAATGGAAATCTTACAATTTTGTCAATGGGTGGAACAATTGACCCAGTCATAGTGAAATATAAATGGGTCTCAGTGCATAGATAATGATTATATTAATTTTTCAATTGATTCATATATTTTATTCCAAACATCATTAGCGCCATATATTGAAAGGTGAGTCGCATCAGAATATAGCGGCTCACCTTTTTCACTAAGCATGTAACATTTATTGTCATTGCATAGCACGTCAAATGGGTTTACGAACTTTATTCCTTCAGATGTTAACCTTTCATTCATAAATTTATTTATAGCTGAGTTTCTACTTTCATAATCAGATGTTAGTTTATTTTTACATTCCTGCTCTATAAATGTTGGTCTAGTAATGCATGATGAACTTCCAGTATTAGATCCTGATACTGGGGGTAGACCAATAATAATAATTTCATTTTTTATATTTTGCTTTATATCTAAGATATTACTTATATTGAAATTTGCATAATCTAAATCTGATTGAAAATCAACGTTAACGCCATCTTTAGATACTTTTTCTCTATAATTAAGCCATGATTGAGCGTAAATAATAGGTATATTATTTTCAATGGATGATTTCATGGCTTTTTTAGCAAGTAAAACACATTCCTCATTCGTTTTTCCTCTTATGATAAGAGGTGTTGAGTTCGAAAAAAAACATCCGTCCTTAAAAAAACCATATGCTAAAATTCCTTTTTTCTTTAAGCTAACTGAAATTGCATTAGCATACTGCCTAGAGTAACTGTCACCCATAATAATAAACGATGGATTTTTTGATTCATCACCAAGCTTAACTTCAGTATTCTGAAGGATTCCATGACCACCATATATATTATCAGAATATTTTTCTGTTAACATTTCATCTGAAATCCCATTGCTTCTCCATACAAAGCCATCTTTGATGACAGTAAATGAAAACAAAAAGGCGCATATTAATATAGATGAAACCATTGAAATGCTTTTCATTGATATTTTTTGCAAGTTTATTTTTCTGTATTTATTTTCAATGTAAATATACATAAAATAAGCAATGAAAAATGATGCGAAAAATATAAGTATTTTTTCAAGTGTTTCTAGCTCTCTAAAAATCCAATACTTATAAAAAACAATCAATGGCCAGTGTATTAAATACACTGAGTATGAAATTAAACCTACTACAATACTAATTTTGTTATTTACAATAATACCAGCATATTTTGCATCATGAGCTAATATACATAGCATTGCTCCTGATACAGGGATCATGGCATTTAAACCAGGGAATTGAGTTGATGACGTGAACGTTAGAGCACCAAATAAAATCAATGCAATCCCTGATATCATCATGAATTCTTTCATTATGCTAGGTAGGCTTTGTCTATTTGGTATAAAGAATATAATCCCACCTAATGCCAATTCAAACATTCTAAACGGTGTCCAGTAGTACCCTTCAACTTGCATATTTGTAGTTGCCCATTGTGATGCAACTAATGATGCTACTGCCACAAATGCTATAATATAAGGAACTGATTTCTTATTCACCCTGAATGACAATAAAATTATTATTGGCCAAACAAGATAAAACTGTTGCTCAACAGCTAATGACCAAGTGTGTAATAGCGGGTTAATTTCAGATGAATTGTCAAAATAACCTGAGCTTCCAGCAAAAAAAATATTAGATAGCGAAAATGTTGCATACACGGCAGACTTTGATACTTGTACAAAATCAGCTGGTGAGTAAAGTAGAAAACAAAATAGAATAACAAATATTAATGTAAATATAAGTGCTGGGTACAATCTTGATATTCTTGATGACATAAATCCAATGTAGCTAAATTTATTATTGTCAATATTAGAATAAATTATCCCAGTTATTAAAAATCCGGATATAACAAAAAATACATCAACACCAACATATCCACCAGGTACAGAGCTAAATCCTAAATGAAAAAGCAACACTATAATTACTGCTATAGCTCTTAATCCATCAATTCCAGATGAATAGTTTTTGTTTTTAGTTTTACTAGTAGATGAAAAAATACTCATTTTAGTCTCATAGCGAATGAATAAATAATTGAAAAATAATACATCAATATATTCCGATAGTATATAAAGCAAGATAAAGCAAAATTAAAATCATGTATGAGTTTTTGTTTATCTTTTTATGCTGTAGTATCATGGTTATTTCTCAACCATGGTGCTACACATGAATGAAAACACTACAGCGGTTACAGGTTTAGGCCTTGCATCATTTGTCAGCTACTTTTCTGGATTGCCTCCTGAGGTTGTGATGGGGGCGATTCTTGGCGCTATTTATTTCACTACAGCAGCAACAGAATTTTCATTAGCTATCCGTTCAGTATTCGCACTCTTAAGCTTAGGGGCTGGTTTACTATTGTTCAGTCCATTCGCTACCATCTTCGTTTCAATGACTGGGTTAATAGGCGTTAAGCCAGAGGCCTATAACGTTGATAGTCTTGACGCTCTAGGGGCATTTGTTGCCTCTCTTCTCTCTGTAAAACTCAGTATCAAATTGTATAAGAAAGCTGATATTCCGAAAGGAGGTAACGGCCATGACATACGATAAATCACTACTCATTATCAATGCACTGATCTGCTTAATCATGTTCTTTAGGGGGCTTTATTTCGTACGCGGAGATAAAGGCTATAGCCGATTAGGTGGCTGGCTAGCGTGGGTATTCTTAGGGTACTCAATTTCGGTACCGGTATTTTCCTATCTAGATCCAACCTATCAGGTTGGTATTCAAAATCTTATTCCAAACTCTTTCCTTTGTGCTGCGCTGTTTGCTAAGCGTGGCAATGTTATGCAATTACTTAAAAAAGTGGGGTGATCCTAATGTCTATGGTAGATAAACAAAATAGATTTACTGGAATGGTGGCTAAGTTAATTATCTTTTCTCAGGATAAAGGCTATCAATTGACGTTCGGTGAAGCATTTAGAACGGAAGCGCAAGCAAAGCTAAATGCTGCTAATGGTTCTGGTATTTCAAATAGCTTGCATACTCAGCGTCTAGCGGTTGATTTCAACCTATTTAAAGGTGGTAAGTATTTAACAGCCACCAGCGATTATAAAGAACTTGGCGAATATTGGGAGTCGCTAGGTGGTAGTTGGGGCGGTCGATTTAAAACTCGCCCTGACGGTAATCACTTTAGCTTAGAGCATAACGGGGTTCGCTAATGAAAAGAATAGCCATTGCATTAATTGCGCTGGCTGTCTCATTTGCCGCTGGTTTTATGGCTAGCGGCATTTTTTCTGATAACCAGCAAATGACAAAACAGATTGCCGGGCAACAGGAAGATGAGAAAGACTTAGCGTTTAACATCGACCAGCGCAAGCAGGCAGACGAAGAACAACAAAATAGGGTGGTGATATACAATGAACAAAAAGAACGTGCTACGATGCGCACAGACGCTCTGCTTGAGCGTGTTCTTAATCACTTTGATAGGATGCAGTACGAATCCAGTGCCACGGAAGCAAAAACTGATGGTACCATTAACGCCGATACCTGCAGAACTGAAAGAGAAAAGACCGGTGAACTTTCTAGACAACTACGAAGAACACTTGAAGTCTATGGGCGTGAGTCGAATCGTGCCGATGAAAACACAAGGGCCCTTAATTTATGCATTACTGAGTTAGCTGAGAAAGAAAAACTACTCAGTTCGTATCGATAAATCACTGTTCAAATATTGTTCATTTTTCATTGTGACGGTATTGATGACGGTATCGCAACCCACTAGGTTAATCTTGTTTTATATAAATCAATTTGTTATGTGACTCTAAAACAATTGAGTGGGAATGATTTATCTATAATCGATAGCGATTTTTAGAAATCATTAATACTAAAGGCATCAGTTACTTACTGGTGCCTTTTTGTTTTTTGGGGAGTGGCTGAGATTGTTCGGTATATTTAGGATTAATGATGAACCGAAATGTTTGGCATGTTGATGATGGGATAAGCAATAAATTAAAGCTTTTTATTTAGATTTTTGAGGTTAACGCCATTTTTCTTCATTTCAGCATTCTTTTCATCAATTTTACTATTGCGAAAATCATTAAGCGCGCGTTTATATGCACGATCGATAGCATTATTAAGAATGCCTCCGCCGCCAGGAAAGGGGATCCACGAAAATATCCATAGCAATACTAATTTGATGAACAGAACGGTTTTTATCCATCGCTTAGTCATCATTCTTCCTTCTTCCTTGTCTTGTATGCTTACTATTATGAATGAGTTGACGGGTTAAACATGCAAAAATTTAGTGTATAGCTAACTGATTTATTAACTAAGAATTAGATATTTAATCTCAAATTTTTATTTATTTCATCGGCTAATTCAGCAGGAACATCCCACTCTTTGGCAAGTTTTTTCCATTTGGAAACTACATCTAGAGTTTCATCGATAATATTGTCGATTTTCTGTTTGCTAAATGCAGGGCTGAGCTTGATTAAAGAATAAAAATCCTCACGGGTAAAATCATCTCTTTTTCCATTTAAGCTCATCCAATGACTGTTTACCCATTTACTACCGGGTTTATAACTATAAGCTAGATCGTAAGCGGGAGCTAAAATCCATTTATTATCTTTCAGCATAAATGCAAAATTTTTGGAATGATCATCATGATTGCGAGCGATAATGTTAAAAGCCATTCGTTTTAATAGCTGAAATGCATCATCTGCAGGTAAACGTAAGTCACGGGCGATACCAAATAGTTCGGCGTAGGAAAATGAACCGGGGTTTTTATAATCCACATGGGCTAAACCATTTAAGGTCTGTACGTGAACCTTTTGATTACCAATCCGATCGAAACGCTGAGTGATAAAATGCCGTCTGGCGCCTTCATCTAATAAATGGCATGGCATCATATTGACTCCGCATTGTGTCGCCATTACGTGATAGACATACTCCATGGCACCATAACCGAGAGGATCTCCAAATGTTTCTTGGTTTGTATTGTGTTCACTTACACCATCAAATTTCATTAAATAGTGAGTGAAACTATCTGGTATATCGGATTGACCAGAGCGAACTTGGGTAAAATCATGATTAAAGGCGAGAACAGCTTTAGGCCTTGCTCCACCAGCACTCATTCCTACAGATAGTAACTCCATCATTGAAGCTGAATCTTCTTGATGGTTGCGACTTAATTCCACATTAAAGTTGCTACGCAAATCGAGAACTTCCTGTGCAATAGCAACAAGAGACTCAATTTGAATGTCGGTTTTTGTATTGTTGTTATGAAGTTTGGTTGCAGGGATGTATTCCAATGCCCCCATTCCTCGTTTGCCAGTGTATTGCAGGCGCTGTAAAGGCGTAATGCTGTCAATTGATTTACCTTGGCTTGCGACCCAAGCATTCATGACAGCATTACCAAAATCATCAGGTAAAGAATCGGCAATTAGTCCAGGTAACCCTTTAAATGTTTGATAGTTGAGTTGTGGAAAACGATAAATATGTTTTGATAGTGGCATTTTTAACGGAGACAGCTGTATACCTTTTTTAATAAACTTCGTGGAATATTCAAAGGCGCCAAGACCTGTAGAGGAGTCAAAACTTAATGCCCCAATGCTTTCACTTTTGTAACATACATCGATAACTTCCATTACCATTCTAATTCTTCCTCTTTAGTATCAGTATGGTCAGCACGTTGGCCAGATGCACGTTGCCGCTTTTTACCTTGTAATTTCATCAGTTGAATAGGGGATATTGGTTGCGGAGGTAAAAATAGGTCTAATTGCTCAGTTAGGTTTAGCGCCATCATAATGGCAATAAACATTTCTAGCTGAGTATGACCTTTTTCAGCGGCCATGATCGTTTTGCGTGAAACACCCACAAATTGGGCCAACTCTGTTTGGGTTAAATTTTGATTAAGTCTTGCTTGTTTTAGCCGTTCGCCGATTTGCTCTGCATAGGCCAATGGTGATTTTTTTCTATTCATAGAGTCCTCTAATATGGACTTAATATGCAAAAAATGCATAATAATGTACCAAATATAGGACTTTATATTCTAATAGTCAAATCACCATAAGTTAAGTCCAAAATTAAGGACTTTATGATGATTTTTCACACTTAAAGTCCTTGATGTTGAACTTTAAGTGTGATGAATTTTCTTCCTCGGAACAATAGCCCCTAACGAATAGCATAGACCAGTTAACCCTGCGAGGCTTAACGGTAAAATCATGACGCTATCATTTTTGAGTGGGTTATCTAGGTTAAACATAATCACGACTAAAAATAGATTACTCGCAAAGGTGGCGGCGGTGTAAATAACTGTCACCTTTTGAGGTAAACGAATTAACGAAAAATCTTCGGCAAACTTATCAAAATGCTCCCAAATAAGGTGAATAATTAAGTAAGCAAGAATGAGCGTAAAGTAAAAGATGCTGAGTGCTTGTGTGGTTTGTGGATGAAAAAACTCAATCATATTTTATCGAGATATAAATAAAAATAACGCTGAGTATGGCCGCTAGGATATAAATATTGGTGGTCGTTAAAATCAGTGATGGAACGATAAGCGATATAGCACCATTGAGTGCTAGGGCAGAACCAACTCCTCCTGTAAGAGGATTCATTATCTTTTGAATTATCCAATTCATAGTTTCCCTTATTAGTTAAAATAACGTGCGTTAAAAACGAGGTAACGGAACAGCCAACAAGGCTGAAGATTAAAACACAAGCCCCAAACACAAACGCACCCAGAATAATATTATCCAAAAAGAAAAACATACCCCGAACAAGGTAATTTAAAGCAGAAAAAATGATTATGAGAGCAGCCTCGTAAAAAACATTATTGAGGCAGTTTAGAGGTACTTGTATTGCGGTAAACAAGACGAGAGAAAAGGAATTTCAGGGTGAATTTTCTGTTTTAAATTCACTTAAAGTGATTTTTTATTCAAATTTTAGCAATTGTTGCTTGTTCAATTAATTCATATTGTTATTATCAGTAGCCTATATACATCGAAAGTATATGTTCACTCCCCGTAATCATAATAATAAAGGTGAGGGGAAACTCACTGATCCATGGCTAAGGATAACAACGTGGCATTTCGTCTGAAATATCTTGCTCTTCTTCCTCTGCTGGTGGCGACTGCATGTCAGCAACCTGCGAAAACCAACATCATAGAAACTCCATCTGCACAAATTCAACCTGCGCTAGTTAACAATGCGTGGATAGAAATTTCTCACAGTGCATTGGATTACAATATCAAGAAAGTACAAGCATTATTGGGTGATAAAGCGGGTATGTGCGCCGTTTTAAAAGGGGATGCATATGGGCATGACCTGACGTTAGTTACCCCTGTAATGATTGAAAATAATGTTCAGTGTATTGGGCTAACTAGCAACACAGAATTGAAGCAAGTTCGTGATTTAGGCTTTAAAGGTCGTTTAATGCGAGTGCGTAACGCCACTGAAAAAGAGATGGCTCAAGCCACTGAATTTAATGTAGAAGAATTAATTGGTAACTTGGAAATGGCGCAGCGTTTAAATGCGATCGCAGCAAAACAGGGCAAAGTTATTCCGATTCACCTTGCATTGAACTCGGCAGGAATGTCACGAAATGGTTTGGAAGTCAGCAACGCAGAAGGATTAGAGCAAGCTAAGCTCATCTCACAGTTACCTAATTTAAAGATCGTTGGGATTATGTCTCATTATCCTGAAGAAGATGAGGCGCAAATCCGAAAAGATTTGGCCAAATTTAAAAAAGAGTCTCAACAAGTTCTGAATGTGACAGGATTAAAACGTGAAGATGTTACTCTGCATGTTGCGAATACTTATGCAACATTGACCGTACCAGAATCCTGGTTGGGTATGGTGCGTGTTGGTGGCATTTTTTATGGTGATACGGTTGCCACTAAAGATTACAAACGCGTGATGACGTTTAAATCGAATATTGCGGCGGTGAATCACTATCCGAAAGGAAATACCGTCGGTTATGACAGAACGTATACGTTGAAGCGTGATTCTGTATTAGCCAACATCCCTGTCGGTTATGCGGATGGCTACCGCCGTGTATTCAGTAATGCAGGGCATGTTTTAATTAATGGGCAGCGCGCACCCGTTCTTGGGAAAACATCCATGAACACGGTAATGGTCGATGTCACTGATATTAAAAATGTACAGCCAGGGGATGAGGTTGTTTTCTTTGGTAAGCAAGGGAAAGGGGAAATAACCGCTGAAGAAGTTGAAGATATTAGCGGTGCACTGTTTACTGAAATGTCCATATTATGGGGCGCAACCAATAAGCGTATTTTAGTGAACTAAACCATATCATTTTAATAGAAGCCCGCTTCAAATGAAGCGGGTTTTTTTATTGGTGTAATGGGAATCAGATAAACTGCAATCTACAATAGAGATCCGATAAGTGCGGTTTAACAGAATTGTTATCGAATCCTTGATGGCGATATGTTAGCTTGGGATAACCTTTTCAATCTGAATCATGTCAGAAGGCAAATAGAAGAATTAGAAGGATATTTTATGTATCAAGTTGATTTACATGCGCACACCATCGCCAGCACCCATGCATTTAGTACTGTTAATGAATACTTTGCGGAAGCTGCCACTCGAGGAATGAAACTATTTGCCATTACCGATCATGGCCCTGAAATGCAAGATGCGCCACATGAATGGCATTTTGGCAATATGCCGATATTGCCGCGCATTGTTAATGGTGTTGGTTTGTTATATGGAATCGAAGCAAACATTAAGAATAAGCAGGGTGAGACAGACTGCAATGAAAAAATTGCTCGTCATCTAGATATTATTTTAGCGGGTTTCCATGAGCCTGTTTTAGAACCACAGAGTTTAGAAGACAATACGGAAGCGATGATCGCCACTATTCGTAGCGGAAAGGTGCAAATTATTACTCATCCCGGCAACCCTAAATATCCCATTGATATAAAAGCCGTTGCCCAAGCAGCTAAAGAGTGCAACGTAGCACTAGAGATGAATAACTCCTCTTTCTTGCATTCTAGAGCGGGCAGTAAGAAAAACTGCATAGAAATAGCGAAAGCGGTGAAAGAAGCAGGTGGTTGGGTTGCTTTAGGCTCAGATTCACATCATGTCAGTTATTTAGGACGTTTTGATGAAGTGGTTGAGATGTTGAAATCCATCGATTTTCCAGAGTCCCGAATTTTGAATACCACACCACGCCGCGTTTTAGATTTTTTAGAGGCTCATGGACGTAAACCTATTCCTGAGTTTGCTAATTTTTAAATTGAATATAGTGAGTTTAAAGCCATTCAAAGTTGAATGGCTTTTTTGTTTGAAGTAAACAGAAAAAGTTCTTTCTAGATAAAAATAAAAGTCAATGCATCCTCAAAAAAAGAAACTTTATTAAATTGGTAAAGTAAAAAGTGAAATTTAAAAGAAAAATGAAGAAAGAATAGATATCAAATAAATTGGAATGAAGATGATTTTTAAAATCAAAAAATTAACATCAAGATTTATTTTAATTTATCTATTTGATATGTATGGAAAAGTAAATTTATTCGTAAGTCAAAAAATGATTAAAAATTAATCTTCAATAGTAAATGGAGCATCAACAAAATTAAAATATTTATTCATTAAAATAACCTATAAAAAATTTAAGAATCTTTAATATTCTCCTATTGCGAAATGATCGGCAGATATGATTTATTAGTTTTGCAAGAACATCCTTGCTTAATAAATTAATCTTAAGGTACTTAGTATGAAAAAGTTATTAGCAATCGTAACTGTATTGTCATTAGCTGTTTCTGGTGCTGCATTAGCAAATACAACAACCAAAACTGAGCCAGTAGCGCCAATTGCTGCCGCTCATCACTCAGCGAAAGCTCATCACGCAAAAGTGAAAACTGAGAAAAAAGTGAGTGCAACTAAAGATAAAAGTGCCGAAAAAGCCATTTAAATTTTTAGCTACACCAAAATATAAGTTTTATACCAATTACTCGTTAGTTTGAATTTAAATAAGGCGTTCAAAATGAAAAAATTATTAGCAATCGCAACTGTTCTGTCATTAGCTGTTTCTGGTGCTGCATTAGCAAATACCACTGCGAAAACTGAACATGTAAACCATGGTGTGAAAACGCACGAAGTTGCCAAAGCAGAGCATGGTAAAAAAGAAGTTAAAAAGAGTGAAGTGAAACAGTCAGGTGAAGTCAAAGCACCTGAAGCGGCTAAAGCAGGTAAATAAGTTCGCTATACTCCTCTAGATTACGTCACGGTGCCATGGGGTATAATTCCATGGCGCTGCTTGACAGCTTATATGGTATACTGCGTATTATTTTTAAATCAGTGTAACCATATGAATTATCAATGCCCCCTGTGTTTTAAACCCCTCAATTTAATTAACAGTAGCTATCGTTGTGACGCAAACCACCAGTTTGATTGCGCCAAAGAGGGTTATGTTAATTTACTGCCAGTACAACACAAGCGCTCTAAAGATCCGGGTGATAGCCTAGAAATGATGACGTCCCGTCGTCAGTTTTTAGATGCAGGGCATTATCAGCCAATGCGTGATAAGGTTGCTGAAAAACTCGCTCAATACCTGCCTGAAAACAGCGAAAATATACTCGATATCGGATGTGGAGAAGGGTATTACACTGACCATTTTGCTCAGTCATTAGAGGCTGCATCTAAATCTGTTAGTGTATATGGATTGGATGTGTCGAAAGTGGCGATCCGTTTTGCTGCTAAGCGCTATAAATCCGTCAATTTCTGTGTTGCTTCAAGCCATCGTTTACCATTTGCGGATTCGAGTTTGAGTGGAATTATTCGTATTTATGCACCCTGTAAAGCGCAAGAATTAAGCCGAGTATTAACACCTGCGGGGATTTTAATTACAGTAACGCCGGCAGCAGAACATCTGCAAGAATTAAAAGCTCTGATTTATGATGAAGTAAAATTACACCCTGCAAAAGACGAAGATCTTCCTGACTTTAAGTTGATTGACGAAACTCGCTTAAATTATGCGATGGATCTAGAAGGGGAAGAGGCATTTGCTTTGTTAGAAATGACACCGTTTGCATGGCGTGCTTCTGAAGAGGTGAAACAGCAATTAAAGCAGGCTGAAGTGAAGAGTTATACCGCTGATTTTCTGATCCGTGTTTATCAATATCAAGTCTAAAATCCGTATCAAATCTCAAACAGTTCCCCCCCGAATGGTTCAGGGGGAACGGAAAGATTATGGCGCGTACATAAATAATTCGAGATGCTCAAAGAGGATATTAAATCCAATCGCAATAAGCACCAGCCCGCCTAAAATCTCTGCTTTTTTTCCTAATAATGGGCCTACGTAACGGCCAATCATCATGCCAATTGTCGCCATTATCATTGTGGTTAAGCCAATAGTCATGGCCGTATGGACGATATCCACTTGTAGGAAAGCCAGACCTAAACCAATTGCCATAGCGTCAAGGCTGGTGGCAATGGCAGATAACACTAAATTTCCTGCACTGTGACTTGATGGTTTAGCGCAACAATCTTCATCTTTGGTTGTCAGACTTTGCCAGATCATACGACCACCAAGAATGAACAGTAGGGCAAACGCAATCCAGTGATCCCAACGGATAACATACTGGCTGGCTAAAATACCAATACCCCAGCCAATGATCGGCGTGATAGCTTCGATAAAACCAAAGATAAAACCAGTGCGGAGAATTTCACGAAAACGGGGTTTATGGAGCACTGCACCTTTACAAATAGCGACAGCGAAAGCATCCATAGAGAGTGCGAGGGCGAGGATGAGAGTTGCGTAAAAGCTCATAACAATAATCTCGGTTGGGTGTTTCCATATACACATAAATTACCCCCAACCAAAAGGCGTATTTATGTGTCTATGGTCTTGCCAACCAATAAATGGCATCCGCACCACGTTTAAAAACAAACGAGTATGTTGACACGGATTTTCTGGAAAGAATACATTCCAGAACAGGCTACTCCCCAATGACGTGGGACGAAAGATAACATAGATTTTAATAAAGGCAAAATATTAATTATTAATAAATATATCATTTTAAATGAGAATAATTTTCATTTTCGATATTAACAAAGTTAAGGTTAATTAAACATTTAATTAACCTTAATATTTATACCAATATATAAAGTAGTTATTTATGATTAATGAAGAAATCATAAATCTTTTGTAAATCATCAAGATGGTTAACTTGAACATGGATTTTCTTTTGCTCTAATCCAATCATTAAAATACCATCTTCAGATAAATTCATTGTCTTAATTCGCTCATATAAAATAAATGTATTGGCGAAATAAAAACCGGTTTGTTTAAAAAATACTTTTGGCCGACGAATGAAAGCTAAATAAATAGCCATAAAAATAGTAATCATTAATAAATAAGTGGTTAATAAATTACCATGTCGAACAATATTTGTATAAATGACAATACAAGAGAGCACAATAAAAATGATGGCATCAACTCGATGTTTACGTTTTAAGTTAACTTTTAGTAGAGTTTTGCCTTTCAGAATTCCTTGAATAAATTCATCATAGATTGCGTATACAAGCATGATCAAAATGATAATGGCTAAAACGGCATCATTTAAGGTCATTTGAGTACCCATGACTAAGTGGACGAGCTACCAAGCTTAAAAGTAAAAAAGGGAGGCTGCAACCTCCCTTTTTTGATATTTAACAGGAATTATGGCGCTAAGAAATTCAACCAAGCACCCAGAATACCTAAACCGAAGAAGCCGATAATGATCCATAAAGCGTTCACTTTACGGCGTAATAGCCACATACAGGCGAAGGTCAGTAACAGTGGAACCAAGCCCGGCATTAATTGGTCGAGGATCATCTGAACAGTAGTGATATCTTCAACGCCAGTTGTTTGGTTTTTGATCCGCGAAACTTCGAGTGGAATGTTGACGTGAGTCCATTTATTAACTAACGCCCCCATTACAAACAGACCTAGAATTGAAGCCCCCTCGGTCAGTTTTTGCAGGAATCCACCGCCCATATCTTGAACGATATCAATCCCTTTCTTGTAGCCATAAGCCACGCCGTAATAGCGAGTTAACAGACGTACAAGGTTAAACAGAACGAAGAAGAGTACAGGGCCTAACAAGCTACCTGTCATCGCGATACCTGCACCCAGTGCAGCAAAGACTGGACGCACGGTTCCCCAGAAAATTGGGTCACCCACACCGGCTAATGGTCCCATCAGACCGACTTTGATACCGTTGATTGCACCGTCGTCGATGTCCGCGCCATTAGCACGTTCTTCTTCCATCGCCATCGTTACACCCAAAATAGGCGCTGCAACGTAAGGGTGGGTATTGAAGAACTCTAAGTGACGTTTAATCGCTTGTTTACGGTCATCATTGTTTTCAGGGTATAAGCGACGGATCACGGGAACCATTGAGAAACAGAAACCCAGAGCCTGCATACGTTCGAAGTTCCAAGAACCTTGGAATAAGTTAGAACGCAAGAAAACCCCACGAATATCGCTTTTTGTCAGCCGTTTTTCAGTAGATTGAGTTTGTTCAACCATTTTCACGTTCCTTCTAGTCTAATTCGTTATCAAGATTGTTGTTACTGTTTGATTGGTTGACAACAACTTGGGATTTGTTGTATTTCGGGCTCAGTTGGATGTACAGAATTGCCATCACAACACCAATCACACCAAGTGCAACAAGGTTGAAGTTAGTAAAGGCCGCAGTTACGAAGCCTAAATAGAAGAACGGCATCAGGTAGCCAGCGCGCATCATGTTGATAACCATCGCATAACCGACCACAACAATCATACCACCTGCAATGTTCAGACCATTGGTAACGACTTCAGGGATAGAGTTCAGTAAGTGCTGGACTTCTGAAGTTCCCACTGAAATTGCGACGATCAGCGCAGGGATTGCGATACGCATTGCCTGCAGTAATAACGCAGAAATGTGGATGATGCTCAGGGAGGTTAAATTGCCGGAGACCGCAGCACGGTCAGCAGCGTGTTGGAATGCAACGGTGATAGTACGAACGATGATGGTCAGTACTTGTCCGGCTGCTGCCAGTGGGATAGCCAGCGCGATACCCGCACCAATGCTTTGACCACCTGCAATAACCAGAATGGTTGAAATGATGGAGGCTAATGCAGCATCGGGTGCAACGGCCGCACCGATGTTCATCCAACCTAACGCGATCATTTCCAGCGTACCACCGATAATAATACCGGTTTTCATATCACCCAGAACAATACCAATAAGCGTACAGGCAATGAGAGGGCGGTGGAACTGGAATTCATCGAGGATCGATCCCATACCGGCGATACAAGCCACAACGAAGACCATTACTATTTGAACAACGGTAAGTTCCATTGTTTAATCTCCTGTAACCAACAAGTTTCTAAGTCTGTTTTTGAGTAACGGTTCAATAAGAACGAATTTATAAAACATTATTTTTTGAGTTTATTAATTAAATCCATCATGTGGACTTTACTGTCTGAAGCGACTTTACGAACTTCTAACTCAATATTTTTGTCATTCAGATAATTGAATGCATCGATATCTTTTTGATTAATTGATACGGCATTGGTGACCATGGTTTTACCTTCGGTATAGGCCATTCCACCAATATTGACCGAGTCAATCTCAACGCCTTGCTCAACAATGCGCTGTACATCGGTTGGATTAGTGAATAACAGCATTACGCGCTCGCCGGAATATTTTGGGTTGTTGTAAACACGGACACATTTGTCTACATCAACAACGTGGGCGGTAACACCAGGAGGAGCAACTTGTTTCAGTAAGGTAGAACGAACGGTGTCTTTAGACACTTCATCACTGACAACGATAATACGTTTCACACGCAT
Source organism: Providencia zhijiangensis (assembly GCF_030315915.2). Lineage (NCBI taxonomy): Bacteria > Pseudomonadati > Pseudomonadota > Gammaproteobacteria > Enterobacterales > Morganellaceae > Providencia > Providencia zhijiangensis. The sequence goes on along the minus strand of NZ_CP135990.1, from coordinate 2,002,078 downwards.
TTCTTTTGTCCAGCGGGTCGCCACCTGACCATGGATCAATCGGTCATCAATACGCGCCAAAGCAATAATCATGTGTTCGCCCGGACCTGCAATAACAGGTTGAGGAGCAGGTGCACTGACTGCTGCGGGCGCAGGAGTTTCTGCAACAACTTCTTTAAACTTGAATGGACGGATGCCACCGCGACCGGTTTCGAGTGCGACAGTGATCAGCTCATCCATGGATGGGTTGTCATCGCGGCACATAAAGGTCTCGACGAGCATTGGGACATTTACGCCTGTAATGATTTCGTAATTGTCATGCTCATTGGCAATGCGTGTAGCTGCATTAAATGGACTACCTCCCCATGTATCAACAAGAAATAGCACACCCGCTGAGGTATCAAGCGAAGTCAGCTTTTGTGTGTATTTTTCAAATAGGGTGTCAGCATTTTCCCCAGGGACAAAGTCAATAAACGAGACGTTTTCTTGCTCGCCTATTAACATCTCGGTGGTTCGGAGTAGCTGTTCGGCAGCAACTCCGTGGGTACCAATCATAATAGCTATACTCACTATTTTTCCCTCTTAACAGATAAATCGAAACATCATCGACGATAGAATAGAAGTTAGAAACTGGACTCCTTCTCTATGTGTTTCCCCTGCACCTTAAATAGTAGCTGAATAAATTCAAACTAAGTGGCTAGCTAATAATTAGTTAAGTGCAATTATTAGCTGAATGGTCAGCCTGATCATATCACTAGGATTAATCTAAAAAACTTGTTTCGCGTCAGAAAAATAAAAACAGATCCAAATATTACTGATAAATAAACCTATAACTCCAAATATATGAAATTATATGGAATATATGTTTTATAAATAAATTATTAAAAGAATAACATTCTGTTATCGGTAACAAAAAATGGGTTTATTTAATAAGAAACTCGCCAAAAAGAGCAAAAAGTGAGCAAGGACAGGTGTGAGCAATAGAATTTAAAGGAATAACAGAATCAAAAAAGTGATTCAAAAAATAGAAAGTAGGGTGAGAGAATTGAAGAAATAAAACGATCATAGACGATAAAAATCGAAAGCTGAAACGAGAAAAGCAAAAGGAAGTGGGGTGTTATTTTGATGAACGTATTGGAGTTCAATCGACTTAATTAAAAAAATTAAATAAGCGTAGAAAGAGTGAGGATAAAACTCTCTCTTCATCACTTAAATGGGTAATGAAGAGGGAGGCTTAATATTACGAATTAATCACACTGGACTTTGATTGCTAATCCACCACGAGATGTTTCGCGGTATTTAGCATTCATGTCTTTACCCGTTTCGTACATGGTTTCGATAACTTTATCGAGAGACACGCGAGGCTCGCTGGTTCTACGTAAAGCCATGCGTGCGGCATTGATAGCTTTAACAGAGGCGATTGCGTTACGCTCAATACAAGGTACTTGAACTTGTCCGGCAACAGGGTCGCAGGTTAGACCCAAATTGTGTTCCATACCAATTTCAGCGGCAATGCAGACTTGCTCTGGGCTTGCGCCAAATAATTCCGCTAAACCTGCTGCTGCCATTGAGCAGGCAACACCGACTTCGCCTTGGCAACCCACTTCTGCACCAGAAATGGACGCATTCATTTTGTACAGAATGCCAACGGCGCCAGATGCTAAGAAATAGCGCAAGTAAAGTTCTGGCGTGACGGGTTCAACGCAATGGTTGTAGTACGCTAAAACAGCCGGAACGATACCACAAGCACCGTTAGTTGGTGCTGTAACAACACGACCACCCGCGGCGTTTTCTTCGTTAACGGCTAATGCGTACATATTGATTAAATCAACCACGTTCATCGGGTCATTAGACAGTTTACTCGCAGAGGTCACTAAGCGGTTCAGTGCTGGTGCACGACGAGGAACACGTAATGGACCTGGAAGGACGCCTTCAGTGTTCAAACCGCGTTCAATACAGGCTTGCATGGTTTTCCATACATCCGCAAAGTAAGCGTCAATTTCTTCACGAGGGTGTAAATCCAGCTCATTTTTCATCATCAGGCTAGAAATCGATAAGCCAGATTCTTTACATTTTAAGAGTAACTCACTCGCGGAGTTAAACGGATAAGAGACAGGTTTGCTGTCTGAAGAGGTTTGACCAAAATGCTCTTCATCGACAATGAAACCACCGCCGATGGAATAATAAGTTTTAGTGTAAATTTCCTTGTCGCCAGCGAAGGCATGGATAGTCATCCCGTTTTCATGTAACGGTAAGTTATCTTGACGGAAATTCATGCCACCCTCACGAGGGAAATCAACAGTATGAGTGCCATTAGCTAATAGCAGCTTTTCTGTCTCTTCCACATTCTTGATAAAGGATGGGATTGATTCAATGTCAACGGTAGCAGGGAGGTTGCCTGCTAAACCCATAATAATGGCGATATCGGTATGGTGACCTTTACCTGTTAGGGATAAAGAGCCATAAACGTCTACTGCGACACGGGTGACGGATGGCAATAATTGCTTATTGACCAAATCATCGACAAATTCTTTCCCAGCTTTCATCGGACCGACGGTATGAGAGCTTGAAGGGCCAATGCCCACTTTAAACATGTCGAAAACGCTTATCACGCAGGACTCCTTAAACAAAAGATGAAGATATAGTGATTTATTTTAAAGGGCGCTACTTTACTGTTATTTCGTAGTGTTAACCAGTAAGTTTAAAGTATTTTTTGAAATAAGGTAGTTACATAAGGTGGATTGGTTATAAATAGCACTAATTGTATTTTGGATAGTGGAAAAATGATTGAATAAAAGGATTATTGACTATGAAAGCTAATCCAGTTGTAGGGCAAGCTGATGTAGGATGGATGCAGTGAGCCCCCAGACTAAGTAATTGTTATACCAATAGAAAAAGACTCGTTTTTCACGACCAGAGCGGTTGATATCCACATATTTATGTTTTTGCAGGGATAATGCATCAAACAGGGGAATTTCAAAAATAGAGGAAACTTCGCTTGGGTTCGCCTGATAGCGAATATTATCGGGTACAAGACCGACAATAGGGGTGACTTGATAACCCCCAATGCTGGAGATAGGTGCCAGTTGCCCTAAGACCTGCACTTTCTCTGGTGGTATGGCAACTTCTTCATAGGCTTCCCGCAATGCGGTCGCAATTAAGTTTGTATCTTCAGGATCGCGAGAGCCGCCCGGGAATGCCACTTGACCAGCATGAGAACGTAATAGCGGTGATCGTTGTGTGAGCAATAATGTCGGATTGGATTTATTGATAATTGGCAATAGCACTGCAGCCGCTTTACCCGCCGATGTGGCGGGTTGACGAGAAAGCGGGAGTGTAAATTGAAAACGGTTAATAAAGCTATTCAGCTCAGTCATCGCTATCGAGTTTTCCTAGTTTTGGCAAAATCAGGCGTAATTTGTCAAAGGTCTCTTGGTACTCTTTATCGGCTTGGCTATCGGCAACAATACCACCGCCTGCCCAGCAATAAATCTGTTTTTTGTCAGTTATCAGCGTACGGATTGTGATGTTCGTATCCATATTGCCACAGAAACTAATATAGCCGATTGCGCCACAATATCCATGTCGACGATTGGGTTCTAATTCCTCAATGATCTGCATTGCACGAATTTTCGGAGCGCCCGTAATGGAACCGCCAGGGAAACAGGCACGCAGTAAGTCGGTAGCTTGGTATTGGCTGTTTAATGTGGCGGTGATGGTGCTAACGAGGTGATGAACTGCGGGAAATTGTTCCACTTTAAAGAGCTCAGGAACCCTTACTGTACCTGGTTTTGCCACACGTCCAATATCATTGCGCAGTAAATCCACAATCATTAAGTTTTCAGCACGATCTTTTGGCGAATTGGCTAATTTTTCTGCTTGAAGTTGGTCTTCCTCTGGTGAGTCTAAGCGAGGGAGTGTGCCTTTTATCGGGCGAGTTTGAATTTCACCTTTCTCTAATAAAATAAAGCGTTCAGGAGAAACGCTGATAACCGCATTATTGGGTAAGCGAATAAACGAGGAGAATGGGGCGCGGTTGCTTTCATTCAGCGTTAAAAATGCATCCCACTCATTGCCCTTATATTTGGCTTTAAAGCGTTGTGCAAGGTTGATTTGGTAGCAATCCCCCTCACGTAAATATTGATGGATACGGGCAATATTTTCATGGTATTGCGCTTCAGACATGTTGGCATGCCATGATGAAGTTAGTGAGAATGTACCTTTACGAGAGGCTTTTTGAGCTTGTAACCAAGTGAGTCGCTGCTCGACATCTTGATGGCTGAACAAGGTCACACGCTGTTCATGGTGGTCAACAATAAGAGCCCATAAATAGATGCCCACCGCCATATCGGGAAATTGCAGTTCAGTGGTGGCAAGTTCAGGGAGTTTTTCGATACGGCGACCTAAGTCATAGCTCCAAATTCCCATTGCACCACCTTGGAATGGCAGAGTTTCATCAGAAAATTCGGTGATTTGATATTGTTCCATATATTGCTGTAACAGGGCAAAGGGATCTTTTTCTGAAAATTGAGCAGGCTGATTTTGCGCTTGAATTTCAGTTTGCAAGCCACGAGTTAATAGTGTGACAGCGGGATCAGCAACAATCATATCGTAACGGTTATGAGAGTGTTCAGCTTGACCAGAATGAAGCAGCATAGCCCAGGGTTGGTGCGATAACGGTGCAAAATAATCTAATGCCGCATTGGGGCTGTAAGGGAGTTGTATTTTATTAATAGCCATATCAATCAATTAAAATCAGGTTCCACAAGTGAATAATGTCAGATTACCATATAATCTTACCTTATTAAGGCGAGAGCTGTTAAAATTTGCTGAAAATCTTAACGTAGTAAATAAGTCTGCAATTTAAAGAGGTTGATTATGTTTTCAGGTATGCCAGCACTTTCCCACGCAGAGCAACAAGAAGCGGTTGAACGCATTCACCAACTGATGGCAGAAGGCATGAGCAGCGGAGAAGCTATTGCGCTAGTCGCTCAAGAAATCAGGGAAAACCATCAAGGTAAAGAGCAAATTGTTGCTCGATTCGATGACGAAAATTAATAATTAATAAACATCCTATTAACATTTAAAAATATTTCTGATAAATTCATATCAGTTAAGTCATTTTGCTCATAGGTTTTATTTTTACAACTACACTAGATAGACAACAATAGCCTATGTGCGTGTTGTTAATGATGCTGCAGTTTTGGTGAGTAAAATGGATCTCAATTTCATCTACATCTCGTAGATGCCGGAGGACGGTATGAATGTTAATAAAAAAATAGCAATGGTTTTAGGCAGTTGTGCGCTTGTATTAAGTTCGTTTGCATTCAGTGCTAACAAGGAAGAAGGTAAAGCAGCTGCATTTGTGAGCTGTGGCAATCTTACTGAGCCACAAATTGCGGCGCAGGTTAAAAATGATTTTATGAATAACCGGTTACCACGCTGGGCGGATGAAAAAGCAGCAGTGGGTAAAAAAGCGGTTGCATGGATCAACGACAGTGAAGTGACGAAAACGGAAGATGGCTACTCGCTGCCTTTAGTGGTCAGAGGGTCGAAGTCCGACCTGCATTACCGTGTCGCTGTGGATTGTAAAAACAATACCATCACCTATAACACCAGCAAATAATCTGTGGTTTTATAGAATGAAAAAGGAGAGTGTAACTCTCCTGAGGTTGATGACAAAGAGGGATAAAAGCGTGGTTTTTCCCTCTTTGTGTTATCAGGCGAAAATCAATTTATTGATTTTCCTTGTTAATATTACAACCTAAAAGAGCCATTTCCAAAACTATAGGTTTGGAAATGGTCTGAGGAGAGTATAACTCTCTTTTTTTGTGTCTAAAATTCGATTCTTAGCGATTTCTTGGCTCGTAGGGCATACGAGCGAAATTCATCGATAGCTGGCGATAGTGAACCAGCCTTTCACGAAAATAATCCCGTAAATGTTCTGGCTGTTCGCGTTCGACGGCCTCAGGAATAATGGGGATATTATAACGTTCCTTGAAAGCAACGCCGGAAGCCAGCAGGTCAACGTTAATTTTGTCCATCTCTTCTTTTGGGAGGGTGGCAAGATTGTGGCTCATTTCAAATCCTAACAGTTAACAACATCAGCATGAATTGTAGCAATTGAAGTTCAAAAAATCTTGATGAAATAGTGAGATGGTTAGCGAATAAAATTAAATTCAAACATGATAATAGTAAGCAATTAGGATTATTATGATAAATAAAAGCTAATGCGACTGATTCGTGTTATTTTTACAAAAAGTCATTGTTAATCAATAAATTAATTTTTATGGGAAGAATGTTTTCTGAATGCATTTATTATGTTACTGTGGGATATAACTTCATAAAATCATCATCATTAAGGTAAAGATATGTTAAAAACTGACATGATTGAAGCGTTAAATAAACAACTGAATCTTGAGTTTTTCTCCGCTAATCTGTATTTGCAAATGAGTGCTTGGTGTAGTGATAAAGGTTTTGAAGGTGCAGCTGCATTTTTGAAAGCTCATTCACAAGAAGAAATGGAGCATATGCAGCGTTTATTTAATTACCTTAGCGATACAGGGGCATTACCACGCTTAGGCGCGATTGCTGCACCACCAGAAAATTTTGATTCTATCGCTGATGTGTTTAATAAAACGTACGAACATGAGCAATTAATTACTTCAGAAATCAATAAACTTGCGCATTTAGCAATGACGACCCAAGATTACTCAACATTCAACTTCCTGCAATGGTATGTTGCAGAGCAGCATGAAGAAGAGAAACTATTCAAATCTGTACTGGATAAACTGGGCATGGTGGGTGAGTCTGGTAAATCACTATTCCTGCTGGATAAAGATTTGAAAGGCTTAGCGGCAGCGGCACACGTTTAATCATTCTTTTCAATAACTCGATTTTCGGGTTATTTATCAAGCGCCAATTCAGAGATGAATGGCGCTTGTTCTATTTTTGCGAGTGAGTTTTATTCGCATTTTGTGCCAAGCCTCACAAGCTGAATGATAAAATCTGATTTTATCGCTGCGTATCGTATTATTTTCCGTATAATGATTGGCAATATATCTAAATTCACCTGCAAATTAAGAGGTTACTATGCCAATCAACCAAATAAAATCTTCTTGGCGTAAATTAAGTGCGGTCGCTGTACTGTTCTTAGGTATGTCATTCCAACAAGCATTCGCTCATGCGCATCTTAAAGATCAATTACCTGCAGAGGGCGCTGCGTTAGAGCAGGCACCAGAAGCTATCACGCTAAACTTTTCTGAAGGCATTGAAGTTAACTTCACTAAAGTCAATGTAACGGATGCAAACAAGCAAGTCATTAAGACGGGTAAAGCCGCATTAGATCCTAGCAATAACACCAAAGTCATTATTCCTGTTGAAAGTAAATTAGCAGCAGGTAAGTATGATGTTCAATGGAGCGTTGTCTCTGTTGATGGACACAAAACCAAAGGGAACTATAGCTTCACTGTGAAATAATATGTCACTGGAAGCGTTTTATACTTTAACGCGATTTGCTCACTTTATCGCCGCAATGTTGATGTGTGGAATGTCAATGTTTGCGGTGATAATTTCCCATGGGCAATTTCGCGTACTACTCCAAGATGCACTGAAAAAAAGCATTATCTTTAGTGCAGTTATCACGATTATCACCACATTTTGCTGGATGATTGCACAATCTGGTTTAATGGGCGATGGTTGGGAAGATGCGCTGAATATGGATATTTGGCAAGGTGTGCTGGGCACTACCTTTGGCCAAATCTGGCGATGGGAAATCCTCAGTGCGGTTGGTTTGTTTGCCGTTCTATTTATACGCCCGATCACCCTAAAACTTTACCTCATTCTTGGTTTCTCCGTCATTATTCTGGGGCTACATGCTTTCATTGGTCATGCGGCGATGCATGAAGGGTGGCTGGGCATTGCTCATCAAACTAATCAGTTTATTCATCTAATCAGTTGTGCGTATTGGTTCGGGGGATTGTGGCCTTTCCTTATTTGCATTCAGTTTTTACGTAGTAACGATAAGCTAAAAGCAGGGCTAGAAACGCAAGTTGTCGTATCGATGAAGCGTTACTCGCAGCTAGGGCATGTTGCTGTGGTTTGCGTGCTAATAACGGGAATTATTAATAGCCTGATTTTATTGCCCGGATGGCCATTTATTGCAACACTATCTGAATACCAATCTTGGTTATGGCTAAAAATTGCGTTGGTTGGGTTGATGGTGCTATTGGCATTAACGAATCGTTATTGGGTGGTACCACGTCTTCAACAGCAAGGGCGGATCAATTATTTGATAATAAATAGTTGGGCCGAATTGTTGCTCGGTACTATTGCCATCCTTGCAGTGGCTATTTTTGCTACTTATCAACCTGTATAATGGCTCATATCTTTGTATAACCCCCGTTTGACAAGGTCATTTTAAATGAAATTCAAATTCATGATTTGTGCGTTAGTACTGGGTGGAACATTCAGTACGGCGATGGCTGCGCCATTGGCGAGCGTCAGTAAAAAACAGTTTGGTGATGATTGGCCGCTAAAGCGTGAAGAAGTAATGTTAGAGTGTCGTGCTAACGGCGCATTGGTGGTCATTAACCCGTCTACGTTAATGCAGCATCCATTGAATGATATTGCAACGGCACAAATGGAAAAGAAAGAGATCCAAGCACAACCGATTGATGTGTTATTAGCGCCTATTGAGACCACTAAATCAGTTGAAGAGCGAGTATTGCCGCTGAAGCAAGCCGCAGAGAAATTGTGTGGCAATAAGTAAGGTGTTGTTAGCCTTTAGCTAGAAAGATCAAGGAGATGGCAATTGAAAGGTTTACTGATTGCTTAGATAGGTTTAACTTATCATGCAAATAGTTCAATCTTGGAAAATTAAGCAATAAATTGTGTTAAAAATATGTAAAATAATTGCTAATTTAAGTGGTAAGAACGTAAGCTGAACGCTAGTATTAGGGAGTACTTTGTTACGTCTCAATGGCAATTTTAGCGCACGGCTCTGCCAGAGCCATTTCCCAAGGCCCGGTAATCGGAATCTACCAGGCCTCTTTTTTTTGTATTATTTCCCATCTGACCGTTCTATTGAATACCACCATCTTCATCAAGCAATTCTCATTAGCCAATGATGATTTTCTTTATCATAACGCTGACGATAGAGCAGAACCGGTTTTTCATCCAGTGTCGCAGGGATACTCGTGTGTTCATCCCAGCCATCCAGTTGCATGCAAAATTCAGAATCGGAATCGCAAGGAATACTCACAGTATCACTACGCTTATCAGCCATAACGGCATCATTGATTTCATAGGAAGAGATTTTCAATTTAACTATGCTCATAACATTTCCTCTTTACTCTTTATTTTTACAATAAAAAATCAGCCCAACGAAATTAAGCATAGTATAAATGGAATTCATTTCCAAAATATATTTTCAGTAGTGGATAATAAAAAAGGCGTCATGCTGAGAAACATGACGCCTTGTTAGGGATTATTTTTTGGGGATAGGGGTTCCCCAGTCTAACCAGTCCGCTGGTGGCTCTAATTTCAGAATGAAATGCTGATCCGGCTTGGCTTTAGGTGCCAATGGCACTGTTGGCGGGGTTGCCAGCGAGATTCCACCACGAACAAACTGCTTGAATGTGCCGCTTTTCACCACGCCACCTGTTAAGCCAAAGGCGAGGTTGTAGCCTGAAGATAACCAGAACTGGGTATTATCACGGATCAGATATTGGTATTCTTTACCTATACGCGTTGCAACATAAACGCGATCGGAAAGCTCTCCCAAATAAAGTCCGGTGACGGTTCCGATCTCTAATCCTCTAAACAGAATTGGCGTTCCTACCTGAATAGAACCTGCCTCACTAGCATCAAGGATAATGGTGAGACCATCGAGATAACGGGAATCTGTGATGTTGGCAGTTTGCAATTCAAATTGGAAACGGCTCTTATTACTGCGTCCTGGCTCTGCACTGATATACGGTTGGATCAGTGTATCGAGGTTGTTAACCCCCGATGGAGAAAGCTCAGGAGTGACAATGGCAAAACGGCTGCCAATTTTGGTGAAATTCTCCACATATTCAGGATACAAAATTGCTTTTGCTTTCACTTCACGATTATCCGCAGACAGCTTCAGTGATTCGATTTGCCCGATGTTAATACCTAAATAACGAATAGGCATGCCTTCGGAGAGTTTAGACGCATCAAAGGTTGTCAGTGTTACCGCACTACCAATCGCTTTTGCCGCAGTTTCTGATGGGTAAAGTGTATGTTGGCGTGAAGTATCTAATGAGCCAGTTTGAATATTATCAAAACTAATCGCACCACTAAAAGCACGGCTGAGTGGGGAAGCTTGAACCGTTAAACCTCCAGCATTTAACTGAACTTTAGCACCACCTTCAGCCCAGAATACGCTTTGTGGGGTCAATAAGTTACGGTATTGCCCTGAGATATACACATTCACTGCAAAGCCGTCATTGTTTGGTTTAATCGACACAATTTTACCGACTTCAAATTGGCGATATAACACCACTGAACCTTGTTGAATGTCGGGAAGGGTATTGGTGTTTAGCGTAATGGTGGTCGGCGGTGCGGAACCTAAAATATCCGCCTTGGCATTTTCATCGGTACGATATAACGGGAATGAGTCTGGTAATGTATCTTTACCTTTCCCCGGAATGATATGTAGGCCGCCTTCTAGCCACTCTTGCGGCGTAGCGCCTTGGAATTGTAATCCGCTCATACCTAACTGCACATCGACACGGCTATTGGCGACAAATTTACTGTCCTGTTTAACCAAATGTTTAAATTCATTAAACACGGCAATTTGGAACTGAACATTGTCATTCGTTAAGTGACGTTGTAACACTTCACCGATTTTTATTCCGCGATAGATAACAGGTTGCCCCACATTTACCCCGAAGGTATCCAATGCGGTGAGGGTCAGTTGCAAGTCTATATTGCCTTGCTGATCAAGCGGTTTGACATCCTCTTTACTCGGCTGCAATTCATATTGTTGCCCTGTTTGTGCTGGCAGGCTATTTTCTGGGGAATCAAATGCGACAGCGCCATTGATCACTGCCGACAGGCTTTCCATTTTGATGCTGGCGCCAGTATTCAGGTCGAAGCCACCTTCAATACCTGAGATATTCCAAAATTGGCTATCTGACCGGACGAGATTAACGTAGCGCTTTTTAATAATAACCGCGATGGAGACGCCTTTATTTTCAGGTAATAAGGAGTAATCAGAAATATAACCGACCGGAACTTTACGGTAATAAACGGGGGAGTTTTCGTTTAATGCGCCTAAATCTTTCGCGGTGAGGTAAATCAGTAATTCACCTTCATTTAAGTTTCGCTGAGGTGGTGTATCGAGCGCTACAAATTGGGATTTTGGCGAGCCAGTGCTTGGTTGCATACCAATATAGTTCCCACCTACCAGAGCATCTAAGCCTGATACGCCGGCTAGAGAGGCTTTAGGTGTTACCAGCCAAAAACGCGTTCCTGAAGTGAGTGCAGAGCGCATGTCTTTATTCACATTGGCGGTAACAATGACGCTTTTCATATCATCACTGATAGAGACGGTTTGTACCATGCCGACATCCACACCTTGGTAGCGAATTGGCGTTCGACCTGCAACAACGCCAGAGGCGGATGAAAATTGAATTGTAATTTGCGTGCCACGCTCCACCCATTGTTGGAATAGCAGCCAGCCTGCGATCATGATCGCGATGATGGGAAGCAGCCAAAAGGGCGAGATTGTCGTCCTTTTACGGCTGATAACCTCCGAAACTTCATCTGAAGTTTCACTTTGATGGTTTTGATTTTCCATAAGAATCCCAAATTAATCGACTGTCCAACCACTCAACAGCAAGGATAGTTAAAATAACAGCGGTACCAAAATATAAAGCCGCAGGTCCCATCGTAAATGACATTAGCATATCGCGGTTAACTAAGGTCATCATCAAGGCGATGACGAATAAATCTAACATCGACCAACGCCCAATCCATGAAACGAATTTCAGCAATTTCATCCGTAACACAGGGTCTGTATGGCTTTTAAGTTGAATTGAAAATAGTAACAGTATCATGATGATAATCTTCACGAAGGGCACCAAAATACTGGCAATAAAAACGATAATGGCAATAGGCCAGTTTCCTGAGTCAATTAAGGAAACAACACCGGAGTAAATCGTGTCTTCTAAGCGTCGCCCATTTAAATAAAACGTCGAAATGGGCAGTAGGTTAGCAGGGATCAACAACACCATGGCGGCAATCAGTGCGGCCCATGTTTTTTGTAAGCTTAAAGGTTCGCGATGGTGAAGTGGACGGTGGCAGCGCTGGCACTTGCCTTTCTTATTGGGTTCGCCAGTAAAATGGCAGGCTAGGCAGGTTTCTGCATGAGGAGCATCTGCATTTTCCTCTAAAGGATAAAGCCGTCGCCACAGTTCATCGAGATTAATATGGATTAAAATAATAATACTAATCACAGACATTGTGCTAAACGCAATCAACCCGTGCCCGACAGAAACCGTCGCGTAATCTTGCATTTTAATCGCGGCGATACCCAAACCGACAAGATAGACATCCAGCATGACCCACTCTTTGAGATGCTTCATCATCAGTAAAATGGGACGCATGTTGATGGACAGGTAACGCGCTAATACCAAAGATAAAATCGAAATAGGCAAAAGTAGCGGTGCTGCTATCGCACAAAAAGCCACAATGCTGGCGGTAAAAGGGTCACCTTGCTCGCTAATTAAGCGGATACCATCAAGCACATTAGCATTGATTTGGATGCCAAATAGATGAATAGAAATCAATGGCTGCCAAAAAGCGATGGGCGCAAGAAGCAGTAAAGTGATAGATAATAGAGCAAGACGACGGAGTGACCATGAACGCCCATCATTTAATTGACTAGAACATCTTGGGCAAACAATGACTTGCCGTGGTCGAAAAGGCGGAGTCACTATTTTTTGGTTACAATGGCAACAACGTTGCAAATTCATGGCAGTATGATTAATGTGGGTCATATATATTCATTGTATGAATTAATTTGCTTGTAATCTAGTGTAAAAAAATTTACGTAAAAGTGACAACTTGCTAACCTACGGTCTACGCTTACTAATATTTTTTACTTGTTTATGTATAACTGAAAATAAATATGGATAAAAAGAAGTATTATCTCGAACTTTCAGATAGTTTATCTGCACTTCTCGCTGGAGAGTATGATTTAATTGCCAGTTTGGCAAATAGCAGTGCGTTATTATTTGAACGTTTATCCGGTATCAACTGGGCTGGTTTTTACTTGAGTGATGGAAAGGAGCTGGTTCTCGGACCCTTCCAAGGCAAAGTCGCTTGTGTACGGATCTCGTTCGATAAAGGCGTCTGTGGTGCTGCATTTTCTGAAGCGCGAGTTCAGCGTGTGGAAGATGTGCATGCTTTCCCAGGTCACATCGCATGTGATGCGGCAAGTAACTCGGAAATCGTCTTCCCTCTGAGTGTAAATGGCAAGATAATTGGGGTTTTAGACATCGATAGCCCAAATATCGGTCAATTCGATGAAGAAGATGAAAAAGGGCTTCAATACCTTACAGACCAGTTATGCCAGCACTTGGCGATGTGTTCTATACCAAAATATTATTAATTATTGGTATGTAAAATCAATAGGAACGTGGCAATTGTCAGCAACACGATTATAATGTCCGCTTGTTCATGCCCGTGAGGTTGGCAAAATCGTTGTTATCAGGAAATTTCATGGAAAATCAACCTAAGTTGAATAGTAGTAAAGAAGTTATCGCATTTTTGGCAGAGCGTTTTCCACGCTGTTTTATCGCTGAAGGCGAAGCACGTCCGCTTAAAGTCGGAATTTTTCAAGATATCGTAGGGAACTTGAGCGAAGAAGATGGTATTAGCAAAACGCAATTACGTTCTGCGTTACGCATGTATACCTCTAGCTGGCGTTACCTTTACGGTGTTAAAGAAGGCGCAAAACGTGTTGACTTAAATGGAGATGACTGCGGTGAATTAGATGCAGAGCACATTGCCCATGCGCGTCAACAATTAGCTGAAGCGAAAGCGAGAGTCCAAGCGCAACGCGCAGAGCAACAAAAAACGCAAAAGCGTCCTGCTGCGAAAAAGCCTAGCGACAAAGCACCTCGTCAAAATGATGCGAACAAAGAGAGCACATCTCGTCGCCGTCCATCAGACAAAAAAGAACGCCCACAAAATACAGCTCCGAAAAAACCTCGTAGCAACCCAGCTGAAGAGAATTTGAAATCAGTTACTGATATCAACACACTGAAAGTCGGTCAGACTCTGAAAGTGAAAGTGGGTAGCAGTATGATGGATGCCTCTGTGCTGGAAATTGCCAAAGATGGTGTTAGGGTTCAATTGCCATCTGGTCTGGCAATGATTGTGCGCGCGGAACATTTAAAGTTCTGATACGGAGGTCACTCAGGTCATGAACAAATTACTCAAAGTTGCATTTGTTGTGAGTCTCGCGACTTTCGGCACTGCAATAGCTAATACTCAGGCAGTGACTCCGGTCACTGCTGCTCAGTTACCTCTTTTAAAGCAGAATACACAGCACGGTACCGTGAGTGAGCGGGTGACATCGCGTTTTACGCGTTCTCACTATCGCCAATTCGATTTAGACAAAGAGTTTTCTGGGAAAATATTTGACCGTTATCTCAATATGATTGATTACGGGCATAATGTTTTACTTCAATCCGATGTTGACCAGTATGCAAAAGATAAAGCAAAAACGGGTGAATGGCTTGAAGATGGCAAGTTAGATAAGTTCTATGACCTGTATAACCTTTCTCAGCAACGTCGTTTTGAACGTTTCAAATATGCACTCGCGCGTTTAGATCAACCGATTGATTTAAACGCGACGGATTCTATTGAAGTTGATCGAACTAAAGCACCTTGGCCGAAAGATAAAGAAGAACTAGACCGTTTATGGGATCAAAAAGTCCGCTATGATTGGTTGAGTTTGAAATTAACGGGCAAAGATGACAAAGAGATCAAAGACAAACTGACTAAGCGTTACAATTTTGCATTGAAACGCTTATCTCAGGCACAAAGCGAAGACGTATTCCAATTAATCATGAATGCGTTTGCTCGCGAAATTGACCCACATACCAGTTATTTATCACCTCGTAGCACTGAACAATTTAACTCAGAAATGAGTTTATCCCTTGAAGGGATTGGTGCTGTATTACAACAAGATGATGATAATACGACAATTAATTCTTTAGTTGCGGGTGGCCCTGCGGCTAAAAGCAAAGAATTAAAAGTCGGCGACAAAATCATTGGTGTTGGTCAAGTTGGTAAACCTATTGTTGATGTCGTGGGTTGGCGTTTAGATGACGTCGTCGCGTTAATCAAAGGGCCAAAAGGTAGCCAAGTTCGTTTAGAAGTTGTTTCAGATACGAAAGGTGCTAAGCCACGTATTGTGACAATTGTTCGCGAACAGATCCGACTGGAAGATAGAGCGGTAAAACTGTCTATCAAACAGCAAGGTAAAGAGAAAGTTGGTGTATTAGATATTCCAGGTTTCTATGTTGGTTTGACTAATGATGTCAAAACTGAACTACAAAAAATGGCGAAAGAGAATGTTTCGGCTCTTGTTATTGACCTGCGCGGTAATGGCGGCGGGGCATTAACAGAAGCGGTTGCATTATCTGGACTGTTTATTAACAAAGGGCCGGTTGTTCAAGTTCGTGATAACAATGGTCAAGTTCGCCAAGATGCGGATGACGATGATGTTATCTATTACAAAGGTCCATTAGTGGTTCTGGTTGATCGCTTTAGTGCTTCCGCATCAGAAATTTTTGCTGCAGCAATGCAAGATTATGGCCGCGCTTTAATTGTCGGTGAACCGACTTTTGGTAAAGGAACTGTACAGCAGCACAGAAGTTTAAGCCGCGTTTATGATCAAATGCTTAAACCAGAATGGCCATCATTAGGTTCAGTGCAATACACTATCCAGAAGTTCTATCGTGTAAATGGTGGAAGTACTCAGCGTGAAGGTGTGACGCCAGATGTGGTTATGCCAACAGGGCAAGATCCAGCAGAAACAGGTGAAAGCTTTGAAGATAACGCATTGCCTTGGGATAGCATCCCGGCTGCGAATTACACTAAATCTGGGGACATTAACGCGGATTTATCTCCGATTAAAACCAAGCATTTAGCCCGTATCAGTGTTGATCCTGAATTCAAATATATCGATGAAGATATTGCGCGTTACAAGTCATTGAAAGCGACTAAGAATCTGATTTCTCTGAACTATGCTCAGCGTCAGAAAGAAGATGATGAAATTGATGCGACCAAACTGAAACGCATTAATGAGCGCAATGCGAAACTTGGCAAGCCATTATTGAAGTCGATTGATGATTTACCGAAAGATTACGAAGCGCCAGATCCGTATTTAGATGAAACGGTGAAAATGGCAATAGACCTTTCGAATCAAAACACTAAGATGCTTTCTGGTGCCAAGCAGTAAAAATAAAAAGTATTTTTAGAGCCAGCGCAAGCTGGCTTTTTTATATCTAAAAATACCATAATTAATTGATTTTAAGGTGATTTATTTTATTTGGTATTTTATCTACAGACTTAAATTCAACTAAACTTAAATTTTTATTTAAAAAATTATTGGGTTTTCTTTCGCTTTTTCAAAAGTATCCTACACTTCAGTTAGTAATATCCCTTATTAATGAGGCAAAACAATGCGTAAATTATCTGTAGGTTTATTAACTGTCATGGCGGTCATGATGTCGTCAATGGGTTCTGCGAATGCAAGTAACTACCCTTGTTCAGGCGCTAAAGGCGGAATTGCTCGTTGTGATGGCGGGCAATTTATCTGTAATGACGGAACAACCAGTCGTTCGGAGCAAGTCTGTACAAATGAACTAAAAAACTCAATCAATAAAAATGCAGGTATTGGTGCGGGTATTGGGGCGGGTGTGGCAAAGCAGTCCAGCAAACCATCAGCGGTAGATTCTATCAAAGAGACAGGTGACAACATGAGTAAAACTGCAAAAGATAAAGCATCAAAAGCAACTGATAAGGCTAAAGCAGCTGAGAAGGAAACATCGAAAGCTGTGAAAGATAAGGCAAAAGCAACAGAGAAAGAGACCTCTAAAGCTGTAAAAGAGAAAGCGGATAAAGCCAAAGCTGCTGATAAAGAAACCTCTAAAGCTGTAAAAGAGAAAGCAGATAAAGCTAAAACTGCCGACAAAGAATCTGCAAAAGCAGTGAAAGAAAAAGCAGATAAAGCCAAGGCTAAAGAGAAGGAAACCTCTAAAGCGGTGAAGGAAAAAGCCGACAAAGCTAAAGCGGTAGAGAAAGACAAAACCAAAGCAGCAAAAGATAAAGCAGACAAAGCAAAAGCGGATAAAGCGAAAGCGGATAAAGCGAAAGCCGATAAAGCTAAAGCTGCTGCTAAAACAACCGCAAAGGTTTCTAAGGGCAAACCAACTAAAGGAAAAGTGAGCTGATCATTTTCTCGTAGTGCCTTATCGCTATCATTTAAATGCCGTTTATTAAAACGGCATTTTTTATTCCTGTGTGTAAAGATATGTTATTTTATGGCTTTTTCCTGTTAATGGGCTTGAAATGGTGTGAAAAAACCTTATTTATAAAGTAAATTTGTCGTGATGTTTGTTTTGACCAAGGAACCTATAAAAAATGATGAGAATTGCTTTATTCTTGCTCACAAACTTAGCTGTTATGTTTGTGTTCGGGATTATTTTAAGTTTAACCGGGATACGTGGAAGTAGTGCTCAAGGTCTGCTGATCATGGCGGCATTGTTTGGTTTTGGTGGCGCGTTTGTGTCGCTGCTCATGTCCAAATGGATGGCGCTGAAGTCCGTTGGTGGTGAAGTTATCGAACATCCACGTAATGAGATGGAACAGTGGTTAGTTAACACTGTTAGCCGTCAATCCCAGCAAGTGGGTATCAAAATGCCACAAGTGGCAATTTACCATGCACCGGATATCAACGCATTTGCAACGGGTGCACGCCGTGATGCTTCTTTGGTTGCGGTAAGTACGGGTTTATTGGAAAACATGAGCCGTGATGAAGCTGAAGCCGTTATTGCTCATGAAATCAGCCATGTCGCTAACGGTGATATGGTTACCATGACCTTATTGCAAGGTGTTGTGAATACCTTTGTTATCTTTATTTCACGTATTTTGGCGCAAGTTGCGGCTGGCTTTATGTCAAACAACAATGACAATGAAAGTGAAAGCAGCAATGGTAACCCAATGGTTTATTTTGCCGTTTCGATGGTATTAGAAATCGTGTTTGGTATTTTAGCGAGCATCATTACGATGTGGTTCTCTCGTTACCGTGAGTTCCACGCGGATGCAGGCTCTGCCAAATTAGTCGGTAGAGAGAAAATGATTGCTGCACTGCAACGCCTGAAAACAAGCTATGAGCCGCAAGAAGAAGGGCGCTTGATGGCATTTTGTATCAATGGCCGTGGTAAAGCATTTAGCGAACTGTTTTTATCTCACCCACCATTAGATAAACGTATTGAAGCATTACGCTCAGGCCAATATCTGAAATAGCCTACGATGTTAATGCGATAAAATGAAAGGGAAACGTCATGTTTCCCTTTTTTATTTGCTCATCCTACCTCTATCCCCACCGTATTCGATTTATCATTTTATCTAACTATTCCAGCGAATAGTGCCAGCAAAGTGGTACGCTAGTAGAAGAAAGGCGTATCGCATTTTATGCTGAAGAGAGCTAAATAAACATACTGAAAGAAAATCGCACCTAAATTGAATGACATTAAACTCTCAGTTTAAAAAATCCGTATGTTTTTTAGGCGCTGATGTTTATTTATCTTATAAATGTTGAACAAATAGACTAAATACTCCTTTGTGGTTATTTTAATTTAAATAAAGTTAAACGATGAATACGCTTTATTAGCGTTAAATAATGTAAATAAAAAAAATAAAGACCGCGTGTAATGCTACATATTTATGGTTAACTAAAATTAATAGCATGCCATTAATTTTTGAAAATTATTCACCATAATTAATATATTGATTATGACTATTTTTATAATTCCTATCTGTAACTATTACTTTTTTAAAGATTCAAAAAATAACGCATAGTTATGCATTAATAATTATTTGTAATTTATTTATCTATTATGCTATGGTGCGAAAGTATCCTTTTCAATCAAGCTAAATGTCGGATTATCATAGGGTTGTTCCACCTTGGGTTAAACCCCTCAATTACTCGCCATTGTTGTATATGCATTAAATCCGCATAGGTAATGGCGTGTTTTTACGCGTCAAATGGAATATTCGACAATATTATTGTCTATAGGTAATAAACATTTAATTTTGTTTGGAATAAAAATCTTATCGTGCGGGAGCCAATTTCCCTCATTGAAATATCTCGCCATAAAATAATAAATAATAGGAACTCAACATGCACAATGAATTTTTAACACACGAAGCAGAAATGCTGGACTTATTAAAGCAAGTGGTTAATACAGAATCCGGTTCATACGATAAAGAGGGGGTGGATAATCACGCCGCATTTTGGTGTGAACGCTACCAATCAATGGGTTTTGAAGTTGAGATAATCCCAAATGAAAAATTGGGTAATAACTATCGCATTTATCACCCATCTACCACGCCTGAAATTTTGATTTTGCTGCACCTTGATACTGTATTTCCAAAAGGCACTGTAGCGGAAAGACCATTTAGTATTGAGGGTGATAGAGCCTATGGCCCCGGTGTTATCGATATGAAAGGCAGCCATGTCATGGTGCATCAGGTGATCAAACAGCTTTATGCCTCCAGCGATGAGCGTTACAAGAAAATTGAAGTGCTGTTGAACTGCGACGAAGAGATTGGTTCTATTTCGTCACGTTCAGTCATCGAGGAATGTGCAAAAGACAAGCGCTATGCCTTAGTGATGGAGCCAGCACGTGCGAA
Organism: Providencia zhijiangensis; assembly: GCF_030315915.2. Taxonomy (NCBI): domain Bacteria; kingdom Pseudomonadati; phylum Pseudomonadota; class Gammaproteobacteria; order Enterobacterales; family Morganellaceae; genus Providencia; species Providencia zhijiangensis. The sequence continues at coordinate 1,982,137 of NZ_CP135990.1, read as the reverse complement.
TGGTGCCATTGTTAGCGCCCGTCGCGGTGTAGGAACCTATGTTCTGACTATTCAAGGTAAAGCCTCTCACTCAGGTATTGCTCCTGAAGCTGGGATCAGCGCTATCCAAGAACTTACTTTTAAAATCCAAAGCTTACATGCGCTTTCTCAGCACGATAAAGGGCTTTCGGTGAACGTGGGTCTGATCACGGGTGGAACCTCTGTGAATACTGTTGCTCCAAATGCGCGTGCAGAAATTGATGTGCGGATCTCTTCTGAGCAGCAAGGTATTGAAATCGACAAGAAAGTACGTGAAGTGTGCAGCCAGCCTGTTCTAGAAGGCATTCAGCTTTCACTGACAGGCGGGATCAACCGTCCACCAATGGCAAAAACGCCAGAAAGTGCCGCGCTTATCGACATCATCAAACAAGAAGCCGACAAACTGGCAATCACTCTGGAAGACGTTTCTACAGGTGGTGGCTCAGATGCTTCATTTACCGCGGGTGTGGGGACACCAACGGTAGACGGTTTAGGCCCAATTGGCGGCTATCAACATAGTGACAAAGAGTATCTTGAAATTCCCTCTTTAACTGAGCGCGCTCAGTTATTTTTCAATGTGTTAAAACGCATTACGCAGTAATTATGGCTAACAAAATAAATAATAATCCAACAGGATAAATCTATGGCAACATCCATATCAACATCAAAAGCATCAACAACACCACCACCACAAAAAAAGCGTTCTGATGGGATAAACCCGTATGTATTGCTCTTTTTCATCTTAGTAGCGGCAGCGGTTGCTACTTGGATCGTTCCGGCTGGGCAATATGCCTCTGAAACGAAAGTGATCACGACTATCAAAGATGGCGTGGAAACCCAAGTCAAGAGTTCCTATACCATTCCGGGAAGTTATGAGCGTTTACCTGAACAGCATGGCGTTTTACCAGGGCAGGTTTTCACATCGATCGCTGACGGGCTAGTTAAAGCGGCTCCGATCATTTTCCTGATTATCTTTACTGGGGGCGCGTTACATCTGCTTGAAACGACGGGTGCAATCAACAAAGTTCTGAGCAATATTTCACGCAGTAAAAAGCTCAATGACTTTTTGTTGATCACTATCTTCTTTGTGGTGTTCTCCATTTTGGGTACCACTGGAATTGTGGTGAACTCGATAATTGCATTCGTGCCAATAGGTTTATTGGTGGCGAAGTCTGTCGGAATGGATGACAAGTTTGGCGCAGCGATCGTCTATGTTGCGGCATACTCCGGCTTTAACGCTTCGGTAATGGCACCGATGACTGTCGGGTTATCTCAAGGTTTGGCTGACGTTCCACTGCTATCGGCATTTGGCTTCCGTACTGTGGTTTATATTAGCTTTGTGGTTGCAGGGATTATCTTCTTAACTCTGTACGCGAAGAAAAGCCGCCGTCAAGGGATGGTTCGCCCCGAAGTGCAAATTGATGATAGCCAATTTGAGACCTCAAAAATCTCTTTACGCCACGTCATTACATTATCCTATGCCGCATTCTGTTTAATTGGCTTTATTTTTGGTGCGATTGAGTGGGGTTGGGGCGAGAAAGAGATGATGGCCATGTTTATCATCTTAGGCGTGGGGGTAGGCGTACTGAACAGAATGTCACCGAATGATATTGCAACCGGCTTCCTGAAAGGCTGTGCTGGCATGGTTGGCGGGGCATTTATCGTTGGTATGGCGCGTGCGATTGCGATTGTATTAGCGGATGGAATGATCTTAGACACCATCGTGAATTCGATTATTTCTCTGATGGATGGATTACCGAAAACATTATCTGCGATTTCAATGTTCGGTACCGCTGCTATTATGCACTTTTTTATTTCTTCAGGTTCCGGTGAAGCGGCAGTTTTAGTGCCTATTTTCACCCCAATGGGCGACCTGTTAGAAATCACCCGTCAAACTACCGTTCAAACGGTATTAATGGGCGAGGGTGTCGTGAACTGTATTAACCCAACATCAGGTATCCTGATGGCAGTGTTAGCGACGTCGAAAATCCCATACACCAAGTGGCTGAAGTTTATTTGGCCGCTGGTATTAACTTGGGTCATTATTTCGATTATCTCGATTGTTTACGCAGTCATGACAAATTTAGGTCCGATTTAAGTCTGTTTATTACGTTATTTAGACAGACAGGGGATTTATCAAAGCGCTACTCGAAAGAGTGGCGTTTTTTGTTTTTTGAGTGAGTGAAAAGGTAGGGTTTTAGGCAAAAAAAAGCCCCCTTCATAGGGATCTGAAGGGGGAGCTAAATGAATAAAGAATGGTTTAATTCGAGATCAAAGATAAAGGATCCTAGTGAACGAAACTTAGGTTTTTGTGCACTTTAGCTCGCTGTTTTGGCTTAGCGCTTAGAATCGCATTTATCGCTAAAGCTCTTATTGACGATAACCAGTCTTGATTTGTTCTAAAATGTTTTTGTAAGTCTCAGCTTGCTTCTCATCTTCCATCGAAGCGACTTCGCGTTGCATTTTGATCAAAATTTTACCCGCGTCAGCCTGACCGATAGCTTTAAGCATATGAGTAACAAGATTTTTTAAACAAGTTACTTCGTCTGCTAATGCATTTACGTCTGGCTCAGTTGGAAAATGGGTTTTCATTTAGGAATTCCTGTAAGAATAAAAAGTAATTTGCAGATTGTAGCATAGAAGAAATGATTCTGTCGCTTTTCAAACTGATATGAAAATTAAAGGAGAGTGACCGTTTCTCTGTGAAAAAATAGTGTGAACATGATAATTTTCAATCCTTTAAAGATGAATGGCGAATGTGATATTATTCACAAAAATATACTGAAGGCTGTTATTGGCCTTAATTATCATCAACAGGATGTCGTAAACCATGTCCCAGGTTTCTCGAAGCACTGCGTGGATCCGTGTATTGGCGCTTTCCGTTGCGGCTTTTGTCTTTAATACCACCGAATTTGTTCCTGTCGCATTATTGAGTGATATTGCTGAAAGTTTTGATATGACCGTTGCCCATACAGGGCTGATGATCACCATTTATGCGTGGGTTGTCGCAGTGATGTCTCTACCATTAATGCTGATGACGGGAAAATTTGAGCGGCGGAAATTATTGGGAATTTTGTTTGTTGTCTTTATTCTCAGCCATATTCTATGCGGGATTGCGTGGAGCTTTGAAGTGCTGATTATCGCGCGTATCGGTATTGCGTTATCTCATGCAGTTTTCTGGTCGATAACGGCATCATTGGCGATCCGCGTCGCGCCTGCGGGTAAAAAAGCGCAAGCTTTGGGCTTGCTCGCCACGGGAACGGCACTGGCGACCGTGTTAGGATTACCGTTAGGGCGAGTGATTGGGCAATGGATGGGCTGGCGAGTGACATTTTTATGTATCGGCGTACTGGCGTTATTAACCCTGATTGCGTTATTGCGATTCTTACCTCGTTTACCGAGCGAACATTCCGGTTCGTTAAAAAGCCTACCGGTTCTGTTTAAACGCCCCGCATTGATGGGTGTCTTTGTGTTAATCACCGTCGTCATTACGGCTCATTTTACCGCGTATAGTTATATTGAACCGTTTGTACGCGATATTGCCTTACAGAGTCAAAATTTTGCCACACTCTTATTATTAATTTTTGGTGGGGCGGGCATTTTTGGTAGCGTCTTATTTAGCCGCTACAGTAGCCGCTTTACACTCTCATTCTTACCGGTATCGATGGCCTTACTGACACTTTGTTTAGTGTTATTTATGCCATTAAGTGGAGATGTTTGGACATTGATTGGTACCTGTATATTCTGGGGTATGGCGATTATGTGCATTAGCCTCGGGATCCAAGTGAAAGTGTTGGACTTGGCGCCAGATGCGACCGATGTGGCGATGTCAATCTTCTCTGGATTATTTAATATTGGCATTGGCGCAGGTGCATTATTAGGAAACCAAGTGATTACCCATATGGGAATGACTAATATTGGTTATGTGGGGGCGATTATCAGCCTTTTAGCACTTGCTTGGTGCGTGTTTATCTATACCCGTTATCGCTCAGCTTTTGCAGAAAAACAGCCAACCGCTGCGAATCATTAAGCTAGATTTATTCATTTAGCACTGTACTAATTAAAGGTTAGTACAGTGCTTTTTTGTGTGCTAAATTTCTGCCAAATTTTAGGCTAAAAACAGAGAAAGGTGAACAATGAAAGGATTGGGCTTCTTATTAATGTCCATTATTGCGGAAGTGATTGCGACAACAACGTTAAAAGCGTCGGATGGTTTTAGCCGTTTTTGGCCCTCTTTAGTGGTTGTCATTGGCTATGCAGCCTCTTTCTGGGGGCTTTCCCAAGTTGTGAAAGTGATGCCACTGGGGATAGCGTATGCCATTTGGTCAGGATTGGGAATTGTGTTGGTTTCTGTGGCGGCTATCTATATTTATAACCAAAAACTCGATTTACCCGCAATTATTGGTATGCTATTAATTATCATTGGTGTATTGGTCATCAACCTGTTTTCTAAAAGTGGCACCCATTAATAAGGTTCAAAACATAATGGGATGCAAAACAGCGCTGATACTATCGGAGAAAGAGAATGAAAAGGAAAAGTCAGGCGCTGTTAAGAACAGTCGTGGCAATGGGTTCAGCTACCGTATTATCTATTTTACTTTCAGCGTGCAGTAGCCCTGATAACAGTAAAATGACAAGAGCAGAAACGTCCGGTTCTCAATATGCTCAGCAAGTGGTGAATTTAGGTCCCGGAGCTCAAGAGGCGTGTACCTCTGCGGGGGGACTGCCTTCACTGAATTTAGAATTAAATGGTCAGAAAACCCCTGTTTGCCAGTTTGCAAATGGGCGTCGTTGTGCGGTTTCGGCAATTCGTAGTGGGGCCTGTATCTAAGTATTTTGGTGAGCTAATGATTTGAATCGCCCATCAAGCACAGTTGATGGGCGAAAAAAGAAAGGTTATTTTTTACTTGGGAAGAAGAGGCTGATCGCAACGATGATGCCAACTAAGATGTAAGCTGCAAAAATACCAACTAACCACTGCGGCATGTCTAACCCTAAGAAAGCCCATTGTCTAACCGCACAATCCCCTGTCGCTTCAAACACAGAAGGTACCCATTCTTGCAGCGGTAACCAGTCTGGGAAATTGACAAAGAAATCACAGGATGCAAACGGAGACGGGTAAAGTTGCAGCATGGTATGTTCCCATGAAAGGTCTAATCCACGCCAACCCGCATACAGCCAAACCACAATCGCAATCACTTTAACGACGGTGCTTTTCGGTGCAATCGCTCCGATTAAACCTGCCGCAATAATTCCCATCAATGCAACGCGCTCATAGATACACATTACACAAGGTTGCAGTTTCATAATATGTTGGAAATACAGAGCAGCACATTCAAGCATAAAAGCAGTGAATGCCATAAGCAGCCAAGCTGACCGTCCTTGAGAACAGTAATTAAAAAATCTGAACATAATAAATTCCCTTCATTAATAATCGGCTTATTTTGCCTCTATCTGGGTGATAAAAAAAGCAGCAAAATCAGATTAGAATGAGATTAGCTTAATTTTTACGTTTTATTACAAAAAAAGCCGCATAAATATGCGGCTCAGACCATTTTCAAGCCCATCAGGTTTGGAAATGGCTCTTTTGGGTTGTAATATTGACGAGGAAAATCAATTTATTGATTTTCGCCTGATAACACAAAGAGGGAAAAACCACGCTTTTATCCCTCTTTGTCATCAACCTCAGCCGCATAAATATGCGGCTTTAAATTCAGAATCTGAACAATCAATATTGATCAACGTGGAATAGAAATTAACCCTAAGCTTTCCATCCAGTCAGTTAATGGGATAAGCCATAGCTCAACACCTAGCAGACCAACGATGGTCATCACAACCGTAAATGGTAATGCCATCCACACCATTCGACCATAAGACAGGCGAATCAGCGGAGACAGTGCCGAGGTTAATAGGAACAGGAAGGCGGCTTGTCCATTTGGCGTTGCAACCGACGGCAAGTTTGTTCCGGTGTTAATTGCGACCGCTAAGTGCTGATATTGCTCGGCTGAAATTAAGCTTGCATTAGCGGCTTTTAAGGCTTCAGTAATATACACGGTGCCGACAAATACGTTATCTGATACTGCAGAGAGCAGCCCGTTAAACAGATAGAACAGGGACAGCTGCGATGATTCAGAGGATTGCAGCACATACTGAATAAATGGCGTAAATAGCTGCTGGTCAATGATCACGGCGACAACGCTGAAAAAAACCGTCAGTAGGGCAGTAAACGGTAAGGCTTCTTCAAAGGCTTTTCCGAGCGCGTGTTCCTCAGTGATCCCACAGAATGTCGTGGCAAGAATGATCACGGACAGACCAATCAGACCCACTTCAGCAAGGTGAAATGCCAACGCAAGAATTAACCAAATACCGATAAGACCTTGGACGATAAGCTGCGCTTGCTCTTTTTTGCTGCGCTTAGCACTCATTTTTTTGTCGTGTTCGGTTAATACTTGGCGCACGGTGTCTGGCAATTCAGCCCCGTAGCCAAATACTTTGAACTTTTCAACGAGGAAACAGACCACGAGCCCACATAAGAAAACAGGGATAGTGACTGGCGCCATCCGCAGATAGAAGGTAATAAAATCCCACTCAACATGTTTCGCGATGATCAGGTTTTGTGGTTCACCCACCATAGTCATTACGCCGCCAAGGGCAGTACCGATACCTGCATGCATCATTAAGCTACGTAAGAATGCACGGAACTGTTCCAATGTCTGCTTTTTTTCAACCGTATCAATGAAGGAATCGTTTTGTAGATCCGTATTGCTCGGCTGGCTAGAGGCATATTGGTGGTAAATTGAGTAGAAGCCAATAGAAACGCTAATGACCACAGCAATGACGGTTAAAGCATCTAAAAAAGCGGATAAAAACGCACTTGCTAAGCAAAATGACAACGCTAAAATTCGTTTAGAACGGACGTTTATTAACAGCTTTGTAAACACAAATAACAGAAGTTGCTTCATAAAGTAGATGCCAGCCACCATAAAGATCAGTAACAGAACCACTTCAAGGTTATTACTGATTTCATGAGAAATCTGCGCAGGGGAAGTCATACCAATTAGCACGGCTTCAATGGCTAATAGCCCGCCAGGTTGTAATGGGTAGCATTTTAGTGCCATCGCCAAAGTGAAAATGAATTCAATGACGAGTAACCAACCGGCGATAAATGGGTTAACAAAGTAGAAAACAATTGGGTTTATTATTAAGAACAAAATGATAGCAAGTTTGTACCAATCTGGAGAATTTCCCAAAAAATTCTTCAAAAATGCTCTTCTTAAACTAAAATCCATTATGATTTTTAATCCTCTTTAACTGGTGTTGTGTGACAGCGCGTTACATACTACTCTTATCTTTTATAGAATTTAAGCTTATTTGCTAATAGATAATCCATTAATTATATGGGGTTTTTACGATTCACCTGCGGTTTATTGGAAAGCTAACTATCTCAGATTGTGACAATCTGGTATGCTTCCGCGTAGTCCGTCTAAAAATGTTTGGAATAATAAAAATATGGTTATTAAAGCTCAAAGTCCGGCAGGTTTTGCGGAAGAGTACATTATTGAGAGTATTTGGAACAATCGTTTTCCTCCAGGATCTATCTTACCCGCGGAGCGTGAGCTATCTGAATTAATCGGCGTAACCCGTACGACATTACGTGAAGTTTTACAGCGTTTAGCCCGTGATGGGTGGTTAACCATTCAACATGGTAAGCCAACCAAGGTCAATAACTACTGGGAAACGTCAGGATTAAACATTCTGGAAACGTTGGCGAAACTCGATCACGACCGTGTACCTCAGCTAATTGATAATTTATTGGCAGTACGTACTAATATTGCGGCTATTTTTATTCGTACCGCATTTCGTAATGATCCAGAAGCCTCATTAGAAGTGTTATCGGGTAAAGATAAAGTTGAAGATAACTCAGATGCATTTAGTGATTTGGATTACAACATTTTCCGTGGACTGGCCTTTGCGTCCGGTAACCCAATCTATGGTTTGATTATTAATGGATTACGAGGGTTATACACGCGAGTTGGGCGTTATTATTTCTCTAATCCTGAAGCCCGTCGTTTAGCGTTAAGTTTTTACCAACAGCTGAGCAATTTATGCCGTGAGCAAGCCTATGACCGTATTATGGATTGCGTCAGAAACTACGGTAAAGATAGCGGCGTGATCTGGCACAATATGCAAAGTAATATGCCATCTGACCTCGCGAATAATATTTAACACTACCATTTTCAAACAAAAAGCCAGTGCCTTGCACTGGCTTTTTTTGTTCCCGATTGATTGATTAGTGTAATCATCTGCTTAATTTAAATTTATCAATGTTATTATCTGGCGTGGTGAGTTATTCGATATTTAGCTTCTAAATATTGAAATGGAATAATCTTTTGATGAATGAATATAAAACTCTGTTTAACTCATTATTTAATCAGAATTAATTTTGGGGGTTTGCTTTTAACAAGTTGATTTATATATACTAAATTGATTTATTCTCTTTTTAATGGGTAGAATAAAATTTCACTGGATTTAAGAGAACCTAAATTTGATAGAGGATTTAACTTTTTTGTTAAAAATGTTAATTAACTGTATTGGAAAATAAAAACTAGAATATTATGCTAACAGTAATTCCATTTTGTTCTCTTGAGGGGTTCTATGAAAGTTCTCGTTTTAGGTGCTGGCGTTATTGGTGTTACCACTGCGTGGTATCTAGCACAAGAAGGGCATGAAGTTTGCGTCATTGATAGGCAGCTTGATGTGGCTGAAGAAACCAGCGCAGGTAATGCAGGGCAAATTTCTCCAGGATATGCAACCCCATGGGGTGCGCCGGGGATCCCTCTTAAAGCCGTAAAATGGATGTTTGAAAAACATGCCCCTTTAGCGATCAAACCCGATGGTAGTCTGTTCCAATTACGTTGGATGTGGCAAATGTTGAAAAACTGCGACATGCAGCACTACACCATGAATAAAAGCCGCATGGTGCGGATCGCAGAATATAGCCGTGATTGCATTCGCCAACTTAGAGCAGATACCGGCATTGGCTATGAAGGTCGTCAAGGTGGTACGTTACAGTTGTTTAGAACGGCAAAACAGTTTGATAATGCGGCCAATGATATCGCGGTTTTGCAGCAAGAAGGTGTGCCATACGAATTACTGACCTCAGATCAGCTCATTACAGCTGAGCCTGCATTGGCTTTTGTAAAACATAAGCTGACAGGTGGTTTACGCTTACCAAATGATGAAACAGGGGATTGCCAGCAGTTCACCAAAAAACTGGCGAAAATGGCAGAGCAAGTTGGAGTTACATTCCGCTTTGGCTGCCATGTGGAGCAAATTTTAACGGATGGCAAGCGCATCAGCGGTATTAAGGTCGATGGTGAGGTTTTGCTGGCGGATCAATATGTCGTTGCCATGGGGTCATATTCCACTCAGATGTTGCAGCAATTGGTGAAGATTCCTGTTTATCCTCTGAAAGGTTACTCATTGACGATGCCAATCATCGATGAATCTCGAGCGCCGGTTTCGACTGTGTTGGATGAAACCTACAAAATAGCTGTAACACGGTTTGACCAACGTATTCGCGTTGGGGGTATGGCAGAAGTGGTTGGTTTTAATCTTGATGTACTGAAAAAACGCTGTGAAACCCTAAAAATGGTGGTGCAAGATCTCTATCAAGGCGGCGGCGATATTAATCAAGCACAGTTTTGGACAGGATTACGTCCAATGACGCCAGACGGAACCCCGATAGTTGGGCCGACAGAATTCAGCAACTTGTATTTGAATACGGGGCATGGAACCTTAGGTTGGACAATGGCTTGCGGCTCTGGCAAATTGTTGGCTGATTTAATTTCAGGGAATACGCCGGACATCGCTGCGGATGATTTATCGGTATTCAGATATACCGATGGTTTTAATACGAAATTAGTCAGTACGGGTCACTTATCGCCTGCGCGTTAATTGAGCGACGTAACATATCAATAATAATAAGGAATCGCAATGCCACGCCCAATTCGTGCTGTCATTCATCAACATAATTTAGAACATAATTTAGCGGTGATCCGCCAGAAAGTTGGTCAAGCGAAGGTCTGGTCAGTGATGAAAGCGGATGGTTATGGCCATGGTATTAAACGAATTTGGCGCGGACTAAAAGATTCTGATGGTTTTGCCGTTTTAGATCTTCATGAAGCCATTTTATTGAGAAATGAAGGGTGGAAGGGGCCAATTTTATTATTAGAAGGGTTCTTCCAAGCTGATGATTTGGTAGTTATTGACCAGTATCAATTAACAACCAGCGTACACAGTCGCTGGCAGCTAGCCGCCATTGAGCAAGCTTTACTGAATAAACCTATTTCTGTCTACATTAAGCTTAATAGCGGAATGAATCGCTTAGGTTTCTCGATGAATGAGTATGCGGATATTGTCTCTCAACTGAGCCAGATGGAAAATGTTGCGGATGTGACATTAATGAGCCATTTTGCAAATTCAGATATGGTTGAGGGAACACAAGCGCCATTAGCGAAAATTCAACAATTTGCTCAGTTATCACTGCCGACCTGCATTGCGAATTCAGGGGCGGTTTTATGGCATAAAAACACCCATTATGATTGGGTGCGGGCTGGAATTGTGCTGTATGGTGCGTCTCCGAGTGGCAAATGGGGCGATATTGCTGAATATGATTTAAAAGCGGCGATGACGCTACAATCGGAAATTATTGCAGTCCATGATATTGAAGCGGGTCAATCCATTGGTTACGGTAGCAAATTTACGTCAGAAAAACCGATGCGCATAGCGACTGTGGCCTGTGGTTATGCCGATGGATACCCTCGTCATGCGCCAACAGGAACGCCAGTGTGGTGTCAGGGACAGCGTTGTGCGCTGTTAGGTACGGTTTCCATGGATATGCTAACGATTGATATTAGTGACTGTCCAGAAGCAACTATTGGTTCCAAAGTGGAGCTGTGGGGCGAAAATTTACCTGTTGATGATGTGGCACAGGCGGCGGGCACAATCGGTTACGAATTATTATGTGCGCTAGCACGTCGCGTACCTATTGATTTTCAATAAAAAAGCACATCATTCATTCACTTGGCTGATATTCATGATTGAGAAAGATAGACAATCAAAGTAATTTAGCTTTAAATGTGAACCATCTCATTAACGTGGGTGAAATTTCCCACGTTATTCATTGTTTATTGTTAACTTCATCTGAATAATTTGGGTTTAATTTAAAATGTCTAAAATAATCAAAATGACCACACTTGCCATTGCGTTAAGTGCGGTTTCAACTGCTGCGTTTGCTGGAACTTGGTCTGTTGGTGGCTCTGTATTAGCGCAATCAACACCTTATAAAGGCATCAAAACGAGCGACTATATTACGCCAGTTCCCGTTGTAAATTATGAAAGTGAAAATTTTTACTTCCGCACTTTAGCTGTAGGTTACTACTTGTGGAATGATAAAGTTGACCAGTTGTCTTTAGATGCTTATTACTACCCACATTTCTTTAAGCCAAAAGATAATGATAATGCCGACATGCGTAAGCTGGATCGCCGCCGCGATACCGTAATGGGCGGCTTTACTTACCGTCATAATGCTGACTGGGGTACATTGCGTTTCAATGGCTCTATCGACATGTTGTGGGAAAGCGAAGGCATGCGTGCTGAAGCCGCTTACTTGTACGCATTTAAAGGCGATAGCTGGTCTTTAACCCCAGGTGTCGGTATCAAATGGGATAGTGCGAAACTGAACCGTTATGAATTCGGTGTGACATCCAAAGAATCTGCAAATAGTGGATTAAAACGTTATGAACCAAATTCAAGCTGGACACCGTATGTGGAGTTATCAGCTAATTATCGCATGACAGACAGCTGGTCACTGTTTGCGCTGGGTCGTGTTGATAAACTGTCTAGTGAAGTAAAAGACAGCCCAATGGTCAATAAATCTTATTCTGCGATTATGTGGAGCGGTGTGACTTACACCTTCTAATTTATACGCTGGAATAGAATAAAAAACCCCAAAATGGCTAGGCTGTTTTGGGGTTTTATTTTGCATTTATTCTTACGTTTATTTTTCGCTTGGTTATTCTTGCTGTGGCTGAGGTTTATTTTCGCGGCATACCATCACGAGAGAAAGACGAGAAGGGCTTTGCGCTTCAGATTTCATTGGCATATGAATGCGAGCCGTTTCCACACAAACCATCTGTTTGTAACCATTATTAGGCATATCCTGCATGCTGCACGATAACTCCGCCCAAGGGTTCCAGCACACCACGTCACTATGATGATAGTGATGCAGCTCAATAGTGCGATTCCAGCCATCATCACGTAATAAACTGTATTCTTCTGGCTCGGTATATATGCGGTCAGTGTGCTTATTAAATTTTAGCGGTTCTGAAATATAGGCTTCTCTATCGGCGACTTTATCGATGTAATGCCCACCAAGGCCATAAACGGTGGCTTTCTGGATATCACTGATATTGAAATAGCTGTGTAATGCGGCGGTAGCCTCGAAGTCACCGTAGCTTTCTAATTCAAGTTCGCAAGTTTCCCCGAGCTTCATACGTAAAATCAGCGTGAACTCATGAGGCCAGAGTTTGCGGGTGTATTCGTTGTCTGTCAGGGTAAAGGTGAGAATGACACCACAATCATGTTCATTATGAGCCGTAAATTGCCAAGGTAAAATACGGGCAAATCCGTGACTAGGGCTATTTACAGGTCCAAACCATGGCCAGCAAATAGGAATACCGCCACGAATGGCAACCCCTTCTTTAAACGCACTTTCTGGACTTAACCAAAGGCAGGGTTTTTGACCTGCGGGTTGCCAGTCAATTAAGTGGGCACCTTGTAGGCTCACGGCACCACGCACTTTTGGGTGGGAAATGACGATCAGCGGTAAATCGCCAAGTTGACGTTGGGTAATGTAAGGAGAAATTTGTTTGATAACAGGTAAAGCAAAAATTTTATCATGCATTGTCTTGCGCCTGTGGTTGTTGGTCCATCATCACGACCTAAATCAGCGACTATAAATAGAACAGCGCCTATAAATAGGGCAGTAACTAGAAATAACAATATAACAAACTCACGATACTGCAAGTGGCATTGAATGAAGCGGGGGACGCAGCTTGGAGTATATTGAGCTGGGCTTTAATTTTGAATGTATGAAAGATACAAAAGAGCCGCCAAGAGGCGGCTCAGTCACACTGGTTGCTTAACAGCTCTTATTTAGAGATGTGAGCAATCAGGTCTAGAACTTTGTTAGAGTAACCAGTTTCGTTGTCATACCAAGAAACCAGTTTCACAAAGTTGTCGTTCAGAGCGATACCTGCTTTAGCATCGAATACTGAAGTCAGTTTTTCGCCGTTGAAATCGGTAGATACAACGTCGTCTTCAGTGTAACCCAGAACGCCTTTCAGCTCGCCTTCTGCTGCTTCTTTGATAGCGTCACAGATTTGTGCGTAAGTTGCTGGTTTTGCCAGACGTGCAGTCAGGTCAACAACAGAAACGTTAGGAGTTGGAACACGGAAAGACATACCAGTCAGTTTACCGTTCAGCTCAGGAATAACTTTACCTACAGCTTTAGCAGCACCAGTTGAAGATGGGATGATGTTTTGAGAAGCACCACGACCACCACGCCAGTCTTTGTGAGATGGACCATCAACAGTTTTTTGTGTTGCTGTGGTTGCGTGAACAGTGGTCATCAGACCTTCAACGATACCAAATTTGTCGTTGATAACTTTAGCCAGTGGAGCTAAGCAGTTAGTTGTGCAAGATGCGTTAGAAACGATTTCTTGACCTGCGTAAGCTTTGTGGTTAACGCCCATAACGAACATTGGAGTGTCATCTTTAGAAGGACCAGTTAACACAACTTTCTTCGCGCCTGCTTGGATGTGTTTACGAGCAGTCTCGTCAGTCAGGAAGATACCAGTTGCTTCAGCAACAACATCAACACCGACTTCGTTCCATTTCAGGTTTGCAGGATCTTTCTCTGCTGTAACACGGATTTTTTTACCGTTAACAACTAAGTGACCATCTTTAACTTCAACAGTACCGTTGAAACGACCGTGAGTTGAGTCGTATTTCAACATGTATGCCATGTACTCTGCATCGAGCAGGTCGTTGATAGCAACGATTTCGATGTCAGAACGCTCTTGTGCAGCACGGAAAACGATACGGCCGATACGACCAAAACCATTAATACCTACTTTGATAGTCATAGTATTTCCACCAGCTATTTTATTTCGTGAATTAAGATGTACTTAAAGTTACCAAAACCTTGCCAGCCGTCAAGCGGAATCGTGTCAATTATTGAAAAAAATCAATTCTGATACCACTATCTGCATATTTGTCAGTCACTTCAGCAGCAAATACAGCCGCACGTATTATCGGGATTGTTCAGCATAATGAAACCATCCATCAGTGATATATGTGAGGCTCATCACAAATCAAACCGTAAAGTTCTAACCTTAATAGTCTAGAATAGTTTTCCACTGAGCGTTGTTAAGTTTTTGTTGCTTGAAATGGGTGCGAAATCGCTTTAATACGCATCTTTTTGAAAAAGAGTAGGTAATCGATGTCGAATAAAGATAAGCAAGCTGTTGATTTATCAAAGCTTAACCAAGTCCAGCTGTATGTTACACAAGAGGCTGGCACAGAGCCCCCATTTAGTGGCCAATTATTGCATAACCGTAAAGATGGCGTGTATGAATGTCTCTGTTGTGGAACCCCTTTATTCCTTTCTGAGACCAAATTTGATGCGGGCTGCGGATGGCCGAGTTTCTTTCAACCAATTGATGAAAGTTTGATAAAATTTATCGAAGATTTCTCTCATGGAATGCACCGTATAGAAGTGCGCTGTAGTAATTGCAATGCGCATCTTGGACATGTATTTCCTGATGGTCCACAACCAACCGGACAGCGTTACTGCATAAATTCAGCATCACTAAGTTTTACAGATGACCAAACGGGTGAAAAGACCGTAGGGTAGCGTGCTGAAGCTTGCTGAAGTATGAAAATATGTTCAGCAATAACGACTCGGCTGATTATTCAAAATGTCATATATTCATAAAACCATAAAAAATAATTATCTTGATTGCCACTAACTTGATGTGATGAGGCGTAACGTGAGCGTAGAAATGGATGCACAACAAATAGACCAATTGCTGTCTGTCATGACCCCAGAAATTTACCAGCGTTTAGTGACGGCAGTGGAGTTAGGTAAATGGCCGGATGGCGTGGCATTAACGCCAGAACAAAAAGAAAATACCTTGCAGATGGTGATGTTATGGCAATCTCGCCATAACCATGATGCGGAGCATATGACGGTCGGTACAGACGGCCAAATTACCATGAAGAGTAAGCAAGAATTGAAAGCGCTTTTTCAAGGGGATAGGCTTGCGACATTGAAACCGCAAGAAAACGACGAATAAGATAGTTAGCCCTGCAAATTAGCAGGGCCAAAATTTGAAACCCATTAGTAGGGTGATGGAACGCTAGAGTGGCAATGCTACTAACTTAGCCCCAGCACTCTGCATTTCCGCTAAAGCTTTCAGGCTATCTTCAGGGGCTAAATTAACGCCGCGACACCCATCCGTTAGCACATCGACACGGTAGCCGAGTCTCAGCGCGTCCAGTACAGTAAACTTCACACAATAGTCGGTCGCAATGCCCATAATCATTAAATGGCTGATTTGTTGCTGCTGAAGCCACACATGAAGTTCAGTTTGACTGACTCGGTCATTATCAAAAAAGGCACTGTAGCTATCTACCTGCGGATTTTCACCTTTAGTAAATACCTTTTGAATAGCTTGGCGATGAAGCTCTGGATGGAAATCAGCACCATGGGAGCCTTGTACACAGTGAACCGGCCACCAAACCTGTGGCAATCCATTCAGTTCGCCAAGGGTGCCAACAGGCTGGTTAGAATTGACGGCAAAACTGAGATGGTTTTCTGGATGCCAATCTTGGCTGGCGATCACCGTGATACCCTGTTTTTGGCATTGCTTAATAACGTGGTTTGCGGTTTCAATAACCTGTTCGCTTTGTTTTACAGCGAGAGCACCACCAGTACAAAAATCATTTTGTAAGTCGACTAACAGTAATGCTGATTTCATCATTCTTCTCAGTAGGTTATGGCTTATTCATCGGCGTAGCTTAATTCACCACGTAGATTATTTTGCATTAATTCTCGAATAAGCTCAGAGGTATAATCTTGGCTTAGTAAGTAATGTAATTTACTCAATGCGGCTTCAAAAGTCATATCAAAACCACTGATCACTCCAGATTCTGCTAATGCGTGTCCGGTGGCGTAACCTTCCATATTTACCCGCCCAGAAATACATTGGGTAAGGTTGACGACAATAATGCCGCGAGAAGTTGCTTCACGAAGAATACGCAGAAGTTCCGGTTGCTGAGGGGCATTTCCTACACCGTAAGAGCGCAAGATTAGCGCTTTAACCGGTTGCTGAAGAATATTTCGTACGATTTCTATCGATAACCCCGGGTAGAGGGTGACAACTCCAATAGGCTGCGGGGTAATACGATGGGTTTTTAATTCGCCAACGCCAATCGGTGCTGGGCAGGCATTGAATGTACGGATATGAATACCGGCTTCCATCAGTGGGGAACAGTTTGGCGAGGTGAAAGCTTCAAAACCATCCGCATGAGCTTTCACAGTGCGGTTACCGCGATACAGTTTATTATTGAAGAATAAACCCACTTCATTGATCGGGTAGTTTGCCGCTAAATAGAGTGCATTAAGCAGGTTGGTTTGCCCATCGGAACGTAGGGCTTCCAGTGGAATCTGTGACCCTGTCACAATAATCGGCTTCTTCAAGTTTTCAAACATAAAGGAGAGTGCAGAAGCCGTAAATGCCATGGTGTCAGTGCCATGCAGGATCACAAAACCATCATATTTATCGTAATTTTCACTGATGTCATCGGCAATATTTTGCCAATCTTCCGGTGTAATGTCAGAAGAATCGATTAAAGGCTGATGTTCACGGATCGTAAATGTTGGCATTTCAGGGCGATGAAATTCAGGCATTTGGGCTAATTGTGCCTGTAGGTGACCAGAAACAGGAATATAGCCTTGAGGAGAATGGCGCATGCCGATGGTGCCACCCGTATAAACGACATAAATCGATTTCTTCTGCATTTTGTTACCTAACGATGACAGATAAAGTTCTGTATGAATAAGAAATTCTGTGTGTGAATAATTTGGATTATAAGGATTTTGGCTTATTTACTGGAGATAATCTATGGATAAAACAAGATATTGCAGATTGTTGTGATGGAAACTTCAGTTTACGCCAGCGTCATCCACCGCGAATGGCAGCCCCCTCTAAGGTTGCCTTGAGAGGGGAGCCATGGGTGAAAATGAATAATTAGTTAATTTCTGCGCAGTTTAAGCAAAATGCGTAACGATTTTGTGGATCGTTCATTTTTAAGAAGAACTGAGCTTGGCGGCGAATATCAGTAGCGACCGCTGGTGGTAGGAATGTTTGCAATGCATCAGGCATCATGACTTGAACGTTGCTAGTCAATTCAAGGATCAACTGATCCATAAAGGACAGTTCAGGTTGCATCCAATCCAGCTCGACAGATTTTACTTTCGCTAATTCGGCGGCTTTTGCGACGGCATCATCGAAATCACCAAGTTCATCAACTAAACCAATTTTCAGCGCATCCTTACCAATCCAAACGCGACCTTGGGCAATCTTATCGATTTCTTCCGGTGTTTTATGGCGAGATTGAGCAACTAAGCCAATAAAGGTTTGGTAGCCATTTTCGATGGTGATTTGCATCATATCAGAAAATTGTGGGCTAATCCCTTTAGTGACAGAAACGCCTGCTAATGGGGACGTCGAAACACCGTCAGTATAAACGCCGATAGATTCTAATGAGCTTTCAAAGGTATTGATCACACCGAAAATACCGATAGAGCCTGTTAAAGTGCTTGGGCTAGCAATGATGTAGTCAGCTGGCGTTGAGATCCAGTAACCGCCTGATGCGGCCATGCCACCCATGGATACAACGACCGGTTTCTGCGCGGTACGCGCAGCGGCTAATTCACTGCGGATCAGGTCAGAAGCACTGACACTTCCCCCTGGACTATTAACGCGTAATACGATGGCTTTAATGTTTTCATTTAAGCGCGCATCACGGATTTGAGCTGCGAGGGTTTCGCCACCAGCAATACCGGGAGTTTGTGGTCCATCCATGATGGCACCTTGAACGACGATAACCGCAATATTACCGTCGCTGTTGCTGGTATCGGCAATTTTAGTGGAGTAATCATAGATGCTAATGCCATTGAATGTTTTATCTTCTTTATTCCAACCAAACTGATTAGAGAACACATTTTCGGCTTGCTCGCGAGTGTAAATCTTATCCACTAATTTTTGCTGCAAAGCATACTGCGCAGTATCACCCTTGACGGCGCGAAGTTGTGCAATGAGCTTATCCGCTCCCGGGAAGATTTGTTCAGCTTTAGATTGGCGATTCTCCGCGATAGATCCTAAATAGTTATCCCATAAGGTATTTAACCAAAGTAGGTTAGCTTCACGGGCTTCAGGTGACATATTATCGCGCATCATCGGTTCAACTGCAGATTTGTAGGTACCAACGCGGAAAATATGGGTGCTTACCTTGAGTTTTTCTAATAAAGATTTGTAATACAGGGTATCCGTTGAGAAACCGTAAATTCCGACGGCGCCATGGGGGGCGAGATAAATTTCATCTGCGAAGCTAGCTAAGTAATATTGAGCTTGTGTATAGCTATCGCCCATTGCATAGACTGATTTTCCAGAGGCTTTAAACTCTTCAATCGCTTTACCGATGTATGCCATGGAGGGTTGATCGGCACCAACCAGATTATCTAAACGTAGTATTAGACCTGTAATGCGGTCATCGTCAGCGGCTGTACGAATGGTATCGACGATATCGAATAGCGAGTTTTCCTGCATTAAGTTGTTCGAGGTACCCAGCAATTCGCGGCTCATGCGTCCGAAAGGATCCGGGGAAGAGACCTGGTCGGCAACAACCCCTTGTAGATCAACAACCAGTGCACCAAAATAGTTTTTTTCTGGCTCGCTGTCGGATTGCAAGAGAGAATAACCGCCGATCACTAAAAATAGCAACACGAAGAAAATTGCGTTGAAAACAAATTGTCGAATGAAATTAATGACTCGCCAGCTAAACTTAAAGACGGTGGCGAAAATATCCCAGAGTTGTCGCATTTTTTCTCCAGTGTGAGGATATCAATCAAGTTGGCGGCATAAGATGACGCGCGAATGATTTAGAATATCATCTATTTGACAGATGATTAATAGATAGATTAATCAATAGATTTAATCCTATACAGTATCAAACGATGACAGATACCAAATAATGTAATACAGGATTATTCATAACAAAACCATTGTGAGCGTTGTACAATAGCCCGATGGTATTTCTATTTTGCTGAGCACTACATCAGCTTACTCTTAATCGGAGATCAATATGGATGCATTAACCCTTTTGTTGAACCGCCGTTCAGCTTCACGCTTAACCACTCCAGCGCCGCAAGGCGAACAGCTCGACAATATTCTTGCCGCAGGAATGAGAGCGCCAGACCACGGGGCATTGAAGCCATGGCACTTTGTTGTCATGCAAGGAGATGGTATCGCTCGCTTCAGCCAACTGCTTGAAAAAGCGGCTGTAGAAGGCAAGTTAGGCGCGGAAGTTGAAGAAAAAGCGCGTAATGCACCATTTCGTGCGCCGCTCATCATTACCGTGATTGCGAAAGTGAAAGATCATCCCAAAGTGCCACAGTGGGAACAAATTGTTGCCGCAAGCTGCACCGTACAAGCGATGCAAATGGCCGCATTAGCACAAGGTTTTGGCGGTATTTGGCGTTCAGGTTCATGGACGGAAGACGCTATCGTGCGTGACGGTTTAGGTTGTGAAGAAAATGACCATATTGTCGGTTTCCTTTATTTAGGCACCCCAGAATTAAAAGCACCCGCAAAAGCTCAACAACCTGATATGACAGGCTTTGTGTCCTATTTTTAAATAGATAGCGAATTTCTAAAGAGACAGACAATGACAGAAAAAATTAGACTGACCCAATATAGCCATGGTGCTGGTTGCGGATGCAAAATCGCACCAAAAGTGTTAGAGCAAATTTTACATACGGAACAAGCTAAATTTCATGATCCTCACTTATTAGTGGGCAATGAAACCAAAGATGATGCCGCAGTTTATGATTTAGGTAATGGCATCGGCATTATCAGTACAACTGACTTCTTTATGCCTATCGTGGATAACCCATTTGAATTCGGACGTATTGCAGCAACGAACGCTATCAGCGATATTTTTGCGATGGGCGGTAAGCCAATTATGGCGATTGCGATCCTTGGCTGGCCGATTGCTAAATTGCCACCAGAAGTGGCTCGCGAAGTGATTGAAGGCGGACGTGCTGCTTGTGCGGATGCAGGAATTTCACTGGCAGGCGGTCACTCTATCGACTCACCAGAACCTATCTTTGGTTTAGCGGTGACTGGGGTCGTGAACACAGATTATGTGAAGAAAAACAGTGCTGCGAGTGCAGATTGCGAACTGTTCCTAACCAAACCGTTGGGTATTGGTGTGCTAACCACGGCTGAGAAAAAAGGCGTGTTAGCACCAGAACATGCGCACCTGGCTGCTGAAACTATGTGCCAAATGAACAAGTTCGGTGCGGTTGTTGCACCTTTAGACGGCGTGACGGCGATGACGGACGTAACGGGCTTTGGTTTGCTTGGTCATTTAAGTGAGATCTGTGAAGGCTCCGGTGTTCGTGCTCAGATTTCCTTTAGCAAAGTGCCAAAACTTGCTGATGTGGAAAAATACATTGAAGCGGGTTGTGTGCCGGGTGGAACTCAGCGCAACTTTGATAGCTATGGTCACTTAATTGGACCAATGAGCGATATGCAGCGCCAATTATTGTGTGACCCACAAACGTCAGGCGGGCTCCTCATCGCGATTAAACCATCGGAAGTCGCTAAAATTAAAGAGATTGCACAGCAGCAAGGTGTTTTGTTACAGTCTGTCGGTACCTTATTACCTGCACAAAGCGGTGTGCCTTTAATTGAAGTGATCGACTAATCTATGCGTTTGTTTATTGCGGAAAAGCCCAGTCTTGCACGGGCCATTGCGGATGTACTGCCAAAACCTCATCGTAAAGGGGATGGTTTTATTCAATGTGGCGATGACCAGATGGTCACGTGGTGCATTGGGCATCTTTTAGAACAGGCTGAACCGGATGCGTATGATCCGCGTTATGCCCGTTGGAATTTGCAAGATTTGCCGATCATTCCTGAGAAGTGGCAATTGAAGCCTCGTTCCGCAGTAACCAAACAATTAAACACTATCGACACGCTACTTAAACAAGCCAGCGTCGTTGTCCACGCAGGAGACCCCGATAGAGAGGGGCAGCTGCTGGTGGATGAGGTGCTGGATTACTTCAAGCTTGATCCCGAAAAACGCAAAAGCGTGAAGCGCTGTTTAATCAACGACTTGAACCCTCAAGCTGTTGAGAGAGCGATTGATCGTTTACGTGAAAACCGTGAATTTATTCCATTATGTGTTTCTGCATTAGCCCGCGCTCGTGCAGATTGGCTGTATGGAATCAACATGACTCGCGCCTATACCTTATTAGGACAGCGAGGTGGTTACCAAGGGGTTCTCTCTGTTGGGCGCGTACAAACTCCTGTATTGGGGTTGGTCGTTAGGCGCGACGAAGAGATAGAACACTTTGTACCCAAAGACTTTTTTGAAGTTAAAGCGCACATTGTCACGCCAAAGGATGAGCGCTTTGTCGCAATTTGGCAGCCAAGTGAATCTTGCATCGATTTTCAAGATGAAGAAGGGCGTTTAATTCATCGTCCATTAGCGGAACATGTGGTTTCTCGCATTGAAGGCAAACCGGCAATTGTCACGCAATACCAAGATAAACAGGAAACTGAGATTGCACCATTGCCGTTTTCATTATCCGCTTTGCAAATTGAAGCTGCCAAAAAATACGGTTTAAGTGCCCAAGAGGTGCTGGATATTTGCCAGAAACTGTATGAAACCCACAAACTCATCACTTACCCACGTTCAGATAGTCGATATCTACCGGACGAGCATTTTGCAGGGCGTCATGCGGTATTAAATGCGATTGCGGTACACCAACCGGCGTTAACTGAGTTTGAACTACCTGAGCTGGATAAGAAAAACCGTTGTTGGGATGATAAGAAAGTAGATGCCCACCATGCCATCATTCCGACGGCTAAAACAGCCGCTGTGCGTTTAACTGAAAATGAAAGCAATGTGTACCAGTTAATTGCTCGTCAGTACATTATCCAATTTATGGCAGATGCGGTTTACCGCAAATGCACGATCGATTTAGACATTGAAAACGGCAAATTTAATGCCAAAGCACGTTTTCTCGTAGAAGCGGGATGGCGAGTCGTATTAGGCGGGAAAGAGCGTGACGCGGAAAACGACGGCATGCCATTGCCTATCGTGAAAAAAGGCGATGATCTTTTGTGTGAAAAAGGTGAAGTGGTCGAACGGCAAACTCAGCCACCACGTCCATTTACCGATGCAACGTTACTTTCGGCCATGACGGGGATCGCCCGTTTTGTGCAGGATAAAGCATTAAAAAAAGTATTGCGTGAAACGGATGGTTTAGGCACCGAAGCGACGCGAGCGGGGATCATCGATTTGCTGTTTAAACGTCAATTTCTGTTTAAAAAAGGGCGTTATATTCACGCCTCACCTGCTGGGCGAGCGTTGATCCACGTTTTACCGGATATGGCGACCTTGCCCGATATGACGGCTCACTGGGAATCAAGGCTAACGCAGATCAGTGAAAAACAGACTCGCTATGATGATTTTATGCAGCCGTTAAGCCAGACGTTAATCAACTTAATTCAGCAAGCTCGTCAATATACAAACTTGCGTGCGTTTCGTGAGTTGCCACCTGTTGCCAATAACAAAGGGGCAAAGAAGGGCGCGAAAAAAGCAAGTGCGAGTAAAGGGAAAAAATCCTCACCCTCAGAATAGGCGCAGTGGATTTCTAAACTTGAGCGCACTTTATCCTCAATGCGTTAGGGTTGTTGCTTAAACGTCAAGCATCTACACATCCTGAAGCGATGGCTGTGCTGAAGACATTGTCAGTGGAGCCAGTAAATCAACCTTTAGTGTGCGATGGTCATGTAGCAACGGCAGGTGGTTGTTTATCTGCACTGTATTTGGTGGGATGGTTAATTGAATCGCTGTTTGATAAACAAAAAAGAGACGCGACGCTACAACCTGTATTGCCAACAGGCCAGCAACAGTTATTCAATTCATTGATTGAATTTAGTGTGCACCAAGGACGAATGTAGGAAGGGATCTAGGGGAAAGCATAGGGCATATGATTATGCCCTATAAAGAGAGGCTTGGGATTACTTAGTAAGGTCAAACTCGGCCCAAACAGGTGCGTGGTCAGACGGTTTTTCCATGCCACGGATGTCGTAATCAATACCTGTTGCGCTACAACGGCTGGCGAGTTTCTTTGAGGCGAGCAGAAGGTCAATACGCAGACCTCGGTTATCGTCAAAGCCTTTGGAGCGATAATCAAACCATGAGTAGCAATCGGTGGTATCTGGATGCTGTTCACGATAGGTATCAACAAGTCCCCAACTCAGTAGTTTATCCAGCCATTCACGCTCTTCAGGTAAGAATGAGCATTTTCCGGTTTTCAACCAACGCTTACGGTTAACTTCACCAATGCCGATGTCTAAATCCGTATGGCTGATGTTCATGTCACCCATAATCAGCAATTGGGAATCCGCGGTTTGCGTTGATGTTACGTAATCTTGCAGATCACGATAGAATTTTTCTTTTGCTGGGAATTTGGTTGGGTGGTCACGGCTTTCCCCTTGAGGGAAGTAGCCATTAACGACGGTCAGAATTCCTTCGCTGGTTTGAATATCAGCCATGATGATGCGGCGCTGAGCTTCATCATCATCCGTTGGAAACCCTTTTCTAACGGCAAGTGGTTCATTTTTCAGGAGTAATGCTACGCCATAGTGGGCTTTTTGACCGTGAAAATAAACATGGTAGCCTAATTTACTGACTTCCTCGTAAGGGAACATATCATCGTGGACTTTTGTCTCTTGTAACCCAATGACTTCAGGTTGATGCTTCTCAATAATCGCTTCCAGTTGATGAGGACGTGCTCTTAGACCATTAATGTTGAACGAAATAAATTTCATGGTTACTTATCACCCATTGCTTTGAACATGACTGAGGGGATTCTATCAGATGCTAACAATAGTGTAACTATTAAATATTTTTTGTTTATATAATTGCCCATAATTTATTAGGGAACTTTAATTTTTAATAATAATATATCTATGACTGTTAATTAAAAAATGTTTGTTAGTTTTATAATTAACTACTAAAAAGTTCATTTAAAGTCAGTTGGTTATTTATATTTTAATGTGATTTAATGGTGGGGCAATAAAAAATAATCAAATGAAACAATATAATATATTGCTTTGCCATGTTGGAAATTATAAAAATACTTTTATGAAATATTGTTAACCATCAAATGAAAAAATTTATTTAAATTTTTATTTGATGTGGAAGATTATGGGTTAATCAATATGCTGTTATTTAAAATAATCATGTTGGTTTACATTTCAATAAATAGAATGGGGTCATAGATATGTTCTTTTCAAGAAAATTAGAGGCGTTTATGGCAGTTGTTGAAAATGGCTCGCTAAGCAAGGCTGCAAGGGTGATGAACCGCACGACACCCCCCATCGCAAAATCCATAAAAGACTTTGAAACGAGTTTGGGTAAACGGCTTTTTAAACGAGAAAAATTTGGAATGACATTAACTAAGGATGGCCAAGAACTTTATAATGATCTTAGAGATCTCTACTTGCAGGAGAAAGAAATAACGAAAAAACATTTTTCTGGTTATATCGTCAATGAAGCCAATATTTATTATGACTGGGGAAAAGAAAATCATCTAATTAATTTATATCAAGCAGCACACAAAAATAATGTACAGGTTAATATATTAAGATTTAACTATGATGAGGTAGATGAAATTGTCGATTATGATGGGAATACTTTAATTTTAAGTTCTGAATTAGTCGTCAGTGAAAGATTTTCATTACAAAAAAAAATAGAGAATGCTCCGTTAGGTATTTATTGCAGAAAAGAGTTATATGAAAAATTTAATCATGATGTTGTCGTATTGCTACAGCAAAGTACTTGGCTATGTGACCCTTCATTTTATAAAAGCTCACTAATGAGTGACTTGCTGGCTAAAGTTGAAACCGCAGAGAGTAAATCCAGTATACGACAGATGGATAATATTGGGTGTTGCCAAAGTTTCATTCAAGACGGTGATTTTATCGGGATTATAGATCATTATCCTGAAGATGAGCTGATTGATAGGTCACTGATCTATGTTTCATTAAATGGAATTTTGGATAAAAGTGACTGTTATATTTATAAATCAAAATCACATTCAAGTGTGTTAAATCGATTTATTGGGGTAGTTGATAAACTGGGAAAAGAGACTGCTTAGATGGTGGTGGGAGAAGGATTCGAACCTTCGAAGTCTGTGACGGCAGATTTACAGTCTGCTCCCTTTGGCCGCTTGGGTATCCCACCAGATTTTGAATTGCTGTAATCGTTCACAGCGGGCGGCATCATATCAAATGACGCGCCCCTGTAAAGTATTAATTGAAAAAAAATATCTGAATGCTGATTTTTTAATCTCAATGCGTGATAAATCAACAAATTACTACAATTAATAACTGATGCGCTATGTTATAAAATAATTGTTCGATTTCCATAAACAAAGACGCGCTGTGCCAATACCCAATATAAAGCGTGGCTCAGTACGTTCTTTTCAACGTCTCGACCTGCACGCATCATATCATCCGCAGTAAATGTGTGGTCCACATTGATAACGTTTTGCGTGATGATTGGGCCTTCATCCAAATTATCATTCACAAAGTGAGCGGTTGCTCCAATGATCTTAACTCCACGCTCATAGGCTTGGTGATAAGGACGTGCGCCAATGAATGCAGGTAAGAATGAATGGTGAATATTAATAATTTGATTAGGGTAATGCTGAACGAAAGCAGGGGTTAACACTCGCATATATTTCGCAAGGACAACGTAATCAGGCTGATATTGATCAATCTGCGCAGTGAGCTTTTCATCGTGCTGTTCGCGGGTTAACCCTTCATGGCTAATATGGTGGAATGGAATACCAAACTGCTCGACCAGGTTTTTCAAAGTATCGTGGTTGCCGATAACGGCAGCAATATCGACATCTAATCCATCGTAAGCACTTTTCATCAGAAGATCACCAAGGCAGTGCGCCTCTTTTGTGACCATAATAACAATGCGGCGACGCCCTGCAGAATTTAATTCGCGCTTAGACCCTTCCGGTAATGCATCATCTAAATCTGCCAGTAAGGTTTCATCGTTAAAAATCCCTTCCAGTTCCGTTCTCATGAAGAAACGACCAGTACGGTGATCAACAAACTCATTATTTTGGATAATGTTCAGCTGGTGTTTGTAGCAAATGTTGGTGATTTTAGCGATCAATCCTTTTGCATCTGGACAAATGGTTCTGAGAATTTTTTTCTGTACATTTTTGTGTTGCATGGAACTGTCTAATCCTTAACTGACTAAAGCCTAATAATTTAGGCTCATCGTAATTTGTGCAATGAATATACGAATTGATAAACAGAGAATTAATAACTATCGCAGCACTTCTTAAATTTTTTTCCTGAGCCGCATGGGCAATCATCATTGCGCCCAACTTTTGGTGTTATTCCGTCAATGTAATACCACTGTGTATCAATGCGAAGAAAACGGGAACGTTCGTGAATAAGCTGTTTATGATCAGCTTTTTCATCAATAAAGCAAGCCGAAAATTCGACATAAGCTTCGTCAGGATTTTTAGCATGAGAAGAACTAATGACACGCAGGCCCAGCCATTCAGTTTGTTCAAAACTATCTAAGATAGCCTCTCGCCACTCTTGTGCTTGGCAATCTGGATGCCATGTTTTGATGAGGTAATCCGCATTGTGATGGACATAAGCGCTGTATCGTGAACGCATTAATTGTTCTGGAGTTTCAGCAATAGCCTGCCCAAGCAACAGCGGAGAGCAGCATTGGTCAAACGGCAGAGGATGACCACAGCTACAATTATTTTTTAAAGATTGGCTCATTCTTTTCTCGATAAAATAACTATACTTAAAAATATAGTCGTTAATGATTTTATAATATGACTATTGTCGTCAGAATATATTACTTATGAAACCAGGGTTGTCGTGGTAGGTATGATATGAAAAATAGAAAAATACTCATAGTTGAAGATGAAAAAATTTTTTGTACTATTCTTCGTGAATACCTCGAAAGTTTAGAAACAGAAGTCTACATCGCGGACAACGGTGCGCTTGCACTTGATCTGATCACGCAAAAAAAGGTGACTCCCGATGTCATTCTTTGTGACCTCAACATGCCTGTTATGAATGGTGAATCATTTATGGCGGAGCTGGTGGAGCGCAATATTAATGTACCTGTGATTGTTATTTCAGCAACCACAGACTTCACGCAATTAGATAGAATGTTTCGTCTTGGGGCGAAAGATGCTTTATTAAAGCCAATAAAAAATCTTGATGAAGTGAAAGTGACGATTCATGCGGCCCTGTATCCAGAACAGTATGACTCTGAAACACTCATTGAAAATGAAATCCAAAATATTTCGAACATTTTGAGTAATGACAAGTTGGATATGTTAGCCATTTTGAAACAATTACAGCCTCCCGTGGTGCAAGTTATAAATGGCTATAAGATAAACTATAGACAATTAAACGAAGCGAATCGTTTTGGACTGCTGTTGGACATCGCTGCAATATCGGAAGATCAAATTGGATTTTATTGCATTGATATAGAACGCTCCCCGCAAGAAGGTGTGATGGCGGCCTTTTTAATTCGTGTTGTGTTTAATGATTTGTTAAAGAGTGCGGTGAACAACCGAGATAAAAAGTTACCGCAAATTGATAATATTATTAATCAAATAAATCACTTACTGGAAGACTCTGGCTTTTCTGGTCAGTTCCCATTGTTACTTGGTTACTTTAATACCAAATCTAAAAGTGTGATTTTGGCGAGCGCAGGGCTGGAAGCCAATATTACAACGGAGCACCATCATTATCATCTTGCGCGCAATGTCCCATTAGGTACGCTAAAAACATATCATTCAAATCGATTAGATTTTCAAGGCGAGAATTGGAAGTGTCTTATTCATAATTCTAATCAGAAAATTAAGTTAATGTTTAATCCCGATGCTCAAAAATAATGCACTTATTTAATGAATATAGGTTCTATTTATCCTAAACGAGCCTATCTCTATTTATTCAATAATGAATCCTGATATACTGGCGCGCACTAAAAACGCGCCAGTATAGTTTATTGAAGATATAAACGGTGCTTATTAAATTTTTGGAGTTCTCGAGATGATCAAACGCAAGGTGCGTAAAGCGGTAATCCCAGTAGCAGGTTTAGGTACACGTATGCTTCCAGCGACGAAAGCAATTCCTAAAGAGATGCTACCGGTTGTTGATAAGCCTTTAATCCAGTATGTGGTTAATGAGTGTATTGCCGCAGGGATTAATGAAATTGTACTAGTGACACATTCATCTAAAAATTCTATTGAAAACCACTTTGATACCAGTTTTGAACTTGAAGCCATTTTAGAGGCGCGAGTTAAGCGCCAATTATTGGATGAAGTTAAATCCATTTGCCCAAGTCATGTGACTATCATGCAAACACGCCAAGGCATTGCTAAAGGCTTAGGTCACGCCATTCTGTGCGCTAAGCCATTAGTCGGTGATGAGCCTTTTGCCGTGATCCTTCCGGATGTTATTTTAGACCGCTACAGCACCGATTTAACGAAATTCAACCTTAAAGAGATGTTAGAACACTACGAAACTACTGGGGCTAGCCAAATTTTAGTTGAGCCAGTACCGGAAGAAGATGTTTCTAACTACGGAATTGTGGATTGCAACGGTGTGACTTTACGCCCGGGCGATAGTAAACCTATTTCTCGTATGGTGGAGAAACCGAAACGTGATGAAGCTCCATCCAATTTATCTATCGTAGGACGTTATGTATTATCCGAAAAGATTTGGGATGCATTAGCGAAAACAGCACCGGGTGCTGGCGATGAAATCCAATTAACGGATGCAATCGCATTAATGATGGAAAATAAGGAACCCGTTGAAGCATACCACTTATGTGGTAAAAGTCATGACTGCGGAAATAAATTAGGTTACATGAAAGCCTTTGTCGAATATGGCCTGCAACACGATACGCTAGGAAATGATTTTTCCGCGTGGATTAAAGAGTTAGCGGCTAATTTAGATTCATCATCGAAATCGAATTAAATTACTAATCTTTGTTGTACAGATAAAAGCTAACCTTTATGGTTGGCTTTTTTTATAGGTGCTTTATATGGGAATATGTAAAAAGGAGTACTCAATTTTTAAATGTCATTAAATGTCAGTTATATAATATAAATCAATATAACCCGTATGGCGCGTAAAATAATTAGTGTAGGGTGCCTAGAGAGAACTTAAAGAATATCACTGGATTAAATTACGTAACTTTACTTTAACGTATATTTTATTTTGTATCATTCTTTTTGATTAAAAATAGGTGAAGGGAGTGAAGCATAGGGGATGATAAGTGGATATTAATAAGGCTGCTATAAATAAAAACACCCTTATAAAAAGGGTGTTTAGAATTTGAAGGGGTATCAATATTAGATTAAGAAATCGTCTAAAGATTTGCCTTGTTCTTCGATTGCAACTTTAATTACTGCTGGAGTACGACCTTGGCCTGTCCAAGTTTTAGTTTCGCCGTTCTCATCAACATATTTATATTTTGCTGGGCGAGCAGCGCGCTTAGCGCGAGTGCTGGTGCTTTTACCAGAATCCATAGTTTGCAGAAGGTCATTTAAATCTACGCCTTGCTCTAAAATCATTTCGCGAACTTTTTCCAGTTTGCGATTACGTTCTTCGACTTCAGCGCGAGCTTGGCTTTCTTCTTCACGACGTTCATCAACAACGACAGTTAATTTTTCCAGCATTTCTTCTAAAGATTCTAAAGTAACTTCTCGTGCTTGAGCACGAAGCGTACGGATGTTATTTAATGCTTTTAATGATTCGCTCATTTTCCTGGTCTCAATTTTATATGTTGGCATGTGTACAGTAATAATAGAGTGCTATTTTAAATTCTGCAATAGCTAAATTACTTTGGTAGTTTAAAAGTTATCTTTAACGAATGCAATTTTTTTACAAAAGAATTATAAAAATTTTCGTTGCTATAAATTGTTCTATTATCAATAACGGTACTAATGAAAAAAGGTAATTAGAAAATGCCACTAAATTTTATATTAATAGCCTAGTGATAACCATTACCTTTTGTTTGTCGATGTATCAATGGATGTTTTAACGTAAATTTTCTTTTTTTGACAGAATCAATTTGGCAATATGAGCCAGTGGCTATACCAGATAAAGTTAATATCAGTTTGAGATTAATTGTCTACAACACAGATGATGCGTGATCTAAAGGAACTAATTTAACATAGTGATAGATGGAAATTCATACACTTAGTTATCTACATAGGTTTAAGTTAATCTTAAAAAGCCTTTATGCTAAAGTATTTGCGAATATTATTTTTTAGGGAACCGCCCAATGGCACAGCTATATTTTTATTATTCTGCGATGAACGCGGGTAAATCGACTTCATTATTACAATCTTCTTATAACTATCACGAACGTGGGATGCGTACGTTGATTTTTACCGCTGAAATCGATAACCGCTTCAGTCAGGGTAAGGTATCTTCACGGATAGGTTTATCTGCGGATGCGTTATTATTTTCGCCTATAACGAATATGGCAGAAATTATCAAGAATGAGAATGATGCACAAAAAGTACATTGCGTACTTATTGATGAATGCCAATTTCTGACAAAACAGCAAGTAGAGCAATTATGTGACGTTGTCGATAATTTAGACATTCCGGTACTCTGTTATGGTTTACGAACGGATTTTTCTGGAGAATTGTTTGCTGGAAGTCAGTATTTATTAGCATGGGCAGATAAGTTAGTTGAGTTAAAAACCGTTTGTTACTGTGGACGTAAGGCAAATAAAGTTTTACGGATTGGTGGTGATGGCATCCCTGTATATGAAGGGGCTCAAGTGGATATTGGTGGGAATGAAAAGTATATCTCTGTTTGCCGAAAGCATTACTCTGAAGCCATTAAGCAAGCTCAATTAATGAATAGTGGTGCAATTGAAAAAATACCGTTTAACTTCAAATAAGCATTAATTAAGATTAGAGGGTCGTATAGTTACAAATAGGAATATCAGATTATTAAGATATTTTTGTCAAATAAAGTAAATGAATTAATGAAATACTCAGTTTGCTAGTTCTTAAAAAGGATGCATGGAAGATAAGTTTTCAGCGCTCATAGAATAAAAACGGATTGAATAAGATTTGATAAGCCTCATATTTTTAACATGAGGCTTTCTTTTTATGGCAGTTTAATTTCACACTTTGGTACATTATCATATAATCAAAAAATGCAAATCTGCTCGAAACGGTAGGCTAAATAAAGTTTAGCATTTCACTGTTTCAGTATTATTCAAATACGGCTTAAACGGTCTGAAACCTTCAGTATGCTATTGTAGGGGCTAGGCAGAGTAGCGCGGCTATAATGGATTCTGGATTAGGTCAAGCTTCCCTCTAGCACCGTTTCTACCTACAAAAATACAGTTGCTTTAGAAAATATTAAAATCCATATAAATAGGGAGGCTATTTTTCACAGCAGTAATAAACTTTAAATAACAGTGAACTTTAAATAGCAGTGAACGTATATCAGTAATTGACCCGCTCATTGTGCTGAGTTTTGTTGATGTAATGGCTGCCAGCTGAAATAAAAGGCACTTTCTCAGTCAGTTGGTACATTATGATGGCTAAATAACGAGAAAGGCTCCAAAAGCGTTAGGGAGACCCTAAATCTTTTGAAGCCTTTTTTATCTATTAATGGCTAAGCCATCAGTATGTTAACTATTTTTTGCTACTTTTCTTTTCAGCTTTTGGTGCCGCTGGCTCTGCACTTTGTTCAGTAAATTCACGACCGTAGTAAGAATCCAGTAACAGTTGTTTAATTTCAGAAATCAGCGGATAACGTGGGTTAGCGCCAGTACATTGGTCATCAAATGCATCTTCAGACAGTTTATCTAAGTGAGCTAAGAAGTCTGCTTCTGCAACGCCAGCTTCACGGATAGACTTAGGAATGCCTAAATCAGCTTTCATTTCTTCTAACCAAGCCAGTAAGCGTTCAATTTTCGCACCAGTGCGGTCGCCTGCTTTAGTTAACCCTAAGTGGTCTGCAATTTCAGCATATTGGCGACGTGCTTGAGGGCGGTCATATTGGCTGAATGCTGTTTGCTTAGTTGGGTTATCATTTGCGTTGAAACGAATTACGTTACAAATCAACAGGGCGTTAGCTAAACCGTGTGGAATATGGAATTCCGATCCTAGTTTGTGTGCCATTGAGTGACAAACCCCTAAGAAGGCGTTAGCAAAAGCAATACCCGCTAATGTTGCCGCATTATGAACGCGCTCTCTTGCTACTGGGTTTTTTGCCCCTTCATGGTAGCTTGCTGGCAGATAATCCTTTAACAGGGTCAGTGCTTTGAGTGCTTGACCATCAGAGAACTCATTTGCCAGAACAGAAACATAAGATTCTAATGCGTGAGTCACCGCATCCAAACCACCAAACGCAGTTAAGGATTTAGGCATATTCATCACAAGGTTAGCATCAACAATCGCCATGTTTGGTGTTAATGCGTAGTCCGCTAATGGGTATTTTTGACCTGTTTTATCATCAGTCACAACGGCAAATGGTGTCACTTCTGAACCTGTACCTGAAGTGGTGGTGATAGCGACCAGTTTTGCTTTCACACCCATTTTCGGGAACTTATGAATACGTTTACGGATATCCATAAAACGTAACGCTAATTCTTCAAAGTGTGTTTCTGGATGTTCGTACATCACCCACATGATTTTCGCGGCATCCATTGGGGAACCACCACCTAAGGCAATGATTACATCCGGTTGGAAGGCTTGCATTTGCGCAGCACCTTTACGCACAACGGATAATGTTGGATCAGCTTCGACTTCAAAGAAAACATCGGTCTCAATATGGTGTTTTTTCAGAACATCGACAATTTCATCAACATAGCCATTATTAAATAAGTAGCTATCGGTCACGATAAAGACGCGTTTTGCACCATCAGTGGCTATCTCTTCTAAAGCGATTGGAAGACATCCACGGCGGAAATAGATTGAACTAGGAAGTTTATGCCACAACATATTTTCAGCTCTTTTTGCCACGGTTTTCTTATTGATTAAATGTTTTGGTCCTACGTTTTCAGAGATAGAGTTACCACCCCAAGAACCACAACCCAAGGTTAAAGATGGCGCCAGTTTAAAGTTATACAGGTCACCGATACCGCCTTGAGACGCAGGGGTATTAATCAAAATACGCGCCGTTTTCATTTTTTCGCCAAAATAGCTGACACGGTCATGCTGGTTATCTTGGTCAGTATAGAGACAAGATGTGTGACCGATACCCCCCATTTCCACTAACTGTTCAGCTTTCTCTACCGCATCTTCAAAGTTTTTAGCGCGATACATCGCTAAGAGTGGGGACAGTTTCTCATGAGCGAATGGTTCTGACTCATCAACAAGTTTGACTTCGCCGATTAAAATCTTAGTCGTTTCAGGAACAACAACCCCAGCCATTTCTGCAATTTTAAATGCAGGTTGACCCACGATAGCCGCATTTAAGTTGCCATCTTTCAAAATAATATTTTGTACCGCTTTGAGCTCTTTACCTTGCAGCAGGTAGCCACCGTGGGTAGAGAAACGCTCACGGACTTGGTCATAAACCGCATCAACTACCACAACAGATTGTTCAGATGCGCAAATCACGCCGTTATCAAACGTTTTTGACATTAAGATAGAGGCAACGGCACGTTTGATGTCTGCAGTTTCATCGATAACAACTGGCGTGTTACCCGCACCAACACCAATCGCAGGTTTACCGGAACTGTAAGCTGCTTTCACCATGCCTGGGCCACCTGTCGCTAAGATCAGGTTAATGTCAGGGTGGTGCATCAGAGCATTGGACAGCTCAACAGAAGGGGAATCAATCCAGCCAATAATATCTTTTGGTGCGCCAGCTTCAATGGCCGCATTCAATACAATCTCAGCAGCACGGTTGGTCGCAATTTTAGCGCGAGGATGTGGAGAGAAAATAATTGCGTTACGGGTTTTTAAACTAATTAATGATTTAAAAATTGCGGTAGAGGTTGGGTTAGTAGTTGGAACGATACCGCAGATAATACCAATCGGCTCAGCAATGGTGATGGTACCAAATGTTGGGTCTTCAGATAGAACACCACAGGTTTTTTCATCTTTATATGCGTTGTAAATATACTCAGAAGCGAAGTGGTTTTTAATCACTTTATCTTCAACAATTCCCATGCCTGACTCTTCAACCGCGAGTTTTGCTAATGGAATTCGTGCATCAGCAGCAGCAAGAGCAGCGGCGCGGAAAATACGATCCACTTTCTCTTGAGAGAAGCTGGCAAATTCACGTTGAGCTTTTTTGACACGAGCAACAAGTTCATTGAGTTCAGTAACGTTTGTTACGGACATATAGATTACTCCTGATAAAGTTAAAATTTTTAAGCCAATGAGCAAAGCATCTAAAAAAAGCTGTTGTGGCTAGAGCGTCCAAAGTGGCCATTCTAAATAAGTACCTAAAACAACAGTATAGATAAACTTAATAATAATGCTTTTCACCCATGCTAATTGGCTTATAAATCTCAGATAAATAGCTCAAAAAGTAAAAATTAACTGATTGATCACTGCGTTTATCAGTTGAGACTAGATTAACAAAAAGGGAATTTAATAAAGTGATCTAAATCACAAAATATGCAAGCTGACTCCATTCAGCATGCCGTTTTTACGGGATTCCTTGATTTGCAAAAAAATGATTAATTTATCGCTAAAAAGAGGTGAATAAATCATCCTTTTTTAGTCATTAAGATAAGCTGCAATAAATAATTCTATTAAGATGCACAAAATTGTTCTTTAACTAAGGATTTTAACGATTTCAGTGATAAAATTAGTTCAGGTAAGCGTTTCTTGTTTAAGAATTTTATGAGGGTATTAATGGGTGAGCGCAACATTACTTGATTTATCAGGCTATATTAAATTTTTTATTGGTCTATTTGCGTTAGTAAACCCGGTTGGTATCTTGCCTGTGTTTATTAGTATGACAAACTATCAAACCGTTGCGAGCCGCAATAGAACTAATACGATAGCCAACTCATCAGTCGCAATTATTCTCTGCACATCACTGTTGGTGGGGGACTCGATATTACAGCTGTTTGGTATTTCAATTGACTCATTCCGTATTGCAGGGGGAATTCTGATTGTCACCATCGCGTTATCGATGATCAGCGGTAAAATTGGTGAGGACAAACAGAACAAACAAGAAAAAACAGAAACTGCAGTGCGAGATAGTATTGGGGTGGTGCCATTAGCGCTTCCGTTAATGGCGGGTCCCGGGGCAATCAGTTCGTGCATTGTCTGGTCATCACGTTGGACTGGCTGGCAGAACTTTATTGGTTTAGCGTTAACCAGTATTTTGTTCGCTTTTTGCTGTTGGCTGTTGTTCCGTTCTGCATCTTTACTGGTTCGTTACTTAGGGCAAACGGGCATCAACGTTGTCACCCGTATCATGGGTCTGCTACTTATGTCATTAGGCATCGAAATCGCTGTAACCGGTGTTAAAGCCATATTTCCAGGGCTTTTATAGTTTGAGCATTATTTAGCCGTCTTACGAGACGGCTATTCTCATCCGCTTTTCCCGTCATTCCATTATTCCTTTCGAGTTCAAAATACTCACTCAATTATTTTGGCGTGTTCTGTGCAACCAAGCTGTCCTTTACAACCAAAATAATTCCTCTACGCGATAAATTTGAAATGTGATTATGTGTCGCACTTTTTGCAAAATTAGGCATAAAAAGTAAGGAAATGTGAGCTGCGTAAATTTATTCACTATTCTCATCAGAGATTGTTAATGATATGTTTGGATAATTGTTGATAAAGATTTTAAGAGTGATTTAAGGTTTTTTATTATCTAATTGTTTTTATTTGAGTATTTAAAAGTTGAGAAAGTGTGTTACCCCTTTTAAATAGATTCTTTAACTTTAAATGTTAACTAAATGTAATTTTTTATAAGCTTTCTGAGCAAAATTGCACCTTTAAGGAAAGCTTTTGGCGGTTAAATTAGAAAACAGCTTAGGAAACAGTGACTAGAGCAGCAGTAAGTCAACAATGTGGAGGCGTGCTAAACGTCGTTCAACATACGTTGAAACGTTAACTGTAAAACCGTAACTATGAAATGGAGAAGGCGCAACGATGAAACTCACTACTAAGCACAGTTTACTTTCCTGTCTCATTTTCTCATTAGCAATTTCAGCTCAAGCCTCATCAATCCCCGATAAATCCTCATCAAATAAAACTTCCATAAATAAAATAGTGGTCAATAACGGTTCAGAAGTCACTTCACTCGACCCTCATAAAGTCGAAGGGGTACCGGAAGGCAATATTATTTTAAATTTATTGGAAGGGCTGGTTTACGACGATATTAATGGTGTGGCCGTGCCCGGTATGGCAACGAGTTGGCAGAATGAGAACTACACCACATGGACATTTACCTTGCGAGATGATGCCAAGTGGAGCGATGGCACCCCCGTTGTCGCAGAGGATTTTGTATATAGTTGGCAGCGTTTGGCGGATCCTAAAACCGGTTCGCCTTATTCCAGTTATTTACAAAATGCTTATATTGAAAATGCAGACGCTATTTTAAAAGGTCAAAAACCCAAAGAATCGTTGGGTGTCAAAGCCCTTGATGACAAACATTTGCAAGTCACCCTAAGCCATCCCGTCCCGTATTTTATCGATATGCTTTCCCATACTTCAATGAAACCTGTTAACCGTAAAGCCATTGAAAAATATGGTGATAAGTGGACTCAACCGGGTTCCTTTGTGGGTAATGGCGCTTATGTTTTGGATGAGTGGACGGTCAACGAGCGAATTATTATCAAGCGTAATCCGTTATATTGGAATGACGCAAAAACGCAGATCGATCAAGCGACTTTTTTAGCGATTACCTCTGAAGTCAGTGATAACAACCGTTATCGCAGTGGAGAAATTGATATTAGTAATTCGGCTATTCCCCCAACACTGTTCAAAAAGATGAAAGCGGAAAAGCCGAACGAACTGTATGTACGTCCGTTTCTGTGTACGTTTTATTATGAAATTAATAACCAAAAAGCTCCGTTCACCGACCCTCGGGTACGCGAAGCCATTAAGTTAGGTTTAGACAGAGAAACCATCACCAATAAAATTATCGATCAAGGACAGACGGTGGCTTACGGTTTTACGCCAACGTTTATCCATAATGGTAATTTTGCGGTGCCAGAATGGGCAAAACTCACGCCAGAACAGCGTTATCAACGTGCAAAAGGGTTGCTCGCGGAGGCGGGATATAGTGCCAAAAATCCTCTCAAGTTTACCTTGCTATATAACACCTCAGACCAAAATAAACAGCAGGCGATTGTAGCGGCATCCATGTGGCAGAAAAATATTGGCGCAGAGGTAACGCTGCAAAACCAAGAGTGGAAAACCACACTGCAAAATCGCCATGAAGGGAATTATCAGGTTGCAAGAGCAACATGGTGCGCCGATTACAATGAACCTTCTGCATTCTTGAACTCATTACTATCAGA
This sequence comes from Providencia zhijiangensis, assembly GCF_030315915.2. Taxonomy (NCBI): domain Bacteria; kingdom Pseudomonadati; phylum Pseudomonadota; class Gammaproteobacteria; order Enterobacterales; family Morganellaceae; genus Providencia; species Providencia zhijiangensis. The sequence continues at coordinate 1,944,148 of NZ_CP135990.1, read as the reverse complement.
AAACAGCAACAATACGGCGGCCTATAAAAATAAAGTCTATGACCAACTCCTTTTAGAGGCTTTAACAGCGCCGAATGACCAAGCTCGTCAACAGATTTACCAACAGGCAGAAACCTTGCTGGATAAGGACTCTGCACTAGTTCCCGTTTATTACCGTGTGAGTGCAAGGATGATCAAGCCCACAATCGGAGGATTTAAAGGTGAAGACCCTCTTGATCACATGGATATTAAGCGGTTATATATTAATTCTACTAATTAATAATTTTGTAATAAACAAAATAACTGCTTACTGACTCGGTAGGCAGATGCATCAACAACACAACCAAAACAATAGTATGGGAGTAACCAAAATAATGAGCAAATTACTGAATAAGACATTTGTTGCTTTAAGCGTTGCTGCTGGGTTAATGGCAGGGACGATGGCGACAAGTTATGGTGCGGTGGTGCCAGCAGGTGTCGAACTGGCTGAAAAACAAAATATTGTTCGTAATAACGGAACAGAGCCTCAATCCCTTGACCCACATAAAATTGAAGGGGTGCCAGAATCCCATCTTTCAAGAGATTTATTTGAAGGGATCACCATCGTTGGCCCAGCAGGAGAAATCCTACCGGGCTCCGCCACGAGCTGGGAAAACAAAGATTTTACCGAATGGACATTTAAAATTCGTGACGATGCCAAATGGTCAAATGGTGACCCTGTCACGGCGGAAGATTTCGTGTATAGCTGGCGTAGACTGGCCGATCCTGATACCGCATCCCCATACGCGAGCTATTTACAGTATGCCCATGTGAAAAATGTTGATGATGTAATTGCGGGTAAGAAAAAGCCAGAAGAATTAGGTATCAAAGCGCTGGATGATAAGACCTTAGTTCTGACCTTAAGTGAAGCTGTCCCTTATATTCCTAAGTTATTAGCGCATCCATCGATGTCGCCAGTGAATAAAAAAGTGGTTGAAAAATTTGGTAATAAATGGACTCAACCGGCCAATTTTGTGGGCAATGGCGCCTATAAACTGAAAGATTGGACAGTTAACGAACGTATTATTTTAGAGCGAAGCCCAACCTATTGGGACAATGCGCATACTGTCATTGATCAAGTGACTTTCCTGCCAATTGCCTCAGAAGTGACGGATGTAAACCGCTACCGCAGCGGTGAAATCGATATGACGCACACTAACTTACCTATCGAACAATTTAAAACTATTCAGCAAACTATGCCGAAAGATCTGCGTGTAAACCCATACATGTGTATCTACTACTATGAAATTAATAATGAAAAACCACCGTTTAATGATCCTCGTGTTCGCGAAGCGTTAAAACTGTCGATGGACAGAGATGTGATTGCCACGAAAATCAAAGCAATGGGCGATATTCCGGCTTATGGATTTACCCCACCATTTGCAAGCGGCATGAAAACAGAAAAACCAGATTGGTATGCGAATATGACCCAGGAGCAACGCAATGAAAAAGCCAAACAGTTGCTGGAAGAAGCGGGTTACAACAAAGCAAATCCATTGAAATTCAACTTACTGTATAACACGTCAGACTTGCATAAGCGTCTCGCTATTGCAGCTTCCTCAATGTGGAAGAAAAACATTGGTGCTGAGGTGAAACTGGAAAACCAAGAGTGGAAAACCTTCTTAGATAGTCGCCACCAAGGTAACTATGACGTAGCGCGTGCAGGTTGGTGTGCGGATTATAACGAACCGTCATCCTTCTTAAACATGCTGCTTTCTTATAGCAGTAACAATACCGTGCATTATAAAAACAAAGACTTCGATGCCATCATGAAGAAAACACTTCAGGTGAAAACGGACGAAGAGCGTGCTGAACTGTATAACCAAGCCGAGAAGCTGGTCGACAAAGATTCTGCTATCGTGCCTCTCTACTACTATGTGAACACCCGCTTAGTGAAGCCATACGTGGGTGGATATACGGGTAAAGATCCATTAGATAACTTACATACTAAAGATCTGTATATCATCAAGCACTAATCACAACAGGCTGGCTCCTTGTGAGCCAGCTATAAGCCTAATGGCAATATTACCTAAATGGCAATAGAAGTAGGAAAGGGCAATGTTTAAATTTATTTTGCGTCGTTTGCTTGAAGCAATTCCGACTTTACTGATTCTTATCACCATCTCATTTTTCATGATGAGACTCGCGCCGGGTAGCCCGTTTACCGGCGAACGTAAACTTCCACCCGAAGTTATGGCCAACATTGAGGCGAAGTATCACCTTAATGACCCTATGTATAAGCAGTATTTCAACTACTTATTCCAACTTTCTCAAGGGGATTTCGGCCCTTCTTTCAAATATAAAGACTACAGTGTCAACGACTTAGTTGCGAAAGCCTTTCCCGTGTCTGCAAAATTAGGCGCCACAGCCTTTGTGGTCGCTGTGTTATTTGGTGTTACTGCGGGGGTGATTGCCGCATTAAATCAAAATACCAAATGGGACTTTACAGTCATGGGATTCGCCATGACGGGGGTTGTCATCCCAAGCTTTGTTGTGGCACCACTTTTGGTGCTAATTTTTGCCATTCACTTGAAATGGCTCCCCGGTGGAGGCTGGGATGGTGGTAATGTCACGCACATGATTTTGCCGATGGTGGCGCTTTCTTTGGCGTATATCGCCAGTATTTCGCGTATTACCCGTGGCTCGATGATTGAGATCATGCACTCAAACTTTATTCGTACTGCACGAGCAAAAGGATTACCGCTGCGTACCATTATTTTCCGCCATGCGTTAAAACCTGCATTACTGCCAGTGCTCTCTTATATGGGGCCTGCATTTGTGGGGATCATCACGGGCTCAATGGTGATTGAAACCATTTTCGGCTTACCGGGAATTGGGCAGTTGTTCGTCAATGGTGCACTGAACCGCGATTACTCGTTAGTGCTCAGCTTAACGATTTTAGTTGGGGTATTGACCATTGCCTTTAATGCTATTGTCGATGTGCTGTATGCCGTCATCGACCCGAAAATTCGTTACTAGAACCGGAGAAACACTATGTTATTAAACAACAAAAATAGTGAAGCTCTGGAAAATTTTTCTGAGCAATTAGATATTGAAGGGCGCAGTCTTTGGCAAGATGCAAGACGACGCTTTATGCATAACCGTGCGGCAATTGTTAGCCTATGCGTGCTATTTTTTATCACGCTGTTTGTGATTTTTGCCCCGATGTTATCGCCGTTTTTATATGATGATACTGACTGGGAAATGATGTCAACGCCACCTGATTGGGCGACGGGACATTATTTTGGTACCGATGCTTCTGGGCGCGATTTACTTGTGCGTGTGGCAATTGGTGGACGAATTTCTTTAATGGTCGGCGTTGCGGCAGCATTAGTCGCGGTAGTGGTCGGAACCTTATATGGCTCACTGGCAGGTTATGTGGGTGGTAAAGTCGACTCCATCATGATGCGCTTACTGGAGATTTTAAACTCCTTCCCATTTATGTTCTTCGTTATTTTGTTAGTGACGTTATTCGGTACCAATATCCTATTGATCTTCGTGGCTATTGGGATGGTGTCATGGCTGGATATGGCGCGTATCGTGCGTGGGCAAACATTAGGGTTAAAACGCAAAGAGTTTATTGAAGCGGCGTTAGTCTGCGGTGTTAGCACGCGCCACATTATCCTGCGTCATATCGTACCGAACGTACTGGGTGTGGTCGTGGTTTACGCATCATTATTAGTCCCAAGTATGATCCTGTTTGAGTCATTCTTAAGCTTCCTTGGCTTAGGAACGCAAGAGCCACTCAGTAGCTGGGGTGCTTTACTCAGTGATGGCGCTAACTCTATGGAAGTCACGCCGTGGTTACTGCTGATCCCCGCTGGGTTCTTAGTTATCACGTTGTTCTGTTTTAACTTTATCGGCGATGGCTTACGTGATGCCCTCGACCCGAAAGATCGCTAAGGGGCTAATTTATGGAACATTCAACACGCAAAAGCCCTTTATTATCGGTGCAAGATTTAAACGTCACATTTGCTACCCAAGATGGGGATGTGACGGCGGTGAATAAACTCAATTTTGAATTGAGTGCTGGGGAAACTCTGGGAATTGTGGGGGAATCCGGCTCGGGGAAATCCCAAACCGCTTTTGCCTTGATGGGATTGCTGGCAAAAAATGGCCGAGTAGGTGGCTCCGCCATGTTTAATGGCCGTGAGATTTTAAACCTCAAGGAGAAAGAGCTTAACCGCATGCGCGCGGAAGAGATCTCCATGATTTTCCAAGACCCCATGACCTCCCTCAACCCATACCTGAAAATTGGTACGCAGTTATCTGAAGTGTTGATGCTGCACAAAGGGATGAGTAAGAAAGAGGCGTTTGAAGAATCCGTACGTATGTTGGATGCGGTAAAAATGCCAGAAGCTCGTAAACGCATGAATATGTATCCGCATGAGTTTTCTGGTGGTATGCGCCAGCGTGTGATGATTGCGATGGCGCTACTGTGCCAACCAAAATTGCTGATCGCCGATGAACCGACAACCGCCTTGGACGTCACGGTACAAGCGCAGATCATGACCTTGCTGAATGAACTGAAGCAGGAATTTGATACCGCGATCATCTTAATTACCCACGACTTAGGGGTTGTCGCTGGTGTGTGTGACAAGGTACTCGTAATGTATGCGGGGCGCACGATGGAGTATGGCAGCGCACGAGATATTTTCTATCAGCCATCTCATCCATATTCGCTGGGTTTATTAGCGGCAGTGCCGCGCTTAGATGGTGATGACGATAACTTAGCCACGATCCCAGGCAACCCGCCAAACTTATTACGTTTACCAAAAGGGTGTCCGTTCTCACCGCGTTGCCAATATGCAAACCAGCACTGTGTAGAGCAAGAACCTCAATTAGCCAGTTTTGCACAATCACGTTTACGTGCCTGCTTTAAGCCTGTGGAGGAATTAGTATGAGCCAAGAAAATAGGCAGGTGCTGCTGGAAGTCAATGACTTAAAAGTGCATTTTTCCATCAGAGATAAACAACAATGGTTCTGGCAGCCGGATAAAAGTTTAAAAGCCGTCGATGGGGTGACACTACGTTTATACGAAGGGGAAACCTTGGGCGTGGTGGGGGAATCTGGCTGTGGTAAATCCACATTTGCGCGTGCATTAATTGGTTTGGTGAAATCCACCAGTGGCACGGTGACGTGGTTAGGGCAAAACTTGCTCACCATGAACGATAAACAGTGGCGTAATGTGCGTAGCGATATCCAAATGATTTTCCAAGATCCACTGGCATCCTTAAACCCACGGATGACGATTGGAGATATTATCGCGGAGCCACTAAAAACTTATCATCCGAAGATGCCACAAAAAGAAATCACTGAAAAAGTGAAAAAAATGATGATGCGAGTCGGGTTACTACCCAATCTGATCAACCGCTATCCTCATGAATTCTCTGGTGGCCAATGTCAACGCATTGGGATTGCACGGGCGCTGATTTTAGAGCCGAAATTGGTGATTTGTGATGAGCCAGTGTCTGCGCTGGACGTCTCCATTCAAGCGCAAGTGGTGAACTTACTGCAAGAACTTCAGCGGGAAATGAAGCTTTCTTTAATCTTTATTGCCCACGATCTCGCGGTGGTCAAACACATTTCAGACCGCGTACTCGTCATGTATTTAGGACATGCGGTGGAGCTGGGAACTTACGACGAAGTGTATAACAACCCGCTGCACCCTTATACGCGCGCATTGATGTCTGCGGTGCCAGTACCGGATCCAGATAAGGAAAAAAATAAGCAAATTGAGCTGCTTGAGGGGGAATTGCCATCACCAATTAACCCGCCTTCAGGTTGTGTATTCAGAACGCGCTGCCCAAGTGCGGATGCTGAATGCGCTAAAACCCGTCCATTACTAGAAGGAAGTTTCAAGCATGCAGTGTCTTGTTTGAAAATTGACCCACTGTAATCGGTAAGATTTGCGTTTTATTGTTGTATTAAGGCTCCCTTTATCATTCATAAAGTGGAGCTTTTTTATGGGGAACAGTTTTCAGAAAATTCAAACCTAATTGCTACTTAAAATAATCAGTTAGCTATGATATTAAAGGCAATGATATTAAAGACGATAATATTAAAAATAAATAATTAAAACTTATAGGGCAGTAACCATTAATGAGTGACCACTTGCAGCAGATCCATCAAATACATCAGATATGGCAAGCCATCAACCAGCGTTATGCGGATGACCAAATCCAACGTATTCAACAAAAACTCCCCCTTGCTAAGCAAATGGACAGCGATGAAGAATTGTTCGGAGCGGACAGCCACCATTATCAGCTCAATCCACCTTTGGATATGGCACAGATAGCACAGTGGCAGCGACGTACTGGTGTGCAATTACCCCAAGAATATGTGCAATTTATGACGCAATTGGGTAATGGCGGCGCAGGCCCTTACTACGGTATAGAGCGCTTTGAAGACAGTGAAAATCGTTATGATGCGGTGGCATTACCTTGCGTGCTTAGCCCAACCATGAGCAATGAAGAGTGGCAAACACTCAGTCACTTAGCGGAAGATTGCAGTGATGAAGAGTACGACTCACGGGAAAGTTTGCTTCACCAAGGGCTGTTTTACCTTGGCACTTGCGGCTGTACGTATGACATCCTGCTGGTGGTGACGGGCAAACATGCCGGGCGATTGGTTTATACCCACGAATGGTGTGACTCGCCAACACCGTATCAGTTTGCTTATGAAAGTCATTTCTTGGATTGGTATGAACGCTGGCTAGATGAAATTATTCAGCAATATGATACTGGTTGGTTTGGGCATCGGATGGGCGGTGATGAAACTACGTTATTCAACCTGTTTCATCATGAAGATAATAAAAAAACGAAGCTGGCGGCGCTAGAAGGACTGAAAAAGTTACCGTCATTATCGGAAAAGGGCATTGAGCAACTCGCTCGTATATTAGATAACGAAATACTCAACGTTTACCATGTGAAGGCACTGGAAGTATTAGCAAAATATTCCGTTACTGCTTCATCGGACTATTTAACCCAAACGCTTGATAGCCAAGATCCTGCGCAAATCAATCGTGGGTTACAACTGATTTATTGGTATCAAAAAGCGGATTTAGCGAAGTTTCAATCGGCTATTTTAGCCAAATTAGCACAGTGCGAACATGCAGATACGGTGAGCTTTGCGGGATATATCCTCAAGGAGTTGCAAGCGATCAAAGTGGAAGATTTCCAACACTTATTTAATCATGCTGATAGTCAGATTGCCGTCAGTGCGTTGTATGCGGCTTCCCATGATGTCAATTTTAGCCAAAAGGTCGCTAATTACTTTGAATATATGATTGCGGATAAGAGTGAAGTTGCATTAACCGCGATCCAAGCTGTCGCGCGTTCACCTGAATTTGCGGATGGGGTGGAACCGTATATTGTGGCGGCGTGGGAAAAATACCCATTAGATAAGAGTGATTATATTCGCAATAATCTGCGTCTCTATATTAAGAAGCATCATTTGCAGTTGGATTTAGCAGAATAAAGTTTAATAAAAGATGAGGGAATATTTCCCCCATCTTTTATTTCTACTTACTGTTTCCATTCGATATGTTGGAAAGGGTGCTTAGGGTTCCGGCTGATAAGAATTCGTGCAAAGATATCGTCAATCTCATCTTCAGGGCTTTTAGCAAGCCCGATCACCACTTCACTCATTTGCGCTAAAGGTAATCCTTGGGTGGCGAGAATATGCCAATCTTGACTAAATGGCACAATTTCAGCCGCGCCACACTCTTCAAACTGTAACGCGAAAATGACTTGGTCGGCAGGCTCTAAGTTCTCCATCGCACCTTCAAGGAAAAGGTCATAGGCAATTTCAATGATTTCATCTTCATCGATTAGGTTAATACTTGGGTTCTGGCTCATGACGTTTTCCTAACAGTTAAGCAATGGTGATGATAGTTATTATAATTACAATAATGGGCTAAAGAAGTAGCACAGGCGCTCAATCACACGGTTCCAGAACGGGCGTTGTTCCCATTCTTCAATATCTAAGCGTGTGGAGCGAGCCATATAATCATACTGAACCAGCGTCAGATCGCTACCAAAACTTTTATCGTCAATCACGACTGTAATTTCAAAGTTCAGCCATAAACTGCGCATATCTAAGTTTACTGAACCGACTAAGCTTAATTCCCCATCAACACAGACACTCTTGGTATGCAGCAACCCATCTTCAAACTGGTAAATTTTCACGCCAGCTTCCAATAATTCTGTATAGAAAGAGCGGCTTGCCCAACGAACCAAGAAAGAGTCATTATGGCGAGGCATGATGATACTGACATCAACACCGCGCATCGCTGCGGTACAAATTGCATGCAGCAAATCATCACTTGGTACAAAGTATGGGGTGGTCATGATCAGCTGCTTACGAGCGGAGAACATCGCCGTCATTAATGATTGCTGGATAAGTTCTTCAGGGAAACCCGGGCCTGAAGCAATCATTTGGGTAGTATGTCCGTTATCTTGCTCGAACGGCATGATATTGCTATCTGGTGGTGGCGGTAAAATGCGTTGTCCTGTTTCCATTTCCCAGTCAAAGGCGTAGACAATTCCTAATGTGGTGCTCACTGGGCCTTCCATACGAACTAAAATATCCACCCATTCACCGACACCCGCATCTTGTTTAAAGTAGCGCGGATCCACCATGTTCATACTGCCGGTGTAGGAGATATAGTTATCAATCACAACGATTTTACGATGCTGGCGTAAATCCATACGGCGCAGGAAAAAACGCATAAGGTTGACTTTTAGAGATTCGACAAACTCAATCCCTGCGGCACGCATTTTATCGGGATAATCACTGCGGAAAAAATGCCAGCTTCCCGCGGAGTCCACCATAATGCGGCATTTAACACCACGTTTTGCCGCATTGAGAAGGGCTTCAGTGACTTCATCGACTAGCCCACCTGGTTGCCAAATATAGAACACCATTTCGATAGAGTTCTTAGCATTATTAATATCATTGGCAATGGCTTTTAGTGAGTCTTCGCTGGTGGTCAGTAATTGAATGCGGTTGCCTTTGACGCCTGCAATACCTTGGCGTTTCTCACACAGTTGGAATAATGGCTCCGCAACGGGGCTGTTATCATTAGCAAAAATGTGTTTGGAGAGGCGTAGATTTTCCAGCCAAGTAGCAACCGATGGCCACATTTGATGGGCTTTATCGATACGACGTCGACCTAAATGGAGTTCACCAAATGCGGCATACGCGATGATCCCCACCAGAGGCAGGATATAAATGATCAGTAACCATGTCATCGCCGAAGTGACGGGGCGACGCGTGACGAGGATACGAACAGTTACCCCAGCCACAATTAACCAATACAGGAAAAACAGTAACCAACTCATTAAGGTGTAGACGGTTGCCATAATGGATAACAAGCCTCACTGACAGAGAGAAAAAGAGTCGAAAAAAGAAAATATGTCTTATTAAATATAGACTAAGAATAAACATACCAGAATTTAGTAAAAGTTCTGAATAAAAACTGAGTTAAATAGATAAAAGTGCAATTAATGATAAATTAATTGGTTCAACTCCATTTTTTGCGTGATGATTTTGTTTTTTCCTTGATAACTTCCTCTTGGTTCTCGTGAGTAAAGGCATATAATATTTCGCTGTTACGAACACACACCTGATAAGGATTAAAAAGATGAGACGCAGTAGGCAAGAAGTGGGTCGCTGGAGAATGCTAAGACAAGTCGTTCGCCGCCGTCGCCGTTGGTTAGAAAGACACTCTCGCCGCAATATGCACATTTATTCGCTCCGCAAAATGGACATCTATAAACGTCGTCATTCCCTGTTATTTACACAGTGGATTGAGTAAGGGTATTCACGTTTATACTCACATTTTTAACTTTGTTCGCTAAACCTTATTGAATATGATTGCTATTTGCATTTAAACTATTAGCCATATTCAATAAGTAAACGGTGTAGGGTAAAAATTGCATATGCGTGGTATCAGACTGTTAGTCATCATTGCTGTTTCATTATCAATTCATGCGGGCTTGGCTATGGCGTGGATTTTTAATCAACCGAAATTTCCTCAACCTGAGGAGCCAATCTCGATAGCAATGCTTTCTTTTGCTGAACCAGCCGCGACTCCACCAGCTGAAACACAGGCAGAGCCAGAGCCTGTGGTTGAACCTGAACCTATCATTGAACCTGAACCTATTGTTGAACCGGCGATAGTCTTACCTCAGAAAAAACCAGAAGTAAAAAAGAAACCTGAACCGAAGAAAGAACCTAAAAAAGAGCCGAAAAAAGTTCAAGAACCAGTTAAACCTGTTGAAAAACAACTGGCGATGAACAAAACGCTATCCACAAATACAGATACTACGCCAAAAGAAGTCACCAACACGCGCGGAACTGATACTAACGTCAAAAACAATGCAACAGCATCTAACCAATCCACTGGTCAGCGTGGTCCAAAAGCATTAAGTAAACAAGCGCCTGAGTACCCAGACCGCGCTCGTCGCCTAGGAAAAAATGGTTATGTGAAAGTACGCTATGATATCGATGAAGATGGGCGAGTGCAGAACATTGAGTTTGTTGAAGCTTCACCTAAAGGGATGTTTGAGCGTGATGTGAAGCGTGCAATGAACCGCTGGAAATATGAAAAGCTGCCAGCGAAAGGCTATACCACTGAAATTTACTTCAAAGTGGATGGCACAGTAAGCCAAGCTTAAATGCTAGGAAATATCGGGATCAAAAAAGGGCGCTTATGAAGCGCCCTTACTGTATCTGAATAATTAAGCTTGAGGCTGTGAACTTTCTAATTCGAAATGTTGTTTATCTTCAGGTAATGCGCGAGGCGTATTGTCATCATTGACCGCCACATAAGTAAATACTGCGTCAGTAGCTTGATAACGCTGACCTACAGGGTGGGTTGCCACTTTTTTTACCCACACTTCAATATTGATAGTGACGGAGCTTTTCCCTGTTTTTAAGCAGCGAGCATAACAGCATACGACATCACCAACAGCAACTGGTTTTTGAAATTTAATGCCATTGACTGCCACTGTTACTACGCGACCCAGAGCAATTTCTTTTGCTAAGATCGCGCCGCCAATATCCATTTGAGACATTAGCCAGCCACCAAAAATATCGCCATTCGCATTGGTATCTGAAGGCATTGCCAAAGTACGTAAAACGAGTTCACCGTTAGGTAATTGCATATCAAACTCTTTATTAAAAGGAATTAAACACTATGATTTTGTTGCTCATTTATAGCAAACAAACATAAGTATAGTAAACCGCTAGAGTACATCCAGTCACAGATAATTGTAACAAATCACTGTGATAGGCATAAAAAAGCTGCGAAAGTGCGCAGCTTATTTATCATCATAATAATTCGAAGAAATAAATTACTCTTCTGGCTTTTCTGCCTGAGGCTCTTTAGTCATGTGTTTGAAAATATATACCACGCTAAGGATTGTGAAAATTAAGGTGCCAGCCGTCAGTCCAAACACTTTAAAATTGACCCAGACACTCTCAGCCATCCAATAAGCCACGTAAATATTAATAACAGCGCAAGCAATAAAGAAAATACCCCAAGCGGTATTTAATTTTAACCAATAGCTGTCTGCTAATTTAATTTCTTGGTTGCTACCCAGCATTCTTTGAATGAGTGGTTTTTCTGTAAACCATTGGCTCGCAAACAGAGCAATACCAAACAGAGCATAAATAATGGTGACTTTCCATTTGATAAAGTCAGCGCTATGAAATAACACCGTTAACCCTGCAAATACCATCACAATCGCACAGGTGATTTTTGCTACTCTTTCCACTTTTTTATAAATAAAGTAAGTGACCAATAAGGAAATCGGGGTAGTTATCAGTAACGATTGGCTAGCAACATAAATATCGTATTGCTTATAAAAGAGAAAAAAGATAACCAAAGGAATAAAATCAATAAGTTGTTTCATAACGGTGGATTCAGATCCTTAACGTGAACATAATCAGCTTAAATAGAGTCAATTCAAACAGAGTCAACTTAAACGTAGTGGCGTAGTTTAACTGATTTTGCGCAGATTGTTAAAAGTTTGCTCTCTTTTACCAAGAATTAAGCCTGTAAACCAATCAAATTTGCACTATTTTACCCTTATTTGACTTAGTCCTAGATAAACTTTAATAGTTCAGATATAAATAGTCTACACAAGAAATTAACTGATTAATTTTTAGAGATTTTTCCATGATAAAGGCGCGATTATTTAATCTGATGCCCGGTTTACAAACCGTTAGCCAATATCAGTTGGCGAACTTGGGACCGGATGTGAAAGCGGGGCTGTCGGTTGCCGCCGTGGCGCTGCCTGTGGCAATTGCTTATGCTGAACTCATGGGGATCAATGCCATTGTCGGGCTATATGCCTGTATTTTACCGATGTTGATGTATGCATTGTTTGGAACCTCTAAACAATTAATCATTGGGCCGGATGCGGCAACCTGTGCGGTGATCGCCGCTGCCGTTGCGCCCTTGGCGATGGGGGATGAAAACACCCGTTGGCAATTAATTATTGTGATGAGCTTAATGACGGGAATATGGTGCCTGATTGCAGCACGTTTTCGTCTGGGGATGTTTGCCGATTTCTTATCCGGACCGATTTTACAAGGGTTATTAAATGGGGTCGCACTGACCATTATTGTCAGCCAGCTAGGGAAAATTTTTGGTATTGATTCGCTTCCATCTGGGTTTATCGAGCGTTTAGTGGCATTACCGCTTGCGCTACTTGAAACCCATATTCCGACATTAACGGTGGCGGTATTAACGTTAACGGTGACGATGGTCATCAAACGGGTACGCAGTAAATGGCCTTCATTGTTAATTGCGATGGTCTTGGCAACGAGCGCCAGCATTGTTTTCAATCTTGAGCAATATGGCATTAGTACCGTCGGTAATCTGGGTAATGGGTTACCCTCGATAGCGGCACCGGATTTTAACCCCGGCTTATTGCGGGACTTGGTGACGCCCTCTTTAAACTTAGCGGTGATCAGCTTTGTGAGCTTTATGATGACGGCGCGAAGCTTTGCCAGCAAAAATGGTTATACCGTGGATGCAGACCAAGAGTTGCGCGCCTTAGGCATGGCGAATATCGCGTCTGCATTATCTCAAGGGTTTGCGGTAAGTGCGGCCAGTAGCCGAACTGCTGTGAATGATATGATGGGCGGTAAAACGCAGATGGTATCGGTCATTGCTGCGCTCACTATTTTGGTGGTGTTGCTGTTTTCAATGGATCTACTGGGTTATATTCCGATGCCCGCATTAGGTATGGTGCTGGTGGTCTCGACGTTTTCACTGATTAGCTTTCGCAGCATTTATGCTATGCGTAAACGTAACCGACAAGCCTTTTTCTTATGCGTTTTTACTTTATGCGCAGTGCTAGTGGTCGGCTTGATCAGCGGCGTGGGTTTTGCCGTGTTGTTAGGTTTGCTGCAATTTTTGCGGGTGATATTCCGCCCAACAGATCAATTATTAGGGGTCGATGAACAGGGCATGTTGCACTCTATGAACCCTGATAATGATATTCAGGCGGTTGAAGGGGTGCTGATTTATCGCTTTAACTCACCGTTGACCTATTTCAATGTTAACTATTTTAAAGATCGTTTAAATAAGCATATCGATAGCCAGCGTAAACGTCCGGCGTGGGTCATTGTGGACGCTGCCGTTAGCTTCACCCATAACGACGTGAGTGTCTTCTCTGCACTTAATGAGCTCGTGACGTCATTAAAAGCGAAAGGGGTAACGCTGGTGTTGGCTGGGCGAAGAACATCCCTAAACCGTTGGTTATCACAAAATAAAATTAGCCGTTCTGATGATGATTTACTGGTGGTGCCAGATATCTATTTCGCTATCCGCTTGATCCAGAGTAAGCAGCATATTCAGCAAAAAAGTGTTGAAGAACGCAAGGAGAGTGAGGAAGGAATCGTTGATAATAAATTGTCAGAGTAATGGTTTCGATAGAATGAAAAACAAAAGGGCGTCACTTTGAAGAGATGCCCTTTTTAGATCATTAAATCTGTTTCTATTTATGCGTTATGCGTTTTTGCTACTCAGCACTGATGAATCCCCTAATGATTTTGGTAAAAATCATTAAGTTAAGGTGGATACACATCTTGTCATATGATCAAATGGTTTCGCGAAAAATCAATAATCAGACAACAAGATGTGCGAACTCGATATTTTACACGACTCTCTTTACCAATTCTGCCCCGAATTACACTTAAAACGACTCAACAGCTTAACGTTGGCTTGCCACGCATTACTTGACTGTAAAACTCTCACTCTTACCGAACTTGGCCGTAACCTGCCAACCAAAGCGAGAACAAAACATAACATCAAACGAATCGACCGATTGTTAGGTAATCGTCACCTCCACAAAGAGCGACTCGCTGTATACCGTTGGCATGCTAGCTTTATCTGTTCGGGCAATACGATGCCCATTGTACTTGTTGACTGGTCTGATATTCGTGAGCAAAAACGACTTATGGTATTGCGAGCTTCAGTCGCACTACACGGTCGTTCTGTTACTCTTTATGAGAAAGCGTTCCCGCTTTCAGAGCAATGTTCAAAGAAAGCTCATGACCAATTTCTAGCCGACCTTGCGAGCATTCTACCGAGTAACACCACACCGCTCATTGTCAGTGATGCTGGCTTTAAAGTGCCATGGTATAAATCCGTTGAGAAGCTGGGTTGGTACTGGTTAAGTCGAGTAAGAGGAAAAGTACAATATGCAGACCTAGGAGCGGAAAACTGGAAACCTATCAGCAACTTACATGATATGTCATCTAGTCACTCAAAGACTTTAGGCTATAAGAGGCTGACTAAAAGCAATCCAATCTCATGCCAAATTCTATTGTATAAATCTCGCTCTAAAGGCCGAAAAAATCAGCGCTCGACACGGACTCATTGTCACCACCCGTCACCTAAAATCTACTCAGCGTCGGCAAAGGAGCCATGGGTTCTAGCAACTAACTTACCTGTTGAAATTCGAACACCCAAACAACTTGTTAATATCTATTCGAAGCGAATGCAGATTGAAGAAACCTTCCGAGACTTGAAAAGTCCTGCCTACGGACTAGGCCTACGCCATAGCCGAACGAGCAGCTCAGAGCGTTTTGATATCATGCTGCTAATCGCCCTGATGCTTCAACTAACATGTTGGCTTGCGGGCGTTCATGCTCAGAAACAAGGTTGGGACAAGCACTTCCAGGCTAACACAGTCAGAAATCGAAACGTACTCTCAACAGTTCGCTTAGGCATGGAAGTTTTGCGGCATTCTGGCTACACAATAACAAGGGAAGACTTACTCGTGGCTGCAACCCTACTAGCTCAAAATTTATTCACACATGGTTACGCTTTGGGGAAATTATGAGGGGATCTCTCAGTACTCAGCATATATAAACGGAAAAAGTAAATTAAGGCAAAAGCGGCAATCATGTTGTTGATCAGGAATGAAATACCATTGACCACAATGTGATTCAGTTGCAGGCTGCTTAACAGCATGCTGACTAACATTTGCGTTGCCATCCAAATTAAAATCATTGGGACAGCGATACGCCAATTGGCAAACGCCAGCTTCCAGCTTCTGCCCATGGCATTAAATGGATTCACTTTTTCATTCATTAAAATGGCAGGAGCAAGAGAAAAGCCAATCGCCAAAATCAGACCAGGAAGTACCATCAAGGTGATACCCAGCTGAATTAATAAGGAACAGATAATCAGCAGCAGGAACATCGCAGGGGCTTTAGGTAATGATGAAACCAATGCTTGAGTCCCGTTCACGGCTTCACCGCGAGATAAATTGGCGATATAAGAAAGCACGCCGCACATCAGTACCAAACTTCCCAATGCTACGGATAAAATCAAGCCCATAGACACACGCAGAATGCTGTTTTTCTCGTCTTCAGGTAAGTTCAGTACCCAATTTTGTAACCCAGCATTACCCGCTTCAAGTAGCTGGTTCTGCGCTTCAAGTAACACGCCAATCATCCGTTCATTAGGAATTAACATTGCGTAGACAATCACGCTGATTGCGGTGGCGATTAACACAATGGTGAAGAGGCCATTCAACTGGTTTTTAAAAAAGTTGATGCTGTCACGAAAGAGTGAGTTGGCCGAAATGGACATGTAACTGCTCCTATCTACAAACGGAATAAAAATTTGACGGTGATTGTAACTGAGTATCGGACGTATAGGTAGAGAAAGATAAGAAAAGTCTGGGAGTTAGCCTAAATAGGTGAGCTACTCAATAAATGAGTGCATCTCTATTAATAAAGAATAATCCTAAAGGTGCATTTTAAATATATATTTAAACCGCGGTTTAATTAGCCATTAATATAAAATCATTTCTTATTTTAATAGTTATTTCATGAAAATTGATTCAAATCAAAATAGAAAAAACTAGTAATGGAATAATAAACTCAGCTTTATTACGAAATATATAAATTAGCAAAAGATGTGATCTTGATTTGAATATTATATTTAAGAATAGGCTATATTTTGCTAAATAATAAACATAGGAATGGGATTGACAATGAAAAAACTCACTGCGCTTGTATTGGCTGCTGCAACTTTAGCTCCAGCGGCTTCATTTGCTCATGAAGCTGGCGACTTTTTATTTCGTGCAGGTACGGCTACGGTAAGACCTAATGTTGGTGGCGATGACGTTAAATTAGGCAATGCAAATTTAGGTCATTTTGATGCAAATAATAATACTCAATTAGGTTTAACTTTCGGTTATATGATCACCGATAATATTGGTGTGGAATTATTAGCAGCGACTCCGTTTGAGCATAAAGTTGGTACTGGTCCAACAGGTAATATTGCAACAGTTAAACACTTACCACCAACTCTGATGGCTCAATATTACTTCGGCGGTAAAGAAGATAAACTGCGTCCTTATTTAGGTGCAGGTCTGAACTATACCTTCTTCTTTGATGAGAAATTTAATAGCACTGGTAAAGAAGCTGGTCTGTCTGACCTAGACCTGTCAAGCTCTTGGGGCTTTGCAGCGCAAGCAGGTATGGACTACATGCTTGATGAAAACTGGATGTTAAACGCCTCTGTTTGGTGGATGAATATTGACACTGACGTTAAATTCAAAGCAGGTGAAGACCGCGTTAAAGTTGATACTCGTTTAGACCCATTTGTATTTATGTTTGGCGTGGGTTACCGCTTCTAATTTTTTAAGGACTTAAGCAAGTTTATTCTTGCTCGCTAATGGATTAGAAAGCAGTAAAGAAATCCGGGAATATATTCCCGGATTTTTCGTTTTTAGAGAATAAAGAATATAATGAGTAGAGAACTCAATGTTAAATTATGTATATTTTATTTAACATTGAGTTCACAACTTCAAGAAAGACCAATAATCAGAGTGGAAATTTAATTCTATAATTAAATACCAAGATAGATATTTAAACTAAATTAGACTGAGTGACTTTACCTAATATATTTTAAATATTATCCTCGAAGTAGAAATTTGACAAAAGCAATTGAATACATTAATGGCTATTTGAAATAAAAAAAGCCATCAAAATATGGATGGCTTTCTGACACAATGAAGAAAATAAATTAAGGCGACTATTTCTGCGTGGCGGCTTTCATATTTGCCACAAACTCCGTTAATTTACTGAGCATCTCTTGTGGTTGCTGTAGGTTATTTTCAATGATTTTTACCACAGCAGACCCCGATATTGCCCCCGCAGCGCCATTACGAATGGCTTCAGTCACTTGAGCAGGCTCTGAAATACCAAATCCTTGAAGCGCTGGCGCTGCGCCATATTGGGTTAATTTGCTCACTAAATGGGTTAATGGCATTTGCGCTCGCTGCTCTGTGCCAGTGACACCAGCTCGAGAGAGTAAATACGTATAACCTTGGCTATGTTCTCCAATCTCTTTTAGCAGTGCGTCATCCCCATTAGGTGGGCAAATAAAGATAGGGGCGATACCGTGGGCGATGGCTGATTCACGAAATGGCTTTGATTCACGCATTGGTACATCGGCAACTAAAACGGAATCTACGCCAGCCTGTTGGCAACGCTGATAAAAATGGTCGATCCCATTGGTGAAAACTAAGTTAGCGTACACCAATAAGCCTATCGGCATATCAGGGTGTTTGGCTCGAATACGCGCTAATAACTCGAAGCATAACGTCGGTGTGATCTCGCTTTTAAAGGCACGTAAATTGGCATTTTGAATTGTCGGGCCATCCGCTAAAGGGTCAGAGAAGGGGATGCCTATCTCTAAAGCATCCGCACCACCGGCAATTAACGCATCGACAATTTTTAAAGAAAGCTCAGCATCAGGGTCGCCTAACGTGACAAAGGGAACAAAAGCGCCTTGATTTTGTTGGTTTAAACGCTGAAAAAGTTGAGTATAACGCGTCATTAGATTTCCCCTTTGCTGGTCAAAATATCATGTACCGTAAAAATGTCTTTATCACCACGACCGGATAAATTGACAATTAACAACTGCTCTTTGTTTGGATTTTGTTCTGCCATTTTGAGGGCGTAAGCCAGTGCATGAGATGACTCTAATGCAGGAATAATCCCTTCTTTGCGTGACAGTAATTTAAAGGCGTTTAGCGCTTCATCATCGGTAATCGAAACATATTCCGCACGACCAATACTGTTTAAGTGCGCATGTTGAGGCCCCACTGATGGGAAATCTAACCCTGCTGAAATGGAGTAAGATTCTTCAATCTGCCCTTCAGAGGTTTGCATCATTGGGGATTTCATACCGAAATAAATCCCAACACGACCATGTTTTAACGGAGCGCCGTGTTGCCCTGATTCAATACCGTGACCGGCAGGCTCAACACCAATTAATCCGACGCTTTCTTCAGGAATAAATGACGCGAACATACCGATAGCATTGGAGCCGCCGCCGATACAGGCGATCACCGCATCAGGTAAACGGCCCTCTCTTTCTAAGATTTGCTGTTTTGCTTCATCGCCGATCATGCGTTGAAATTCACGCACAATAGTCGGATATGGGTGAGGGCCCGCCGCCGTGCCTAATAAATAGTGGGCGGTTTCATAACTGCCAGACCAGTCTCTTAGCGCTTCGTTACAGGCATCTTTTAAGGTTGAAGAGCCGCTATGTACAGGGATCACTTCTGCGCCCATTAGCTTCATACGAAACACGTTTGGAGATTGGCGCTCAACGTCTTTTGCACCCATGTAGATACGGCACTTCATATTTAATAAGGCGCAAGCAAGGGCAGTAGCAACACCGTGCTGACCCGCTCCGGTTTCAGCAATAATTTCATTTTTTCCCATACGCTTGGCGAGCAATGCTTGCCCCAACACCTGGTTGGTTTTGTGTGCGCCACCGTGAAGTAAATCTTCGCGCTTTAAATAAAGTTTAGTTTTGGTTCCTGCTGTCAGGTTGCGGCACAGAGTTAATGCAGTTGGACGACCCGCATAGTTTTTAAGTAGGTCATGGAATTCGGTTAGGAACGCAGGGTCATTTTGTGCGTCAATAAAGGCATCTTCTAGCTGGTTCAATGCTGGGATCAAAATTTCTGGGACATATTGCCCACCAAACTCACCGAAATAGGGATCTAATTTGCTCATTATTTATTATCCATTTTAAGTTTATATGTTCAGTATGATTAATATGGCTTTGTGCTAAATCGCCATACGGGCTGATTTCAATGCATCAAAGACTTGGTTTAATTTTTGTTCGGATTTAATACCCGGTTCGATTTCAATGCCGGAGTTAAAATCAAGCCCATTGCAGACGAGTTGGGCGGCTTGCTGGCAGTTTTCAGGGCTAAGTCCGCCAGCCACCATCAGTTTGTAGCCGCTATTTGCTGGTATTGATGACCAATCAAAGGTTTTTCCTGTACCGCCAGCGCCGTTATCTAATAGCAGTAAATCAATTAACGCAGGGTCATAATCGGCGATTTGGCTATCAGCCATATTCAGTGCTTTCCAAATGTGGCAGTGAGCGGGCAACATTTCACGTAATTGTGCCATGTAAGTATTATCTTCATCGCCATGGAGCTGAACTGCATGTAGCGCCAATTGTTGGGCAATATGCGCCACAAAATCTGCGGATTGATTACGGAAAACGCCCACAAATTTAAGTGGTGCAGCATGAATAATTTGCCTTGCCTGTGACAGTGTCACTTTACGGGGGGATTTTTCAGCAAAAATCAGTCCACCAAAGTTAGCACCTGCAGCAAATGCGGCTTTAGCATCTTGTTCACGGGTTAATCCACACACTTTATGCTCACCAATCAGCAGGTTACGCAGTGCTTGAGGTAAGTCCGCTTGCTCCATCAGGGCACTACCAATTAAGAAGCCGTTCGCGACATCCGCAAGGCTTTGAATATGTTGATGTTGAAGAATACCTGACTCGCTGATCACCACGGTTCCAGCCGGTAAACGCGGTGCGAGATGACGTGTACGATTTAAATCGATAGACATATCGCGCAGGTCGCGGTTGTTGATCCCAACCACCTTGGCTTTCAATGTTATCGCACGTTCCAGCTCTTCGTCGTTGCTCACTTCGGTGAGTACGCCCATATTCAGTTGGTGTGCAACATCGGCAAGGGCAAGGTATTGTTCATCATTTAATACGGACAGCATTAATAAAATGGCATCCGCTTGGTAATAGCGAGCAAGGTATATCTGATAAGGGTCAACGATGAAATCTTTGCACAGAACGGGTTGTTTCACGGTATTGCTGACGATGGTCAAATAATCCATTTTGCCTTGAAAATATTTTTCGTCAGTCAAAACTGAAATTGCAGAAGCATAAGGGGCATACATGCCCGCAATCACTGCAGGATCGAAATCTTCACGGATAAGCCCCTTGGATGGAGACGCTTTTTTGCACTCTAAAATAAACACAGGGCGCTTAGCTTGTAAGGCTGAGTAGAAATTTCGTTGAGCAGGTTGCACTTCAGATTGAAAACTTGCCAGCGGTTGACGCTGTTTGCGCTCTATTAAATAGGCAAATTTATCATCCACAATCTTTTGTAATACAGTGCCTTTCATCTTAGTGCTCCCTTGCAGCTAGTGCCAGAACGCGGTCAAATGCTTTACCGCTACGAATAATATTGAGTGCGTGTTCGCTGTTTTCTTTTAAATCTTCGTAGCCATTAATACGTAACAACATGGCGACATTTGCGGTGACAGCAGCTTCATGAGCAGCTTGACCATGACCTTGTAATAATTGTGTCAGTAGAAAACGGTTTTCATCTGGGGTACCGCCTTCCAAATCTTTCAGCTGATAAGGCGCTAAACCAAAATCTTCAGCTGTCAGAGTATATTGCTGAACCTCACCATTTTTTAACTCGGCGACATGGGTTGGTGCATGAAGTGAAACTTCATCCATCCCTCCACTATGTACCACAGCAGCGCGGGTAAACCCAAGCATTTGCATGGTTTTTGCTACCGGTTCAACCAATGAATCTTGATAGACGCCCACTAAAGCTAACGGTGGGCGAGCTGGGTTAATTAATGGGCCCAGAACATTAAATAAAGTACGGGTTTTTAATTGGCTACGTACCGGCGCGGCATGGCGGAATCCACTGTGATATTGCGGCGCAAATAAGAAACATAAGCCTAACTCGTCTAACGCATCACGGGCGCTTTGAGCGCTTAAATCTAAAGCAATGCCAAAGGCGGCGAGTAGATCCGATGAACCTGAACGACTGGAAACGCTGCGGTTGCCGTGTTTCGCGACTTTGATCCCACATTTTGCCGCCACAAATGCGCTGGCGGTGGAAATATTAATACTGTTGGCGCCGTCTCCCCCTGTGCCGACAATATCACTGAATTGATAGTCAGGGCGTGGGAAAGGTTGGGCGTTTTCTAAGCATGCCAATGCAGCACCGGCAATTTCTTGTGGTTGTTCGCCACGCATTTTCATGCTGATCAAGACGGCAGCAAGTTGGGGTTCAGTGAGTTCACCTTGAATAATCGCGTTAAATAAATATTGGCTCTCTTGTTGAGTTAACGCTTGCGCCTTAAATAATTTATCGTAAATGTTTTGCATGATTGGCTCTCTGTGTCCCATTAGTGCGAATGTGATGTTGTTTTGTTGGGGGAAGAAAGCGCCCATGCCACCGTATTTTCTAACAACAATTTTCCTTGGGTGGTTAAGATGGATTCGGGGTGAAACTGGAATCCACACACTCGCTGTTCATCATTGCGCACCGCCATGACCATGCCATTGGATTGTGCGCAAATAGTTAATGATTCAGGGATTTGGCTACCCACTAAAGAGTGATAGCGAGCCACTGAAATAGGGTTTTCTAAGCCGGTAAACATGGCTTGTTCATCGTGGGTCGCCATTGATGCTTTGCCGTGTAAAATTTCACCCGCAGGGGAGACTGTTCCGCCATAAGCTTCAACAATGGCTTGATGCCCTAAGCAGATGCCAATCACAGGAATGGTGCCTATTACTGATTTAAGTACTTCCGGCATACAGCCCGCGTCACTGGGTTTTCCAGGGCCCGGTGAAAGGACTAAAATCGCATCATCGAGCTGATTCAATACAGATAAAACATGTGCCGCATTAACGGTGTTGCGGTAGATCACCACGTGATGACCGCCAGCGCGTAATTGGTCGACCAAGTTGTAGGTGAAGGAGTCGACATTATCGAGTAGTAAGATATTAGCCATTAAAATAACTCCTCAACTTGGTGGGCTTGGGCAATGGCGCGGATCACCGCGCGGGCTTTATTACGAGTTTCGTCGGCTTCACCTTGTGGAGACGAGTCGAGGACAACGCCTCCGCCAGCTTGAACGGTGGCAATGCCGTTTTCGACATACGCGGAACGAATAACGATGCAAGTATCAAAGTCGCCTTTACCATTAAAGTAACCCACAGCGCCGCCGTAAGAGCCTCTGCGCTCTTTTTCACATTCTGCGATCAGTTGCATCGCTTTAACTTTCGGCGCGCCGGTTAATGTCCCCATATTCATACAGGCTTGATAAGCATGGAAAACATCTAAATCGCTGCGTAAAGTGCCAACAACATGGGAAACTAAGTGCATGACAAAAGAGTAGCGGTCAACTTTGGTCAGGTTGGCAACATAGCGGCTACCTGCTTCACAAATTCGAGCTAAATCATTACGGGCTAAGTCCACCAGCATGATGTGTTCGGCCAGCTCTTTTTCATCGGTACGCATGGCCAATTCAATGCGGCTATCTAAATCTAAGTCGATATTTCCTTGCGCATTGCGACCACGAGGACGGGTACCGGCAATTGGGTAGATTTCCACCATGCGAGTTTGTTTGCTGTATTTCAACGCGCTTTCTGGGGAAGCACCGAACAGGGTGAAATCGTTGTCTTGCATATAGAACATGTACGGGCTTGGGTTTTGCGCCTTAAGTTTTTGATAGGCAATCAACGGTTGTGCACATGGCATACTGAATTTGCGTGATGGGACGACTTGGAAAATATCACCGCGGTAGATGGCTTCTTTTAATGTATTAACTACACGCCCATATTCTTCATCGTTTTTATTGATAGTGACGCTGAAGTTGTCTTGTTCACCCAGAGGTAATGCGGGTAAGTAAGGGCGGCACGCAACGATAATGTCGCTGTGGCGTTGTTTTACTTGTTCGACGATGTGGGTGTCTGCGGTAAATAACAGGCTTTTTAAGCGCGCAGCTTGGTTCTGATGGTCGATCACTAAATAGTGTTCAGCGACAAAAAAGCAGAAATCTGGGCATTGGTTTGTGGCTGCGACTTCTGGTAATGCTTCAAAATTTGCCACTAAGTCATAGGCAAATAATCCGCCCATAAACAGGATTTCTGGTTTCGGGAAGTGGGCTTGCGCCAGTGCAGGCAATGCGCGTAATACATCCAAACATGATGCGCTTTTTAAGCGGCTATCTTCATCTAATTGGCTTTCTGGTTGAGCAAAGATGACGGTCAGATGGTTTGTGGTTAAATCGCGAGAAATCGCTTTCTCGGCTAATTGTGCATTAATTAAAGGTAATAGGGCTTGGCCATTTTCAGTTAAGGCTTCAATTTCAACCCGTTGACCAAATGCACGGATGCGTAATGCGCTATCGATGATTAATAGGCTTTGTAAATTAGCTTTGTTGTTGACTTCAGCCGACTCTAACAGCATGGTAGCGGCTTTATTCTGGCACAGGTGATTAAATAACAACGTAGGATCCGGTTGATAGTTAATTGGGCTATCCAGATGATTAAAATGTGCTAATGTGGTGTTTTGTTTGTTCATTTTGCTGCCTTAAGCTAATTTTAGACGTAAAAAAACCCGCTGGTTGAGGGCGGGTTCGGCACTGAGGCATTAACAATTTATGCGCGTGCGGCTTCCGCCCAATTTGGGAAGTCGCGCCACCAACGATTTGATAAATTGAAAATAGTCATACATGCCTCACTGGATAAACAAATTAAGTTTTAAATGCTTTTGCAAACTAATTCTTTTGAATACAAGCAATCTTGCGTACTAGTAAACTGGATCGCGTGGTTTATGTCAATAGCTGTTTGTATTTATTTTTAATTTTCGTTAAGTCGAAAAGGGAGAAGGTAACACTATGTCGCAAGATTCGACGCCAATAATGACTCGCTATGACTTACATAGCCATACGAATGCATCAGATGGAGAATTGCCTCCCGCTGAGTTAGTCGAACGTGCGATAGCAATGGGTGTGAATATTTTATCAATTACGGATCATGATACTTGTGATGGCTTAATTGCTGCCAAAGCGTATCTTGCTGATAATTCACGTCCATTAACATTAGTTAACGGAGTTGAAATATCCACCTTGTGGGAAAATATTGAAATTCATATTGTTGGTTTGAATTTTTCACCGAGTCATCCAGCGATGGAAACGTTACTGGAACAGCAATCACAACGCCGCCTAGAACGCGGGATTGAGATAGGTCGTCGCTTGCAAAAGGCAGGGATTGAGGATGCGTGGGAAAATGCCCAAGCGATCTCGGGTGGCGGGCAGGTCACGCGTGCGCATTTTGCGCAGTACATTGTCAAAATTGGCAAAGAGAAAACCATCAATAATGTGTTTAAGCGCTATCTGGCGAAAGGAAAAACCGGCTATGTTCCTGCTCAGTGGTGCAGCATTCAAGAAGCAGTGGATGCCATTCATCAATCTGGCGGTGTCGCGGTTCTGGCGCATCCATCAAAATATCAATTATCGAATAAATGGTTAAGACGCCTGATCGATCACTTTAAAGCCTGCCAAGGGGATGCGATGGAAATTTCTCATTGCCAGCAACCAGCAAATGAGAAGCGATTTTTAGGAGAGTTGGCACAAGAGGCAAACTTGAAAACCTCTGTTGGATCAGACTTCCATCGCCCTTGTTCGTGGATTGAGTTAGGGCGGAATTTATGGCTCCCTGATGATGACCAAGCCGTTTGGACCCTCTGGGATAAAGTGAATGAGGGATAAAGTGAATTGACGGGCAGCTAAAACCCCCTAGTTTGTAAGAATATTACCTAATTCGTTGATGGATCACGGTTTGGGTGTAAAATAGTCTGTATATAAATTATTTTGTTGAGTCACAATATTATTTGATAAAGATATTATTGTGACCGTTTTGTTTTGTAAGAATAGATAGATAGTGCCATTTTTAGGTCGTTCACCGGATGATGCTGTCGATACTCAACTATAGAGGTCACTATGAGCCAGTTTTTTTATATCCATCCGGACAACCCTCAGGCAAGGCTGATAAGCCAAAGCGTTGAGATCCTGAATAAAGGCGGTGTTGTCGTCTACCCGACAGATTCAGGTTATGCCATTGGTTGTCGTTTAGAAGAAAAAAATGCCCTAGAACGTATTTGCCGTATCCGTAAATTGGATTCAAACCATAACTTTACCTTGATGTGCCGTGATCTATCCGAAATCTCTAATTATGCCCATGTGGATAACACCGTATTTCGTTTAATCAAAAACAATACGCCGGGTAACTACACCTTTATTTTAAAAGCCACCAAAGAAGTGCCTCGTCGCTTGATGAACGAAAAGCGTAAAACCATTGGGTTACGCGTACCATCAAATCCTATTGCCCGCGACCTGTTAGAAGCGGTGGGTGAGCCATTAATGTCCACTAGCTTGATTTTACCGGGAGATGATTTTACCCAATCCGATCCAGAAGAGATCCGCGACTTACTGGATAAACAAGTGGATTTAGTGATCCACGGTGGTTACATCGGGCAAAAACCAACCACGGTAATTGATTTTACCGACGACACACCAGTTGTCGCCCGTGTCGGAACTGGCGACCCAACCCCATTTGAATAAGCCAGTCTTCCTTGAAGGTGCATTCTTTCAGGGAAGACGATTAGTCATAGGGGATCACAATAAACCTGTGTATAATGCGCAGGTTTTCAAATTCATCACTTTTTGCCGATGACGCAAGACTTGTTAATTGAGTGAGACGTGTTTTAATCGTGCAAAAAGCTATTTGACGCCTGTGAAGGCGACAGCTGAGGATCTCATGAGTTCTAAACCGCAACAAACTGAAAAGTTACAAAAAATTCTTGCCCGTTCAGGGCATGGCTCCCGCCGAGAAATCGAAGGTCTATTGAAAGAAGGCCGCATTAGTGTTGATGGCAAAATGGCAACATTGGGTGACCGTGTTGAAGTCAAAGCCTCCACAAAAATTCGTCTTGATGGTCGAGTCTTAGCGATAAAAGAGCCAGAAAAAGAAATTTGCCGCGTGATGGCGTACTACAAACCGGAAGGGGAATTGTGCACGCGCCATGATCCTGAAGGTCGCCCAACGGTATTTAACCGTTTACCAAAACTGACTGGGGCTCGTTGGATTGCTGTAGGGCGTCTAGATGTGAACACCAGTGGTTTATTGTTATTTACAACCGATGGTGAATTAGCTAACCGCTTAATGCACCCAAGCCGTGAAGTGGAACGCGAATACGCAGTACGTGTATTTGGTGAAATCACGGATGCAAAAATTCGTCAGTTAACCACTGGCGTGCAATTAGAAGATGGTCCGGCATCCTTTAAAACTGTGTCGTATCGCGGTGGTGAAGGAATGAACCAATGGTATAACGTCACCTTAACTGAAGGTCGTAACCGTGAAGTTCGTCGTCTATGGGAATCTGTTGGTGTGCAAGTGAGCCGCCTGATCCGTGTTCGTTACGGAGATATTGATTTACCGAAAGGTTTACCACGTGGTGGTTGGACTGAATTAGGTTTAGAGCAAACTAACTATTTAAGAGAGTTAGTTGAACTAGATGTTGAAACAGAAAGTAAAGTGTCTGTTGAGCGCGATCAGCGCCGCATCAAAGCTAACCAAATTCGCCGTGCGGTGAAACGTCACACTCAAGTGGCATCTCGTCCAGCTGCGAAGCGCCAAACTTCACGCCCAACGGCTAAACGTCGTACTCGAATCTAATCGTATAACGTTATTCGAATGGTTAAAAATAAAGGTTATGGTATTTGCCATAGCCTTTTTATTTTTGTTTCAGTTAAATAGAATAGCGAAATAATCTGCTACTCTTTTTGAATACTTCAATTATTAATTCATTCAATTTTCATTTATCTAGCAATTGGTTTGTTATGGAAAAATTGACTTAAAATCAAACAATCATTTCCGATAATATAAATAAACTATCCTAATCTTAAATTATTATTTATTGGTTGTCTTTTTTTGACTAGAAAACGATAAAGTAAAAACAGGCTGGGTTATTCCACTTATTACTTTTACTTCTTTGTTATTTTGATATTTAAAACTTAAAATACGCCAATCAAGAGTTTATAAGGTATCTGTCACATTATGAGGCTTTTATATTGTACAACTCGTCCATCTAATCTATTTTTATCATAATGAAACAATAAAAGGTTTTAATGTTTATGTTATGTGCAAAGTCGGCGAAATATGCAGCACTATTGAGTTTTGGCATAACAAGTTGTGATGTTTATCAACCACATACTTCAGAGAGTGGGCGCTTCTTTTTTAGTAATGACTCGTCGGAAAATTATTCTTTTTTTATTGATAATAAACTGATGGTGATCCCGAAAGCGTCAGTGGGTAGCTTGTATTTAAAGCAAGGCTTGCATTCCATGACAACCGGAGAAGGCCAGCACATTTATTTTATGGTTTACCCTGGTAATAAAGGGGGGATATTAAATCCCCAAAAGCATCTTTATTATTCTTATGGCTTTGTATACGGTAATAATGGAATTCCCTCTATTCATAATAAAACCATACAGGAATTAACTGTGGGTGATTATCGAGTAAAAGGGAGAGTTGAGAGTAGTGATGATTTCATTATTGATAATAACGTATTCAACTGTGATTACCCGATCGGAACACGGATCCCTGATGAATTAAATTCGCTAACGACAGTTAGTAAAATAAAAACAAAGTGTTTCTCTTATTCAGAATTAATTACGGCGATTTCTTCGGATGATAAGCAAATGACGCAACTGGTTGTGCGTCAAAATGAACCCGTACAAAACAATACGGTGAGTTTAACATTTGACTATCTTGTCACACTCCCTGTTTTTGAAGATCAGCAAATCCAGCAGTACGCGATGAAAGTGAACACACTGATTCAAGATTACCGAGCATCCTCTGACCCAGAAAAAAAACAGAACTTTTATAATCAATATCATGTAGCCGTATCGAATATGGCGGAGCTCTATAGCCAATGGGAAACTGGGGATAATTGCCTTGAAGAGCGACAAAAATATTTGCAATTCTTGTCGCAAACCGCCGCTATTTTTAGTGCTGGGGTTTTAAAACTGGATGTAGCACCGAAATAGCCTGTGGCAGCTAACGAGTATGTTGCCAGTGGCTACCAATCAATCCCTTTTTGCGCTTTGATCCCCGCATCAAAGGCATGTTTAACAGGGCGCATTTCTGTCACCGTATCGGCAAAATCTAATAGATCACGGTGGCATCCTCGACCCGTAATAATGACGGATTGATTTTCAGGGCGGCAACTTAATGCATTCATTACTTCAGCAAGAGGAAGATAATGGTAACTGACCATGTAGGTTAGCTCGTCTAGGATCACCAAGTCATATTGAGGGTCTTGCAATAATTCCACTGCATGCTGCCAAGTTTCAAGGCAAGCTTGTGTGTCAGTCTGCTTGTTTTGCGTTTCCCAAGTAAACCCTGTGGACATCACATAAAAGGGGACGCCGTGAGGCTCTAAAAGATTGCGTTCGCCATTGTCCCAACCCCCTTTAATAAACTGGACAACTGCCACTTTTTTGCCATGACCGACAGCGCGACAAGCGGTGCCAAATGCTGCC
This sequence comes from Providencia zhijiangensis, assembly GCF_030315915.2. NCBI lineage: Bacteria > Pseudomonadati > Pseudomonadota > Gammaproteobacteria > Enterobacterales > Morganellaceae > Providencia > Providencia zhijiangensis. The sequence goes on along the minus strand of NZ_CP135990.1, from coordinate 1,914,901 downwards.
GTCGTTTTTCCTTTTCCATTGCCAGTGAAGACAATCAGGATCCCTCGCTCCAACTGGGCGGCTTCAATTCGCTCATCCACTTTTTGCTTTAAACGTTGTTGGCGTTCTTCGTGTCGGTCTTGGCTCATGGTTTGCTCCGTTTCAGTCGATTTTAAGCTTTAATCGGTTTTAAATTGGGCTGAGCGTCCACGCTGGTTCCTGTTTGCTCGGCGCTATCATCACCCATTAAGTATAGATAAGTCGGCATAATATCGGCAGGTGTTTTTAAGGTCATTGGATCTTCACCGGGTGCAGCGCCTGCACGCATAGCGGTACGGGTGCGTCCAGGGTTAATGCAGTTAATGCGTAATCCAGTGCCTTGGTACTCATCGGCTAAGACTTGCATTAAACCCTCAGTTGCAAATTTTGAAACGGCATAAACGCCCCAATTAGCGCGCCCTTGTTTACCGACACTTGAACTGGTGAAAATCAACGATGCCCGAGGAGCTTTTTCTAGTAAAGGAAGTAATGCTTGTGTGAGCATAAAGCCCGCATTGACGTTAACTTGCATGACGTCATGCCAGAGTTGAGTGGGTTGCTCGCTGATTGGTGCGATATTTCCTAGCAAGCCAGCGCTATGTAATACACCATCTAAATAAGGGTGTTGTTTGGCAACATCGTCAGCGATAACTTGGCAAGTTTCGTCAGTTGCAGTCAGTAAATCAATCACATAGGTTTCTACGGATGTGCCGGTAGAGTCAATAATTTGCTGTTTAACCGCGTCTAATTTTTGCGGGTTACGGCCTAATAAAATGACAGAGGCGCCAAAGCGTGCATACGTTAATGCTGTTTCTTGACCAATTCCGTCGGTAGCGCCAGTAATTAAGATAGTTTTACCATTTAAAAGATCTTGTCTAGGCTGATAATGAAGCATAATTTTTCCTATCGTCATGAGTCGCGTTGAAGGTTATCATCGCGTAGATTGCACGGGAGGGCAATTTACCACATTTGTTTCATGTCTGTGGTTATTGATAACAGTTTTTTTACTGGTTGTTTATGAACAATCATGCGATCATTTTTTTATTAGCGTTAAATATTAGAAGGATCAACTTGTGGAGTATTTCTCTTTGTACGGACTGTTTTTAGCAAAAGTGGTCACCATTGTGGTCGCCATTGCTGTGATTGCAGTATTTGTATTTGGCGTAGGTATGAGACGTCAAGGAAGTAAAGGCGCGTTAAAAATTACTGACCTAGGTGAAAGTTACCGTGAACGCCAACGTCAAATGCAGCAGATCAAAATGAATGATTCTGAGCAAAAAGCGTGGTCAAAGGCATTTAAAAAGCAGGAAAAAGCCAAGTCTAAAAATGAGAAAGCCGGGGCGAAAATGGGGCAAACAGCCGTCAAAAAGCCTTGCTTATATGTCTTAGACTTTAAAGGCAGTATGGATGCTCGTGAAGTTAGCTCTTTACGTGAAGAAATCAGTGCAATTCTGGCAGTTGCGGATCAACAAGATGAAGTTTTACTACGTTTAGAAAGCCCAGGTGGTTTAGTCCATGGCTATGGCTTAGCAGCTTCTCAGTTGATGCGATTGAAAGAAAAAAATATCCCGCTAACAATTGCAGTTGATAAAGTTGCGGCAAGTGGTGGCTATATGATGGCGTGTATCGCGAATAAAATCGTTGCGGCACCGTTTTCTATTATAGGCTCTATTGGTGTTGTCGCTCAGGTTCCAAATATTCACCGATTATTGAAAAAACACGATGTGGATGTGGAACTGCACACTGCAGGGGAATATAAACGTACTCTGACGATGCTTGGCGAAAATACAGAGCAGGGGCGTAAGAAATTTGTTGAAGATCTGAATTCAACTCACGAACTGTTTAAAGACTTTGTTCATCAAAATCGTCCATCTCTTGATATTGCAGCGGTGGCAACAGGCGAATATTGGTATGGAACGCAAGCGCTAGAGAAAGGGCTCGTTGACCAAATTGGTGTTAGTGATGATTTGATCATCAATGCAATCGAAACCAAAGAAATTATCAGCATCCGTTTTGTGATGAGCAAGAAAATGGTAGAGCGCTTTACCAGTAGCGCTGCAGAGAGTGCGGATAAGCTATTATTACGCTGGTGGCAGCGTGGGCAAAAGCCGCTTTTATAAAAAAGCCATAATGTTCACTGAATATTCATGACACAATATTTATGTTGAACTACCCTTAAAAATACCGGCTATAAAAGCCGGTATTTTTTTATGACTATTCTGATTCTTGCAGTCGGTACTTATCAGAAAATAGGTGCGCCAAATGCTTATACATATTAAAAGCTGCTGGACTTTTTAGGGATGGGATCCCGTTTTCATCAAGGAAGAATTCGCCTTTGAAAACTAAAACATCGCGATGTTGCTCGACATTATCCACGAACATGCCATCAAGGTACTCATCGTGGTTTTTGATGATTTCGTTGGCTTTTTCAAGCAGTTCTTGCTTTGAAATAGTTTGAATCTCATTGTTCATAGAATGCCTCTCTTGAAAAAATAATTGGTTGCTTCTAGCATTTTATCAGGTACAGTGTGTGTTTTTCAATGCGGCTAAACTGCATTATGTGGTTAAAATCAGTCAACTAGAGCAATTTGTATGCTTTACAAAATAATGTGACTGATGGATAAAATTCGTTTCGTTACAAATTATTGTGCGAAAAAATATTGATATATTGTGATTCTGTCGCAATATAAAAAAGAGATTCTCATTTTGCGCATTTGAATAGAAAAATGCGCCTTCGTTGATAGTAGGTAAAGGTAAATATGGGTAAAGCTCTTGTTATAGTGGAGTCCCCGGCAAAAGCCAAAACGATCAATAAGTATCTTGGCAGTGGCTACGTTGTAAAAAGCAGCGTTGGCCACATTCGTGATCTGCCGAAAAGCGGCTCTGGTTCACAATCCGGCTCACCAAAGAGTACAGGCTCATCTACCGATAAAGCAAAGACCGACAAAACAAAGAAAGTTAAAAAGGATCCGCAAGAAGCGTTAGTTAAACGCATGGGGATCGACCCTTATCATGGTTGGAAGGCGAATTATCAAATTCTGCCGGGTAAGGAAAAAGTGGTTTCTGAATTAAAAGCGTTAGCCGAAGATGCTGACCACGTCTACCTCGCGACGGACCTTGACCGTGAAGGGGAAGCTATTGCGTGGCATTTACGTGAAGTGATCGGTGGTGATGATTCTCGTTTTAGCCGAGTGGTGTTTAACGAAATCACTAAAAATGCAATTACTCAAGCATTTGAAAGTCCGGGCGAATTGAATATCGACCGTGTTAATGCTCAGCAAGCTCGTCGCTTTATGGACCGTGTTGTTGGGTATATGGTCTCTCCATTATTATGGAAAAAAGTGGCGCGCGGATTATCTGCTGGACGCGTACAGTCCGTCGCAGTAAGACTTATTGTTGAGCGTGAACGTGAAATTAAAGCGTTTGTTCCTGAAGAATATTGGGAGCTCCATGCGGATTTAGCGGATAAAAACGCCGTTAACTTACGTTTAGAAGTGACTTCCCAAGCGGGGAAAGCCTTTAAACCTGTTAATAAAGTCCAAACGGAAGCAGCGGTTAAATTACTGGAAAAAGCTCGTTATCAAGTAATTGATCGTGAAGATAAACCAACGTCCAGTAAACCAAGTGCACCGTTTATCACGTCGACACTCCAACAAGCGGCGAGTACTCGCTTAAGCTTTGGTGTGAAGAAAACTATGATGATGGCTCAGCGCTTATATGAAGCGGGTTACATCACTTATATGCGTACGGACTCAACGAACTTGAGCCAAGATGCAGTGAACATGGTACGTGGTTATATTTCCGATAACTTTGGCGCTCAGTATCTGCCAAAAGACGCCAACGTTTACACCAGTAAAGATAACTCCCAAGAAGCGCACGAAGCTATCCGCCCATCCAGTGTTGATGTATTACCTGATTCACTGAAAGACATGGAAAATGATGCGAAGCGCCTCTACCAGTTAATTTGGAATCAATTTGTTGCATGTCAAATGACCCCAGCAAAATACGACTCCACCACATTAACGGTGAAAGCGGGAGATTTCGAATTAAAAGCCAAAGGCCGTACGTTACGTTTTGATGGTTGGACAAGAGTCATGCCAGCACTACGTAAAAATGACGAAGATAAAACATTACCTGCGATTCAAGTAGGTGCTGAATTATCACTGCTGGAATTACTACCAAGCCAGCACTTTACTAAGCCACCAGCGCGCTTTAGTGAAGCTTCTTTGGTTAAAGAATTAGAAAAACGTGGCATTGGTCGCCCATCAACGTATGCGGCAATCATTTCAACGATCCAAGATCGTGGCTACGTAAAAGTGGAAAACCGCCGTTTCTATGCGGAAAAAATGGGTGAAATCGTTACAGACCGTTTAGAAGAAAACTTCAACGACCTGATGAACTACGACTTTACCGCTCGCATGGAAAACCAGCTGGATCACGTTGCGAATCATGAAGCAGAGTGGAAAGCGGTGTTGGATGAATTTTTCTCTGACTTCAGCAAGCAGCTTGATGTCGCAGAAAAAGATCCAGAAGAAGGCGGCATGCGTACCAACCCAATGGTGATCACTTCGATTATCTGTCCTGACTGTGAACGTCATATGGGAATTCGTACCGCATCCACAGGGGTATTCTTAGGCTGCTCTGGCTATGCATTGCCACCAAAAGAGCGCTGCAAGAAAACCATCAATCTGATCCCTGAAGATGAAGTATTAAACATCCTCGAAGGCGACGATGCAGAAACTAACGCCTTAAGAGCAAAACGTCGTTGTCCAAAATGTGGCACTGCGATGGACAGCTACCTGATTGATAATGGTCGTAAATTGCATGTATGTGGTAACAACCCAGCATGTGAAGGCTATGAAATCGAAGAAGGCGAGTTCCGCATCAAAGGTTACGATGGTCCGGTGATTGAGTGTGATAAATGTGGTTCTGAAATGCACCTAAAAATGGGACGTTTTGGGAAATACATGGGTTGCACCAACGAAGAGTGTAAAAATACCCGCAAGATCTTAAAAAGCGGTGAAATTGCACCACCGAAAGAAGACCCAGTACCGTTACCAGAATTACCGTGTGAAAAATCGGATGCTTATTTTGTGTTACGTGATGGTGCTGCTGGTGTATTCCTTGCCGCAAACACCTTCCCGAAATCGAGGGAAACACGTGCGCCATTAGTGGCAGAGCTGCAACGATTTAAAGACAGACTACCGGAAAAACTGGCGTACTTAGCGGAAGCACCAGCACAAGACGAAGAAGGCAACCCAACAGTAGTTCGTTTTAGCCGCAAGACAAAACAGCAATATGTTTCGTCCGAGAAAGATGGCAAGGCGACGGGGTGGAGTGCGTTTTATGTTGATGGGCAATGGAAACCCAAAGAGTAATTATTCGTCATATTTCGCGTGATAACGGCGTTGGCGTCACTTGGCTACTCGGGTCACATACTCATGTATGCTCCCCGAGATATCCGCGCTAGCCGCCTTGTTCTAACGCGAACTATTTAGAATAATAGTTTGGAATTCTGTAATGAAGTTCAAAATAAAAGCCAAAGCCAAAGCCAAAGCCAAATCTGAAATCATATAGAAGAGCCCTCTGGGCTCTTTTTTTATTCATAATTCGATAGCTCTCACATAACAAAAGCAGTAATCGCCCATTTTCATTCATTTATTATGCTAACGTTTAGCTTAAGGATAATAATCACAGTGAATGACTGGAGGCAGTATGAAGTTCAAATTATGTTTATTAGCGGCACTATTCACAACTAGCGCAGCGTATGCGGCACAAACTACGGTAGAGTTGAAAGAAGCGACAGCCAAAGGTGAGGGTAAAGCTATTGGTGAAGTGGTGATTTCTGAAACTGAATACGGATTACTCTTCACGCCTAAACTCTCAGGCTTGCAAGCGGGTGGCGTGCATGGTTTCCATGTACATGAAAACCCAAGTTGCGAACCGGGTGAAAAAGACGGTAAAACCGTACCAGCATTAAAAGCGGGCGGACATTTAGATCCAGCCAAAACAGGGGTTCACAAAGGACCTTATGACAAAACAGGCCACCTCGGAGATTTACCGGGCTTAGTGGTTGATAGCCAAGGTAATGCTACCTACAGCGTGTTAGCGCCAAAATTAAAATCCTTGAAAGATGTCCAAAACCGCGCACTGATGGTGCATGCGGGTGGGGATAATTATTCCGATCATCCAGAAGCGTTGGGCGGTGGTGGGGCAAGAATGGCTTGCGGCATCATTCCTTCGTCATAATTCGCACCGTAGCTGTGTTGGCTACACTCACTAACCCTAGTTACAAACTTGTGTATGTTCCTAGGGATTAGCTCATTTGCCGCCTTGCTACAGCACGAATTATTTAGAAGGAAGTTTTTGGAGTATAATTCGCGTGATAACTGCGTTGGCGTCACTTGGATATCTCGGGTCACATACTTTTGTATGTGACCCGAGATATCCGCGCTAGCTGCTTTGTTTAAACGTTAATAATTACGTTTATTACATAGCACGCAGACTTGTTATTACTTAGAATAATCATCAGGTAAATCATCATAAATTCGACGGTTTTTATTAAAATCGATGATGAAATTCTGATCGGTGCAATCATTTTTAGATAGCATATCGCAATTGCCTTCAATGCTACTTTCATTTACTCCTAACCATTGAGAAAACAAAGACATAAAGTTTAGACCACTGCGGCGGTTATTTATCGTTTCTTTTTGATTAGAATTATAAGATGTAATAAAAAATGGCACTTCATAATTTTGTTTGTATTTATCACTATGTGCTAACTCATTTCTGTCATACGTTAAAGACAACGCATGGTCGGAAAAATACATCATGGACCACTTAGAGTGAGTTTTACTTAAGTCAGAATAAATTTCTGACAGCAATTTATCTGTATTTTTTATACTTTGTACATAGCAAGAGAATTTTTGGTTCTGATAAAAATAGTCATATTGCCCCTCTGTTCTAGTACAAAATGGAGTATGGCTACCCATAAGATGAACAACAATGAGCTTTTTGGAACCTTTTGATTTTAAAGCCAGCTTAAATTCTGGCAATAATGCCACATCTGGAGAGATTAACTTATCATCTGAGCTTCCTCTTTTAATAAAGAAGCTATTATTTGCTCTACGTCCAATAGCGGCAACTGAGCCATCATACTCCCCAACAAACCCTTGATTAGATAACCAATAAGTATCAAAACCTGCTTTATTAGCTAGTGTCATGATATTATTCCCGATTCTAGGGTATAGAGATAAACTATGTGTTAAAGATGGCTGTGTCGAACTAGCAGCCGAAATGTAGTTAGTAAAGAAAATCCCATCGATGGAGCTCATAAAGGGAGTGTTCTGTATTTTAAATCCATATTCCTGCATAAAATCTTTTCGGACACTTTCTCCAATAACAATAACATAAGTATCATATTGGTTATTAATCCCTGCAATTTTAAACGTGTCATCACTTGTATACAAATCAATCTCATCGATTAATGAATGAATTGAGTAAATTAGTTCTGTAAAAAAGCGCGTTTCTGGAGCGCCCGAATTAGCCGCTTTCTCATATTTACCACTTAACGCATATTTTGATGGAGTGAAAAGGAAAACAATCATCACGATACTTAGCATTGTCTTTTTGAGATAATTTACTTTATCGGCTTTAATAAAGCTAACAAAGACTCCAAAAACTAGTGTAATGATAGAATAAATATAATACTTATTATCTATATTTGATATGAATTCTCGTGATTCTTGTATGTCAGTATAATAAAAGGAAGCAACCGTATTATATGTTGGAGGGCCATAAATTAAACCAATAGGCAAATATGAACTCGCTAGTATGGTGAAAAATAAAACAAAAAATCGATATAATCCATTGTTTAAATAAAGTAATGCGATGCTTAGTAACAAGACGTAAAGAGGCTTAAATGGATAGCCCATTACCTCATGTAATATTGAAAAAAGAATAAAGACGGAAATAAACTTAAGCATCATTTTGCTTAAAAATGTATTTTTTATTTTCTGTTTCATAACTAAACTTGAATACTTATCACTCTTAATTTTGTGCGACGTAGATTAGCATAAACAAATTAAATGAAGTATAACGATTGAGTCGAATTTTTAACATAACCAGAAAAATCTATTATTGGCCGAGCTAAACTCCATCTTACAAAGTATTTTTAATCTTATTTAGGACGGGTCACTCTAAAAATAAAAGCCTCTTATCCAAGAGGCTTTTCAACATTATCTTACCGACTCAACCAATCACCAAATCTTAATTCGTTTCTCCGGTGCGAGGTATAGGGCATTATCCTTATCAACGCCGAAGGTAGTGTACCAATCATCGATATTACGGACAACACCATTAGCGCGGAACTGATTTGGACTGTGTGGATCGGTGAGGATCTTGTTGCGCTCAGATTCCTTATTCGACAACTCCTGCCAGGTTCTGGCCCAGGAAATAAAGAAACGCTGCAAGCCAGTCATACCATCAATAATCGGAGGCTCACCATTTGGGTAGTTCTCTTTAGCAAATTGCTTATAGGCGCTTAGTGCGATATTTAAACCGCCTAAATCCCCAATATTCTCGCCGAGGGTTAACTCGCCATTCACTTTCTGGCCATCAACGGCAAAGCCATTATATTGGTCCACCAACTTGGCCGTTTTCTCTTTAAAATGCTCTTTGGCGCTGTCGCTCCACCAATTGCGTAGTTGACCTGTACCATCATATAAGCTGCCTTGGTCATCAAAACCGTGGCCCATTTCATGACCGATTACTGCCCCGATGGCACCGTAGTTATAAGCAGGATCCACATTTGGGTCGAAGAATGGTGCTTGTAAAATAGCCGCAGGGAACACAATTTCATTTTGCACTGGATTGAAATACGCATTGATGGTTTGCGGTGTCATACCCCATTCCCATTTGCGGACAGGTTGACCAATTTTGCTCATGGCATCGTTGTATGACCACGCTTCCATTTGCTTATAGTTATCCATCAACGTATTTGGTTTCAAATTAACGCTACTAAAATCATTCCATTTATCAGGGTAGCCGACTTTAACCGTAAACTGCTCTAATTTTTTCAGCGCTTCTTGGCGGGTGGGTTCATCCATCCAATCATTATCTTTCAGGCGTGCATTAAAGGTACCGCGCACATAACTGACTAAATCTTGGATTTTTTCTTTAGATTGTGGATTGAAATATTTCTCTACATAAATCTGTCCGAGAGGCTCACCTTGCAGGGAATTGACCGTTTGAAGTGCACGTTCTTGACGAGTCCGCTGTTTTTCAACGCCATTGAGTTTTTTCGAATAAAAATCAAAGCGTGCATCAGATAAGGTTTTGTTCAGATAACTGGCATGGTCGTTCACGTACTGGAACGTTAGATAATCTTTCAAGACTGAAACCGGGGTTTTGGTAAAAATCTGCGCCGTTTTTTCTACCGCCGTATCATTCTCAACCACCACTTTCGCCAGTTGCTGATCCGTTAATTTCCAGTGCTGAATAAAACTATCCCACGCAAAACCATCGGTAAATTTCTTCATTTCAGCGAGGGTCATAGGGTGATAATTTTTGATGGTGTCACGGCGAGCTTCTGGGCTCCAATGTACTTCAGCAATGGATTTTTCAAGGTCGAAGAGCTGCTGCGCTTTTTTCTTAACGTCTTTTTCGCCGGCTAATTTCAAGATTGTCGCAATATACGCAATGTAGTTTTTGCGGATCTCTTTCATTTGCGGGGTATCGTCAAGGTAGTAATTACGATTAGGTAACCCCAGCCCACCTTGACCAAGATACAGAATATACGTATCTGGCGCCTTGGCGTCTAAATCTACCCAATAAGAGAGCACGGAAGTATAACCCGGCAGCGTCATCAGACGGCTAATATCATTATGATCTTTGGCTTTAGCAATGGCCGCTAAGTCGGATTTGATTGGCGTTAAACCCGCTTTTTCAATGCTGGCCTCATCTAAATAACTCAAATATAAGTTACGAATATTTTTCTGATTATGATCCAAGCTGCTCTCAGGGGCTTGCTTTAATTCATCGATAATCGATTGAGTTTGCTTTTCGGTACTTAAATACAAATCCACGAAAGAGTTAATTCGTGGCATGCCCGTTGGGATTTTCGCTTTATTAATCCAATCATGGTTAACGTACTGGTAAAAATCATTACCCGGTACGATGGTGTCAGATAACACGATTTTTTGCTGGCCGTAAGATAGCTCTTTTGCTAATAAGTGAGGCGCAAAGGATAGGGTTGATAAACCGACCATCAGGGCTAAAACTTTTATACGCATCTAGATAACCTCTCTGTAGTCTAAATAGGATGCTCACCGCAAAAATGGAAATAAAATTCGTATGCTAATTATTCAAGCATAGTTGAAGAAAAAAATAATCTGACTTTGCAATACCTTACTTGGGTGCCGTCTTTTTTTCACAGCAAGATGAAATAATATCATCATACTGTTTATTCTCATTAGTTTGATGTTATATTGGTTATATATAAATTAAACAATATTACTTTTTGTTATATGTAATGTTTTTTAGCTATAGCAGAAATGATTTCCTGTAAGAGGTGGAGCGAGTATGAAGTTACAGCAACTGCGATATATTGTTGAAGTGGTGAATCACGACCTGAATGTTTCATCGACAGCAGAAGGGTTATTTACTTCCCAACCGGGGATCAGTAAACAAGTCAGAATGTTGGAAGATGAGCTAGGTATTCAAATTTTTGCGCGTAGTGGTAAGCATTTGACGCATGTGACTCCAGCCGGTGAGGAAGTCGTACGTATTTCCCGTGAAGTACTCTCCAAAATTGAGGCCATCCGCTCTGTCGCCGGTGAGCATACCATTCCTGATCGCGGTAGTTTAAAAATCGCCACGACGCATACCCAAGCCCGTTATGCCTTACCACCGGTGATTAAAACCTTTATTGAACGTTATCCTCATGTTTCCTTGCATATGCAGCAAGGCTCGCCAACCCAAATCGCTGAAGAAGTTTGCAAAGGAAATAGTGATTTCGCTATCGCAACAGAAGCGCTCCATCTGTACAGCGACCTTATTATGTTGCCATGCTACCACTGGAACCGTTGTGTGATTGTCCCTAAAGGGCACCCTCTGACCGAGAAAAAGAATGTTACGATTGAAGATATTGCAGAATACCAAATTGTGACGTACACCCACGGGTTTACTGGGCGTTCAGAGCTGGATGTCGCATTTCAAAAAGTGGGCTTAGAACCCAAAATTATTTTCACTGCCACAGATGCGGATGTGATCAAGACCTATGTGAAGCTCGGTTTAGGGATTGGTATTATCGCCAGTATGGCGGTGGATCCTGAGGTGGATAAAGATCTCGTGGTTATCGATATGCGTGATAAGTTTAGTTACAGCACCACGAAAATCGGTTTTAAACGTACCAGTTTCCTACGCAGCTATATGTATGATTTTATTTGGCGTTTTGCCCCGCATCTCACGCGTGATGTGGTGGATAAAGCCATTGCCTTGCGTAACAACGAAGATATTGAAGAATTTTTCAAAGAAATTGAGCTTCCTATTCTTTAATTGGCACAAAATCTATAGAGGAAATGATTATGAGGACTATGATTAATAATACTGCGTAAAAAAATAAGGTGATAAAAACGCCAAGGAGGAGTTATGTCGTTGAGTTTAAAAACAAACAGTGCAGCAACACTGAATGTCGGTAACAAACAGTATAATTACTTCAGTCTTGCCCTTGCAGAGAAACAATTAGGCAGAGGGGCGAGACTTCCTAAATCCCTCAAAGTTCTACTCGAAAACCTACTGCGTCATATCGACGGTAAATCCGTCGTAGACGCCGATCTCCAAGCCATTATCGATTGGCAAAAAAACGCCCATGCAGATAGAGAAATTGCTTATCGTCCTGCGCGGGTGCTGATGCAAGACTTTACCGGTGTTCCCGCGGTTGTCGACCTCGCCGCTATGCGTGAAGCGGTTAAATCCCTTGGTGGCAACGTCAACCAAGTTAACCCATTATCTCCCGTTGACTTAGTCATTGACCACTCAGTGATGGTCGATGAGTTTGGTAATTCCCAAGCGTTTGATGATAACGTCGAAATTGAAATGAAGCGTAATCACGAACGCTACCTATTTTTACGTTGGGGACAAAAAGCGTTTAACCGCTTTAGGGTGGTACCGCCGGGAACGGGGATTTGCCACCAAGTTAACCTTGAATACCTCGGTAAAGCGATTTGGCATGAAGAGGTCGACGGAAAATTAGTTGCTTATCCCGATACTTTGGTTGGAACTGACTCTCACACCACCATGATCAACGGTTTGGGGGTATTAGGCTGGGGCGTTGGCGGAATTGAAGCAGAAGCCGCGATGCTGGGGCAACCTGTTTCCATGCTGATCCCCGATGTGGTGGGCTTCAAGCTAACCGGTAAATTAGCAGAAGGGATCACCGCGACAGACTTGGTATTAACCGTCACTCAGATGCTACGTAAGCATGGTGTGGTGGGTAAATTTGTTGAATTCTATGGGGATGGATTAGCCGACCTGCCATTAGCCGATCGCGCGACCATTGCCAATATGTCACCAGAATATGGGGCAACCTGCGGCTTCTTCCCTATAGATGAAATTACCCTTGCGTATATGAAACTGACAGGGCGTGAAGATGATGAAATCGCGCTGGTGGAAGCATATAGCAAACAACAAGGTTTATGGCGCCATCCAGGGGATGAACCGATTTTCACCAGTACCTTAGCACTGGATATGGGGACGGTAGAATCGAGCCTTGCGGGGCCTAAACGTCCACAAGACCGCGTTGAACTGAGCCAAGTTCCGAAAGCATTCCAAGGTGCTGTGGATTTAGAGCTGAATAAGCAAAACAAACATGCGCATCCTCGCGTGAATTTTCAAGGGCAGGAATTTGACCTTACCGATGGTGCGGTAGTGATCGCCGCTATCACATCCTGTACCAACACCTCTAACCCTAGCGTATTAATGGCGGCAGGCTTACTGGCGAAAAAAGCGATAGAAAAAGGGCTTTCTCGTCAGCCATGGGTTAAGTCTTCTCTCGCGCCGGGTTCGAAGGTCGTGACTGATTACCTCGCGCTAGCGGGATTAACCCCTTATCTTGATCAACTGGGCTTTAACCTTGTGGGGTATGGTTGTACGACCTGTATTGGTAACTCCGGTCCGTTACCTGCACCAATTGAAGAGGCGATTAAGCAATCTGATCTGACGGTTGGAGCTGTGCTTTCAGGTAACCGTAACTTCGAAGGGCGCATTCATCCGTTGGTAAAAACCAACTGGCTGGCATCACCGCCACTCGTCGTTGCCTATGCACTAGCGGGCAATATGCACGTTAATTTAAAAACCGACCCTTTAGGTGTGGATAAACAGGGGCAGCCTGTCTACTTGAAAGATATCTGGCCATCCAGCGCGGAAATTGCCAGCGCGGTTGAGAAAGTCAAAACCGATATGTTCCATAAGGAATATAACGCGGTTTTTGAAGGTGATGAAGCTTGGCGTGCGTTGGATGTTGAAAGCTCGTCAACCTACCATTGGCAAGGGGATTCAACCTATATTCGCCATCCACCATTCTTTGGAAACATGCCTGCGCAACCTAAGCCTGTCGCTGATATTCACGGGGCAAACATTCTCGCTATTCTCGGGGATTCGGTGACGACTGACCATATTTCTCCGGCGGGAAATATTAAGAAGGAAAGTCCAGCGGGGCGTTATCTCCAAGAACACGGTGTGGCGGTTGCGGATTTTAACTCTTACGGTTCTCGTCGTGGTAACCATGAAGTCATGATGCGTGGTACGTTTGCCAATATTCGTATTCGTAATGAAATGGTACCGGGCGTGGAAGGCGGATATACCTTACATATTCCAACAGGTAAACAGATGGCTATCTTTGATGCGGCGATGCTGTATCAGCAACAAAAACGCCCGTTAGCCATTATTGCAGGTAAAGAATATGGTTCAGGCTCTAGCCGCGACTGGGCAGCAAAAGGCACTAATTTATTGGGTGTTCGTGTGGTGATCGCTGAATCCTATGAACGTATTCACCGTTCTAACTTAATTGGTATGGGGGTGATTCCATTAGAATTTACAGGTGGCGAAACCCGCAAAACCCTTGGTTTAAAAGGTGATGAGTGTATTGATGTTGCCGGTTTGCAGTCTCTGACACCAAGTCAAAATATCACCGTCAAAATTACATATGGTGATGGTAAAGTGAAAGAGGTGAATACTCGTTGCCGCATCGATACGGCAACTGAAATGGAATATTACCGACACGGTGGGATCTTGCATTATGTGATCCGCCAAATGCTCAATTAATCTATGTTTATGGCGCCTGCAGAATTTTGAGTATATTCAAAGCTCTTGTGGGCGTTTTTTCTTTATTAACGCTTAATATTGTTATTTCTCAAGTTTTTTAGTCAGTTTCTCAGTTATTGTGATAGTCAGTATTCAGAAAAAGCTCAGTAGTTTGATGGAATGAAGTGACCGCATTTATCGAAAATAGCGTAAAGGAAATCAATATGGCAAATATCAATGAAACTGATTTTTTCAAGGGTGCATTATGGGCGGCGGACATTCTATTAAGCACTTCACATTGTGCGGGTGCGAATGACGAAGTTCGTGACATTTTAGAACATATTCCGAATCTCTATTCGGTTGTCATGAGAACCCCAGAAACCGAAGTCCATGATTTAAGATTATATGCAGATAAAGAGTTCCCATTAGGCTTGAATGCCGAGTACATCGCAATTTCTATTGCACCTCTAAAAGATTTCTTTGATATTTTGCCTGTCACTGATCACGAACTTGATTGTGAAGCCATGGATATCGAAACGTGGGGCGTCGTTGCTAACCTTGCAAATGGTAAAAAAGATCTTCTGATTGCAGGGCTACTGACCCCAGAAACAGCTCAAATGTATGCAGACCGTCTATCCGAGCAACTAGAATTTCAACAAAAAAAGGCGAGTTAACGCTCATGTCGTTGAATAAATAAGCGGAAATGAACAAAAACGCCAATACTGTATTTATATCCAGTATTGGCGTTTTGCTATCTTAAATAGAGATTACAGGATCTTATTTTCAGCTAATTGCAGGGCGAAATAAGTAAAGATTAAATCGGCTCCAGCGCGTTTAATGGCCCCTAAGCTTTCTAATGTGACGCGAGTTTCATCAATGGCGCCTGCTTGCGCGGCAAATTTGATCATGGCGTATTCACCACTGACTTGATAAGCCCCAATCGGTAATTGGGTGCATTCACGTAGGTCACGGATAATATCTAAATATGCACCCGCCGGTTTGACCATCAGCGCATCTGCGCCTTCTTGCATATCAATTAGTGATTCGTGCAACGCTTCACGGCGGTTCATTGGGTTCATTTGGTAAGTTTTACGGTCACCTTTTAAACATGAACCTGCTGCATCACGGAATGGGCCATACAGCGCGGAAGCGAACTTCGTGGAGTAAGACATAATCGCCGTATCGGTAAATCCGGCTTCATCAAGTGCATGGCGAATTGCGGCAACTTGCCCATCCATTGCAGCTGAAGGAGCGATAAAGTCAGCACCCGCACGTGCAGCAGCAACGGCTTGCAGACCTAAATTATGGATAGTTTGGTCGTTATCAACCACGTCACCGTGCATCACACCGCAATGACCGTGAGATGTGTATTCGCAGAAACAGGTATCTGACATCACAATCATTTCTGGGACGGTCTCTTTACAGATACGAGACATACGCGCTACCAGACCATTGTCTTGCCATGCATCGCTACCATTTTCATCTAAGTGATGAGACACACCGAAGGTCATGACCGACTTAATGCCCGCTTTTGCAATACGCTCAATTTCATAGGCTAAGCGTTTTTCTGGAATACGCACAACGCCTGGCATACTCGCAATCGGTGCGTAATCATCTAAGCCTTCTTCGACGAAAATAGGCAAACACAAGTCATTGATGGAGAGGTGGGTTTCTTGGAATAGGTCGCGGAATTGTTCACTTTTACGCAGTCTTCTCATGCGCTGGATGGAATGCAGGTTATTCACACTATCTCCTTGGTAGACGAAAAATAGACATTTCCCATTCGGATTATTATGTGGGAATGTTCAACTCTTATTTTTCGATGTATTTAATAATGAATGGGATTAAGTTGCGAACAGTATAAACCTTATAAAAAGAATGTGAATATATCACTCGTCAATTGTTATAGATTCGATTGTTATGATGAAAATGGGAATTAAGGCGAGAATAATAGGAAGAGCAAGGGATGCTCTTCCTGATTGAGAAGGGTAATTATTGGTGCTTAAATAACATATGACCCATTTTTTGTGCTTTCACATCTAAATAATGTTCATTGCTAGGATTTCGTCCAACAATTAACGGCACACGTTCAACAACGTTGATACCTGCTTCACGCATAATATCAATTTTTTTCGGGTTATTAGTCAGTAAGCGAACTTCATTAATGCCTAATAATTTATACATATCAGAACACAGGGTAAAATCACGTTCGTCGGCTTTAAACCCTAATTTTAGGTTAGCTTCAACGGTATCTAATCCTTGGTCTTGCAATGCATAAGCACGGATTTTGTTCAGTAACCCAATATTACGACCTTCTTGACGGTGATACAGCAGTACCCCTCGGCCTTCTTCACTAATTTGC